>CAZTUJ010000001.1:171747-616198 GCA_964616855.1 uncultured Gammaproteobacteria bacterium | reverse complement strand
CTGACAATGCCGGCAATACCAACACGGCTGATGTTAATTTTATCTGGGATACAACCGCTCCCGCTATCACCATTACTAATTCTAATTTAGGTCCTATCAATACCCCCACTGCCTCCGGTGCTTCGGCTACCGATGCTAACGGCATCGCTTCCTATGCTTGGACTAAAGTTTCTGGTCCCGGCACTATTACTTTTTCTCCATCTGCCACCAGCACTAATCCCACTCTCTCAGCTAACACCGTTGGTGCCTATGTGGCTCGTTTAACGGTTACTGACAATGCCGGCAATACCAACACGGCTGATGTTAATTTTATCTGGGATACAACGGCGCCGAGCATTACTATTAATCCTGTCAGCCCTGATCCTACCGGTGATTCCACTCCTAGTTTTACTGGCAATACCAGTGATGCTTTAAGTTCTATTAGCGCAGTGGAATATAGTGTTGATGGTGGCGCTTGGTTGGCTTGTTTGGCGGCTGATGGTAATTTTAATTCCAGTAATGAAAACTATGTTTGTACTATCGCCCCAGCTTTAATCGAAGGTGTCCATAGTGTGAATGTACGCGCTCGTGATTTTGCCGGCAATCAGTCTGATGGTAGTTTGAGCGATAGTTTTACGGTTAATCTTTCCGGCCCCACAATCACGCCGATGTCTGATCGGGCAGAGAAGGTGCAGTTTAGTCAAAGTGCTACTACCACCGGCGCCACTTCTTGGACTTGGAGCTATAGTGGTCCTGGTGTTATTACTTTTGGCACTCCTAATGCCGAAGATACCACTATCTCCGCGGATACTGATGGCGTCTACACTATTACTTTAACGGCTAACGACGGCTTCTTTGATAGTTTTGAATCTTTTCTTTTAACTTGGGATACGACCGCCCCTGATATCACTATTAATCCGGTCGCACCAGACCCTACAGATGATTTAACTCCGACTTTTACTGGTAATGCGGTGGACACTTTTCTTAATATTGTAGGCGTTCAATATCAGGTCGATGGCGGGGCCTGGACCGCTTGCAGCGCCGTTGATGGCAGTTTTAATTCTAATAGTGAAGATTATTCTTGTACTACCACCACGCTTTCGGAGGGAGTGCACACCGTTAATGTTAGGTCTTTAGATAGCCTTAATAATCAGTCAGACGGCTCAGTTTCTGACACTTTTACTATCGACTCCAGCGCTCCTATTATTACCATTACCGATTCTGATTTAGGTGTTATTAATACTCCCACTGCCGCCGGTGCTTCCGCTACCGATGCTAACGGCATTGCTTCTTATTCCTGGGCTAAAGTTTCTGGCCCGGGCATTATTAATTTTTCCCCTTCCAATGGAGTTGCTGACCCTACTTTAGCCGCTGATACTGACGGTGCTTACGTTGCCCGTCTCACAGTTACTGATGGTGTCGGTATTTCTTCTACGGCTGATGTCAGCTTTATTTGGGACACGACTGCTCCGAGTATTACTATTACCGATTCTGATTTAGGCACGATTAACACGCCGACGGCTGCCGGTGCTTCCGCTACCGATACTAACGGCGTCGCTTCCTATACTTGGACTAAAATTTCCGGTCCTGGTAATGCCCTTTTTAGTCCTAGTGGTAATATTGCCAACCCTTCTTTTAGCGCCGATATTTCCGGTAGCTATGTTGTTCGTTTGGCTGCAGCTGATGTATCAGGTAATACGTCGACGGCCGATGTTGATTTTATTTGGGATGGCTCCCCTCAGGGTTTAGTAGTTACCAATCCGGTTGGCGGCGAATATTTGCAAGGCGGTTCAACTTTTAATGATATTACTTGGACTTTAACCGACCCGGGAAATTTAGACTTTTTTTCCATTGATTATTCAATTAATAGCGGTTCCTCTTGGACAAATATTGCCACCACTTCATCATCAACTAGGAGCCTGCCTTGGTCTGTGCCTGAGGTCGACTCTGCCTCTAGCTCGGTGCGGGTAATTGCTTATGATACTTATAGTAATTCTAGCACCGGTACTTCTACTAATTTTACTATTGATTCTACTGATCCAGAAATATCTTTAATTTCTCCTAATGCCTCTTCACAGATTAAGGGCGGCAGTCATTTTAATATTTCTTATAATATCTCTGATAATTTTGGCGTTGATTATAACGTTGTTTCCTTAGATTACTCGCTTGACGGTGGCTCTATTTGGTATCATCAAGCAACTACTACGCTACCGTTTGGTTTAATGCTAGAAAATGCTACCACCACTCAGTCAACTTCCACTAGATTAAGAGTTACTACTTATGACCGTGCCGGTAATAGTAAAAGCGATACTACGCCTAATTTTGTAATTGATTCTTATGGCCCGGTTATTAATATTACCAACCATGACCTCGGCACTATTTCCACTTCAACTGCCGCTGGCGTTTCGGTGACTGATGATTATTCAGGATTAGCTTCAATGGAGTGGACTAAACAATCTGGACCCGGTAACGTTATTTTTAACTCCAGTAGTACTATCGCTAATCCAGAATTTTCTGCCGATACAGTCGGTACCTACGTTGTTCTTTTAACAGCCACAGATAATGTTGATTACGTTTCGACGGATACTGTTACTTTTATTTGGCCTGAAGAAGCCCCACCGCTAGCGGTTAATGTCGGCGATGATGTGGTCACTAATGTTCAAATAAACAAGAATGCTACCACCACTGGCGCTAGCTCTTGGGATTGGACATATAGCGGTCCCGGTGTTATTACTTTTGGAGCTCCTAATGCCGAAGATACTACTATTTCTGCTGACACCGATGGCATTTATACTGTCACTCTGACAGCCGGTAACGGTCTCACTAGCAGTTCCGATTCCTTCCAGTTGACTTGGGACACTACCGCGCCGGTTATTACAACTACTAATTCAAATTTGGGGACGATTAGTGCACCCGCTAATTCCGGAACCTCTGTAGTTGATGCTCTTGGAACCGCTCACTCTTTATGGACTAAAATTTCCGGACCAGGAGCAATTAATTTTGCGCCTGGTAACGACGTGGCTGATCCTTACTTTTCCGCCACTTTGACCGGATCCTATGTTGTGGGCATCGAAGCCCTTGATGATGTCGGTAATAGTGCTAGCTCCACCATTAGTTTTGCTTGGTCTGGCGATCCAGCTACCCCGTACTTTACCAATCCGAGTGTTAATTCCTATCTGCGCGGCGGGGTGGCTAATAATGTTAGCTGGGTGAGTTCGGGTGAAGATGATTTAGATTATTTTAGTTTATGGTATTCCGATGATGTTGGTGCTAACTGGAATTTACTAGACGGCAGCATCGCTTCCACTACCAGTGTTTTTTCTTGGAATACCCCTTTGGTGGACGCTAGCGGTCAGTTGTTGAAGCTCTCGGTTTTTGATGTTTCTACTAATTCTACTACTACTCTTAGCTTGCCTTTTACTATTGACTCTACGCCCCCAAATACTGTTGTTGTTAGCAACCCTGATGCTTTGAGTCTTCCTTGGCAGGGAGCGAGCACCAAGACTATTACTTGGACTGGTGGTGATGATTTAAATTTAGGGGCAACGCCGATTTTATTAGAGTATTCTGCTAGCGGTAATTTTGATGATACGGTAGTGATGGCTAATGTGGCTAATTCGGGTTCTTATAATTGGACCGTCCCTTCAGTCAATACCGTTTTAGGAGCAAAAATTAGAGTAACGGCCACCGATCTAGCGGGCAATCAAAGAGTGGCAACGTCTTCTGCTTTTATTATTGATTCTTTGGCTCCGAGCTTAACGCTAGATGCTGATTTTGGCGATACTACCGCCGCTTTCTCTCCTGACCCCGTTATTGTCGATAACGTTGATACTGCTGGTGAATTAAGTTATTCTTGGTCGGTAGTCAGCGTCCCTGCGGGCGCCAGCCTATATTTTTCCGTCCCTTTCATTGCTAACCCCAATATTTCTGGCGATCTCGCTGGTGTCTATACTATGGCTTTAACCATCACTGACCGGGCTGGTAATTCTGTTACTGAGCAGAGTAGTTTTAATTGGTCGGGCGGATCAATTTATCCAGAAATTATTTATCCCACTACCGGTGACCATGTGCCGGCGGGAACAGTTAATATTATTTGGACAACGCCGAATGTTGATAATCTCGATCATTATAAGATTGAATATTCTGATGATGCGGGTTTTTCTTGGAGTCCTCTGATTAGTAATATTACCGCTCCGGCTACAAGTAGCCCTTGGACTATCGCCGCTAACACTAACTCTAGCAATAACATGATCAGGGTGACGGCCTATGATTCGCTCGATGCTCCTTATGCTGCTAATTCGGGTTTGTTTATTATTGACTCCACAGCGCCGGTGATAGATTTGGGCTCAAATCTTGGTACTATCAGCGCCGCTACTACTGTGACGGCCACTGCCAGTGATAATTTTGATGCAGCTAACGAATTGACTTATAGTTGGTCAGTTTTAAGTGCTCCCTCTGGCGCCAATCTCACCATTTCCAGCTCTACTATTTTAACGCCGGCTTTATCAGGTTCGGTTAATGGTGCTTATCTCGCTTTATTAACGGTTACTGATCGGGCGGGCAATAGTGCTAGTAGCTCCGTTGCTTTTACTTGGTATGTTTCTTCTGGCGGCGGTGGCGGCGGCGGGGGTGGCTCTACAAGCTATTGTGCTCAAGTAGAATATGGCCCTTGGAGTACTTGTGTTAATGGTTTTCAGACTCGCTTAGTTATTAATCGTTCGCCCTTGCTTTGTACTTTAAATACGGCTCAACAGTTAGCTTTGACCCAGACTTGTACAGTCGTGCCAGAAGTACCGGAGGTACCAGTGGTGGAAGAGCCGACTGTGCCGGAGACGGAAACACCTTCTTCGTCCTATCCTTTTGACCCCGAAGCAGTTGATGTTATTGAAAATGCCAGAAAGAGCTTTACTAAGCTTGATCAGGCGTTAGTTAATGCTGTTATCGGCCGCATCGTTTTACAAGTAGAAGATCGGGGCCGTGCTTGGTATATTAATCCTAAGGATGGAAAAAAATATTATCTCGGTCGTCCGACCAACGCTTTTCAAGTAATGCGTATTTTAGGAGATGGTATTGTTACCGCCAATCTGGAGCGCATACCCGTTGGCATTATGGATGGCAGTTTGACGATGGATATTGATACTGATAAAGACGGCCTGCCGGATCGTCTGGAGAAGGGTTTGCGGACCGATTGGAAAAAAGCCGATACTGACGGCGATGGCCACTCTGACTATCTAGAAGTGGCTAAAGGTTACGATCCTTTGTCTAAAGGGAAGCCTAAGACCGATCTTGCGTTTACTAAGAAAAATAATGGTCGTATTTTTATTCAGGTGCAACAGAACGGGGAAGCTTGGTATGTTGACCCCATTTCCCAGCGTCGCTTCTATCTCGGCCGACCCCTGGAAGCTTTAGCAATTATGAGGGATTTAGGTTTAGGGATTAGTAATAAGGATTTAAATAAGATTCCGGTTGGTACTTTCTCTGAAAAATAATCATATTTCTTTAAGCCCCGCAAACTTCGTTTTGCGGGGCTTTTTATTTGGCTTCGACCGCTTTTTAATGCTATAATTGATTATATGTCTAGACCCCATTTTTTAATTTCTGCCTTCGCGGTCAGTGCTCGTTTTTTGGGTAATATTTTATTTTTCCCCATCTGGTGGTATAGCTTTGGCTTTACCCGTTTTGCGGGTAAAATAATTTATTTTTGGCGGAGCGAACAGCAGGCCCTGGGTTTTAGTGTCTGGTTGAAAAATATTTTTGTACCGATGTATGGGCAAAATGATTTTGCCGGACGCCTCATTAGTTTTTTTGTACGCTTAGTCCAGGTTATCGTCCGCGGACTAGCTTTAATCTTTTGGCTTTTAGTTGGCTTGATTTTGATGGCGGTATGGTTGGCTTTGCCTTTTGGCATTTTAATTGCTACCGCTTTTCAACTTTTAGAAGTTTAGTATATGGATAAAGCTCCAGTTTTAGAATTTGAAAATAATGAAGAGCACGGTCGCGGCGCCTGGTGGCAGGGCCGTTTTCTCTATTGGCAGAAGTCTTTTAGTCGTTCGGCTATTGCTTTAAATAAGTTGCAAAGACGGGTTGACCGTATTTTAGACATTTTAGTTTTTATTGGTGCTTTAGTCGGCGTTTTGTCTTTGTTAACTTGGTTACTTTTGAGTCAAGAAATTTTGATTGCTAATCCCGTGAAGATTTTATTTTTCTGGGAAAATAAACATCCTTTAGTTTTAGTATTTTTACTTTCCGCCTGGCTTGATCTTTTTTTGCTCTATCGGCGCAGTGAGGCTTCGGTGGCTAGTCGGAAAATTAATCATCGCCATTTTCGAGGGGAAGTGAAAGGCAAGCCGATTTACTATAATGTTGCCGGTGCCTGCAATCAGGAGATGAGCGATGTTCTTGCCAGTGCTTTTTTGATTGCTGCCAAATTGAAACAGCCGGAAGTTTCCGTTATGCATTTTTTCCGAGCTTTGTTGACTAGCCCGCAAATTCAGAATGTTTTTGTCCGTTTAGGCGTTGACGCCACCGCTTTGCTGAAAAAATTGGAGCGGCATTTAAGTGGTCCACAGGCCCAGAATCGTCGCCCGGAATTTTCTGAAGCTCTGCGGGAAATTTTATTAGCGGCTGGTGCTGATGCAATCGCCCGTCGTCAGGACAGCTTGGAGCCTTTAAATGCTTTATCTTTTTGCTACCATCAGGATACAGTTTTAGCAGAAATTCTTTATGATTTAGAAGTGGACTCTGATAAGTTGGATAATGTTTGCGAATGGTTTCATATTAATCGTCAGTTAGCTTCTCGCTACCGTGCCTATCGTCAATCAGCTGGCCTAAAGCCCGGTGGGGGCATGGATCGGGCTTATACCGCCATTGCCACCCCGACGCTTGATCATTTCTCTCACGACTTAACTGCTGCCGCCAAGTATGGTCGCTTGGAATTATGTGTCGGCCGGTCGGCGGAGATTAATTCTATTTTTGAAATCATGGAAAGCGGTCAGGCCGGCGTGCTCTTGGTTGGCGCTAGTGGTACCGGTAAGAATGTAGTGATTAACGGTATTGCCCAGTTGATGGTAGAGGAGCGCGTGCCTAAATTTTTACAAGATAAGCGTTTGGTCGAGATTGATGTTTCGCGTTTGGTTAGTGGCGGGGCCGCTTCGGAAGCAGAGGCTCGCTTACTCGCTTGCATTAATGAAGCTTCTCGGGCCGGTAATATTATTTTGCATATCGCTAATATTGAAAATTTAGTGGGTATTAGTGCTGGCGGGGAAGGCCTAGATTTATCAGAAGTTTTGGCTGAGTCTTTAAGCCGCCGTATCATCTTCTGTCTTTCTACTATTGGTACGGATAATTATGCCCGCGTTTTGGAGAAGACGGCTTTAGGGGAGGTAATGACGACGGTGGGTATTAAGGAACCGGGAACTAATCAAGCCATTCAAATGTTGGAGAGTAAGGTGGCGGGGTTGGAGAATAAGTATCGTATTTTTATTACCTATAGCGCGATTGAGCAGGCAGTGTTAATGTCTTCTCGTTATCTTCACGATAAGTTTTTACCGGAAAAAGCCGTCTCTTTATTACAAGCTGCTGTTATTATTGCCGCTAAAGCTAATCGTCGTAATCCCAAAAATCGCACTTGCACCAAGGAACATATTGCCGTCGCTATTAGTGAGCTTACCGGTATTCCTGCTCAGAAATTAACTGAAGACGAAAGCCATAAGCTCCTTTCTTTGGAAGATAATATTCATCAGCGCATGGTTGGGCAGGAAGAAGCGGTTAATGCGGTGGCCGCCAGTCTGCGCCGGGCGAGAGCAGAGATGAAGGACGTTAAGCGTCCGATCGCGAGCTTCCTTTTTCTCGGGCCTACTGGTGTTGGTAAAACCGAATTAGCCAAAACCGTTTCTCAGGTTTATTTTGGTGATGAAAATTATATGGTGCGCTTGGATATGAGCGAATACCAGTCGGTTGATAGTATTAGAAAGATGATTGGCGACATTGACGGTTCGCTCGGTTATTTAACGGAAGCAGTTCGTAAAAAACCCTTCTCTCTCATTCTTTTAGACGAAATTGAAAAAGCCCATCCCGACATCCTTAACCTTTTTCTTCAGCTCTTAGACGATGGTCGTCTAACGGACGGCCAGGGAAGGACAATTAGTTTTACGGAATCAATTATCATTGCCACTTCCAATATCGGAGCGCTCTATATTCAGGAGCAGATTAAAGCAGGAACGGACACTGCTTTAATTCGCCAAGAACTGATTGATAATCAGTTGAATAAGGTGATGCGCCCGGAATTAATTAATCGTTTTGATGGGATTATTGTTTTTAAACCTTTAAGCACCGATAATATTTTTCAGATTGCCACTTTGATGCTGAAAGGAATTAAGAAGCGCCTGGCAGATAAAGGCTTAGATTTGAAGGCGGATCGCGATGGTGTTAAATTGCTAGCTAAAGCTGGTTATGATCCGAAATTTGGTGCCCGGCCTTTGCGCCGCTTGCTTCAAGATAGAGTAGAGGATAAGATTGCCAATAAGATTTTGGCGGGCGAGCTGAAAAGGCGCGACACGGTGGTTATTGACGCTAAAGCCAACATCAGCGTTTTAAAGGGAAGGGAGTTATAGTTATTTTTTATAAAAAAAATCCCTGGTTTTGTGGCCGGGGATTTCTCTATCGGTAAAATTGTTGTTTTTAGGAAAGAATTTCCTGCTTTTTCTGTTTCCTTTCCAAGAAAACATCGTTGAATTTTTGTTGCACCGCTACTACTGTAGCAATTGTTTTTTTGCCGTCGCTGAGGCGTTCCTCCATAATTTTGGAGGGACATCCCGCCAGTTCTAAGCGTTTGCGCAAGTCCGAGAACTCGCCTTCCATTTCCTTAATTTTTATCCCAATGAGATTTTTGATCTCGCCGAGATCAGTGGGGCTAAGGGCCTGGATCATTTTGTCTAATTTTTCTTCTGATAATTCGGCCTGAAAAAATGGCCTCAACCTGGATTCTGCTTTTTTCTTCATTCTTTAGTCTATTTTAAGTGAACAATGTTATTATATTAACCCATATTTGTTTTAATGTCAAGATTAGTCTTTAGCTTATGTTTGTAAATTTTCCGCTTTTTATTTTAATATTTGCCCTTTCTTTTTTATTAACTCTAGGGGTGCGGCGCTTGGCTTTGCTATTAGGGGTGATTGATCGTCCGGATGGTGTGCGCAAAATCCACGGGCGGTCGGTGCCACTGCTAGGAGGCTTAGCCGTTTTCCTAGCCTTTTTTATTGGTTTATTCATTGTTCGCGATTCGCTTTTAGCTGGTAATTTAGAAATATCTCATTGGTTGGGATTTTTGGCCGGGGCCTTCATTTTAATGATTGGTGGCTTTTTGGATGATAAATATAACTTAGCGCCGCGTTGGCAGATCGTTTTTCCAATTTTAGCAGCCTTAGCGCCCATTATCGGCGGGGTGGGAATTGAGAAGCTATCTAACCCTTTGGGTGGTTTTTTTGCAGTCCCCACTATTCTTAGCGCTTTATTGATTATTTTTTGGCTGCTGGGAATGATGTATACGACTAAACTGCTTGATGGTGTTGACGGCTTAGTTAGTGGCTTGGGTTTAATTGGGGCCTTGGTAATTTTTCTTTTCACTTCGACCACCCAATATTTTCAGCCGGATATTGCCATGGCCGCTTGGATTTTTGCGGCCGCTTGTGCTGGTTTTTTAGTTCTTAACTTCAATCCGGCTCGTATTTTTCTGGGAGAAGGAGGCTCTCTTTTTATCGGTTATGTTTTAGGGGTCTTAGCGATTATTTCTGGCGGAAAGATTGCCATTGCTCTGTTGATTATGGGTTTGCCCATCCTTGATGTTATTTGGACGATCGTGCGTCGCCTGCTTAAAGGCAAAAATCCTTTTCGTTTTGCGGATCGCCAGCACTTGCATCACCGCCTCTTAGACCTAGGTCTATCACCGCGGCAGACAGTGGCCATTTTTTATTTTTTTGCGGCTGCTTTTGGCTTGAGTAGTTTGTTTTTGCAGAGCCGAGGTAAGCTCTTAGCTTTAGGCTCCTTACTGTTCATCATGCTGGTGTTAATTATTTTCTTTTCTTGGTGGGAGCGGAAGCGCCGCCCTAGCCTCTTTTTCCATATCTGTTGTGCGCCTTGTGCTGCTTATTCTACCTGGAAGTTATTATTACCTCATTATCAAGTGGTTTGGTATTTCTATAATCCTAATCTTTCTTCTTTAGCGGAATATGACCGCCGCTTAGCGGCAGCCAAAAGAGCGGCCAAGATTATTGGTGTCAAACTGATTGCCGCCCCTTATCGTCACGAAGCTTGGCGTGATTTGGTGCGGGGACGGGAGGTGGATGAAGAGCGCGGTGCTCGCTGCCAACTCTGTTATCGGGAGCGAATCAAGGCGGCCTATGATTTTGCCAGGCAGGGTAATTACCGCTATTTCAGCACTAGCTTGCTCGCTAGTCCTTATAAAGACGGCGAGTCAATTCGGGCAATTTGTCGCGAATTAAGTGTGGAGGGTGGTCCGGAATTTTTAGATAAGGATTTTCAAGCTGAGGATGGCTTTCGATCTTCTTTAGCTTGGGCGCGCGAGCACGGTCTCTACTTACAGAAGTATTGCGGCTGTGAATTCAGCTTTCGACAATAACTATATGCTTTGGAAGAATATTTTTTTAACACTAATTATTTTTTTTGCCAGCGCCGGCATCGCGGGGGCAAATGGTTTACCCGATGCTGATCGTGACGGCGTTCCCGATCAGGATGAGCAGTTGATTTATTATACGGATGTTAATAAAGCCGATACTGACGGCGATGGTTTCAGCGATTTTGCGGAAATTAATGATGGCTTTTCCCCGCATAATCCCGAAGCCGTTAAATTGATTGATAGTGATGTTGATAAAGATGCTTTGAGTGAAGCTTGGGAAATAAAATTTCGTTCCAATCCGCTTTTAGCTGATACCGATGGTGACGGCTTTAAAGACGGGGAAGAGGCAGATAAGGGCTTTGACCCTCTCCAAAAAGGGGGTACACGTCTAGCTATTTCTTTGCGCATTAATTTAAAGCCGCAAACTCTGGACTATCTTTTAAATGGCTATGTTTGGAAAAGTTTTCCGGTATCTAGCGGTAAGGCCAGCATGCCTACGCCCAAGGGTGACTTTAAAGTGATGAATAAAATTGAAAAAGCTTGGTCACGTACTTACAAGTTATGGATGCCTTATTGGTTGGGCTTAAATAGTCCCGGTATTGGCATCCACGAATTACCGGTTTGGCCCAATGGTTACCGGGAGGGAGAGAATCATTTAGGCACTCCGGTTTCTCATGGTTGTATCCGTTTGGGCGTGGGGGCGGCGAGCTATGTTTATCAAAGAGTGTCAAGCGGTACGCCTGTCCTAATTCGTTAGTTTTTCGTTTGTTAAAAGCCTAGTTTTATACTATTATATATATTGATAAGCCCGTTATCATTAATTTTAACGGATTTGTCAACAATATTATAATTTATGAAAAGGAATTCATATTTTTTAGTTTTTATTCTTCTTCTAGCTGTTTTTTTAGGGGCCTGTTCTTTGCCTTGGCAGAAGAAAAAAATTGAGCCAATTGTCCCTCCTTCTCAGGAGGAGCCAGTGCCGGTGGCCGAGGGAAGTAATAGCGGCCAGATGAAAAAATTTGCTAATTACGAAGAATTGAAAGCTTTTCTGGACAAACAGGCAGCCTCCCGCCCCATCTATTATCGCAATTCTCTGGCCCCTGGCGGGCGGAATATCGATATGGCTCTTAGTGTCTCTGATGGTGCCATGAAGGAAAGTATTAGCTCTCAAAATTCTAACGCTTCTAGCGACGACTATTCTCGCACTAACGTTCAAGTGCAAGGAGTGGATGAGGCTGATATTATCAAGACTGATGGTAAATATATTTATGCTGTCATCTATAATGATCTTCATATCATTAAGGCTTATCCAGGAACAGAAATGGCGGCGGTAGCAAAAATTTCTTTTAGTTCTCGTCCCTCAGAAATTTATTTGGATGGCGGGCGTTTAGTAGTGATTGGAGCTGATAGTCAGATTATGAATTCCGAAGTTTATCGGGGTTTCCGTCGCCAATCTCCCTATACTTTCGTTAATATTTTTGATTTAAGTGATCCAGCGGCCCCGAAGCAAATTCGGACCCTTGATTTTGAAGGTAGCTATCGTGACTCCCGTTTAGTAGCGGGTAATTTATATTTAATTTTGAATAATTATAATAACTACGTGGCCGGAGAAACTCTGGTGCCGCGTCTGGTTGATGGAGGAAAGATTTTAAGTACGGATTGTGCCGAAGGCAAGCGTTGTTTTGCCCCTGATGTTTATTATTTTGATGTTGACTATGACGCCTATAATTTTGTTTCTTTAAATTCTTTAGATTTAAAGACTCCGGATGCGCCTGTTTTTTCTCAAACCTATCTGCTTAATAACGCTCAGAATATCTACGTTTCCGCTAAAAATCTTTTCATTGCCTATACTCAATATTTGGATGCGGAGGAATTGAGTTTGACGGTGATGCGCTCGGTTTTAAGTGATAAGTTGAGTGCGGCTGAGAAGGAGCGATTGGCTAAGATTGATGCGGTTGATAATGATATTTTAAATAAGCAGGAAAAGCGACAGAAGCTCATGCAAATTTTTGAAAGCTTTTTGTCTTCCCGTTCCGCGGCCGAGCTGACTGATTTAGAAGCTAAGGTGACCGAGGCTCTGCAAAATAAATATAAAGAAGAGGAGCAGAATTTAGAGCGAACTGTGATTCATAAGTTTGCCCTTAATGGCGGCCAACCAAGCTACCGCGCTAATGGTTCCGTACCTGGAGCCGCCTTGAATCAATTTTCTTTTGATGAAGATGAAGACGGTAATTTTCGTCTAGCTACTACCCGGAGCCGTAATTTTACTATGGGGACAGGTGCTTCTGAGTCTTATTCTAATCTTTTTGTCTTATCTCCGGAGTTAAAGTTACTAGGTTCTGTTGAGAACCTTGCTCCCGGCGAGAGAATTTATTCTGTTCGCTTTTTAGGCAAACGTGCTTATTTGGTGACTTTCAAGCAGACCGATCCTTTGTTCGTTATTGATCTCAGTAATGCCACCGCACCTAAATTGTTAGGTCAATTGAAGGTTCCTGGTTTTTCTAACTATCTTCATCCTTATGATGAGAATACTTTAATCGGTTTAGGCAAAGACGTTCAAACCGATGTCTATGGCAATATTAAAACAGGCGGAGTTAAATTGTCTCTTTTTGATGTCAGCGACCCAGCTAATCCGCGTGAACTCGACACTTATGTCGCTGGCGCAGCGGGGAGCGATTCTTTAGCTCTTTATAACCATAAAGCTTTTTTATTCAGTAAGGAAAAGAATTTACTCTCTATTCCTGTTTCCTTAACCTCGATGCTCAATAACTACCGTCGTTATTTTAGTGGCGCCTTAGTTTTTAGTATCGAAAATAATCGTTTTCAATTGCGTGGCCAGATTGATCACTCTGACGGCGGTAAATATCAGCGTTCTGATTATTTCTGTGGTTCTTCTTGCTACGATAATTCCGTTCAGCGAGCCTTGTATATTCAAGACGCCCTTTATTCTCTTTCCAACAAGTACCTGAAAGTTAATAATTTGAGCGATTTAAGTTTGTTGCGCTCTTTGAAGCTGACTCCCGATACCGAGCTTGATCAGCTAGTAACACCGGTTAAAGAGGAGCCTGAGGTAATTGCTGCTCCTGTGGAAGAAACGAAGCCAACCTTGCCGGTTGGACCGATTTTGCCGCCGCCAGCTGAAACTCCCGTCCTCGATCCTTTAGGCGCTGACCCAGCGATGGCCTCGTCTTCCGGGGCTAGTGTCGGCAATGATGCTTCTTCTTCCTTGCCTTTAGCGCCCTAAGCTCTAGAATATTCCTATGATAATAAAAAAAATATCCTTAATCCTTAAATTAATATTTTGGAGCGCTCCAGTCTTTTTTTGGCTGGGCTGGCAACTGGTTGTCTATTACCCTAATGCTTTCTGGATATTGATTGTGGCCTCTGTGGCTTTATTGTTGCCAGCTGCCTACGAAGCCGCGGGGCGTAAATTCTCTCAGCACTTCCTTTTTATTTATGCCGCCTCAGCCCTCTTGCTGAGTAATTTCTATCTTTTTCTTTCTCTCTTATCTCGACCTTGGCTGACACAGCTCCTTTGTTTATTAATGGTTTGGCATTTGTATCGCTATTTTATAGCTGCTAAGAAAGCGGCTGGTGGCGGCGAACAATCTGAGTGGGCACAGATTTCTTTGTATGGCGGCTTGCTGACTATTTTTTTAGCCGCTACTTCTATGTTCGGTTTACAATCTTTTTTAAGTCTGTCTCCTTGGCCTTTGTTGCTATTGTTTATTGTGGTTTTATTTATTAATACTCAGGCAATTGCTTTTTCCCAGTCTTGGAGAAAGCAGGAAAATTGGTATCTTTGGCCCCTCTTGGCTCTTTTAACCGGAGAGATTGCCATGATGTTAACGCTTTTGCCGCTTAACTATTTAATTTCTGCCATTTTATGTACGCTGGCTTATTATTCGGTTATTAATTTTGCTCGTCTTTATTTGAATAACAATCTCAGTGGCCGCAAAATTAAAAATTATGCTTTATTTACTGCTATTAGCTTGGTCGTAATTTTATTAACAGCCCGTTGGCTTTAATCCTTCTTTATGAAAAACAATTATTTACCCATCATCCTCACCGCCACCGCTTTTGGTTTAATCGCTGGCATTACCGGTGCTCTCTTTGCTAATCTTTATAACACCGGCAACGGTGGGGCGCTCTCTTTTAACCGCGAATTGAATCTAAGTAACTATGGGGCGCTGGCTTCCAATTTAGTTATTCGTGATCCGAAAAAAGTAGTCGTTAATCAAGATGTTAAAACAGATGAAACCATTCGCGATCTAAGAGCCAGTTTATTGAGTGTTTTTGTTAAAGAAGAGGGGGCTGATGCTTATTATGAATTAAGTCGTCCCTTTGCGCAGGCTTTAGCTGCTACCACTGATGGTTGGATTATGGCTGCTTGGCCGCAGAATCTCAGTGAGGTGGAGGCTAAAAAAGTAATTTCTGACTATGTCGTCATCGATAGTAGCCGCAAATTATATAAAATTGATAAAGTGCTCGTTTCTCCTGAGAAGGTTGGCGCCTTCGTTTTTCTTCATCTCCAGGATGCCTCGAGTTTGAATGTACGTCGCTTAGTACCTGATGTAGAAATTAAGACCGGACAGTCTTTGTTGTTGGCAACGGGGCGTGATTCTTTTCTCTTAAATGCTTTAGGCTCAAAAGTAGTTGCCACCGCTATTAATTCCAGTGATGCTTATCCCCAAGAGCTAAGTTTGGCTTATGCGGAGGTGAGTGCGCCGGCTTTTGTTTTCAACCTTTCCGGAGAAGTGGTGGGCGCTTTCGATTGGCAGGGACAGTGGTTGGTGGCTCCGGAGCTTGATGCTTATTGGCGCTCTCTTTTGAAAACTCGCTCTTTAGCTTGGCCGGTATTTGGGGTTAATTATTTGAATTTAGCGTCAGTGGCTGGTAATGAAAAATTACCAGAGAAGGGAGCGCTTCTACAAAATAATGTTGAACTGCCGGCGGTGTTAAAAAATGGTCCGGCTGATAAAGCCGGTTTGAAAGCCGGTGATATTATTACTCGTCTTAACGGCGTGGAAATTAATGCGGAGAATGATTTGGCGCTCCTGCTTTCCTCCTATAACCCTGGTGATAGTGTCACTGTTAGTTATTCCCGAGGGGGCACTAATTTGCAGACAGAAGTAGTTTTAGGATCAGGTAAATAAGAGATTATATGAAAATAAAGATTCTAAAGCAGAAAAAAAATTGGCGCGGGCTAAAAGTTTTACTCCGAGTCGATTTTAACGTTCCCGCTATCAAAGGGAAAATCAGCGAAGACTATCGGATTGCGGCCGCTTTGCCGACTATTAAATATTTACAAGAACGCGGCGCCCGTTTGATTATTATCAGTCATTGGGGTGATCCTCAAGGTGAAGACAAAGAATTTTCTACCCGCGCTTTAGCGCGACGCCTGCAAAAGTTGGCAAAACTACCAATTAAATTTGTGCCCGCTTTAGTCGGCCCTAAAGTTAATACGGCCATTGCCTCTTTAGAGAAAGGTGAAATTATTTTTTTAGAAAATTTGCGCTTTCATCCGGGAGAGAAAGATAATGCCTTGCCTTTTGCGCGTGACTTAGCGGCCTTAGCAGATGTTTATGTTAATGATGCTTTTTCTGTTTGTCATCGTGAACAAGCTTCAGTCAGTGCCATCACCCGTTTTCTACCCGCCTTTGCTGGTTTGCAATTAGAAGCAGAGTTGAAAAATCTCCAGAAGATTATGCAGCCGGTTAAGCCCTTGGTAGTAGTGATGGGGGGTGCAAAGATTAGCACCAAGGCGCCGATTATTAAAAAATTATATCCACGAGCGAGTCAGATTTTATTAGGCGGTGGTTTAGCTAATTCTTTCTGGCGGCGGCAGGGAATTGAAATCGGCCGTTCTCTGTATGATGCTAGTGCTGATAAGTTGGTTGATTCTTTTTTAAAAAAGAAAAAAGCTCTGCCCAAAATTATTCTACCGGTTGATGTAGTTGTGAAGACTCTTAATGGTAAAAATGTGCGCCGAGATTTATCGGCCATTAAAAAAAGCGATAAGATTTTTGATATTGGTCCCGAGAGTATTGCCTTATTCAGCTCTTATTTAAAAAAAGCCCAGACGATTGTTTGGAACGGCCCTTTGGGTAAATTTGAAGAGGGCGCTTATAAGCACGGAACGATAGCAATCGGGGCGGTTATTGCCGCTCGTTCGACTGGTCGGGCCTTCGGTTTGGTTGGTGGTGGAGAAACAGTAGAAGCTTTAAAGATGACGAAGATGGAAGCATATGTTGATTGGGTATCTACCGCCGGAGGGGCGATGCTCTCTTATCTCGGTGGTGAAAAAATGCCTGGATTAAAAAAAATTATTTCTTAAAATATGCCAAAAATCAGCGATAGTAAAATTGCCGCTCTTAGCGCTCGAGAAATCTTAGATGCTCGCGGTTATCCGACGATAGAAGTCACTTTAACGCTTGCTTCTGGTCAGAGAGTGAAGGCGAGTGTGCCGGTGGGTTTGAAATCCAGCCGTTTTGGCGCTCAGGATTTGCGTGATGGTGATCGTCGTCGCCATCAAGGCAAAGGCGTTTTATTGGCCGCTAATCATATTAATGAGTTAATTGCTCCGCGCCTAGTGGGTTTATCTGCCACCTCTCAGGAAGAGATTGACCGCTTACTGATCGATTTAGATGGCACTGCCGATCGCAGGCAATTGGGTGCTAATACGATTAATGCCGTTTCTTTAGCAGTTGCTCGAGCAGGGGCCGCTAGTGCTGGCTTGGAGTTATATGCCTATTTAATTGATCATTTTAAATTACCAGCACCTGCTTGTGTGCCTACGCCTCTTTTTAATATGTTTAGTGGTGGTCGCCATGCCGATACCAATCTTGATTTTCAAGAATTTTTATTGGTTCCGCAAAAAAACTCTAACGCCTTTTTAGCTACTACCTGTGAAGGTAAAGCCGAAAGAATGGTGCGGGCTGGCGCTGAAGTTTTTCATGCCTTGGGTAAAATTTTAAGGGAATCCGGCTATGATACGGATACCGGTTTAGAGGGCGGCTACGCTCCTGATATGGATTCTAGTTTGAAAGCCTTGGAGCTGATGCTAGCGGCCGTTATTAGAGCCGGCTACCAGCCTCAGGTTGATTTTAATCTCGGTCTTGATATTGGTTCCGCCCAGCTTTACGACGAAAGTGCTCAGCAGTATATTTTTTCTTTAGACAATTCTTGCTTGAGTTCTCAGAGTCTAGTGGGACTTTATAATGATTGGTTACAGAAGTACCCCATCATCTATTTAGAGGATGGTTTGGCTGATGATGATTGGCCCGCTTGGCGTGAAGCGACCGCTTCTTTGGGCGATAAGTTGGTGTTAGCAGGGGATGATTTGTTTGTTAGTAATATTGAGCGCTTGCGCCGAGGTATTGCCGAACAGGCGGCTAATGCTATTGTCTTGAAACCAAACCAAATTGGCACCTTGACGGAGACGATTGAATGTGCGAAACTAGCTCAGCGCCAGCATTATCAGTTAATTATCTCTCATCGCGGTGGCGAGACTAATGATGACTTCATCGTTGATCTAGCCGTTGCCTTGTGCGCCCAGTATCTCAAGGCCGGTTCCTTATCACGCGGGGAAAGAGTTTCTAAATATAATCGTTTAACCGAAATTGCTGGTTTAATGGCGGCTTGCCGAAAATAAATATGAGCATCGATGGTGATCAATCTGAAAATCTGCCGGCGGCCGCAAAGCCGCCTTTTCTGCTCTGTTTGTTTTTAGATGGTTTCGGTGTTGCCCCGGCGACTGAAGTAAACGCTGTTAGTGCGGCCAAGATGCCGAATTTTTTCAAATATATTCGTGAGTACCCGGTTTCTTTATTATCCGGAGCTACTAAAGATTACCGTCGCCGTTATTGGTCTTTAGGCTGCGGTTTGCCGGATGATGCCGAAAGTTTTTTGAAGGCTGAGACCTGCTTATCAGAGGTTTTAAGTCTGCAGGGTTTGCGGCAAATCAAAATTGTTGCCAGCGAACAGCTTCCCGGTTTAAGTCTTTTTTTTAACAATGACAAAGAAATTCCGTACGGGGGCGAAGATTATGTTTGTCTCAGTACTCCTGCTCCTGAAGAGACTTTGCGGCCTTTGGGTAAAGAGGTGGCGCGCGCTATTAGTGAGGCTTCTCGTCCAGATAAGACGGATATGGTTTTTGCTAGTCTGCCTTTAGCTCATGAAGCTTCCGCTCGCGGTGATTTTAAAGAAACCGTTAATAATTTACAACAGATTGATAAACTTTTGCCCAAAATAATTACCCCCATTCTTAACCGCGGTGGTTTAGTGATTATTACCGCTCCCTTTGGTAATGCTGAGCGTACTCGGAATTTAGCGGTTGACTGGGAAGATCGGGAGCCGACGGCCAACCCGGTTCCTTTTCTCTTAATTGGTGAAAAATATCAAGGCAAAACTATTGGCTTAGCTGATCCTTTGGATGGCGACTTAAGTATTTTAGCTCCGGCTGGTTCTTTGGCTGATTTTACCCCCACGGTCCTATCTTTATTAGGGATAAAGAAACCTGCTAGCATGAGCGGGGAGAGCTTAATTTAAAAATAGTTAATTTAAACATAAACTAAACAACGGAGGTCAACATGAGTGCAAATTGTTTTTGGCAAGAGAGACAGAATCCTCTCGACCATGAGCTTGAGGCTCTAGAAAATTTTTGGAATAACGTTGTTCCAGGTTTACCTGGAGTAAGACGTTTAAATCCCAATGAGGATAGAAAAAGATTACTGGTAGGCGGAGTCAGTGTCGACGACATGTCTAATCTCTGGTCCCCCTTACCAATACGTCAGGTAAATTGAGTTTTTCGACTTTTTAAAAAAGACCGGTCTTTCCACCGGTCTCTTTTTTTATTCTTATTCTTATAGTCCTAGCAAATAGCCGAGCAGACTGACGCTAATACCGATGGCGCCGCCGATAATTACTTGCAAGGGGGTGTGGCCGATATGTTCTAGTTGTTTGGGGTAGGAATTATCCAAGAAGTCGTCTTCCTTTAAATCCTTAACTAAGACGTTCAAGGTTTTGCCGTGTTGGCCGAGATAGTTGCGTAGGCCGATGGCGTCAGTGATGACAATTGTCATAAAGACAAAGGAAAGAGCAAAGGAGGCCGAAAAAATACCTTCGCGCAAACCGACAATCATCGCTAGGGAAGTGACCGTGGCCGTGTGCCCACTAGGCATATCGGAATAGGCAAAGACGTCGCGCCAACGGAAGTTTTTTTTACGCCAACTTTTGAGCAGCACCTTCGTACCTTGAGCCAAAGAGAAGGCGATGATGGGATAGATTAAATAAGGAAGCATATTAAATATCTAAATTTTCTACTTTCTTGGCGTGGGTTTGAATGAAGTTCTTGCGGGGAGCAACGTTGTCGCCCATGAGCATGTCAAAAATCTGATCAGCTTTAGCGGCATCTTCAACGGTTACTTGTTTAACGATGCGTCGCGCTGGATCCATGGTCGTTTCCCATAGTTGTTCTGGGTTCATTTCTCCTAAACCTTTGTAACGTTGGATCGTAATCTTAGTGGCCGCTTTGACTTTAGCTTCTTCTTTGGCCGCTTCCACCTCTTCCTTGCTTTCAATAATCTCTCTTTCGCCATCTTCATCTTCTTCAACGATTTCCGCCTCTTCGGTTAAGCCGCCCCAATCTTTGATAATCTTTTGCTTTTCTTCATCGCTATAGGCATAGGCGACGTTAGTGCCTTTTTTAACTTGATAGAGCGGGGGCTGAGCAATATAGACGTGACCTTTGTCCACTAAGGGGGTAAAGTGTCGGAAAAAGAGGGTAAGTAAAAGGGTGCGGATATGAGCGCCATCAACGTCGGCATCAGTCATGATGATAATACGGTGATAGCGTAATTTTTCTAAATCAAATTGGTCGTCGATATTAGCGCCTAGAGCGATAATCAAATTTTTAATTTCGTTATTGGCTAACATCTTATCCAAACGGGCTCTTTCTACATTTAAAATCTTACCACGTAAAGGCAGGATGGCTTGGAACTTACGGTCGCGTCCTTGTTTAGCACTACCACCGGCGGAGTCGCCCTCAACGATGTAGAGCTCACATTCTTCGGGGTGGCGACTGGAACAGTCAGCCAGTTTTCCCGGCAAGGTCATGCCTTCTAGGGCCCCTTTACGCAAGATGGTGGCGCGGGCGGTGCGGGCCGCTAAGCGAGCTTGAGCGGAAAGTACACACTTGCCAATAATCGCTTCCGCTTCTTTAGGATGTTCTTCTAAGAAGGTGTTGAAAGCGTCGCCCATAATCTGTTCGACGTAGCCTTTCATTTCCGCATTACCGAGTTTGCCTTTAGTCTGTCCTTCAAATTGAGGATCAGGGAGTTTTACGCTGACAATGGCAGTTAAGCCTTCGCGGACATCTTCACCGCTAAGATTCTCCTGTTTTTCTTTAAGGAGGTTCTTACTGCGGCCGTAGTTATTGAGAGTACGGGTGAGGGCACTGCGGAAGCCGACCATATGAGTGCCGCCTTCGGGATTATGAATGTTGTTGGCAAAAGCGAGCACGGTTTCATTATATTCGTCGTTATACTGCAAGGCGACTTCGACGCGACAGCCGTTGACTTCTTTATCAACATAGAAAACTGTTTCGTTTTTAACCGTTTTGCCACGGTGCAGGGATTTGATGTATGATTTCACTCCCCCTTCAAAATGGAAGCGGTAGTGTTTTTCGCGGTGGCCTTCGCGCTTATCTAAAACGTTCAAGGTAATACCTTTAGTTAGGTATGATTGTTGGCGCAGGCGGTCTAAAATCTTACCCCAGTTGAATTCCAACTCAGTGAAGATGCTAGCGTCCGGTTTGAAGGTAATTGTAGTACCAGTGCCGGTGGCGGGACCGACATTTTTTACATTTCCTTGGGGATTACCAATTTTATATTCTTGGCGCCAGAGTTTGCCGTCACGGCGCACTTCGGCTTTTAAGTATTCACTTAAAGCATTAACCACGGAAACACCGACGCCGTGGAGACCGCCCGAGACTTTATAGCCCGTGCCACCGAATTTGCCACCAGCATGAAGCTTGGTGAGCACGGTTTCCAAAGCGGACAGGCCAGTAACTTTATGTTTCTCTACCGGAATACCGCGACCATTGTCGATAACCTCTATTAATCTATCCGGCAGAAGACTGACGGAAATTTCCGTAGCGTAGCCTGCCATGGCTTCGTCGATAGAATTATCGACTACTTCCCAAATTAGGTGATGTAAACCAGCGGCCGAAGTGGAGCCGATATACATGCCCGGACGTTTGCGGACCGGATCTAAACCTTCTAAAACGGTGATTGCGTCAGCCCCGTAATTGCTGTTTTTTTGTTCATCTTTAGCCATACAAAGAAAAAAATTCCTGTTTGCGGAATTGCATTTTATAAGTTTTCCTCCTATTTTTATCTCTTATATTATAACAAAATTTTTCAGTTAAGGCAACTAGAAAATTGGCTTATTTTAGCCTTGACAATTATGTTTATTTGTTTTAGAATAAGACCATTGTTCATTTTTAAACCCCTTTATATGCCGAGAAAAGCAATCATGAAAGCCCTGCGGGGTACTAGTAAAATGTTAAATGGCTTTAGGGCTGGTAAGCCCCAAAGCAAAAAAACAAGACAAAAAGTAACGCCAGGTCCTGTCCGCACCGCGCTTACATCTCAACGTTACTGTTTCAATTGTGGCTCTAGCCATAGCACTCAGTATGTTGGCTGTCCGACCTGTCGGCAAATGCAACAGTATCAACGCCCAGAGCTGGTAAATTAATACCGCTTTGTTTCTCTTTAAAGCCTCCCCCGGGAGGTTTTTTGTTAAAGGAGAAGTGGGCGGTGATTTGGCATTTTTTTGCTTTTGCGCTATTATTTTCTTATATGTCTAAGATTTTAGTTACCGGTGGCGCCGGTTTTATCGGCTCCACCTTAGTGGACAAATTAATTGACCAGGGACACGCGGTCACGGTTTTAGATAGCCTTGTTTCGGGGCGGCGTGACTACCTTAACCAGGCAGCTGATTTCTGGGAGTTAGATATTTTAGATGAGAGCCTGTCTGCTCGCTTGCAGGAAGCGAAATTTGATTTTGTCTATCATCTAGCTGCTCAGATTGAAGTGAGTAAGTCTGTAGCTGATCCCGTTTTTGATAATCGCGTTAATGTCGTCGGGGGCCTGAATATTTTAGAAGCGGCTCGCATCAGCGGGGTGAAGAAAGTAATCTTTGCTTCTACCGGCGGCGCCATTTATGGTGATAGTGAAGAAATTCCCACCAGCGAGTATGCCCCGACCTATCCTTTATCTCCCTATGGCATCAACAAGCTGGCTTTGGAAAAATATTTAAATTATTACTCTCAAGTTTACGGTTTGAATTATACGGTTTTACGCTTTGCTAACGTCTACGGTCCGCGGCAGTATAAAGGCGGGGAGGCGGGCGTGATTGCGATTTTTACCGAAGCCATGGCACATGACAAGACCTGTATTCTCTACGGTGACGGCAAGCAGACACGCGACTTTGTCTACGTTGATGACGTCGTGGCGGCTTTAATCGCCGCTAATGCGATTGATTGCCGGGGAGAAATTAATATCAGCACTGGGGAAGAATCAGATTTATGGCGGATGATTGCGGCGATTGAAGAGGCGGCGGGTAAAAAATTGAAATTGGAACGGGCACCGGCAAAATTAGGGGAACAGCGTCGCAGCGTTTTGTCTAATCGACGGGCGCTAGAAACTTTGAATTGGCAGCCACAAGTCAGTTTTGAAGAAGGGGTGCGTCGGACTTATCAGTGGGTTAGTCAACAATAGGCTTAAATTTCGATTTATTAAATAGATTATATATGCCTGATAAAATCTTTATTGCCAACTGGAAAATGCAACTATCTCCGGAAGCAGCCGGGAAATTAGCTGGCGCCTTAGGGCGCTTGCTTAAGAATTTTAAAGGCAAAGCCGTGGTCTGTCCTGATTTTCTGAGTTTGCCCCTGGTAGCAAAAAAAATTAAGTCTAGTTCTCTGATTTTAGGAGCTCAAGATGCGGCTGCCTATGAGCACGGTGCCTATACGGGGGAAGTAGCAGCCTCTGATTTAGCGGCTCTGGGTGTTAAGTATGTTATTATCGGTCACAGCGAACGTCGTTCTTATTTGCAAGAGAGTGATAAACTTTTAGCAGCTAAGATTAAGATGGTGTTAGCACAGAAGATGATTCCGGTTTTGTGTGTGGGTGAGAATGCGACAGAAAGAAAACAGGGG
Organism: uncultured Gammaproteobacteria bacterium; assembly: GCA_964616855.1. Lineage (GTDB taxonomy): Bacteria > Patescibacteriota > Patescibacteriia > Patescibacteriales > UBA12465. Next base: position 592,366 of record CAZTUJ010000001.1, on the reverse strand, counting down.
AAAGCGGCCAGTATTGTTAAGTCACAATTGAAAGGTGCCCTGCAATCTTTATCAGCCGCCGAATTACGTTCCCTGGTTATTGCTTATGAGCCTGTTTGGGCAATTGGCACCGGTTTGAATTGTGATATGGAAAAAGCAGGGCGCATCAAGGCGGTCATTACCGAATGGTGTCGTCGATCCGGACTAAAAAGGACCTCTATTTTATACGGTGGTAGTGTTAAGCCGGATAATGCTACAACTTTCTTAGGGCTAGATGGTTTTGATGGCTTTCTGGTTGGCGGCGCGAGCTTGGATGCCCTCAGTTTTAGTCGCATTGTTAAAGCTTAATTTATTTCTATGCTTACTATCATCGCTTGGATTCTCCTGGCCGCTTCTCTTATTGTTATTCTCTTCATTGTTATCCGGAAATTTCCGGCCTTAGCGATTTTAAATGTGGAAAATATTCCCGGAGAAAAAGAGGCGAAGTTTAAAGAGAAGATTATTCGTCAGCGCTTGGAGCGGGATTTTAGTTCTTTGAATTTAAACACGGCGCGTTTGCGCCGGCGCATTGGTGGTCTCATCAGTGCTTTTCTCAAGAGACACTATCAGCGCTTAGCCAAAGTCCGGGATGATTTGCGCCGTCAGAAAAAGCTGAGTTTTAATGAGAAGCGAGAACGGATTGCCACTCTATTTCAGCAGGCAAAAACGGCGTTGTCAGCTGATAATTATGAAGTAGCGGAGAAACATTTAATTGAAATTATTAGTTTGGACGCGAAGCGCCTCAGTGCTTTTTTAGATCTAGGCGAAAGTTATCGTTTGCGGAAAAGTTTTCAGGAGGCTAAGGAAACCTTGGAGCACGCTTTAAAGCTGGCTCAGCAATTACGGCGCGATCCGGAGATGCTGGAAGGCATTGTGATTGCGGAGATTCATTTCTCTTTAGCCTGGGTTTGCTACGAGTTGGAATTAATGGATGAGGCTTTGGAATATACCCGCCAAGCTCTTGACGCCGAGCCGAATAATCCGCGCTACCTTGATTTAATTTTAGATTTAAGTATAATGAGAAAAGATAAAAAATTAGCCCTAGAGTCTTGGGAAAAATTAGCGGCTGCTAATCCGGAGAATAATAAATTGCCGGAATGGAAGTCGAAAATTGATTCCCTAGAAGAGTAGAAAGGGAAGTGCCGTTTTAGCTCAGTTGGTAGAGCATCTCCATGGTAAGGAGAAGGTCTCGGGTTCAAATCCCGAAAACGGCTCCAGAATAAAAAAAGTCCTCGTTGCATGGAGCAGCGAGGTCTTTTTTTGAAGGTACGATTGATAGTAATTAAAGTGACTTGATGTAGTCAGCAATCATGGGGTCGTGGAGGTCGAGAACAAACTCACCGTATTTGGCAAATTTTTCATTCGCGTGATGAGGTTCCTCGATGAAGAAGATTTTTATTTTTTTATTACTTCTTCTTATTTTTTTAACGATTTCCAGCATAAGGTCTTCGGCTACATCCCAGTGCATTTTTTCGTTATCATAATCCATATTCGCCGGCAGGGCAAAGAGGATATTGGCAGTTTGGGCAGCGACGAAGAAATCATCTCTGCCCTCATGAATAAATCCGCCGAGTAGGCTCCAGTCTAGAAGTTTTTTACTCCTTTTTTCCAATTGTTGATGGATTGTGCCTGTGGGGCCAAAATGATCATCCTTGGTATAGCCTTCGGAAAAATGTCCGTGCCAGAATAAAACTTTTATCTGTTTTTCCATGGCTAAAGGTATTGGGATATCTCTTCAACATCTTTGATCCTGGTAACCTCGTATCCTTTAATTGGGACTTTAGGGGTGGCAAAAATTTTTAGTTTTTGGTTTGCCCGTTTACAGTGACCAATTTGGTCATTAAGAGCAGCTATCGTTTCGGCATTAATTGAGGATTTATCCTCAACGTGGAGAAGTAAAAACTTTGCTCCCAAAATAGTGCGGTCAAATTCTTTGCCGCGACCATTGAGGTGGCAGATGTTATAGGCTAACCAACCGATGGCGCCTACTTCACTCATAACCATTCGGTGGATAGGGCCGGCGCCGTCAAATTCGCTGATGCGAACATTTATTTCATCCATTAGTCCGAACACGAGCATGGGAATTTTTTTTTCTTCCTCTTTCTCATGTTTAGCTCTAATCCTGTGTGCGTTCTGCACTTTCATTTTACTTGGCATCTGATTAATTTTTAATGAAACATTGAATTTTGCCTTATTATAAAACAAATATTTTATTATGTCAAGGTCAGTTTTAGGGGCTATTTTTTCTAATATTAGTATATTTAACTGCTAAATTTGAGTCCCATCCCTAGGCTATAATTGACATAATCTCAAAAATATGATATAATTAGGGGTCTAATAAGATAGGGTGAGTAAGCCTAACTATTAGCCGGATCTTTGACAATTCACAAATAACTAACCATAAAAACGAGACCCTCGGACGAGAATAGAAGTAAGCCAGGGATGTAAAAATGCAAGTATTATTGATAATTCTTTTGGTCTTTGTTTCAATATTGCTTTTAGCGATGTTGATTCTGATTAAGCCTTACACTGTCCCCGAAAATTGGGAGTTTCAGATTTCTTTTTTTAAGAAGTACTGGAAAACATCCAAGGCGGGATTAAATTTCCGGATTAGGTGGATGAGTAAGCTTGACCACGAAGTCTTTATGGGAGAACAGGCAATGGGCCTTTCTCTCGGAGACAACTCCGCTTTAGGTGGCGGTGTCGTTGATTTCCAGGACGGCTCTGCCCCGGTAAAAGCCTTCATGTTTTTTGAAGTTTTTGATTCTTACAAGGCTGCTTACGAAACTCCTAATGTCATGAGAATGATTGAGGAGCAGGGCGATGGTACCTTGCGTTCATTTTTAGCGCAATATAACATTGAAGAAGCTAATGAGTTGAAGAATAATTTCAATCTTGAAGTTATTGCTTCAATGACCAAGCCGGTTCCTGGAGTTCCTGTTCCACCTTTAGCCACTTCGCACATCTACATGATGTTGTGGAATTGGGGGATCAGACTTCTGGCCTTTACTGTGACCGATATTGCACTGCCCGCCGCTATTATTGAGCAGCGCCAGCGCAAGCAAAAAGCTGCCACTGATATTGAAGTGGCCAAACTCGAAATCGAGGTCGAAAAGAAGCAAGCCAAGAAGACTCTGATTAAGGCTGAAGCTACTCGTGCCGCGCAGGTGCTTGTTTCTACCGGTGAAGCCCAGGGAATGGATAAAATTTCCGAGGCGATGGCCAAAAGGATATCCGAACTGGTGACTAAAAATGGTATGACTGCCGAAGCCGCGACCGCGTATGTGATCCAAATTACCAAAGCTGAAGCCTTGAAAAATGCTAAGCAGGTAATCTGGACCGAAGGCCAATCAATGGCCGCTAATGGTGCCGCTTTTGGTGCCGGATTTAACACAAACAACACTCCTAACCCGTAAAAAAAGCAAAAGAAAAATGGCAAAAATTATTGTTACCTCAAGTCAAACACCTCCGACCACCCCGAACCCGAACGCCCCTGATCCAGATGACGAACCTAAAATGACTGCTGGTCAAAAGTTCGGAAAATTTTTTTCCGACTACCTCATGGCTCTCGTGGCTATGGTAATCGCTTTAGTGGTCTATCTTGTTATCAGGAGCGTTATTCCTGACGGTATTGCATGGTGGGCCAAAGAAATTTGGGCCCTGGTAATATCGTTATTATTTCTCTGGGGGTTTTCCGCTGCGACCAAATCAAAGCATAAGGGTATCCCTGCTGCCGTAGTTCTGTTTATTCTCGCTTTGTTTGTCTACTTCATGTTGAGTGGATACACAAAGTATGAGAGTAATAAACCAGATGATGAGAAATCATCAGAACTTCAGAACGTTGCTGACATCCCTACCCTGGGCGTCGGTACCCACACTTTCCTCTTGGAAAACATTGGTGATGAAACCGGATTTTTCCAGTTTCCCGAAGGTCGTACTTATCCATACCAGATATCTTCTGGGAATTATGGATATGATATTTATCTTTTCGGTAATTCCAAACCTTTCCATGGCAGTGCTACCGGTGTCTTACCGGATGTAGAACACCCTGCGATGAATATTGTCGCCACCAAACCAAACCAATTGGTACGGGTGACAGTACGATGATAGTTTGATCTTTTAAAAAAGAGGCTTGCTCAAGTAAGCCTCTTTTTTATTTTCCTAAAAATTGCTATAATGTAAATATAATTTCTTTTATTTCTATGAAAAAAATTCTAGCCTTTGCTTTTTTGGCATTCTTGTTTAGCTTTAGTGTTGCCTTGGCCCAGTCCGGTAACGCCGTTAATGGCGGCGGTAATCAGGGTAATGCCGTTAATGGCACGGAACCCATCAACATCACCAATCCTCTTAATGTTGACAGTCCTCAGCTCTTAATCGGCCGGGTGATTAATAGCATCTTAGGGGTGGTTGGTTCACTGGCTTTAGTAATGTTTGTCTATGGCGGTTTGATTTGGATGACCTCTTCCGGTTCCTCTGATCAGGTTAAGAAAGGTAAGGACATCTTGATTTGGGCGGCTATCGGTCTGGTTATCATCTTTTCCGCCTACGGTATCATTCGTTTCGTCATTCAAGGCGTCGGCGCTTAGCTAAAATCTTCTATTTTTCCAGCCGCGTGGCGCTATCTGGCTTCACGCGGTTTTGTTTGACAATTATTGAAAATTTTATATAATGAAAACAGCCTGGACTCAGGCGCTTTGTTTTAAAGGGGTCGGTACCGAAGCGGTCAAACGGGACAGACTGTAAATCTGTTGGCTCACGCCTTCGAAGGTTCGAATCCTTCCCGGCCCACCATTAAAATCCTTCTTTTTAGAAGGATTTTTTAGAGCTTTGAGTTTTGAGGTAATTATTATATAATGACTCTTATTAACTAATAATTTTTATGAAAAATATCTTTTACTTTGGTGAGCAGAAAGCCGAGTTTTCCGTGCGAGTTCTCAATGAAAGGGAATTACGAGCCGGAGCCGGTATCTTGTTTTTCTTTGCCATGATTTCCTTAATGAATGTTTTGTTAATAGGTAATTTTTATGTGATTAAGCTTTTCATTATTGCCTTTGTCCTTGATTTTATCGTCCGGATTTTTATCAACCCTAAATATGCCCCGAGTTTAATTTTAGGGCGGATGGCGGTGTCTAAGCAAAAGCCGGAATATGTTGGTGCTCCGCAGAAACGTTTTGCTTGGATTTTGGGATTAATTTTGGCCCTCTTTATGTTTTTTACGACCGTGGTTAGCGGTTTATCGGGAGCTTTAACTTGTTTAGTTTGTTTAATTTGTCTTTTTCTTTTATTTTTCGAAAGCGCCTTCGGTATTTGTGTCGGCTGTAAAATCTATAATCTTTTTAATAAAGAAAAGGCGCAGCTTTGCCCAGGTGGTGTCTGTGAAGTTTTGAAGAAAGAAGAGATTCAAAATATTAGTGCTGTCCAGATTATCATTGCCTTAGCTTTTGTGATTTTTATCATTTGGCTAACAGTCACCGGCGCCTTCTTCCTTAAAGGTAAAGCTGCAGCCACTCCCGCCTCCTTTTCTCCTTGCGCGCTGAATGCTTCCGTCAAATCTCCTTGTCTAGGCGCACCGGCGGCTTCTCAGTCCGCTTCTCCTTGCTTGATGGGCACCGCTACTGAAAATAATTGTCCGGTCTCCAATCTCCTGCCCTAAAATTCTTTTCCTTCCCCCTGTTTTTTATTAAAGCTCCCTTTAGCGGGAGCTTTATTTTTCTCTTTTTTCTTGCTACAATATCTGCATATGCCTTTAATTGACCCTGATAAAATTGGCTGGAGCCTGACGAAAATATTTGCCATTGAACTCGCGTCTTTGGTAATAATCATCATGCTAGTGGCCATTCTCTAATATGCCAGAATTACCGGAAGTGGAGACGGTCCGCCGGGATTTGAGTAAATATCTAGTCGGTGCTCGTTTCCTCAGCCTTAAAATTATTGACTTCAAGAATGTCGCTCCGGGAGCGGCTTTTTTAGCTAAGGCTTTAAAGGGCAGGGCAATTATTGCGGTCAGGAGAAGGGGCAAGCTTTTAATTTTAGATTTAGATCAGTCTGGTCAGCACCTGCTTTTCCATTTAAAGATGACTGGTCAATTGATTTTTAGTAGCGGCCAGACCGCCGTGGCCGGTGGACATAGTCTTTCTAATCAGTCTTTTGCTGCTTCGGTGGGCGGAGAATTGCCGAATAAGTTTACCCGGGCTTATTTTACCTTTGATAACGGTGCTTCTTTGTTCTTTAATGATATGCGTAAGTTTGGTTATATCAAACTTTGTTCCGGGGAAGAATTAGCGCGCATTCTCACCAACAACTACGGACCGGAGCCAATGGACAAAGAATTTAGTCCGGCTTGGCTGCAGCATATTTTTACTAAGCGCTCAGCCCCGGTGAAGGCCGTAATTTTGAATCAGAAACTAATTGCTGGCTTGGGTAATATCTATGCCGATGAAGCCTTGTTTATGGCCGGCATTGACCCGCGGCGATTAGCTCGAGATTTGAAGCTAGCGGCGATTAAAGCCCTACACAGTGCTATTGTCGATGTGATTAAGCGCGCTATCAAGGCGCGGGGTACGACTTTCCGTAATTTTGTGGATGGTCAGGGCAAGAAAGGTAATTTTGTTGATTATTTGCAGGTTTATCAGCGTCACGGGCAGGCCTGCCCTCGGTGCGGCCAGCCTTTACAGAAAATGAAAGTGGCGGGCAGAGGCACCCATTATTGCCAACATTGTCAAAAATAGGAAATCTTAGCCGTAATATTTGACTTTTGTCTGATTTTTATTTATTGTATTAGAGTAATAAATTTGTAAAATTGTACGACTGGCGCGTGTTCAAGCTTTTAGGGAATCGCGTCTTGGTCGTTTGTGATTTTTATGTCCCAGGACAACATGATCAAGTTGGAATGCACTGAGTGCAAAACCGTCAACTATTTTTCTCACAAGAATAAGAAAGTCTTGAAGGAAAGGTTGGAAATGAAGAAGTATTGCAACACCTGCAAGAAGCATACTCTCCATAAAGAAACGAAATAAATTATACCGGCCGCCTTTGCGGTCCGGTTTTTATAAGCTTTAGTTTTTAATCGGCCGCTTGTCACGGCCACCCCATGCAATTATGACTAAAAGCCTGACCAAGCCTTTCCTAATCCTGCTTATTGGATTAGTGATTATCGGTTGTTATTTTGTTTTCAAACCCTTCCTCACGGATATTTTGGTGGCGGCCATCTTGGTTTCCATCTTCTACACTCCTTATCTTAAACTGACCAAATTCTTAAAAGGGCGCCAGAACCTGGCCGCTCTTTTAATGTGTCTTTTTTTGGTGCTGATTATTATCATCCCGACCGTGCGTCTAGTTATCTACGCCGGTCAGCAGTCGGTTGACGCCTATGCCCAGGCAGTTAATTTCTTTAACGACCACAGTGTTGACGGCGTTCTTCAGCCCAGTGCTTTGCCGGATAAACTCTTTGGGGTGATGGACATCACTCAGTATTATGACAACGAGGCTTTCAAGAATGTTTTCTTAGATGTCTTAAAGAAATCTAGCAACTGGCTGTTGTCTGGGGCAACGATTTTAGTGAAGGGCACGACTAGTTTCGTCGTTTCCTTATTCATTATTATTGTCACCATGTTTTTCTTCTTCGTTGACGGTAAGAAGATGATGGAGCGCTTGATGTATCTTTCCCCCTTGCCCAATGCCTATGACCGAGAAATTTTCCAGAAGTTCCGCACCGTTAGCTATACCACCATTCTTTCCACCTTTGTCACTGCTGGTGCTCAAGGTGTGATTGGGGCGATTGGTTTTGCTATTGTTGGCTTTCCCGCTTTCTTAGCCGGCGTGGTGGTGGCTTTGCTTTCCCTCCTACCCTATCTCGGTTCCATGATTTTCTATGTCCCGGTCGGACTATATTATTTGATGGTGGGTAAAATTTGGCAGGGAGTCTTCGTGCTCCTGTGGGGAGCGGTGATTATTGGCAATGTTGATAACATCATCCGGGCCTATATGATTAAAGGTAAGGCGCAGGTCAATCCCATCTTCGTTGTCTTTTCCATCCTAGGCGGTATTGCCCTTTTCGGTTTCTGGGGAGTGGTCCTTGGTCCTTTAGTCGTCGCTATCGCTGTTACCATCTTCCATATCTATGAGTTGGAGTTCTGTGAGTCTTTAGACGGCGGTTGTTCTACCGATAGTCGGGAAATCAAGTTGGCCGAGAAGAAAGTGAAGGAAGAAAGGGAAGAAGAGGCGGTGGCAGAGAAGAAAAGACATAAAGCGACCTTAAAGAACTTTGGGCGCCGCTCGGGTCTATAGATAATCAATATAATTATATGTTGGGAGAAAAAACTAAGAAGAATTTAGCAGAAGCTTTTGCCGGTGAATCCATGGCCCGCAATAAGTATGACTATTTTGCCTCTGTTGCCCGTAAAGCTGGCTATGTCCAGATTGCCAATATCTTTGAAGAAAGTGCTTTAAATGAAAAGGAGCACGCTAAGCTCTGGGCTAAGCAATTGGAACTTATCAGCGAAGACACCATTAAAAACTTGATGGAGGCGGTCAAAGGCGAGACCTATGAGCATTCGGAGATGTATCCGCGCATGGCCGAGGAAGCAACGGCTGAAGGCCATCATGAAATTGCGATGCTTTTCCGTAATGTGGCTAAGGCCGAACAAGCTCACGCCGCCCGCTACCAGAAACTACAGGAGAATATGGAAAAAGGGGAAGTGTTCAAGAAGACAGAAGTGAAGCGTTGGAAGTGTAATAATTGCGGCTATATCCATGAGGGCACAGAAGCGCCGGAGAAATGTCCTTCCTGCCAGCATCCTCAAGCTCATTTTGAGGTCTTTGTAGAAACTTATTAATAAACATATGAGTGATCGTGTCGACCGAAATTACTATTGCCGCATCTGCGGTAATGAAGTGAAATTTGTGAAAGATGGTGGGGGCAAGATTATTTGCTGTGGCCAAGAGATGCAGATTAAGAAAGAAGGTTTTGATCGGGAGGAGTAGCTTGAAAATGGCAAAAAGGTGCTTGCTAGACCCTCCGCAGCGGAGGGTTTATGCTTTAGGAGCGCCTAGCTTGTCAATTTAGAAGAGAGATAGTAGAATACTAAAAGAGCTTTTCTTCTCGCTTACTTGGGGGAAGATTGAGCTAAGAATTGCGGGATTGGTGTAGTGGCAGCATGCTTGATTCCAAATCAATCGGCGGGGGTTCGATTCCCTCATCCCGTGCAATATAGAATTACTAAAAAAGACCCAGAGATGGGTCTTTTTTAGTAAATTGACAATAAGCGAAGCATAAGTAAATAAAGTCGTAAAAAAGCCTAATTATTGGGCTTTTTTTGACTTTTTAGCAAAATTATGGGATTATGAGTATGATAACATTTTTATAATAATCTTATGAACAATCTTATAAAAAAGATATTATTTTTTAAAGTTGCTAAATTTAAGATTAATTATTCAAGGTTTAATCCAAAAAAATGGAAGAAGCTGTCATTTAAAAAAGTAATCAGAGGCCTAGCCTTTCTGATTATTTTTTTAGGAGCTTTCATTATTGTTAAGGATGAATATGAATATCAGTTTGGTGTCGGTTACTGGTCTACCGACGAAGAATATTCGGATGAGGAAATTTTAGACGAAAGTAATATGGATGAAGATATTTGCAATGTGAGCGGTATTGAATTGCATGGTGATTTAGTTACTTATATTGTTCCTGAGAACGAAAATACAGAAGGCCTGTCATTAATTGATGAGACCGCTTCCGAATATATAATTTATGCCCTCAATGAGGCGGAATCGGATGATGCTATTAAAGCCGTTATTTTAGAAGTTGATTCTTACGGAGGAACACCTGTTGCCGCTGAAGAAGTTAATAAAGCCCTTCACAAAGTTACTAAGCCGGTCGTGGTGATGGTGCGCTCAGCCGCTAACTCGGCTGCTTATTGGTCCGCTGTTGGGGGTGATATTATTTTTGCTTCTCCTTCTTCAGATATTGGTAGTATTGGTGTAACCATGTCCTATTTAGATAATTCCGCCAAGAACAATGAGGATGGTCTAACCTATAACTCATTAAGTACTGGTAAATTTAAAGATTATACTAATCCTAATAAAGAGTTAACGGAGGAGGAAAGAGCTTTATTAATGAGAGATATAAATATTGTTAATGAAAACTTTATTAAAACTGTTGCTAATGATCGCAACTTAGATATAAATAAAGTAAGAGCTTTAGCGGATGGAGCCTCAATGCCCGCGCAAATGGCTTTAGATAATGGTTTGATAGACAGAATCGGTGGAATTTATGAAGTTGAGGAATATTTAATGGATAAGATTGGTGCAGAGGTAAATACTTGCTGGTAGCATCCAGAGCTAATTCAAATTATCTTTTATAATCTCTTTATTCATGTTGGTCTAAATCTATGAACGCCAAAGAAGCCTTGCTAAAAATAAATAAAAAAGATTGGTATTTTTTAGGTTTTTGGCCTCAGGATATTTTTTCTGCGTCTTTTTGGATTGACTGGTTTGATGAGGAATTGTTTAATACTCTGCGGGTGCCAATTAAAGAGGACGCGATCGTATTTTTTAATAACGGCTATGTTATTGTTAATGATAAAGAGACACAGAAAATGAAAAGATGGATTGTGGCTAATAATATTGATTTTTGGAATAGTTGGAATAAGAAAGTGAAAAAGATATTAGAGGATAATTCTCGGGTGGTAACTGATACTAATTTGGTAAATGCCTATGAGCAGTTTTTAGTCAGAGCTAAAAGAATTATGTCTCTGTGGGTGGTGGCGGTATTTATTAACGAGGCCTTTGAATTGGTTTGGAAGGAAAGATTTTCTAAGGAAGAAAGTGTGAGATATATGCAGGCGGTGCCTAAAATAAAGACACCTTTATTTGCCTTAGAGAAAAAATTACATCATTCATCCAGCCTTAAAGATATCAGGAGTGAATATGCCTGGATTAAAACCGCTAATTTTATTGTTACCCCGGTCACTATACAGGATTTAAAAGATATTTCGAAAAGCACTGGTGCCAGAAAGTCAGAATATAATAAATTACCTCAAGAGATCAAAGAGTTTTTAAAGTTATTCGCCCTGATGGGCTATACTAAGCAGGCTAGCTCTGAATATTTTTCTAAGTGTACTTATTTACACTATCCTTTATTAAAGAAAGTGTGTAAAAAGATTGGAATAACATATGAGATGATGCTGCAGGCACCCGCTGATGTTATTGGTGGCATGTTAAAAAAAGAAGGGGGCTATAAAGCGATTAAAAGTAATTGGTTATTAATGCGGCATAATAATTTGGCTCATTTTATTACTGATAGAAAGTTAATTAAAAAAATAGCCGACTTGTTTGCTCCGACACCTGGTCGCGGTCAAGCCGAAATTAAAGGTACCACGGCTTTCCCAGGATGTGTTCGCGGCAAGGTGAGTATTATCGCCTCTTTAAAAGATTTTGATAAGTTTAAAAAAGGAAATATTTTGGTATCGACCATGACCACTCCCGATTTTTTGTTTTTAATGAAAAATGCTAGGGCAATTGTAACTGATATCGGCGGGCTCTTGTGCCATGCGGCGGTAGTGGCGAGGGAAATAAGCACCCCCTGTATTATTGGCACCAAGATTGCTACTAAGGTCTTAAAAGACGGTGACGAGGTGGAAGTTGATGCTGATCAAGGGATTATAAAAATCTTAAATTGATTTTCTATAAATAGACAAAGTAAAAAGGCAGTCCTGTGGCTGCCTTTTTTCTTTGTTTTAGTTCTTTTATCCATGAAAAGCGAACCGTCCTAATTCTTTATTGTGGATGAAGGTGTGATGTTCATTCACTAAATAAATCCGGCCTTTTATGATTTCGTTCATGACCGCAATTTGATAGTAATGGGAGGTTTTAGCTGCTCTTATCAGCAGCGTGTCTTCAGTGTCATCTGGTCTGATGGATACTGGGATTTGGATAATACCCGCCCCCTTGTTGTAGTCCTTGTTAATAAAGTGAATAGAGATGGCGCTCTGTTTGATTTTTTTCTGGCGCCACATGGTGATGATGTTTCTTTGCATTTTTTTGCCATATTGGCCGGCGCAATCAGGCAGCGGCCCGAGGGTGGTGTTGATGGCAAGGTTGTCTTCAATACCGATAATCTTTTTGGTCCAGCCTGTGGAAATAGCGTAGTTGGCCTGGCTGTCTTCAAAAATTTGTTGGTAGCTTTCAGCCGTATAGGGGCCGGGGAAGTAGATAAAGGGTATTTTTAGGCGTTCGGCCTTTTTCTGGATACAGCCGTTAGCCGTGGCAGAGACAATGCCGCCAATTTCCGCTTTTAATACCGGCGGATTAGTTTTGGTGGCCTCAACGATGCTTTCAAAGCATTCACTGCCGATTTTAGTATCGGCGCTAAAAATCAGGATTCTTTTTTTCATGATAATATTAAGTTTAGAAGGTGCTATTTACTGGAATTATAATATCACAAATATTTTTATCTTTGTCAATTATCATAAAAATCAGCCAAAACAAAAAGGCAGTGTATTACTGCCTTTTTGAATCTTAATCTTTGCTATTCGTTAGTGAAGGCGAAGCGGAAGAGTTCTTCGTTTTCAAAGAGAACGTTTCCCAACTTGTTGAGGATAATTCTTCTGTGCACGATTTCGTTTAAGATGATGCTCTGGTAGATATGCTCTACCTTCAGCACTCTCTCCGCTAAAGTCTCGGCGCTGTCATTGTGCCTGATGGTAACCGGTATCTGCACGATGCCCGCCCCTTTATCATAATCTGGGTTAACGAAGTGGATGCAAACGGCACTCTGTTGGATTTCTCCCCGGCGATAGGCTTTGATTACGGCTTCGTGGACATTGCGTCCGTACATGCCTTTACCACCGAAGCGGGGCAAGGGACCGGGATGAATATTAATGGTTAAATTTTCCTTTAAACCGAAAACCTTTTTTTTCCAGCCTGAGCACATTACGTAGTCGGCCTTACTTTCTTCAAAGATTTTTTGGTAGGTTTCAGCCGTATAGGGGCCGGGGAAGTAGATGAAGGGTACTTCGAGCTGATGAGCTCTTTCCCAAACACCGCCGTGTTCATAATTGCAGACTACGGCCACAATTTCGGCATCTAAGATTGCCGGCTTTGTTCTTGATCTTTCGACCATTTCCTGGAAACCAGAGCCCCCGCCGATCTTATCGCCGGAAGCAAAGACTAAGATTCTTTTTTTCATTGTTCTTGCTGTTTTTGAAGGTGCGTCTTTAGTGAGCTTTATAATATCACAAATATTTTTATTTTTGTCAATTTAGCTCATATCTGCTAGTATGGATTTTATAATTATCCTTTTATGTCTTTCAAATTAGTTTCCCTCAATCTCTGGTTGGGCGGCAAATTATTGCCCAATATCCTCGACTTTCTCCGGCAGGAAGAGCCGGATATTTTAATTTTACAGGAAGCCTATAGCGGTACTGATTTAGCTTTAGAAGAGCGCTTCCGTTCCTTAGCTCTTATTCAGAAGGCTCTATCTCTGCCTTTCGTCTTTTTTTCTCCGGCCGGCTTCTTTCCGGGGGCGGGCGTGGAATTTGGTAACGCCATCTTGTCTCGCTTTCCTTTTCAAGAAACGGAGACCATCTTTTTTGATCAGCCTTTTACTAGTGTGCCTCACTATGAGGATGTGAGTGCTGATCATACTCTTAGCCCCCGTAATCTCCAGCGGGCTTCGGTGTTGATTGATAATCAGAGCTATCAGATTTTCAATACTCAGGGTATCTGGGCTTGCAATGATGAAGACAGTGAGCGTCGACTGCAGATGAGCCAAACTATCGTTAAACAAGTTAAGGGTCGAGAAAGAGTGATTTTAGGTGGGGATTTAAATGTTGTCCCCGGCACCAAAACGATTGCCAATATTGAAGCTCAACTCGTTAATGTTTTTTCCGGGCGACTTTCTAGCACTTTCAATCTCCGCCAGAAGCAGAATCCGAAGTTTGCTGACTTTGCCGTGGACTTTATCTTTGCCAGCCCGGACATCAAGGTGCTTAAATCTTCTTGCCCAGACGTGGATGTCTCCGACCACTTACCCCTAATCTGTGAGTTTGAGGCTTAGGGGGCTTACTGTAGTTTTCGCCCCTTTTTTGCTATGATAAAAGAGTATTCCTAGATTTATAAATAAGTTGTAATCTTTTTTATTTTTATGAAAAAAATGCCGTTTAAATTCTCTTTAAGGTTTTTTGTTCAACTCTCTATTGTCGTTACTGTTTTTACTCTAGCCATCATCCATCAAAAATTGGGCATTGAAAAAGCTGCTCCCGTTGACGCCTATTGTCCATTTGGAGCGGTGGAGAGTTTTTTTACTTTAATTTTTAAAGGTGAGTTTTTGAAACGTATTTTTACCAGCTCCTTTATTTTAATGGGCATCTTTTTAGTGGCCACTTTATTTTTTGGTCGAGTGTTTTGTGGATATTTTTGTCCTTTCGGAGCCCTGCAAGAATGGTTACGTTTTTTAGGAAAGAAGCTGGGCTTTAGAAAAGATTGGGAATTGCCGGCAGGGGTGGATAAGTATCTGCGTTATTTAAAATATCTTGTTTTAATCATCGTCGTTTATTTTTCTTTTTATTTAGGAGATTTAATTTTTCGTAACTATGACCCTTATTCAGCTTTGATGCATTTAGGTCTTGAATTTGAAGAAAAAATTGTTGCCTACCTTTTACTTTTTATTTTTTTAATAAGTGCTTTATTTTCCAAGAGCTGGTGGTGCCGCTATCTTTGTCCTTTAGGTGCTTTTTTCGCTATCTTTAAAAAGATAGGGTTTTTAAAAATCAAAAGGGAAGAATCTTCTTGTATTAGTTGTTCCTTGTGTGACCGTCAATGTCCCGCTAATTTACAGATTGCGACGGCTAAAGAAATTAAGGATGCTGACTGTATTAGTTGTGGCCGTTGTATTAGTGATTGCCCCAAAGATAGCCTTAGTTTCTACATTTTTGGTCATCCTATTTCCAAAAGGCTTTTTTCTTGGTTGGTGGTATTATTAGTGGCCCTGCCCTTGATTATTGCCCCCTTCACCCCTTTTTGGCAGACAAAGCCAGAATCAAATATTGTTAATGTCCAGGGTGAAATCAATGTCGCCGATATCAGAGGGAGTAATACTTTAGCCTATTTAATTGAGGTTACGGGAGTGCCTTTAGCTGAGTTTCAGAAAAAGTTATCTTTACCTTTAAAGGTTGATATTTCGTTGAAGCTTAAAGATATTGGCCCGACTTATAATTTATATAATAAAGACGGGCTTATTTTAGAGACGGAAGATTTTCGGCAAGTAGTCAGCAATTACGATCCTAACGCCAGCCAAGCCGATTGTCCTTCCCGGACTAAAGATTGTGAATTTCCGGGAGATTGCGGTTTATATGTTGATAATAATCAAGACGGCCTCTGCGACCATTCCTATTAATCTTCGGCTGTAATTTCTGTCCCTTTTTTGCTATAATATCCATATAGCTTATTAATCTTTCAACTTTATGATCTTAAAAGACAAAGTCGCCATCGTTACCGGAGCGGGCCGAGGCATTGGCCGGGGTATCGCTTTAATGCTGGCGCGTGAAGGGGCAAAAGTAGTCGTCAGTGATCTTAATCACGAAGACTGTCTGAGCGTAGTGGCGGAATTAGAAAAGCAGGGTGCTCAGGCCTTAGCCGTGCAGTGTGATGTTTCCCAAAAGGAAGCGGTGGACAAGTTAATGGCTGAGGCCACTGCTAAGTTCGGAGCTTTAGACATCTTGGTTAACAATGCTGGCATTTATCCTTTTAAGCCTTTCTTGGAAATGTCAGAAAGCGAGTGGGACAAGGTAATTGATGTTAACTTGAAAAGTATTTTCTTCACTGCCCAAGCGGCCGCTAAGATTATGCCGGCGGGCGGAAAGATTGTTAATATTTCTTCCATTGCCTCCTTTGTTGGTTTTGCCGGCCTTACTCACTACTGTGCTTCTAAAGGGGGGATGAATGGCATGACCCGGGCTTTAGCCTTAGAACTAGCAGAAAAGAAAATCAATGTTAACAACGTTGCGCCGGGAGCAATTGAAACTCCGGGCGCTACCGGGGCGATGACGGAAGAAGCAAAAAAGCAGATGAACAGTAATATTCCTTGGGGCCGCATGGGTCAGCCAGAGGATATTGCCGCCGCTGTGGCTTTCTTGGCTTCCGCTGGTGCCGACTATATCACTGGTCAGACCTTAGTGGTGGATGGTGGCTATATTTTACGCTAGACCGAGAAAAAGAAATAATGAAAGCGGGCTTTAACTGCCCGCTTTTGTGTATCTAAGGTATTCATACTATAATAGGAAATATGAAACAGAAGGAAGCATTGAGAATTTTAGAGGCAGGTCATAATGTGCTGTTAACCGGTCCGGCCGGTAGTGGCAAGACTTTTTTATTGAATCAATATAGTGCTTATCTCAAGAAGAAGGGAATTGGCGTCGCTATTACCGCCTCCACTGGCATCGCCGCTACTCATATTGGTGGTCGCACCATTCATTCTTGGGCCGGGATTGGCATTAAAGATAGTTTGAGTCAGCGGGACCTGCAATCCTTAGCCAAGAAAGCTTATCTCAAAAAACAATTTGAAAAAACTGAGGTTTTAATTATCGACGAAATTTCCATGCTCCATGCTCACCGCTTGGATATGGTTAATCAGGTCTGCCAGGTTTTGAAAAAGAATTTTCTGCCCTTTGGCGGTTTGCAGGTGGTACTGTCCGGCGACTTTTTTCAGTTGCCGCCAATTTCTCCTGGCAATGAAGAGGCGGAGTTTGTGTACAAAGCCCAAGTCTGGCCGGAGATGGATATCCGCGTTTGCTATTTAGAAGAACAGCATCGGCAAAACGACGAGAAGATGACGAGGATTTTAGGGAGTCTGCGTCGCGATGAGGTTGGCGCGGAGACAATCGCTCTTTTGCAGAATCGGATTAAAGAAAGGCCAAAGGGAATTAGCCCGGTACGTCTGTTTACCCATAACGTTGATGTTGATCGCATTAACAATCAAGAGCTAGATTTAATTGAAGCTGAAGCTCATGTCTATCACATGACTAATAGTGGCGATAAAAAATTGGTGGCGACTTTGCAGAAGAGTTGTCTCGCCCCCTCGGATTTAGTGTTAAAGAAAGGAGCTTTAGTGATGTTTGTGAAAAATAAATTTAAGGAGGAGAAAGCGGTTTATGTTAATGGCACTACTGGCGTGGTAGTGGCTTTTGATGAATATAATTTTCCCATCGTGCGCTTGCGTAGTGGCGAAGAGATTGTGGTTGGTCCTGATAGTTGGACTATTGACGATGATGACAAAATTTTAGCCCGCATCAATCAGCTTCCTTTACGTTTAGCCTGGGCAATTAGTGTTCACAAGAGTCAGGGCATGACTTTGGAGGCGGCGGAGATTGATTTAAGCCGTTCCTTTGGCTACGGCATGGGCTATGTCGCTCTTTCTCGTTTAAGTAGTCTGGCTGGTTTATATTTATTAGGTATTAATGAGATGGCCTATAAGTTAGACCCTCAGGTTTTTGCTTTTGATCGGGAATTAATTCTTTTGTCCGAAGAGGCGCGGGTCAATATCACTCCTCGGGCTTTAAAAGGTCAGAATCGTTTAGCTTATTAGTTTTTAGATTATTTTTATGAACTATTATTTGGCCGCTTTTATTATCTTCAACGTCTTTGCTTTCGTTTTAATGTTAGTTGATAAAGCGAAAGCGGTTCGGGGCAGTCAGGAACGCCTTTCTGAGGGGCTGCTTTTTTTCCTGGCCACGGCTTTGGGGGCAGTCGGCGTCTACGCCGGTATGTTTGCCTGCCGACATAAAACCCGCACTTGGTATTTTCTCCTTGGCATCCCCCTTTTGATTATTGAGAACCTTGCTCTCCTTTATTGTCTCTACCTATTTTTCAGTCAGGAGGCAGGAACACTCAGTTTTAGTTTTTAGCCAAGTTAAGCCGGACTTACCCTTGCCATTTCCCATAATTGCATTTCTGTGGTACGATAACGCTACCTGGAGACATGGCCTCGCCGCTTGTCTCTTGTTTAGCTAATATAATTAATAAATTTATCATTACATTATGAAAGATTTTAAGAGTCCGAGAAAACCGGGCGGTTTCGGTGGTTCTTCGCGCGGTGGTTTCGGGGGTTCCTCCCGGGGCGGTTTCGGTGATCGTGGTGGCTTCGGCGGCCGCGGTGGTCGCGATTCAGAGCGCCCAACTATGCATAAAGCAATCTGCAGTGATTGCGGCAACGATTGTGAAGTTCCTTTTCGTCCGAATGGTACGAAACCGGTTCTTTGCAGTTCCTGTTTCTCTGTGCAAAAAGGCGGTAACGACCGTCCTGCTTTCGGCGGACGTGATCGTGGTGGTCGCGATTTCGATCGTGGCAGCCGTGACTTTGACCGCGCTGAAAAAGAAATGTTCCACGCTGTTTGTCAGGAGTGCGGCAATGACTGCGAAGTTCCTTTCCGTCCGACCGCTGGTAAGCCAATTTTCTGTTCCGAATGTTTTCATGGCGCTGATCAGGGCCGTAAGCCCCAGAAGTCCCATGATGGTCATCAGGACGAACTTACCGCTATCCACGCCAAGCTTGATCAGATTATGAACCTTTTGAAGGGCGGCAATGTTCGGGAGGAAAAAGCAGAAAAGAAACCAGTAGTCGCAGCTGTTGAAAAGGTAGTTAAGGAAGTAGCAGCGGTAATTGCTCCGAAAAAAGAAAAGGCAGTTAAGGTTGTGAAGAAAGAAGCTAAAGTCAAAGAAGTTAAAGTCAAGAAAGCCCCGGCCAAGAAGAAGAAAGCTTAAGGCCAGGGTCCTCAGTAGCAAATATTAGTTCAGGCTCCTCTATTTTTAGATTTGGAGCTAAAATAAAAAGATAGGACCGATGTTCTATCTTTTTATCGGCCATTATGTCAATTATCGGAATGAAAAAAATATTAAA
Organism: uncultured Gammaproteobacteria bacterium; assembly: GCA_964616855.1. Lineage (GTDB taxonomy): Bacteria > Patescibacteriota > Patescibacteriia > Patescibacteriales > UBA12465. The sequence goes on along the minus strand of CAZTUJ010000001.1, from coordinate 573,456 downwards.
GCCCGGACAATTAGCCGGTGCCTTAGCCATTATGCTGGCCGCCCTCCTTTGGAGTTTGGACGGTATGTTTTGGCGGCCGCAATTCTATATCCTGCCCGCCAGCTTGGTGGTTTTTTGGGAGCATTTTCTCGGCTTCATTGTCTTGAGCCCCTTTCTCTATATTTACCGGGCAAAAATTAAGACGCTGAGTCGAAAAAGCTGGGCGGCGGTTTTTTGGATTAGTTTGTTTGGTGGTTTAATTGGCACCATCTATATTACTAAAGCTTTCTTTGCGGCCATGGACGGGGAAGTTAGTTTTGCGACGGTGGTGATTTTGCAAAAATTGCAGCCGGTCTTTGCCTTGCTCTTGGCTCGTTTGGTACTGAAAGAAAAATTACCCCGGACTTTCTATCTTTGGGCGGCTTTAGCAATTATTGCTAGCTACGTTTTAGCTTTTGGGCAAAATGGTTTAAATGTCATGGCTATTGACTGGCGCCATAACGCCGCTTTGTTTGCTTTCATTGCCGCTTTTGCTTTTGGCTCTTCCACGGTTTTTGGCAAGCGCATCGCTAATCATTTGGACTACAAGGCGGTGGCGGCTCTGCGTTTCGGTCTCACCTCCGTTTTAGCTTTAATCTTGATAGTAATCAGCGGGACGGCTGGTTTAACCCAGACAATTAGTAGCGGGCAGTGGCAGTTGCTGGTTATCATTGTTTTGACTAGCGGCGCGGGGGCGATGTTTATCTATTATTTCGGCCTGCGCCGTTTAAGTGCTTCGGCGGCCACCATCTTAGAATTGTTTTGGCCTTTCTCGGCTTTGATTCTCGACTATATTTTTAATGATAGCTATTTGAATTGGGCTCAGAGTTTAGCCTTTCTGGTTTTATTGTTTGTCTTCTTTAAAGTTTCGGCTTTAAGCCGTCCCAAGAAAATTATTTTTTCTGCTAAGGTGATTGCCGGCCAAGGCAAGGGTCGGAGTATTGGTTTGCCCACGGCTAATCTTGATAAGAATGACTTGGATATTCCTCATGGCATTTATGCCGTGATGGTTTCCTGGGAGGGAAAGAATTATCAGGGCTTAATGCACTTTGGCTTTAAGGATATTTTTGCCGCCGCGGTGTCGCTGGAGGTTTTGATTAAAGATTTTTCTCAAGATATCTATGGTCAGACTTTGACTGTGACGGTGGTAGAGAAAATTAGGGAAGTGCAGAAATTTGCCGGTAAGGATGAGTTGTTGGCGGCCATTGCTGATGATTGGCGAGCTTTGGAAAGGCTAGGGCTCAAATAATATATAATGGTTTTATCTAAAAAACAGGCTGATGGCCTGTTTTTTGTGGACTCTTTCCATTTGACTATTTTTCATTTTTATATTAATGTCAACCTATTAATCGTTCTTAAAAAAATCATCTTAATACTCACCCTAATCCCTATCAGCATGAATAATAGCCAGTATGAAAACATGGGCGTTGACCCCGACAAAGATTCTGTCAGAGAAGCTTTTGAAAAAATTATCAACAATGAGTACCCTGGGGCTTTCGTGAACATTGTCACGGACCCCTTTGACCCTACCCGTGCCCTCACTCAACATCAGGACGGTGATGGCAGTAAATTCATCCAGCGGCTTTTGCATTATTATGAAACCGGCAATGCCAATATTTTTGGCGGCATGGTTGATGATGGAATCGGTATGAATGCCGGTGATATCGCTGCCAGTGGTTTCGTTTCTGGGCCCTGGATTATTTCCGATGTGCTTGATTTAAGCCTACCGGGAGATTTAAAGAAAGTAGTTATGTCCGCTGTCGCTAGAAGATTTCAGGAAGTTTTGTCCCTTTATGAAGACCATGGCTTCCAGATTAAATTTCTCGGCGGCGAGACCGCCGATCTTCCTGATCAGGTGCTCAGCGGCGTTTTCAACGTTGCCGTCACTGCCTGGAATCAGAAATCTGAGTTAATCACTGGCAATGTACGGGCGGGCGACATTATCTTTGGCTTCCAAAGTGATGGCCAAGCGTCGTGGGAGGACCAACTTAACTCTGGTATTATGTCCAACGGCCTGACCATGGGCCGCACCGTCTTAATGCGGACGGACTACAATCAGAAATACCCGCAGCTTAGAGGGCGTAATGCCTATCGCGGTCGCTATTTGAGTAATGACTACCTCCAGGAATTATCCGGGATGTCGGTGGGAGAGGCTTTAACCTCGCCTACACGTCAGTGGGCCTTCGTCATCAAGAAATTGATTGACTTACTCAAAGAAGCTGGTGCTTTGCAATTTCTGCATGGTATTAGCATGAACACTGGCGGCGGCGCCACTAAAATCCGCCGCGTTGGTACTGGTGGTATTACTTATCGCAAACACATGCCTCCGCCTCCGCCCATTTTCCGCTTAATTAAAACAGAAAGCAAAGAGCTTTGGCGCAACATGTACCGATCATTTAATGGCGGTATCGGTATCGATATCATTGGTGAACCGGATAAAGTATTTCTGGCCGCCGTTGAAGAGACCGCTAAATTCTGTCAGCTCCAGGCTCCAGTTTTGGGTGAATGCGTTGACTCTCTCCAACCTCAAAATGAGGTAATCCTGCGCACTCCTTTTGGGGAGTTTCAATATTAAGATTTGTTATTTTTTGTAAAAGAAAAGCTCCAATCCTGGAGCTTTTTGATTTGACAGGCTCCTAGCCCCTGACTATAATAGGGATAACTGTATAAGGAGGTGACCGTTCTTTATATTATTTCCAGATATTACCTATTTTTCCTACGGTGGTTTTGATAGGTATTTTGGAAATACGTTTAAGGTTACTAGTCGAACTTGCCCCCGGGTGCGATCTTGGGGAAAAGGACCATGACCTGTCGTGCGCGGCAGATAGTTCTTTTTAGTTCACTAGTTTTGTCTTTTCGGGCTTGATACAACGCTCATCGGTATCTTTAGGTCCGAAAAAGGCGGGCTGTTGCGATTCGTTCGTGACAGCCTTTTTTCTTAGTGCTTGATTTTTTTAGAGAATTAACTATAATGTATTTACTTATAGTTAAACTTTTATTATTCTATGTTTCAAATTAGTGCCAAAACCGACTACGGTCTCTTAATCATGCTGCAATTAGCTAATTTTTCCGGCCAGGTTGTGCCTTTATCCCCGCTGGCCAAGAGCTTGGGGGTGTCTTCTCCTTATCTCAGTCAGATTGCTAAATCCCTATCAGCGGCTGGTTTGGTTAAGAGTCGAGAGGGGTCAGGTGGCGGCTATTATCTAGCTCGCCCCGCTGAGAAAATAAAAGTTTTAGAAATCTTAGAAGCCTTGTCGGGCGAAATTAAGGTCCGTTGTGCCCACGGTGAAGCCAAGACTTGTCCGCATTTTAAGGAATGTGGCTTGAAAAGTGCTTGGCCCTTGTTGCTGGGCGATATCAAACAAAGCTTGGCCAAACGTAGTTTGGCTTCGCTCTTAGCTAAAAAAATATGAAAATGTTAGTAGTAGAAAATTTGACCGTAGCGGCCGGTGACAAAGAAATCTTGCATGAGGTCAGCTTTAGTGTGGCCGAAGGTGAGAGTGTAGTTGTCATGGGACCCAATGGTTCTGGTAAAAGCACTTTGGCTAATGTCCTGATGGGGCATCCCGACTATCAGATCCTGAGTGGTAAGATTACTTTCCGTGGTCAAGATATTACCGCGGCCAAGCCAGAAGAAAAAGCGGCTGCCGGTTTATTTTTAGCTTTTCAAGAGCCGCGGGAAATTGCGGGCTTGGAATTATTTCCTTTCCTTTTTGATGCCTATAAATCCTTGCACCTTGCTCGGGGGGAAGAAGCTGAAAGCGTATTTGCCTTTAAGGAAAAATTGGATACGGAGTTAGCGGCTTTATCAGTCCAGGGGGATTGGTCTTCTCGCCACCTTAATCAAGATTTTTCCGGAGGGGAAAAGAAGAAGGCGGAGCTTTTGCAATTAGCTTTAGCATCTCCGCGCTTAGCCATTCTAGATGAAATTGATTCTGGCTTGGACGTTGATGCTTTAGAAGTAGCCGGTCAGGCTCTTAGCCGTTTTAAAACGGAGAAGACTAGTATTTTAGCGGTGACGCATTATCAGCGCGTTTTAAAATACATTAAACCTGATCAAGTATTAGTGATGTCAGGCGGACGGATTGTTAAAAGCGGCGGGGCCGAATTAGCGGCGCAATTAGAGAAAGAAGGTTTCTTAGGACTGGAATAAATTATTAATTATGGCGGAAGATTTAAAAACAAACGACTCCCTTTGGGATGAATATAATCCCTCGGAGTACATGCGCAGCGCTAAAAGCGGGGTGGATGAAGCTTTAGTGCGGCGAATTTCTTTAGAGAAAGAAGAACCGGAATGGATGCTCACGCGTCGTTTGGCGGCTTTGGCGATTTTTAAAGAAATGCCTTTACCGACTTGGGGTCCAGATCTTTCCCGTTTGGATCTTGATAAGATTACCTATTACGCTAAGGCGATGGAGGGACAAGCGCAATCTTGGGATGATGTGCCTATCGATATTAAAAATACTTTTGATAAGTTGGGTATTCCTAAAGCCGAGCAGGAGGTACTAGCCGGGGTCGGAGCCCAATATGAGTCGACCGTGGTTTATCATAGCCTCAAGGCAGAATTTAAAAGACAAGGCGTAATTTTTGAAGATTTAGATGTCGCGGTGAAGAAATATCCAGAGCTGGTGCAGCCTTATTTTATGAAAGCCATGCCCGTGTCTTTACATAAGTTTGCGGCTTTACATGGAGCGGTTTGGAGCGGCGGTACTTTTTTATATATTCCGGCAGGGGTAAAAATCAAAGAACCCTTACAAGCCTATTTCCGCATGAATGCTAAAGGTATGGGTCAGTTTGAACATACCTTAATTATTGTGGAGAGCGGCGCCCAAGCTCATTATATTGAAGGTTGTAGTGCTCCGCGCTACGGCGTTGATTCTCTTCACGCCGGCGGTGTCGAAATTTATGTTAAAGAAGGGGCTCGTTTCCGCTACAGTAGTGTTGAAAGCTGGAGTAAAGATGCCTATAATCTCAATACGAAAAGAGCGATTGTCGAAAAGAAAGCCCACATGGAATGGGTGGGGGGTAATTTTGGTAGTAATACCACGATGCTCTATCCTTGTTCGATTTTGGTCGGAGAAGGGGCGAGCGCCGATCACCTCGGTGTGGCCTTTGCTAATCAAGGACAGATTCAAGATACTGGAGCCAAGGTTATCCATGTCGCGCCACGCACCACTTCTAATATTGTCATGAAGAGTATTAGCAAAAACGGAGGGAAGTCCGTTTATCGCGGTTTGGTGGAAGTCGGTCCAGGCGCCGAAGACGCGGCCGTCTCCGTTAAATGTGACGCTCTATTGCTCGATGAATTCTCAATTTCCGATACGATTCCGGTGATGAAGATTAATAATGCCAGCGCCACGATTGCTCATGAAGCTAGTGCCGGCAAAATTAATGCCGAAGATCTTTTCTATCTGCGCAGTCGCGGCTTGAAAGAAGCGGAAGCGGCGGCCATGGTGGTTAACGGCTTTATTGAACCAATTACCAAAGAGTTGCCCTTGGAATATTCGGTGGAAATGAATCGGATGGTGGAATTAGAAATGGAAAATAGTGTCGGTTAATTTTATGCAAAGCTTAATCAATTTACAAACAGAAACAACAATTAAACTGGAGGCTGGTGACGATACTTTTTTATTGGAAAGGCTGGGTAAAGACGCCTGTCTACCCGAGCGAAATTTTACACTGGCGGAAAACGCTCACGCTCGCTATCTCCTCTTAGTGGAGCAGGGAGTGTCTTTAGAAAAGATTCGCCGCTCTTGGCACTTAGAGGCGGGGGCGGTTCTACAGACCTATTATTTATTTTTAGAAGCCAAGAGCGGTACTTGGCAACTTCAATACTACTTAGCTGACCGGGCGAAGATTGAAAGTCATTCTTTGTTTTTGGGTTGGGAGCAGGACAGTCTGGAGGTAAAAGCAAGTTATGATTTTGCCGGGCGAGGAAGTTTCGGCCGGGTGCAGGTGGATGCTTGGCTTGATGGTGACTCACGTCTACGCTATGACGCTGATCTTAATGTGTTAGCGACTGCTCAGCAGAGTGATACTCGGGTGGATATGCGCTTGCGTTTAGCCAGTAAGGCCGCCCGTGGTCAATTGATTCCCGGTTTAAATATTGCCGCTAATGATGTCCGGGCTGGTCATAGTGCCAGCACTTTTCAATTATCCAAAGAAGATTTATTTTATCTGCGCAGCCGGGGTTTGAGTCCAGAAGCGGCGCAAAAATTATTTGCCTTATCGCTTAGCCGTAATTTTGTCAAAGGCTTGGGTGATAATGAGTTGTCTGCCGAAATTTTATCTTTAATTTCTGCCCGTTTATGAAAAACTATCGTGCTGACTTTCCCATGCTCGCTCGCCGTTATCAAGATAAAGACTTGGTCTATTTTGATAATGCTGCCACCGCTTTGAAACCGCAGGTCGTTTTAGACGCCCTTAATGATTATTATTTGCACCATAATGCCAATATTCACCGTGGTCCTAATTTTTTAGCCGAAGAAGCAACTTTACTCTACGAGGAAGCGCGCCGGCGCGTGGCTGACTTTATTGGCGCTGATACTGAGGAAATTATTTTCACGTCTGGAACAACTGCTGGGATTAATTTGGTGGCACGGTCTTGGGGAGAAGAAAATTTGCAGGCCGGTGATGTCATTGCCTTAACGCGAGCGGAACATCACGCTAATATTGTGCCTTGGCTGCAACTGCAAGCGAAGCGCCAAATTAAGTTACAGTATATTGAATTGCAAGAGGATGGCACTTTTGATGCGGATAGCTTAGCGGCTGTCCTGGCTTGTCCGCGCTTGCGCTTGTTGGCAATTACCCAAGTCTCCAATGTCTTGGGGCAGTTTTATGAACTTAAAAATATTTTAGCGTCCGCGAAAGCGCGGGGCGTCCTGACTTTAGTTGACGCTGCTCAAAGTGTTGTTCATCACGAGATTAATGTTCGTCAGCTTGACTGTGATTTTTTAGTTTTTTCCGGCCATAAATTATTTGCTCCTAGTGGTGTCGGTGTCCTTTATATTCGGAGCGAAGTGCTTTTATCTATGCCGCCTTTTTTAGGCGGTGGCGGTATGATTACTGAAGTTAAAGCTGATTCTTTTTCGGTGGAGACTGGTCCGACTAAATTTGAAGCCGGCACCCCTAATATCGAAGGCGCGATTGCTCTGGGAACAGCCTGTCGCTACTTGCAAACTATCGGCCGGGCAGAAATTTTTAAATGTGAGCAGGAATTGAGTAATTATTTTTTAGAGAAGTTAGCTTCTTATCCTTGGCTGCGGCTTTTGGGCGGGAGGGAAAATCGTTTACCTTTATTTTCTTTAGTGATTGATGGTTTGCACCCCCATGATGCCGCTGACTTGCTCGGTGAGCAGGGGATTGTCACCCGCGCTGGCCATCATTGTGCTCAGCCGCTCCATGATTCTTTGGGTATCAGTGCTAGTCTGCGTGCCAGTTTAGCTTTTTATAATACAGAAGCAGAAATTGATTATTTCTTCTCGACTTTAAGTGAGATCAGAAAATCGTTTCAGCATTAATATGGATATCTACGCGCGTAACATTTTAGACCACTACCAGCGACCACGTCATCGCGGGGCCTTAGCTGCGGCTGACGCTTCTTTTCATGAGCTCAATCGTAGTTGTGGTGATGATTTTAAAGTTTATCTAAAATTAAAAGATGGCCTGATTGAGGCCATCTCCTTTGAGGGTCAGGGTTGTGCTATCTCTACCGCTACTGCTTCTATCTTAAGTGAATTTTTTCTAGGCAAGACTCCAGCGGATATTTTGGCTATGAATCAGGAATCCTTACAGCAATTATTGGGAATTGAAATTAGTTTCCGGCGACAAAAGTGTGCTTTAATCGGCTTGCGGGCTTTGCAGGGTGCCGTCGCTTCTTTGCCTTTAGTTTAAATTCTTTTCTGCTTCTATTTCGGCATTTAGCTCTAGCCAGAGGTCTTCTTTGTCGATAATCATCCGTTTTACATCTTCGAGTTCTTGTGCCTTTTGCGGTTGATAGTCCTGATAGTGTTCCAGGAAATAGGCGAGCAACTCTTGTTTATATTGTTGTAATTTTTCCAAGTCTCTTTCTAGGGCTTGGATTTTTTTCTGGCGGGCTTTATTCTCTTGATAGCGTTTTTGATCTTGAGCCTTATCGGTAATTGGCGCCGTTTCTGTCAGGGTTTCGCGCCATAATTCTTTTTCTAAACGGGCAACGAAATCACCATAATCTTCATGGCGGCGCTGAGCGCGTCCGTTTTTTATTTCCACGACGCCGGTGGCCACGAGGCTGGAGAAGGTGCGGTCATGGCTGGCAAAGAGAATGGTGCCGGCGAATTTTTGCAAAGCGAAAGCTAGGGCTTCAGTGGTTTCAAAGTCTAGGTGGCAGGTGGGTTCATCCAGAATTAGAATATCAGGTTTAGAAAGAAGGAGGGCGGCTAGCAGCAGGCGGGAGCGTTCTCCGCCGGAAAGGACGGCAATCGGTTTTTTTAAATCTTCATCTCGGAAGAGAAAGTCGCCAGCCATTTTCAAAACAGCCTCAGTTTTAAGATCAGCGGCAGCGGAGCGACGCAGGAAGTCGCCGGCTTGTTCTTGGCCATCCATCTTTTCCATTTCTTCCTGACCGTGATAGGCAAAGCGGCTGTTGGCGGCAAAACGGAAAGAACCACTCAGGGTGGGGATGCGGCCGGTGAGAGTTTTAATCAGGGTAGTCTTACCTTGGCCGTTGAGGCCTAAGATGGCGAGTTTTTCTCCGGCCCGGCAGTCAAAATCAATATCCTTAACCACTACTTGTTCGCCGTAGCCGATATCCAAATTATTTATCTTTAAAGCAAAATTACTTTTTTTGGGAACGGGCGGAATGCTGATGCGGGTGATACCGGCACGGTGTTCAATGGTGATGCGTTTTTCTTCCAGCTTATTAATCTTACGCACCATCGCTTGGGCCTGCTTGGCCTTAGAGGCTTTGAAGCGGAAGCGATCAACAAAGTCTTGCCAGTGTTCCTGCTGACGCTCTAGACTTTCATTAGCCTTAATAAGAGCGTTGAGTTTTTGTTCTTTAAAGGCAAGATAGGCTTCAATGTTACCGGGATAATGATAGCAACCGCTTTTAGAAATTTCTATTGTTTCTTTGCAGGTACGCTTCAGAAATTCGCGGTCATGGGAGATGATGAGAAAACTGCCGCGATAGGCGCGGAGATAATTTTCTAACAGTAAGATGGTATTGAGGTCTAAATAGTTACTCGGTTCGTCTAGTAGGAAAATGTTAGGGTCTTTTAAAAGCATGGCGGTCAGACGCAAGCGCATGCGCCAACCGCCAGAAAGACTACTCGCTTCCTGTTCTAGTCTTTCATTTCTCAATTCAAATTTACTCGCTACTTGGCGGGCCCGCCATTCCGGCCGACCGCTCTGTCTTTGTAGGTAGGCGAGAGCACTTTCTCCGGCTCGCCAATCTTCAGTTTGCTGGAGATAGCCAATATTCGTTTCCGCATGGATAATAATTTCACCGCTATCTGCTTGTTCTTCCTGGCTTAGGATACGAAAGAGAGTAGATTTACCGGCGCCGTTGCGGCCAATGACTCCAATTTTCTGTTTTTCGGAAACAGCAAAAGACAGGCCAGAAAAAATATTCTGGCCGCTATATTCTTTACTGAGATTGCTGGCTTGCAGGAGGATGGGCATAGGTGTCTAGGCTTCGATTTTGATAAGTTTGTAGATTTTCTCCTGGCCGTTGACCGGTAGTTTAATCGTATCGCCGGGACGACGGCCGAGCAAGGCCGCGCCTAAAGGAGAATTATGGGAGATGATGCCGGTGGAGGGATTACTTTCGCTGGCGCCAAGAATGGTATAGCTTTTTTCTTGACCGCCCACCGACAAGAGGACGCGATGGCCGACTTTAACCACACTGGTATCCGTGTCGGCAATCACAATCTCGGCTTTCTTAAGAAGATTTTCAATATCTAAAATTCTTTGGTTTAAACCGCGCAGTCGACCCTTGGCTAGCTGGTAGCCGGCGTTTTCAGAAAAGTCACCCATTTCGGCGAGGCGTTTGACTTCAGCTGCTTCTTTGGGCCGGCGGCTGAGTAGTTTTTTTAAAGACTCCTCTAATTCCCGGTATTTTTCCGGGCTGAGATGATAGTCTAAGGGGCTAAAGAGGCGGGCATCGCCTTTTCTAATTGGTACTTGCATATGTTTATCAATATACGCTTATCATAAGCTAAGCCCGGCTTTAAGGCAATATCTTGGCAGTGATTTGACTTATTTTGAGTTTTTGTGTTATATTGAAAGCAGAATATGCTTCTCCATTAATTATCTTATAATCGTTGAAGTGGCTGATAATCCCCAGCCGCTTATTTTTATGTCAAAAAATGAACTCAAGACTCCGGGCGCCATTCTCGATTTTTCCGGTTTAGGCATCAAGGACTCTATTTTACAAGTCATCGCCGATCTCGGCCTGACTATTCCTACCCCCATTCAGCATCAGGCTATTCCGGCTGCTTTAAGCGGCGAAGACATCGTGGGCATTGCCCAAACGGGAACTGGCAAAACTTTTGCTTTTGGTATTCCTATGCTCCAGCGCCTGGCCTTACTTAAAGGCCGCGGCCTGGTCCTTTTGCCGACCAGAGAATTGGCCGGTCAAGTAGAAAACAGCTTACGGACTTTAGGCGGACCTTTAGGTTTGCGTACGGTCTCCCTTATCGGCGGTGAAGCCATTAGCCGGCAATTAATTGCTTTGCGTCGTCGCCCGCACATTTTAGTGGCCACCCCTGGTCGCTTAATTGATCACCTCAAGCGCGGTTCTGTCCATTTAGATGACATCTCGGTTTTAGTTTTAGACGAAGCCGATATGATGTTTGATATGGGCTTTGCCCCGCAGATTGAAGAGGTCTTAAAGCGCGTACCCGCCGAAAGACAGACTTTATTGTTTTCCGCCACCATGCCGGTAGCGGTGATGAAGTTGGCAGAAAAACATTTGCGCACTCCGGTTCGCGTGGAAGTGGCTCCGGCTGGTACCACCGCTGATTTAGTCGAACAAGAAATGTATATCTTGTCCCGCGATGATCGCTGGGGGCAGTTGTTAAGACTTTTATCCATCTATAAAGAATCAGTTTTAATTTTCGTCCGCACCAAGCACGGTGCTTCTAAATTGGCCAAGAAATTACAATTAGAAAAATTTAAAGCCGCCGAAATTCATTCCAATCTTTCCTTTGCTCAGCGTCAGGCTTCCTTAGCCGGTTTCCGGAGCGGTCAACACCGCATCTTAGTAGCCACCGACGTAGCCGCTCGTGGTTTGGATATTAACGGTATCGAGTTGGTTTTAAATTTTGATTTACCCGATAATTCCGAAGACTACGTTCATCGTATTGGCCGTACCGCTAGAGCGGGTAAGAAAGGGAAGGCCATTTCGTTTGTCGCCCCGGATCAGCGTCGAGAAATTCAGAAAATTGAACGTTTAATCCGTCAGAATTTAATGGTTACAACCATGGGTTCTTCTGGTGCTAATCGACCTAATTTCTCTCGTCCCGCCGCTCCTAGCCGCCCGCCGGTCCGTTCCGCGGTCAGTATGGGTAAAGCCCGTCCTGCTCAGCCGGTCAAAAAATTTGTTCAGAGTAATGTTAGAGTTGAGGCCGTAGCTGATACTCGTCACAGTAGCCTTGGTTTCCGTAAGCGCCCGACAGTCATTGATCCCACTGAAACTCCCGACTATTTACAGCCTCGCCGTGCCCGTAGCGAAGCCCCGCGCAGCCAGCGTTCAGAAAGATTTGACTCTCAGTCCCGTTCGCCTCGCGTCCGTCCTCAAGGTTTTGAGGAGTCCCCGCGACCACTGAGGACTAATAAACGGCCGGCTCGCTTTGAGTCCGCCTCTGTTCCGCCGATTGTTAATCCTAGTTTTGATGGTGGTAATCGCTTTGCTTTCCGTCGCGCGATGTATCTCTTAAAAGAAGAGGCCAAGGGGCGTCCCGTGACTCCACGCGCTCCTTATAAAGCTGCGCCGGCACGCGGACCGGAAAGAGTTGTTAGGAAAACAGCCCCTGTCCGTTCGGCTGATAATTTTCATGAGCGTAATGTTGGTGTGCGCTCTTCCGGTTTTAAGGTGTTTAAGAGTGGTGCCGGTCGAGCGGCGGTGAGTGCTGTTGATGGTGAGACTCCACGTCCCGCCCGTCCGGCTCGCCCTGCTTTCCGAGCTAAATCATTTACTCCTCGTTTCAAAAGAAAATAGTTGCCAAACCGCCACGGTCACCGTGGCGGTTTTTTGTTATGGCTTTAAGGAGATTTATAGTTTATAATTATTAGAGCTTTTATTAATTTTTTTATGAACAATATTTTAGTTTCTTTTTTAACGCCCAAGAAAATAGAGCTTAAGGGCGTTTGGTTGGGAAGCTCTCAGCCGGATAATCTCTATATCTTAGTCCATGGCTTGGGTGGTAGCCTCTTTTCCCGGGCGGCTTTGTCAATGGCTCTGGGTAAAGGTAAAGACGCTGTTTTTACTTTTAATAATCGGGGCTCGGGTACGATTAATTATTTCTGGACAAGGAAGAAGGGGAAAACGGGTAGTCTGCTTGGTGGCGTCGCCCATGAAGTTTTTACTGAATGCTTAGATGACTTAGATGGCGTGGTGGCCTATGCTCGTCAGCGGGGTGTAAAAAATATTTTTTTACTGGGTCATTCCACTGGTTGTCAGAAGAGTATTTATTATTTAGCTAAGCGTCCCCGTTCCCGTGTTCAAGGGGCAATTCTCTTGGCTCCGATTAGCGACTACTCTGATGTCGTTGCTAAGCTTGATCAGCCAGATTACCGCCGGGCCTTAGCGGCGGCGGAGAGATTGAAGCGGATGGGCAAACCGCACGCTTTGTTGCCGACTGGGCTTTGGCCAACACCTTTAGATGCACAGAGATTTTTAAGTTTGTATACCGCTAAAAGCCAAGAGGAAATTTTTACCTATGCTTCTGGCCGCAAGCCTTTTGCTTTGCAGGCCGTAAAAAAACCGCTTTTTACCGTTTTAGCGGAAGCGGATGAATTTGGTGATCGCCCGGCTTTAGAGATTGCGGCTTGGTTTGAAAAAATATTAGGCAAATCTCGTCATAATCAGATTAAGGTTATTGCCGGAGCGATTCATAGCTTTGCTGGTTATGAAAATAAGCTGGCGCCTATGATTCGTGCTTGGGTAAAGAAGCTGAAGTAGTAAAATTATTTTTATATCTATGGCCAAAGAAATTTTATGTCATAATGTCCGCGGGGAAGAATTGCTGGTGCCCGCCTCTAAATTACAATTTCGACCTTCCGTTTATGGCCTCTTAATCCGTGAGGGTAAAATCCTGCTTTCTCCGCAGTGGGACGGTTATGATTTTCCCGGTGGTGGTATCAAGATTGAAGAAGATTTAGAAGAAGCTTTGCGGCGGGAATTTTGGGAAGAAACTGGCTTGGAAGTAGAAGTTGGTAAAATTGTTAAGGCTTGCACTTCTTTTTATGCACCTCGGCCTCGCTCAGGAGAGACCTCTGTTTATTGGAATTGCGTTTTGTTACATTTTTTAGTCACTCAAATTGGCGGTGAATTATCAACCGCTAATTTTGATGAAGCGGAGAAGAGTTATTTGGGTTTAGCTACTTGGCTGGATTTGGATAAACTGGAAGGACTGAAATTTTATAATCATCTTGGTAGTGCCGGCAGTTTAGAAATTATTAAACAGGCGGCTTCTCAGCTTTAGTTGCAGAAGCTTTTCTTTTTGAAGACGTATTAGAATTAGCATTTAATAATTTATTATCATTTTTATGGAGAATCTAGCTAGTGCACCTCAGCGCACTTTTAATCTTAACTTATTCATGTGCAAACTCGACCGTTGGGCGGCCTGGGTATTATTGGTGGTGATGTTGGCTTATGCTATTACTGGCTACGGCATGACCAAGGGTTTGATTGATCAAGATTTGGCTCGTTCCTGGCATTTAGGCTGGTTGGGGGGATTAGGTTTGGTCGCTTTTATTATTCACACCGCTTGGGCCATTCATTTATCTTTCAAACGCTGGCGTATCTGGAATTGGGCAGGGAAGGCCGCTCTTTTATTGTTTTATTTAATTTTGCTCAGCTTCTTTATTTTCGTTCATTTTTTCTATCCTTTAGCTAGTTCGAAATCTTATCAAAGTACTAGCAGTAATTTAGTAACAAATAACAATGTCGTTGCGACTACGCAGGCCGTTTTTGATGCTACTAGTCTCTCGGTTTACAATGGTCTCCAGGGTCAGCCCGCTTACGCGGCAGTTGATGGCGTAGTCTATGATTTCTCTCGTCTTTTCCGTAATGGCAAACATGCCGGCCATAGTGCTGGCCAAGATTTAAGCGCCGCTTTTCATAGCGAGCATCCTGAAAGTTTTTTGAATAAATATCAAGTGGTTGGTACTTATAGTAAATAATCATGTCTGAATTGGAAATAAAACATCGGCGCGTTCGACGCTCGCGTCATCTCCGCCTCAGCTTGTCGGCCGACGGGCGCGTTTTACTCACGCGTCCTTTTTGGGTTTCGGAAAAAAGTGCAAGGGAATTTTTAGAAAGTAAACGGGCTTGGCTGGCAGAAAAATGGCAGGAATTACAAGCACGTCCTGATAATCAACTCCGGCGGGGTGGTCGCAAAGATTATCTGCAGCACAAGGAGGCGGCGCGATCTTTAGTCTTGGCTAAAATCGAACACTTTAATTCTTTTTATAAATTCCCAATCAATCGTATTAGTATTCGTGACCAGCGCAGCCGCTGGGGTAGTTGTTCTAAGCGCGGCGGCTTGAATTTTAATTATCGCCTCTTATTTCTAGACGAGAAATTAGTTGACTATGTCGTGGTTCACGAGCTCTGTCATCTGGGCGAGCTTAATCATAGTCCGGCTTTTTGGACTCTGGTCAGTCGCCTGATTCCTGACTATCAGCAACGGCGGCAAGCGCTCCGTCGTCTTTAGGTAAGAAAAAAGCGGTCGCTGGTAGCGGCCGCTTTTTTACAAAGGACGTTTAGTTTTCTAAGTTCGATATGAACTCAAGGTGTTTGTTGATTTTTTCTACGGCGAGTTTTAGTTGCCTAGATTCTTCTTCGTGAAGACTAAGTTTCATGTTTCCCCGAAGACGGTGGTGATATTCACCCCAGCCAATGCTTTTAAAGTGTCCGAGTAGTTCCTCGAAAGAAGCGCCGATTGTTTGATAGAGGCTGCAGTCGCTTTCTAATTCAATTTGCTCACTGACATTGGGCAGGATGTAGTCGAAGTTAGTCTTCTTTAAATACTGCCTTACTTTTTCCATGGTTTCGCTGTCGTGGCCGGCGTAATGAATGAGGTTGCTCAGTCGCGAGCTGATGGCATCGTGTTGGTGATTGGCCTGGGGAATTTCCCTTAGTGTGCGGAAGCATTGCTTAATTTCGTCGCTTATCACTTTATTGGCCACCTTAGGGGAGAAGTTGCGGTACAAAAAGAAGGCAGAAATTACCAACACTGTGGCAGAGCTTGCCCAGGACACGTAGCCACTAACAATAAAAATGTTATTTGGCACTTTAATTAAAGTTAAACTGGTACTGATAATTACTACCAGTAAGCTAATTACCGTCCATAGGGTTAGGAGGTTGTTTCTTCTGATGAATTCAGAATTTTTGCGGACATACTGCTTTTTTTTCATGACTGAAGGGTTTGAATTGTTAATGAAGATTTGTCGGTTTGACCCCTTACTTTATAATTTTAAGCTTTTTTTGTCAAGAACTGATTTTTTAGCTATTCACTTAATTATCATTGGATTTTTAGCTTTCTTTTAAGGGTTTTTTCTGCTATAATTTAGCCAGATTAATTTTTATACCTTTATGAAAAAAGCAAAAAAATGGCTTTGGATTTTTTTAGTAATTATAATTGTGGGCGCTCTTGTTTGGTGGTGGCTTTCTAGTCGTAACCAAGAGCCCTCTTATTCCACGGTGGTTGCCGAAAGTGGGCCGCTGGTTCAAACTGTCAGTGAAACTGGCACCCTTAAGCCCGTTAAAGAAGTCTCTCTTAATTTCTTGTCGGCTGGTCGGATTAAAGCAATTAATGTGAAGGTGGGCGATAAAGTTAGTGCGGGCACAGTTTTAGCAATGCTGGATGACAGCTCTTTGCAGTCTCGGAAATTGGAGGCGCTGGCCGGTTTGAAAATTGCTGAAGCTTCTTTATCTAAGATTATTGCTGGTGCCAGCACGGAATCGGTCGCTTTGGTTCGTTCTAGTATTACTCAGGCCCAAGCTAGTGCCGCTTCGGCTAAGATTGATTTAGAGAAGACTAAGCAAAGTGTGGCCGAGAATAATCGCCAGGCCGCCAAGGCTTTGGCTGATTTAGAATCAAGTTCCGCTTCAACACCAACGGCGGCGGAGCAGGCAGTCGCTGCTGCTTTAAATAGTTTAGAGAATGTCAAAAAGACTGGTCAGAAAAATATTGATAACGCTCGTAGCTCTGCACTTTTAACGCTGGGTGATAAAGTTTTAAGTGCTCAGATTGCTTTGGATAATATCAATACACTTTTAGAGGATGATGCTGCTGAGGATGTTTTGGGCGTTAAAAATAGCGCTCTTTTAGGAAAGACAAAAACCGCGCGCTTGCTGGCCCTCAGTTATTTAACCGAAGCTTCGGCGGCGGTAGCCACGGCTAAGGCCAACGGGACGGAAACTAATATTGATAATGCGGCGGCAAAAGTTAAAACTTTATTAAGCCAGACTGATACCACTTTAGACTATACTTACGCCACCTTGGAGGCAACCATTACCAGCGTTGATTTTCCCCAGAGTCGTTTAGATTCATATAAAACTTTAGTGAGTACTCAATCGTCTCAGATTAATGCTGCCAGCACGGCGGTTGAATCTTCAGTTCAAGCTTTTCATAACTCTATTTTAAGTAATGACACTAGTCTCTCTAGTGCCGAAGAAGGGGTTCGTCAGGCCCAGGTAAATTTAGAAAATGCGATTACCGCCGCGCGTAATGCCGTTAGCAGTACTAAGTTGAGCGGGGAACAGCAGCTGGCTTCTGCTCAGGCGCGTTTAGACAGCGCTAACCAGGGAGTAGCGGTGGCCCAGGCACAGTTGAACAATACAATTGCCCCGGCTCGTTCCCAAGATCTTGCTTTAGCTCAGGCGCAAGTTAGTCAGGCCCAAGCTGGTTTAGCGGGGATTGAACAGCAGCTAAGTGAAGCAATTTTAAGCGCCCCTTTAGACGGTGTCGTCACCGCTGTTAACTATGAAGTGGGTGAGCAATTTGGCGCTGGAGGCAAGGCCATGATTTCCATCTTGGTAAATAATAGCTTTAACGTCGAAGTCGATATTGCCGAATCTAACATCAGTAAGATTAAGGCTGGCGACGTGGTTGATATTACGCTTGATGCTTTTCCTGACGATTTTATTCTTGAGGGGGTGGTTAGTTTTATTGAACCCGCTCAGACTTTAATTCAAGACGTGGTTTATTATAAAGTTAAAATTGATTTCCGTGACTTAGCCAGCACCATGGCTCAGATTGAAAGCCGTGGTTTATCTTTGAAGGCCGGTATGACCGCTAATGTGACTGTTACCACCGACCAACGCGCCAACGCTTTGCAAGTACCGGCGCGGGCCTTGATTGAAAAGGATGGCGGCATGATTGTGCGCTTACTAGTTGATGGGGTGGCACAGGAGGTGCCGGTAGAAACTGGTTTACGCGGCGATGAAGGGATGATCGAAATTATCAGCGGCCTGAAGTCAGGTGACACCGTGATTACTTTTACTAAAACTAACGGCGCCGCCGCTAATTAAAATATGCCGCACGCTTTGATTGAATTAAAACAGCTAGGGAAAACTTATGTGAGTGGCGATTTGGCTACGGAAGTTTTGAAGGAAATTGATTTCCGCATCGAAAAAGGGGAATTTGTTTCTATTATGGGGCCCTCTGGTTCAGGGAAATCGACTTTGATGCATATTCTCGGTCTTTTGGAGCGCCCCTCTAGTGGCTCCTACCATTTTGCTGGAAAAAATATTAATGATCTTGATGATGAAGCTTTGGCTCATTTACGAAATCGAGAAATCGGTTTTGTATTTCAAGCTTTTAATCTCTTAGCTCGTACCAGCGTTTTAGATAATGTAAAATTGCCTTTGATCTATTCTCAAGATAAGCGCAAGATGGATGAGCGTGCCCGTAAGGTTTTAAAAAGCGTTGGCCTTGACCATCGCCTTAATTATTATACTAATCAGATTTCTGGCGGCGAAAAACAGAGAGTCGCCATTGCTCGGGCTTTAGTTAATGAACCAGCGGTTATTTTTGCAGATGAACCGACGGGTAATCTTGATTCAAAGTCTGGTGTCCAAGTGATGGAAATTTTACAGAATTTGAATGCCCAGGGTAAGACTATTATTTTAGTGACGCACGAAACTTTTACCGCTGAACACGCCCAGCGCATTATTCGTGTTCATGATGGCCGGATTATTGGCGATGATCAGGTGAAGAAGCGCCGTTTTGCCACTGACGGCGAAACCCTTAAATAAGTTATGTGGGAGAATTTTAAACAATTAATATCTTTAGTTTTCCGGGCCTTGCTGAGCAATAAGACCCGGAGTTTTTTAACGATGCTTGGTATTATTATCGGCGTCGGCGCGGTTGTTTTGATTATGTCGTTAGGAGCGGGTGCCCAGTCTTTAATTTTGGGACAATTGGAAGGCTTCGGCAGTGATTTGATTGGAGTCTTGCCGGGACAATCTGATGAGAAAGGACCACCGGCCTCTGTTTTTGGTGTCAAAGTTACGAGTTTGAAGCTAGATGACGCTGAAGCCTTGCGCCAGGAAAAAAATGTTTCTCATACGGTGGCGGTCGTCGCCTATTATCAAGCTAGCGTTTCTTTGTCTTGGCGCGATCAGTCATATGATTCCACTCTTTATGGCATTAATGGCGAATATCTACAGGTAGATGGCGGGGAAATTGAAGCGGGCCGTTTTTTTAGTGACGAAGAATTAGATTCAAATTTGCGCTTAGTAGTTTTAGGCAGTACGGTTGCGACTGAACTTTTTGGTGGCAATGATGCGATTGGACAGAAGATAAAAATTAAAAATCAAACAGCTACTGTTATTGGCACGATGAAGGAAAGGGGCCAGGTTGGTTTTCAAAATTATGACGATTTAGTGTTAACACCCTTGCTGTTTGCTCAAAAAGAGATTGCCGGTGTTAATTATCTAAGTGCCGTCCGGGTCAAAGTTGATAATGCTGATAATATTGATGAGAGTATGGAGATGATCGCCCAAACTTTGCGGGAGCGTCATGACTTAGATGGGCCTAGTGATGATGATTTTTCGGTGCGCAGTTTTCGCGATGCTTTAGATTTAGTAACCAGCATCACCGATGCCCTCCGTTATTTTTTGGCAGCGATGGCGGCTTTATCTTTGTTGGTAGGTGGTATTGGTATTATGAATATCATGTTGGTGAGTGTGACCGAACGGACGCGGGAGATTGGTTTGCGTAAAGCCTTAGGAGCAACCAACCGTCAAGTATTGAGCCAGTTTCTTTTTGAAGCCATTGCTTTAACGCTAATCGGCGGTTTAATTGGACTTTTGGCTGGTAGTTTGTTTTCTTATTTAACGGCTCTCATTGTCCGCTCTCTTGGCTACCGCTGGGATTTTGTGATTTCTGCTTTTTCTATCTTTATTGCGATTGGACTTTCTACTCTTATTGGCATTATTTTCGGCTACTATCCGGCTCGTCGGGCTAGCCGTCTTAGCCCGATTGACGCTTTACGTTATGAATAATTTATGAGTCGTTTTTTTATCGCCTTCCAATTAGCATTGCGCTCTTTGCGCCTCAACATTCTGCGGACCAGTTTGACGGTTTTGGGCGTGGTTATCGGGGTGGCGGCGATTATTATTGTCTTTGCGGCCGGTGACGGCATTAGTCGTTTAGTTTCCGGCGAGGTGGAATCTTATGGCACTAATGTTGTGCAGACGGAGGTGAAGACACCGGGTAAAAATAGTGCTAGTTCGGCTGAAGTGACCTCTCTGAAATTGGAGGATATGGAAGCAATTGATAAGTTGGATAATGTCGTCCAGAGTTATGCCGCTTCTTTAGGACAACAAAAAATTTCTTATGGCGCTGAGAGTAAGAAAGTTTTTATCTTTGGCGTTAGTGCTCCTTACGCTCAGATTGATACCAAGACAAAGTTGGCGGCCGGTTCCTTTTTTACGAAAGAAGATGATCGCGGACAGGCGACGGTGGCTGTGCTTGGCTCTGGTTTAAAGGAATATTTATTTGGTGATCAGGAAGCTTTGGATAAATTTATCAAGATTGGTAGTAAAAAATTTCAGGTGGTCGGGGTGTTAGAAGAGCAGGGCGGCGGTGCCAGTTTTATTGATTTTGATAACGTGGTTTATATTCCCATCGAGACTCTGCATAAGCGTATTTTGGGCATTGATTATGCTATGTACTTCATGCATCAATTGCGTGATGTTGAGCGGGCGGAAGAAACGGCGGAAGAAATTCGGGTTTTATTACGGGATCGTCATGAAATCAGTAATCCGGAAAAAGATGACTTCCGGGTTTCCACCATGGCAGAGATGCTGGCAACTTTAGGCACGGTTACGGGGGCGGTCACTTATCTACTTTTAGCCATTGTTTTAATTTCTCTGCTGGTGGGTGGTGTTGGTATTATGAATATTATGTATGTGACGGTGACGGAGAGAACTCCGGAAATTGGTTTGCGCAAGGCAATGGGGGCAACTAGCCAAGATGTTGTTTGGCAATTTTTAATTGAATCTTTGCTTATTACTTTTTGGGGTTGGCTTTTGGGCGCCCTGATTGGCGTGCTCACCTCTTTCTTGTTAAGTTTAGTGGCTCAGGCCTTCGGTCTTAACTGGTCTTTTCATTTTCCCTTGCAAGGAATTGGGGTTTCTTTAGTTTTTTCCCTCCTTTGTGGATTATTATTTGGCTATCGTCCTGCCAAACAGGCGGCGCGTTTAGATCCGGTGGCGGCTTTGCGTGTAGAATAATTTTATCTTTCTATTTATTAGATCTCTTTGAGGTCTTTTTTATTTTCTAAATTAAAATTTGGAAGAAAATAGGTGGAGAGGCGTAGTATTAAACAGAGGGGCCTCTCGTGATCATTTCATTAATTTACAAATTAAACCAATCTTTCCCTAATCATAGCTTAGCTGTGTCCAGGGAAGAAGATAAAATATATGAAAAGAAAAAATATTTTGGCGACTAGTGCCTTAAGTTTGGCTAGCATTGCTTTAGCAGCTGGCTTTGCCTTTAGTGCTTATGCTCAAGATACTAATACCGCCACTACTGAAAATCGTGTTCGCGGTCAGCATTTCCAGATAAATACGGAAATGAGTGCCGAACAAAAGGCGGATTTTGAGGCTAAGCGCGCCGAAAGAGAAAAGGCGATGGAGCTAAAGCGAGCAGCCATGCAGACGGCCGTTAATAGCGGTAACTATGACACTTGGGTGGCGGCGGTAAAAGCCCAGATGGGCGAAGACGCTCCGATTTTAGAAAAGGTGACCGCTGATAATTTTGCTCAGTTTGTCGAAGCTCATAAATTGATGGTTCAGGCTCAAGAGAAATTCAAGGCTATCGGCTTAGATGAAGGTATGGGCATGGGCATGGGCCAGAAAATGGGCCATGGTCAGGGCAGAGGTTTAGGCCTCGGTAATCACGGAAGCACTGCTACGGAGTCTAAATAAATTAATAGTTGTTGGTAATATTAAACTTGGCGGAGGCATTAATGCTTCTGCCCAGGCAAAAACCTCCTTAAGCAGGGGGTTTTTGTTTTTTGTCTTCAGCTATTTTTATGTTATAATTTAACTAAGGTTTTAATTTAATCAGCTTTCATGGATTCTAATCTTTTCCTCCAGCTTAGCGCTCTTTTAGCCATTACCGTTAGTGTGGCTTTTTTTGTGCGTCTAATTAAACAGCCCTTGCTGGTGGCTTACATTATCGCCGGAATTATTGGGGGCCCGCTTTTACTTAATCTTTTGGGGGCGGATGAGCACATGTATGATGCTTTTGCTAGTTTTGGCGTGGTTTTACTCCTTTTTATTATTGGTTTAGATTTAAATTTCTCTTATTTAAAAAAAATTGGTAAAGAGGCGGCTTTGATTGGTCTGCTCCAGTTTGTGCTTAATTTTGCCGTGATGTTGCCCTTGGTCCATTTTTTTGGTTTTAGCTGGTCGAGTGCTTCCTTTTTGGCTGTAGCCGCTTGTTTTTCCAGTACGATTGTTGTTTTGAAGTTGCTTGGTGATAAGCATGATGAAGAATCTGTTTATGGTCGTTATACTATTGGTTTAATGTTGGTTCAAGATTTAATTTCCATTCTTATTTTACTTTTAATTAGTTTTATTGCCCCTGACAGTGCTTTTGCTGGTTTTTCTTGGTGGTTAGTTTTACGCGCGGTGGCGGTGATCGCCGGGATTATAATTATAGCTAAATTTATTTTACCTTCTTTTTTGCGTCGCATTGCGGCTTCGGGCGAGTTTCTCTTTATCTTTACGGTTGCCTGGTGTTTTGGCGTCGCCTCTCTTTTGCTCTGGAGTGGATTTTCTTTAGAACTCGGGGCCGTTATTGCCGGCCTTAGTTTAGGAGCCTCCCGTTATCAGGCAGAGATTGCTAGCCGGGTTAAGCCTTTGCGAGATTTTTTCTTGGTAATCTTTTTTATTTTGTTGGGCAGTGAGGCTGATTTTAGGCAGGTTGAGGGTGTTCTGATTCCAGCGGCGATATTGGCGGGTACGGTTTTAATTATTAAGCCTTTGATATTATATTTTCTTTTTCGTTGGCGCCGCTTCACCCGGCGTAACAGTTTTTTAGCCGCCCTGACCTCTGGACAGCTAAGTGAGTTTGGTTTTATTATTCTTTTTGCTGGCGCCCTTTACTTGGACGGCAGGGAGTTGGCAATTTTTACCGTAGCCGCCATCATTACCATTTTCTTTTCTTCTTATCTAATGTCTTATAGCTATCGGTTATATAATTTTTTAATGCCTTTCTTTCTTTTATTTGGCCGTGATTCTTTCGCTCAGCCGGAGATTAAAAAAGAGAAATTCACGGCGATAATTTTTGGTTATCACCGGACTGGCTGGAAAATTGGTGAAGCCTTGAAGAGGCAGGGCATAAAATTTGCGGCAGTAGATTTCAATCCAGAAAGTGTTTCTCATTTTCGCCATCAAGGCATTCGTACTTTTTTTGGCGATGCTTCGGATATTGAATTTTTGCGTTCTTTGCCCTTGACTGAGGCTAAAATTGTAGTTTCCACTATCCCTTCACCGGCAGATCAATTGGTTCTGATTAATTTTGTGCGCAAGTATAATCCCAAGGCGGTGATGATTGCCAGCTTGTATCATAAAAAATATTTAGCCCATCTTTATCGGGCTGGGGCTGACTATGTAATTTTGCCACATTTACTGGGAGGAGCTTGGGCGGCTGATATTGTAGAGAAAGGGGAATTGGGCCGACGCTCTGCTTGGGGAAAATATCGTCGCCAGCAGGCTCGGGATTTGGATGGTAGTTAATTTTTATTAATTTATAAATATGAATAAAGAAAAAATTTTAAAGATTAGTCTCATTGTCATGGCCGTTGTTTTGATTCTGATTGCTTTGGTTAACGCTCTCGATTTTTATCTTCAACAACAGTCTTGGCGTCAAGAGAATGCTCAATTTGAAGAACGCAGTCGTCAGGCCGCTTCTTTGCTTTTTAGCACTTCTTCAGCAGAGATTGTCGAGGAAGGTCAGCCGGCCGATGATTATCAAGTGGAAGCATCTTTAGGTACTGCTTGCCAAATTGAATCTGATTGCGTTTTACCAATGGAGTATGCTATGCAATCACGCTGTCCCTTCACGGTTAAATGTATCAGTGGTGGTTGTGCGGTCGTTTGCCCGCTTGGTTATTAGGGCGGTGAATAATTTTTATGTTGAAAAAGTTTTCTCTTTCCAATTTGGCTTTCTCTCGTCGTCGGCACGCGGTGCGTAATTTTATGGAGCGCCCTTTTTTGGTTCAGGCTAAGGTTTTTCGTTATCTTTTAAAGCAGGGAAGAAGGACGACTTGGGGAAAAAATTATAACTATCAGCAAATTAAGAATGTTGCCCAGTATCAAGAAGTAGTTCCGATTAGTCGTTATGAAGATATACAACCCTATATTGAAAAATTGTTACGTGGCGAAAAAAACTTACTTTGGCCGGGTAAAATTAAATATTTTTCCAAATCATCCGGCACCACTAGTAGTAAGAGTAAGTATATTCCGGTAAGTAGCTGTGCTTTAAAAGATTGTCATTATCGGGGTGGGCGGAGTTTATTCGCGATGTATTTTGCCCAAAATCTTAACTCCAATTTACTTTTGGGACAAAACTTTGCTCTGGGCGGCAGTCGTCAGGATGCGGAAATTGGGGCAGATAAATATATTGCTGATGTCTCCGTTATCTTGATGAAGAACTTGCCTTGGTGGGCACAATTACGCCGTAGTCCTCGTTTCAGCGTAGCTTCAATGTCTGAGTGGGAGGCAAAATTAGCGCGCATTGCCGAGATTATCGCTTATCAAAATATTGTTAGTTTGTCGGGGGTGCCTTCTTGGAATTTAATTTTAGCCAAGAAGATTTTAGAAATGACCGGAAAGAATAATCTGCGAGAGGTGTGGCCGAATTTAGAAGTTTTTGTTCATGGCGGCACCAGTTTTTGCCCCTATCGTGCTCAATTTGAAGCCTTGATTCCTGGGCCGAATATGCACTACCTGGAAGTCTATAATGCTTCTGAGGGTTTTTTTGCTTTTCAAGATGATCTGTCTCGTGCGGATATGCTTTTATTTTTAAATGGCGGCGTCTTTTATGAATTTGTGCCCTTGGAAGAATTGGACTCCCCTAAACCCCGGGCCTTAACTTTAGAACAAGTAGAATTGGGTAAGAACTATGCTTTAGTAATTTCTACTAATGCCGGTCTTTGGCGTTATTTAATTGGGGATACGGTTAAATTTACCTCTTTATCACCTTTTCGGATTGTGGTTACTGGCCGGACAAAAAGTTTTATCAATGCCTGCGGGGAAGAATTGGTGGTAGAAAATGCTGATCAGGCTCTGGCTGTTACCTGTCAGCGCTGCCAGGCCTTGGTCAAAGAATATTCAGCAGCGCCTTTATATAATTCTGGCACCGCCGCTGCTTGCCATCAATGGCTCTTTGAATTTGAGCAGGAGCCTCAGGATTGGTTGGAATTCGGTCGGATTTTAGATGAAGAACTGAAAGCCCGTAACTCTGATTATGAGGCTAAGCGACATAAAGATTTGAATTTGTCTGCCCCTGTTTTAATTAAGGCGCGCCCTGGTCTTTTCTACGATTGGCTGAAAGAGCGCCGACGCCTAGGCGGGCAGGCAAAAATTCCCCGCTTGGCTAATGACCGTCAAATCATGGAGGCACTTTTGTCTTTTAATAATTCCTAGATATTTAGGAGAAGAAAAATATCGGGCCTGCGTATTATTAGTAATAAGAAGTAATCTCATGGATAATTTGCCCGTCAATTTAGAAGCGGACGACGCGGAGCTGGTGCGGCTTAGTTTAGCTGACCCGGATAAATTTTCTTATATCATCTCCCGTTATCAGGATAAGCTGGCGCGTTATATTCGCCGCCTCGGTGCTAGTAGTCCAGAAGACGCCGAAGATATTTTACAGGATATTTTTTTGAAGGTTTATCTTAATCTTAACGATTTCAATCAAGATCTTAAGTTTTCTTCCTGGATTTATCGTATCGCTCATAACCAAGTCATCAGTAATTTTCGGAAGCGCCAGGCTCGACCAGAAGCGCATTCTTTGCCCATTGACGGTGATGGCCTACAGCTATTGGCAAATGATTTAGCCTTAGATCAGCAATCTGATTTAAAGCTGAGGCAGGAACTAATAACCCTGGCTTTAGATAAAATTGATGCTAAGCATCGGGAAATTTTGGTTTTAAAATTCTTTGAAGATAAGAGCTATCAGGAAATTTCCGATATTTTTAAAAAGCCTCTCGGTACAGTGGCCTCTTTATTAAATCGAGCCAAAAAAGATCTTAAATCTGCTTTGCCTGCGGGCGAGCAATTTTAAATATATGTCAGAAAATTTAGAACAGAAAATTATTGATAAAATTAAAACGGGAAGCTTGTCACCAAAACCGCGTTGGCATTTTTTATTAAAAGAGCGCTTAATTTGGACTATTGGCATCCTCGCTTTGCTGGTGGGAGCGGCAGCGGTTTCTGTTATGATTTATTTAGCTAATAATAATGATTGGCTGGTTTATGAAAAAGCTGGTCGTAACTTTGGCGCTTGGCTGCTTCTATCTCTTCCTTATTTTTGGTTAGTATTTTTAGCTTTATTCCTTTGGCTTTTATCCTATAATCTGAAGCACACCAAAAAGGGCTATCGTTATTCAATTTCTTTAATTATCAGTCTCGCGATTGCCGCCAGTATTTTATTAGGAATGGCTTTTTTTGCTCTTGGCTTAGGGGCGAAAATTGATGACGTCTTAGGTCGTCGAGCACCTCTTTATGACCGTCTCTTTAATCCCCATATTGACTTTTGGTCTCAACCGGAAGATGGTCGCCTGGCTGGTCTGGTTATAGCCTTAAATGATGATCAGCATTTTACCTTAGCTGATCGGGAGCGGGGTGAGTGGATTGTTATCCACTCCGAAAAAGACAACGACTTAGTGGTGGTGGGGCAGCCGGTGCGAGTTGTTGGTAAATTAAGCGGCAAAAAAGAGTTTACTGCTCAGGCGATTATGACCATGAAGCCGGGTCGAGAGTTTTTTAAACGTTTGAATCCTGGATTAATGCCGCCGCCTGGTGCGGGTCGTGGTCCCGGACCGGAGGCACTTAATTGTGGCGGGCTCCGATCGGAATCTTTAACTCTGCTCTTATCAGAGTCCCCTGAGTTTAGGCAGACTTTTGAAGAAAATTTATTAGCCAATAGGGATTTGGTAAAAGAGTTGAGTGAACACGACCCCAGTTTTCTAAATAGTCTCGCTAATCTCGGTGTAAGCCCACAAACTCTTTCAGCTTGTTTGGAGTAAATTGTCTCTATTTTTAATATTCCTGTAGTTGGTGTTGGCGCTCAGCCAAGGGTAATAGTAAATAATTTTTACTTATTTAAGAGTAGTATACGAGCGACTCGGCCTAAAAATGGCCGGGTCGCTTTTGTCTTTATTTATGCTATAATAGAAGTATAATTTTTTATTTTTTATGAAGAAAAAAGATTACTTTTTATTAATTATTAGTGTAGCAATCAGTCTAAGCGCGGGCTTAATCGGTTCAATTTTTACGGTTACGGGACCGGATAGCTGGTACGCGGCTCTTAATAAGCCATTTTTTAACCCACCGAATTGGCTCTTTGGTCCGGTTTGGACAATCCTTTTTATTATTATGGGGATTGCTCTTTTTTTAGTCTGGCGGCAAGGATGGCGGCAAGATAGTGTTCGGAAGGGGTTAAAATTATTTTTTATCCAATTAGGCTTCAACATTGTCTGGTCCTATTTTTTCTTTGTTCTAGAAAATCCTCGTCTCGCTTTCTTAGAGATTATCGCTTTATGGCTGGCTATTGTTGCTACTATGATTGCTTTTTATGCGGTAGAGCGGCGAGCTGCTTGGCTACTTTGGCCTTATCTGGCCTGGGTTTCTTTCGCTGCTTTTTTAAACTATTCCATCTGGATTATTAATTAGTTTCTATGGAAGATTTGATGATTACTCGGCGGGAAAATTTTGACCGGCAGCGGCAACGCTTAGTCCGGGGAACTTTATCCAAACTGCAAGTAATTGCTGATTTTGACCGTACCCTGACCACCAATTTTTATCAAGGCCGGAAATCTTTGTCTCTTTTAGGGGCTCTGCGGGCTAGTAATTTTTTAGGTCTTGATTATCAGCGACGTTCCCAGGCTCTTTTTGATTATTATAGCCCTTTTGAAAACGATCAGACTCTTTCTAACTCTGCCCGTAAGTCTTTGATGGCGGAATGGTGGCAGAAGCAATTTCAATTATTGATTGATTCTGGTTTGGATAGGAACCATATTAATCAAGTAATTGATAGCCGTTTAGCTAATTTGCGTCCCGGAGCGGCAGAGTTCATTGGGCTTTTAGCTGAACACCAAGTGCCTCTGGTAATATTTTCGGCGAGTGGTTTAGGTGAGTCGGCCTTGAGATATTTTTTAGAAAAGGAGAATTTATGGTCGGATAATATTTCCCTAATCGCTAATGATTTTGTTTGGGACAAGAGCGGTAAAGCGATAGCGGTCAGGACGCCTATTATTCATTCTGGTAATAAAGACGAGACAATGTTAGTTGATTTTGGTTGTTTTGAGAGAGTAAAGAATAGAAATAATGTTTTACTTTTGGGCGATTCTTTGGGTGATGCCGGTATGGCTGAAGGTTTTTCTTACCAAGCTTTATTAAAAATTGGTTTTTTGAATGATAAGATTCAGGAGTCTTTACCGGCCTATCGCTCTTTGTATGATGCTTTGGTTTTAAATGATGGTGATTTTAGTTTGCCTTTAGAAATTTTACAAGAAATTATTACTTATGCCGATTGATCATAAAAATCTTCGTGTACTCGCTTTAGCCTTGATTAAGTATCAGGACAAATTTTTAGTTTGCCCTGGTTTTGATAAGATTAGGAAGCGTCATCATTATCGCTTATTGGGCGGGGGCATAGAATTTGGTGAAGATAGTCGCCAGGCCCTGCGTCGGGAAATTAAAGAAGAGTTGGGTTTGGAAATTTCCGTTAAAAATCTGTTGAGTGTGGAAGAAAATATTTTTGTTTTTAACGGTTTACCGGCGCATGAAATCATCTTTCTTTATGAAGCTTCTTTCCGCTCCGCTAAAGCCTATAAGCGCGATTTTTTTCCTATTCTTGATTCTCGCCACGGTCATCAAGCCGAATGGGTGAGTCGGGCAAATCTACATAAGGCACGTGTATTTCCGCGCTCCGCTCTTAAATATTTATAATTATTTATGACTGATTTAAAATATCTATTTTCTCCTCGTCGGGTTGCTGTTGTTGGTGCCTCTAGCAGTGCTGGTGGCGTCGGCCGGGCGGTTTTGGATAATATTATTAAATCTGGTTTTAAAGGAGATATTTTTCCAGTTAATCCTAAGGCGGAAAAAATTGCTGGTTTAAAGTGCTATCCGCAATTAACAGCCATTAAGAAGAAAATTGATTTAGTCATTATTATTATTCCGGCGGCGGCGGTGCCAGCGGTATTAGAAGAGGCGGGTTCTTTGGGTGTTCCGGCCGCTATTATTATTTCTGCCGGTTTTAAAGAAGCGGGTAGAGATGATTTAGAGACATCTATACAAGATATCGCCCGTCGTTATCAGATAGCGGTACTAGGGCCTAATTGTCTCGGCTTGATTAATTCTCGCTTGCACCTGAATGCTACTTTTACCGATATTTTGCCGGCTTCTGGCGGCATTGCCTTTTTTTCTCAAAGTGGCGCGCTCGGTACGGCTGTTTTAGACTATGCCCGCGATCTTAATCTTGGTTTTTCTGTTTTTACTAGTGTGGGTAATAAAGCAGTTTTAGATGAAGCCGATTTTTTAAATTATATTGAGAGAGATAAACAGACGCGAGTAGTTGGTATTTATGCGGAAGATTTGCGTCGACCGGAAGAGTTGGCAGCTGCCATAAAATTATTAGCTAAGAGCTCAAAGCCAGTAGTAGTCTTGAAATCTGGACGAACTAATGCCGGCGCTAAGGCTAGCGCTTCTCACACTGGGGCGATTGCTGGTGATGACAAGATTTACGAAGCTTTTTTAAGAGACACTGGTGCGGTAAGAGCGCAGAGTATTTCTGAATTTTTTGATTATTTACAAATTTTTAGTCGCAATAATTTAAAAAAAGTTAATAATTTAGCCATAATTACTAATGCTGGCGGCCCTGGCGTGCTCGCCGTTGATGCCGCTTTAGAAAATAATTTAGCTTTAGCTAGTTTAAGCGCCACTACTAAGCTTTCTTTGGAGAAGATTTTGCCTAGCGCCGCTTCTTGGCAAAATCCGATTGATATCTTAGGTGATGCCTTGGCGGCAAGATATGCGCAGGTCTTGGATCTTGTGGCGGCCGATAAGGCTGTAGACTCTATTTTAGTTTTAGCAACAGTACAGACGATGACAGACCTGGATAATTTGGTCTTAACCTTAATTGCTTGGCGTCGCCGTCACAATCAGCCCTTGGCTGTTTGTTTGTTAGGGGCCGAGTTAGTCCAAAAGGCTACGAGAAGTTTGCAACAGGCGGGAATCGCCGTCTTTTCTTACCCGGAAGATGCCGCCCGTTCTTTAGCAGCTTTATCTAGATTTTCTCAGTCCCCTCGATCGGAGTTTAAACTTAACCCTAAGAAGCTGTTAATTTCTAAAAAGGCAAGAAAAGAGGTGATTAAAATCTTTGACCAGGCCCGGACCCTGAAGATTACGCATTTACCCGAATTTTTAAGTTTACCAATATTGAAAGCCTATTCTTTACCAGTTGCCGATTTCTTTTTAATTAAAAATGAGCAAGACGCTAAAATAGCCAAAAAGCGTTTTTCAATGCCACTTGCCCTAAAAATTGCCTCCCTTGATATTTTGCATAAAAGTGATGTTCAGGGAATTATTTTAAATGTTCAGCCTCAGGATGTTCCTCGGGCCTATTCTCAGTTATTAGCAAGAGTGAAAAAAAATTGTCCTCAGGCTAGAATTGAGGGGGTTTTGGCAACACCGATGGCGGCAGCAGGAATTACAGAGCTGATTATTGGCGGGCTAAGAGATATTAATCTTGGTCCGGCTTTAATGCTGGGCTGGGGAGGAATCTATGCCGAAACTTTAAATGATGTGGCCTTCGGTCTTTCTCCAATTACGAGAGAAAAGATGGGGCAAATGTTTGCCTCTTTGCGGGTTAAGGCGGTGTTGACAGGAGCGCGCGGAGGCAAGAAAGCAGATCTGAAGGCCTTGGCTGACATTCTTTTACGGCTTGATGTTTTATTGCGAGACTTCCCAGAGATAAAAGAGTTAGATTTAAATCCGGTTATAGCTAGAGAGCGGGGAGCATTAATTTTAGACGCTCGCCTTAGTTTATCTAATTAAGTTTAAATATATATATGCACATGTCTTTGTTGTGGTTTTTGCCAGTCTTCGTCTTTATTTATATGAGTGCTTGGTTCGGTCTATCCTTATGGCTCAAGCGTAAAGATGTAATTGACATTGCTTGGGGGGCTGGTTTTATTTTCTTGGCTTGGGCTTCTTTAAGTTTTCGAGAATTACCGCTTGATGAAAGGGCTTATTGGATTCTTTTTTTAGTTAGTCTCTGGGGGATGCGCCTTTCTTTCCATACGGTGCGGAGAAATTTAAGCAAGGAAGAAGACTGGCGCTATCATAATTGGCACGAGGGCACTGATTGTCAGCATGCTATCTGTTCTTTCTTTCAAATTTTTATGTTTCAAGGGGCTTTGATGATGATTATTGGCTTACCCGTAGTTTATGGTTTGCGTTTAATTTCCTTGCCCTTATTTTCCGTAAATTATCCTGGCCTAGTATTAATGCTTTTTGGTTTATTTTTGGAAATTGTAGCCGATCAGCAACGTTATAATTTTTTGAAGAAACCGGAAAATAAAGGTAAGTTAATTACCTCTGGTCTTTGGCGTTACAGCCGTCATCCTAATTATTTTGGAGAAATTTTATTTTGGTGGGGCCTATATTTATTAGTCTTAGGCGCACCTAAGTCTTGGATGCTAATTATTTCTCCACTAACCATCACTTATATTTTATTGTTCGTATCGGGCCTGCCCATGGAAAAGCGTTATCGCGGTCGTCCTGATTTTGAAGAGTACCGACGCCGGACTAGCGCCTTGATTCCTTGGTTACCTAAAAAAGCCCGCTAATGCGGGTTTTTAGTTTGACTTTAATATCTTTTTAGCTTATTTTAAGAATACAGTTATCAATTGGAAGCCATCTTTATCACTTCCATTTGTACTATTTTTGGTATCTTACCGATTACGATGTCCAACGAGATGTGGCGGGCCTTGGGCGGCTCGGTTATCTTCGGCTTAATGTTGTCTTCTTTTCTGACTCTCTTTATTGTCCCGACGATGTTCATGGTTTTTATTAAGGACAAGGGTCGCTATTAAAATATATTTGGGTATAAGAAAAGCGATGCTCGAATTGGAAGCATCGCTTTTTTTGTATCGCCAGATTAGGCGTAGAAGAACGATTTTTTTTTGGCTTTGCGACGGATGCCGCGAGCCCAGATAAAGAGGCGGATGGCCTCAGTTATTTTTTTCATGGGAAGCAATTTCTTATTGATGAATAAGTTTCAGATATGTTTTCCCATTTAGCAATCGCCAGGGCGGCGAGGAGTATTACGAGGGAAACGCTTATTATTAAAGGGGCGTGTTCCTTTATTTTTTCCCGGCAAGCGCGCTTAATATCTTCATGCATCTCTTTGTCGAGCATGAACATAGAATACATAGCTATAATGAATGCCCAGGCTAAGCTCGGCCAGCCGAATATTTTTCCCCAGAAGCCATTAAACATGGCGACGTTGAAGAGCCAGCCGATGAAGCTTAGTATTGATATCACCATCAGTATTGCCATCATCAGCATCCCAATAAAGAAGGAGATGCTACTTTCTTTATTTTGGCCATACCAGAAATTACAAAACATCAGCATGATTATAATCCAGTTAAAGATTAATATCGGCTTATGGGCCGATTGGAGGATCATCAGGAATAAGGCGGCCATTACGGACAAAATTAGCAGGCGCTGCCAAAGACGGTGAATTGCTTTTTTGCTCATCTTTTTTGGTTTTTAATGAAGGTTTGACGTGCTTCCATTACAATACTATTTTTTTATTTTGTCAAG
Source organism: uncultured Gammaproteobacteria bacterium (assembly GCA_964616855.1). Lineage (GTDB taxonomy): Bacteria > Patescibacteriota > Patescibacteriia > Patescibacteriales > UBA12465. The sequence goes on along the minus strand of CAZTUJ010000001.1, from coordinate 540,653 downwards.
AGTAGCTTCTGCGGATAAATCAGTATACAATATAAGTATATGATTGGTGGCTTACCTTTGGCGGCTTATTTGCGCCCTAAGAATTTAAGTGAAGTTGTCGGTCAGGCCCATCTCCTTCAAGATTCGGGCTGGCTGGTTCAAGCGATTAAAAATGACCGCGTCTCTTCGCTTATCTTCTGGGGTCCCCCTGGCTCCGGCAAGACCACCCTCGCCTCTTTAATTGCCCAGGAGACTAAAGCTGACTTCGTCCAACTATCGGCGACAGAGAGCGGTGTAAAAGACCTGAAACTGATTATTGAAAAAGCGCGCTCTGGTAAGCGCTTAGGTCTGAAGACAATTTTGTTTATTGACGAAATCCATCGTTGGAATAAAGCTCAGCAAGATGCTCTGTTGCCGCAAGTAGAAAATGGCACCGTTATTCTAATCGGAGCGACTACAGAAAATCCTAGCTTTGCTGTTAACGGCGCTTTACTCTCTCGCGTTAAGGTGGCGGTCTTAGAGTCTTTAAACGAAGAGGACTTATTACTTATTGTTAAGCGGGCGGTTAAGACCTTAAAAGCAAAAATTAAGCCGGAGGCAGCGCGACTGTTGGCTCGCTTGGCTAATGGCGATGCGCGCAAAGCGATTAATCTTGTAGAAACGGCAGCCGAACACCAGGCGCAAATTGATGTTGATTTAGTTAAGCAAATAATTAATAAGCCAAATTTACTGTACGATAAAAGTGGGGAAGAACATTATAATCTTATTTCTGCTCTCCACAAATCAATGCGAGGCAATAATCCCGATGCCGCCCTTTATTATTTAGCCCGCATGCTTGAGGCCGGGGAAGATCCGCTTTATATTGCTCGTCGTCTAGTCCGTTTTGCTAGTGAAGATGTGGGTCTGGCTAATAATAGTGCCTTGCTTTTAGCTACCGCCGCTTTTGATGCTTGTAAGAATATTGGTTTGCCAGAGTGCGGTGTTCACTTGGCTCATGCTACTGCCTATTTAGCGAAGTCGCCGAAAAGCATTGCAGTTTATGCCGCTTTTACCGATGTGACGGCGGAGGTGCAAAAAAGTGGCAACCTACCTGTTCCTTTCTACTTGCGCAATGCCCCCACTAAACTAATGAAGGATCTGGGCTATGCTCAAGGATATAAATACACTCCTTTAGAAGATGATTCCCAGCAAGAATATTTACCCGCCGTTCTTAAGGGTCGTAAATTTTTAAAATCTTAACTTAGCATTTTCTTAAGCCGAATTTATAGCCTCGGCCCGGGAAGGTGTGGATATAGTCAGCCTCGCCTTGTTCATTTAATTTTTTACGCAAGCTCATAATGTGGGCTTCAATGGTATTAGAAAAAGGGTCGGCATCATTTTCCCAGACATTGTCCATAATCTGGCTACGAGATAAAACTTCGTCTTGCCGGCGAAAAAATAATTCAAGCAGGGCATACTCTTTTCCGGTTAAGTAGATGCGCCGCCCGTTTCTGATAGCAGCTTGGCTTTTGCTGTCTAGTTGTAGATTGCCTAAGCGCCAATTTTTTCTGATAATAGTTTTGGGACGGCGCAACAAAGCTTCTGCGTGCCAGAGAAATTCTTCAAAGAGAAAAGGCTTAGTTAAGTAGTCATCTGCTCCTTGTTTAAACATCTCTGCCTTTTTTTCCAGCTCGGCATTAACGGTTAAGGCCAGAACCGGAGTTTCTATGCCTTCGCGGCGGATTTCTATTAGTACTTCAGCGCCATTTAGTTTTGGTAGATTGTAGTCTAGGACAATCAGATCATAATGTCCGGAGCGAGCGAGGAAGCAGCCTCTTTCGCCGTCATAGGCTAGGTCAACTGTGTGCGCCTGCGCTTTAAGTCCTTTACTTAAGAAGGCACCAATGTCTTTTTCATCATCGATGATTAATATTTTCATAAATTATTCTTTAGCACCGCTAGCGCGGATTAATGTTTAGAGTATAGCGGGTTCACCCTAAAATTCAGATAACTTTTTCTTATTTTATTGATAAATTTGTTTGCCAAAGCCTTTTTCTCCCTTTATAATATAATTAGCTCTAAGAATAGTGGATATATAAAATAATTTTATGTCTTCAGAAATGATCAAATCTTTAGATCTTAGCCCTGAAAAAAATATCAATCGCCCTGATGATGCTTTGGATGGTCGGATTAAGGCTTTGTTATCTTTTTCTTTTTCTAATAACATTATCGCTGATTTTAACGATTACTTGCGTTTAAGCGAGCGCTTAGCTGTTCGTTCGCTTTTGCGGGATGAAAAGCCTTCCTTAGTCTTAATGGAGGCAAGCAAGCTCTTGTTGGCATGTGAACGGTCCTTAGCCGAACGTCAGCAGAAATATGATTATAATCCCCATCATGATAAAAGAGATTGGCTGGATTTACCGGCCGCTGAGATTAGTTTTTTAGAAGAATTTTTAGATTATTATCAAGAAGCTTAAGTTAGCAGTTTAAGCTATTAGTATAAATTTTATGAGTAAAGTAAAACTAAGCAATCAGGAGCCCAAAGGAACAAGTGATTGGCTGCCAACGGAATTTGCTATTAGGAATTATATTTTTGAAACTTGGCGTCGCCTTTGCCATGCTTACGGCTTTCAGGAATATCTCACGCCTTTAGTGGAGGCAGCAGATATTTATCGGGCTAAGTCCGGAGAAGATGTGGGCGGCAAGGAATTGGTGACTTTTACCGATTTAGGCGGACGTGAACTCTGTATTCGCCCGGAAATGACGCCATCAGTAACTCGTTTAGTTTCTAAAATCTATGCGTCCTCTCCCAAACCTTTGAAGTTTTTCTCAATTGCCAACTTTATGCGTAATGAAAAACCGCAGAGAGGGCGTAATCGTGAATTTTGGCAGCTTAACTGTGATATTTTTGGTAGTGCTTCTTTGGCGGCCGACTTGGAAATTTTTCAGCTTTCTTTAGATATTATGAAAGCCTTCGGTGCCCCTGACGGCTCTTTTACTCTGCGGCTTAATAGTCGCAAGCTTTTAGATAATTTATTACCCGCTTTTAAGATTAAAGTTAAAGATAGCTCTTCAATTTTTCGCATTTTAGATAAGCACGCTAAAATTGAAGCCGCTGAATTTGTACGTCGTTTAGTAGCAGTGGGAGCTGAAGAAGAGGCCGCTGTTCGCTTAGAATCATTTATGCGGGGTGGCGAGCAGAATTTGTTTACAGCCGCTTTGCAAGAGAATGAAGCTTTGCGTGCTGCTAAACAGGAGATTGACTTCGTTTTAAAACAATTATCGTCTCTTGGTTATAATCAAGCTAAGTTTGATCCAACCCTGATTCGCGGCTTTGATTATTATGACGGCTTAGTTTTTGAGGTTTTTGACAATCATCCTGATAATCGCCGAGCTTTGTTCGGCGGCGGGCGCTATAACGGCTTGGCCGAAATTTTTGGTACGGAAAGCTTCCCAGCGGTGGGAGTGGCTCCGGGCGATGAAACTACGCGCTTATTCTTAGAGAGTTGGAACATTTTGCCGGTTCTTAACGATCAGCGTTATTATTTTCCCCTTTTAAGTGCTGATTTGTTGGCAGAAAGTCAGAAATTGGCAGCTGCTCTGCGGTCTGAAGGTAAAGACATTCTCTTTGGCTTCGAGCCGCAAAGACCGGGCAAAGCTCTAGAATTTGCCAATAAACTGGGGGTAGCCCGAGTCATTATCTTTGGCACAGAAGAAAAGGCTGAAGGGCAGTATAAGGTTAAGGATATGAAGAGTGGGGAGGAACTAATTCAAGGCTTGCCTAAATTATAGATTGACAGAGTTCAAATTTTGTATTTAAATAAAAAGATTACTGAACGTCAGTAATCTTTTTCGTTATTTACAAAAAAAGCAGAGAAAAGATGAAAAAAAATTTAATTTTTGACGCCGATGGGGTGTTGTTGCTTTCAACCAAAGTTGGTATTAATACGCTATTAAAAGCTATTACCACTTGTGGTTTAAATGCTCCAAGCTTTGAAGATGTGCGGAAGATTTGGGGGCGTAGACTGGAATCAGAGTTAATCCCCTTAATTTCTCAACAATGTTCCTGGTCTGAAGGTAATGTGAAAAAAGTGGCGGAGACTTTTTTATCACTCGCCGACTCTACCGTTTATCCGCAGCAGGCGAAGCTGGTTGAAACTTTAGAATTTCTCTCTGGTCGTTATCGCCTCGGTATTGCCTCGAACCGCGATGCCCATAGTTTAAGCTGGCGTTTGCAGCAACACGGAATTGATGAGAAGTTATTTCATCATATCCAGACTGCCGATCGTGGAGTCAGTAAGCCGGATCCAAGAATTTTTGAAAAATTTTGGAATGGCGCTGGGTTTGACCCCTTGGAGACTCTTTACATTGGCGACAGTATTGAGCACGATTTAGAAGCTGCTCGCAGACACAACCCACCCTTAAGCTTTGTGGCCATTACAAGTGGACTTCATTCGATGGGCGAATTTGTTCGGGCTGGGGTTAGAGTAACGCACATATTCAAAAGTGTTATTGAGCTGCCCGAAGCCTTGATCTTTATTTAACTGTTTTGTCCTTTTTGAAAAAAGCATCCTCTATTTTGGGTGCTTTTTTTCTTTGATTTTAAAAGGGGCAAAGCTGAGACGGTGTAGGGGGCAGGGGCCGAATTCTTTAATTTTTTCTAGGTGACGTTTAGTGCCGTAGCCTTTATGGCGAGCAAATTCATATTCCGGATATTGCTTATCGGCTTCGGCCATGAGCCAGTCGCGGCTGAATTTGGCGATGATGGACGCGGCGGCAATTACAAAAACTTTAGCGTCACCATCGATAATCGCCTTTTGCGGTTGTTTTATACCCGGCACTTTTAGATTGCCATCTACTAAAATATATTCCGGAGAGATATCTAGACGACTAAGAGCTTGGCGCATAGCTAAAAAAGTGCCTTGCAGAATATTAATTTTATCAATCACTTTATTATTAACCACGCCGATTTCTACGGCTAGAGTTTTGCGCCGGATAACGCTAAAAAGCTGCTCTCGGCGCTTGGCTGTCAGTTTTTTTGAATCGGCGACTAATTCTAACTCATGGCTGTTAATTTGAAACTCGGGACCAATAACGACGCAAGCCGCTACCACCGGTCCGGCCAGGGGTCCGCGGCCGGCCTCATCAATCCCGCCGATTAATTTATAGCCAGAAGAGAATATTTTTTGTTCTGTTGCTAAATCAAGCATATTTATTTATTATAGCATTTTATTTTTTTCTTTGTTATTGACATAAAATTAAAGTAATGGTAGTTTAAATTGATAATTTTTAGTTCATTTTTAATTTAAAACTCGTAGCAATGAAAAAAGCAATTTTGATTCTTACGCTCGCGCTCACTTTCTTTTCTGGATTTGGGCAATCTTTTTCTTCACCTTTTCGTATTGATGAGCAGGGTATTATCCTGGCCAGGAAACTCGCCAACAAGCTCAACAATACCGATAAAAAATTTCTCCTCTCCGGTAATGTCACTACCGATGTCGCTGGTGTTTACCAGAAATTTTTCGTTTTCTGTTGCAATGGTAAAAGATTTTCTATCTATTACCAGTGGCAGGCCGGTGATCCGTCACTGATCAATGACGAATTTTTATCCGTGTATGTACGGAAAGAGGGAAGCGATGACCCTGATGACCTACAGGGTTATAAAGACTACCATCTTAATGGTAGTTGGGACGAGCATCGTGTGGGTATTTATCACTATTGGGCGGAAACCGAAGAATCGACTTATTTCGATAACGAGATTCAGACAGAATATTTAGTCGTCCTCAAAGAAGCTCTCTCCTACTTTAATTAGTTTTCTTGTGCCCGCATCTTTATTTTTACAAGGATGCGGGCTCTTGTTTTTTTAGGCAATAGTTCGCCTTTACAAAGTTTTTTGCCTGTGGCAATCTATAGGAAGAATTAATGAAGCCCGGATGGCGGAACTGGTAGACGCGCTAGCTTCAGGAGCTAGTCTTCGTAAGGAGGTGGGGGTTCGAGTCCCCCTTCGGGCACATTAAAAGAGCGCTGTTTTGACGGCGTTTTTTGTTTGCCTTTTTCTTTTAGGCATAATAGAATAAAAAGATGAAAACAGCGCTTAAAAATAAAGTAGCCCCCTTAGAGCTTTTGGCGCCAGCTCGGACTTTAGGTGCGGGTAAGCTGGCAATTGCTAATGGGGCGGATGCTGTTTATATTGCTTCGCCTCGTTTTGGTGCCCGTCAGGCGGCTGGTAATTCCTGGGAGGATATTAGTGCTTTAACCCGTTACGCCCATATTTTTGGCGCGCGGGTTTATTTAGTTTTAAACACCATTTTTTTTGATGAAGAAATAGGGGCGATGCAAGATGCTTTAGATAAAGCAGGAAGCTCTGGTGTAGATGCTTTAATTATTCAGGACCCTGGTATTTTTAATCTGCGTTTGCCTGCTTTGCCTATTTTCATGAGTACTCAGGCACATAATGTTAGTTTGGAGCAAGTTTTGTTTTGGGAGGAGCTTGGCTGTCAGCGGGTAATTTTGGGTAGGGAATTAAGCATTGAAGAAATTACTGAAATTCGTCGTCATAGCCAGATTGAATTAGAGACTTTTGTCCATGGGGCTTTATGTGTCAGTTATAGCGGTCGTTGCTATCTTAGCCAGCAAATGAGCGGTCGGAGCGCTAACCGCGGTGCCTGTATGCAAGCTTGCCGCTTACCTTATCGTTTGTTGGATGCTAATGGTCGCTTGTTAACAGGGAAGGCTAAGCCCTGGCTCTGCCTAAAGGATTTTAAGGCCGAAGAGCATTTAGAGGCTTTGATTAAGGCCGGCGTCACTTCCTTTAAGATTGAAGGTCGTTTGAAAGATGATACCTATGTCGCCAATGTCACCGCTGCTTATCGTTTGGCTCTGGACAAAATTATTGCTCAGAGCCAGGGCTCCTATGTCCGCGCTTCTTTTGGGCGGGTAGATTTTTCCTATGAGCCGGATTTAAGCAAGAGTTTTAATCGCGGCTATACGGATTATTTTCTCAAAGCTCAGCGCCAGGACTGGTTGGCTCTGGCTCCTAATTCCTTGGGTGAAAAAATTGGTCAGATTACGTCAGTGCAGGCGGGTAAATATCAAATTGAGAGCTCTACTATTTTAAAGTCTGGTGATGGTTTGGTGTTTGTCCGGGATAAAGAAATCATGGGCGGTGCCTATATTAATCAGACGGGCTCTTGGTATAAATTTAATAAAGTTTTAGCTCTGCAAGTGGGTGATTTGGTTTTTCGGAATGAGAATCCTGAGTTTGAAAAGCGAGCCCAAAAAGGGGCACAGCGGCTGTTGGCGAGCGACTGGTCTTGTCGTTTTTCTAAGCAGAAAGCTTATTTAACAGTGAAGGCAGAAAATGGTGCCAGTGCCGAATTGAACTTTCCCTATATGGGCGAACTCGCTAAAGACCAGGCATTAGCCAGGATAAATTTACAGCGGCAGTTATTTAAGCTTGGCGGCAGTCATTTTTATGGACGTAATTTCTTTGTCTCTGGAGAAATTCCATTTTTAGCCCTTAGCTTGATTAACGAGTGGCGCCGGCAAGCGGTAGAAGTTTTAGAAAAAGATAGTCTTCAGGGATATCAAGGAATATCTCTAAAACCCTGGCATGATAATAAACAGCCCTATCCCAAACAAGAGCTTGATTATAGTTATAATGTGGCCAATCAGCTGGCTCGAGCTTTTTATGTTCGGCATGGCGCTCGAGTTAAGGAGGAGGCAATTGAGTTAAGTGGAGATTTTACAGGCCGCCCCTTAATGACCACTAAGCATTGTTTGCGTTTTTCTTTAGGGGCTTGCCCGAAACAAGCGGGGGCAAAAAAACTAGTTGAGCCTTTATATTTAGAAAATGAGAGCCGACGTTATCGTTTGGCTTTTGACTGTAGTCGTTGCGTGATGGCGCTTTTCTTAGACGAAACAAAGCTTGATTAAAGCCACAAGATGTGGTACAAAAAACATATCTGGTCGTTTAGCTCAGCTGGTTAGAGCGCTGCGTTCACATCGCAGAGGTCAGTGGTTCGAGTCCACTAACGACCACCTTTATGAAAGATAATTTTGAAAGCCCTTCTTTGCCTTATAGCGAGCACGCTCGTAATTGGCAGAAGAGCGCTGAAGAAATTGCTAAGTTTATTCTCGATCACCTGGCTGATCGTCCGGAGTTTCTTGATTTTATCCAGGGACGAGAAGTTTCTCCGGAAAAAGCCGAACGTTGGCAGGAGCGTTTAGCGGAATTGATATCAAAGGCAACTAAGCGTTTAGGCCACCAGATTGAAGGTCGGGAGTTATTTTTAGCTGCCCGACAAGTGATTTTAGACCAACATGAGGCTGGAGAGCTTTTCAATCTGCCCGTCTATGAAAAATTTTGCCAGCTGCCATCAGATGAGTTTAATACTTTTGTTTAATTATTTATTTTAGCGCTCCGTAAGGGGCCTTTTTTAAATAAAAAAAGAGGCCCCGATAGTGCCTCTCTCGCCATTGCTAAGGAAAAAGCAGTAACCTTGGCAATAGTATATATTTTGATATTTTTTAGTTTAGGGAAAGAACCATTTCATATTACTATTTATATTTAAAATTGTCAAGGGGATAGACTGAGTGGCTAATTTAATAGATTTTTTGATAATATATGTTAAAATGAAAGAGATTTGAAAATATATGGAAAAATCCAATCTTTGGCTTATTGTCGGTTTAATTATTATCGCCTGTGCCTTGCTATTGCGGGTGGCAACCCCTCGTAATCGCTGGGTTTGTGTTGAGGGTGAATGGCGGGCTCAGGGTAAGCCCAGCTCTCCGGCTCCCCAAAAAGCCTGTTTTAACCCTAATTCAGTTGAATCGGAAATTGAGGTCTTGTCATCTATCTTAAAACCACCCACCGCCTCTTCGACTCCAACTAGTACTCCTGTTGCTGACTCTGATTCTGATAAAGTTTTAACGGTAGCGGAAGTGGAGTTAATTTCTCCTCAAGCTGGGGAGTTGTTAACTAGTCCTTATAAAGTTCAGGGCCGGGCGCGGGGTTCTTGGTTTTTTGAAGCTACTCTGCCCATAGTTTTAAAAGATGCGGCGGGTAATATTTTAGTTGAGACCTACGGGCAAGCACAGGGTGATTGGATGACCAGCGACTGGGTGCCTTTTGAAGCGGACTTAGTCTTTAGCACTAGTACGGAAAAAATGGGAGAATTGATTATTAAGAAGGATAACCCTTCGGGTTTACCGGAAAATGAGGCACAAGTAGCTTATCCGGTACGCCTTCAGCCTTAATTATATGGGAATTGATTATTTATCCGGCATCCAACCGGGCATGAAAATTGATCTTAATCGTTTTGAGCGTCCTAAACAAGCACCGCCGCGCCCAGAGTCTTTTTTAATGCTTATGAAAGAAAAGCTAGCGGTCAAAGCCGAGGAATATAACCGTATTCATTCTCATAACTGGCTTAATTCCGACGGAAGCATTAATCTTCCTGAGCATCCAGATTGGGAGAAGGATGAACTTATAGCAGATGAACAGGAAAAACAGTGGGCGGCAGAGAGCGGCAAAAGTCGAGAGCAATGGCTGATTGATAAGGAAAAAAATCCAGCCTCTTTAACAGAGATGGCTTTGACTTTAAGCTTGCAGCGCCTCTTACCGGAGCGTTTTATGGTGGTGCGCTCGGCTCGCTATGATGATTATAATGGGGTTGATCAGCTAATTATTGATCGTGCGAATGGTTCAGTGGTGTGTGGTATTGATGAAGTTATTGATCGCGAAGGTAATACTGGTCCTAGTAAAAAAGAAGAAAAAATACGCAAAAAGATGCTTAATGGTGGCGCGAAGGTAAAATATGGGGTTAGGGTTGAGGGTGGATCTTTGCAATTAGGAAATTTAAAGAATGTCCCTGCTTTTTATCTTTCTTTAAGTCCCTCAGAATTAGCGATACTTTGTCAGGACCTCAGTCAGGATGAAGCGACTCCAACTGAGCGCGAGCTTTTTTCCCGTTTACGCTCTTCTTTGTCACAGCAGATTAAGTCTTATGAGTCTTTGCCCTTGGACCGGAATCTTAAAGCCAATGTAGCTTTGTTCGCTCAATCTTTAGAGGCTTGGTCAGAATAATTTTATGGATTTATATTTATACAATTCTTTAAGTTTAGAGAAAGAAAAATTTGTAGCACTGGTGCCTGGTCACGTTGGCGTCTACACCTGCGGCCCGACTGTTTATAACTTTGCCCATATCGGTAATTTGCGCACTTATTTGTTTGAAGATTTTTTGGTACGTACCCTGGCCTATAATGGCTACGAGATTAAGCGGGTGATGAATATTACTGATGTTGGCCATCTCAGCGGCGATATGGATATGGGCGAAGATAAGATTGAACAGGGGGCGGAGCGGGAAGGGCGGAGTGCTTGGGATATTGCTGCTTATTATACAGACGCTTTTAAGGAAGATTTGGCTTCTTTGAATATTATTGCACCTGATATTTGGTGCCGGGCGACCGACAATATTCCTGAACAGATCGCCTTGGTTAAGTTATTGGAAGACAAGGACTACACTTATCGTACTAGTGACGGTATTTATTATGATACTTCTAAATTTAACGACTATAATCGTTTAAGCCATTTGCCCTTAGAAGAGTTAAGGGAAGGGGCGAGAGTAGAAAAAAATCCCGAAAAGAAAAATCCGACCGACTTTGCTGTCTGGAAATTTTCGCCGACAGGTAGTAAAAGACAAATGGAATGGGATTCTCCCTGGGGCGTCGGTTTCCCTGGCTGGCATTTGGAATGCTCGGCCATGAGTCTAAAGTATTTAGGCGAAGAACAGGATATTCATTGTGGTGGCATCGATCATATTAACGTCCATCATACTAATGAAATTGCTCAGAGTGAAGCCGCTACGGGCAAGAAGTTTTTTAATTACTGGTTACACGGCGCCTTCCTTAATATTAATGGCGGGAAGAAAATGGCCAAAAGTACGGGTGATTTTTTGACCCTGGATAATGCTTTATTGAAAAAGGGCTTTAATCCCTTTGCCTATCGTTTTGCCGCTTTGCAAGTGCACTATCGGAAGCCAATGGAATATAGTGAGAGCAATCTACGTCAGGCAGAGCAGGGTCTTTCAGCTCTATATTCTCAGATTATGGCCTTAGGCTCAGATCTAGGGGCGGTTGAGAATAATTTGCGAGAGGAATTTAACCGGGCAATTAATGATGATTTAAATATGCCTCAGGCTCTGGCTGTTTTGTTTAAAGTTTTAAAATCAGATTTAAGTAAAGAGGATAAGCTCGCTACCGCCTTAGACTTTGATCGAATCCTAGGTTTAAATTTTGCGGAAAAAAAAGACGAGGCTGATAATAATTTGACTTTATCGGATTTGCCAGAAGATATCCAAGTTTTAGTGCAAGAACGCTTAGAGGCGCGGGCAGTTAAGGATTGGGAGCAAGCAGATAAATTGCGCCACGCTTTGGAGGGGCAGGGCTATATTATGGAGGATGGCAAAGGCGAAGCTGTCTATCGTTTGAGTCGTAAAAAATAAGTTTATTATTTGATGTCTAAAAATTTTTGGGAAAAATTAAAGAGTTCGGGGCGGCCGATAATGGCTTTAGCGCCGATGGCTGGTTTTACCGATATTGCCTTTCGTCAAATCTGCTCCGCTTACGGAGCGGATGTTGTTTATAGTGAAATGGCCTCAGCTACCGCCCTTTATTATCATCAAGGCGACGCTGATAATGACACTTTGCGTCTCTTACAGTGGGATGAGAAGAAAGAGGCTAATTTCGTTGTTCAGTTATTTGGTTCTAAGCCCGAACATTTTGGGGTGGCTGCTAAAATTATAGAAAAAACCATTAAACCCCAGGGTCTAGATATCAACTTCGGCTGTCCGGTTAGTAAAGTGATTAAGCAAGGGGCTGGGGCGGATTTAATGAAAAACCTCAATGGTGCCCGGGCAGTGATTGAAGAAGTTTTATCTAATTCCTCCTTACCTTTAGCAGTAAAGATTAGGGCTAAGTCCGGAGAAGTGGAAGCAATTGATTTTGTAAAAAATATTGCCGATTTACCAATTGCCGCTATCATGATTCATGGTCGCAGTTTAAATCAGGGATTTACCGGGGAAGCGGATTTTAGCTTAGCCGAAAAAGTGCGACCTTATTTTAAAGGGGTTATTTTAATGAATGGCGGTATTAACGATTTAGCTGCCGCTAAACGAGCGCTAACTTTAAGCGGAGCTGATGGTTTAGGCCTGGCCAGGGGGGCGCTGGCCCGACCTTGGCTATTTCAAGAAATTAGAGAGGACAGAGAAATTATTTATGGGCAAGCCGAGATTTGTGCTTTACTTTATCGCCACGCCTCTCTTTTAGTCTCTTTGAAGGGCGAGTCGGCTCTAGTGGAATGGCGCAAACAGTCTTGCTGGTATGTTCAGGGTTTAGCGGGTGCCAGCAATTTGCGGAGTCGCTTGGTACAAGTTTCTACTCTTAAACAATTAGAAGATATTTTAAAAGACTATGGTTTTAACAATTGATACAACTTTAAATGACTATATTCAAATTTCTTTAATCGGGGGCGACAAGAAGATAATAAAGAAAATAAAAGCGCCAAGGCTCCAAACAGAAAAGCTTTTGCCTTTATTAGTGAAGATGATGGCGGCTAAAGGGATAATCTGGGAAGACATTAAAGAAATCCGTGTTCAAAATCAGGGGGCCAGTTTTACTTCTTTGCGGGTTGGCGTTTTAACTGCTAATGCCTTAGCTTATGCTTTAGGTATTCCCGCTAGAGCCCTGACTGATGGTGAAGTTTTTGCTTTTCCTGGCGGTCAGGCGGTGAAGCCTCATTATGCCAGCGAACCTAATATTGGTAAGCCGCGGGCGAGCGCCTGTTGATAACTTTTTTTCATTTTTTTTGATTTCAAAGACAGCTTGGGGATAAAGCTGTCTTTTTTTAATTTTTCCCTTATTTTTCTAGGGTTTACAGAGTTGACCGGCGGGGCTTGGTGGTGTATAATTAAATCATTAAGGTGAAAAGTGGGGAACAAAGGGGAATCACTTTGTTGACACTTTATCCACCCTCCACCCATGTTTATCGGGGAATACAATCACAACTTAGATGACAAAGGACGCTTAGCCATTCCGGCTAAGTTCCGCGCCATCTTAAAAAAAGGAGCAGTTGTTACCAAGGGTTTGGATAATTGTTTATTTTTGTATTCTAAGGAGCAGTTTGAAAAAATTGCTCAGAAGTTTGCCAGCCTCCCCTTAAGTCAAGCTAAGGCTCGGGCTTTTTCCCGCCACATGCTCGCCGGAGCAATGGATTTGGAGTTTGATAATCAAGGACGCATTACCTTGCCTGAATATTTAAGAAAGTTTTCCAGTTTGAAGAAGGGAATTATTATTGCCGGTTTATATGATCATTTAGAAATCTGGGATGAAGCTGCTTGGAATAATTATAAACAGGCAGCCGAACAGAATAGTAACAGTATCGCCGAGGAATTAGGAGCTTTGGGTATTTAATATGAATTATCAGCACACCTCAGTCCTTTTACCAGAAATATTAAAAATTCTTCAACCTCAAGCCGGTCAAACTTATATCGATTGTACACTCGGTGGCGCTGGTTACACGCTCGCTCTCGCTGAACTAGTTGGTTCTAAGGGAAAAATCATAGCGATTGATGCAGATCAGCTGGCCATTGATAACGCCCAACAAGTATTACTTGATAAAAAATTAGAGAATGTTGCTTTAGTCCATAACAATTTTCAGAATCTAGCTGCCATCGCCGCCGAACAGGCATTAGCACCAGTAGATGGTATCGTCTTTGATCTCGGCTTATCTTCCGCTCAATTAGCTGACGAGAGCAGGGGTTTTTCTTTCCAGGGTTCACGCCCCCTTGATATGGCTTTCGGTGCCGGCGAGGCTATTAGTACGAGTAATTTATTAAGAACAGCCTCTTTATCAGAATTAAGTCAAATTTTTAGAGAATTAGGAGAAGAGCCTCAAGCCTATCGTTTAGCCAAAGAAATAGTGGCCGCTCGGAAGATTAAAGCTTTAAGTAATACTAAAGAATTAGTAGATATAATTTTAAAAATAACACCCGCTCGTTTCCGAACGGGTAAAATCCATCCCGCTACTCGTGCTTTTCAAGCTTTACGTCTGGCCACTAATGATGAATTTGGTAGTCTCCGGAGTGCTTTAGCGGCGGTTACTAATCTTTTAAAGATCGGTGGTAGAGTGGTAATTGTTTCCTTCCACAGTGGAGAAGATCGGATTGTGAAACAATGGCTAAAAGAAGAAAGTACTACTTGTCTCTGCCCGCCAAGAGCTCCTGTCTGCGTTTGTGGCCATCAAGCCCGACTCCAGCCATTACTTAAAAAGCCGCTTACTCCCGGAATAGAAGAAATTCAAAATAACCCCCGTGCCCGCAGTGCTAAACTCCGCGCGGCGGAAAAAATAAGATAATTTTCAATGTTACATAATTTTACGGACTTAGTGCCGTTACCCCTTTTATGAATATTCGCCCTACTAATCTTAAACCTAGGCATAAGCAAGTGCAGCACTCGCTGTCATGGCGCTCCGTAAATATTTTTTTAGTGGCCACCTGCCTCATCTTCGGTGTTACCTATTTAGTGGGTATGAACGACCTAACCGTTAAGGGTTTTGTCCTTAAAGATTTGAAGAGCCGTGCTAATTTATTAGCCGCGGAAAACCAGGATCTTCAAGCTCGAGCCTTAACTTTACAGTCATATACCGCCCTTTCTCCGCGTTTACAGGGCCTAGACATGGTGGCGGTGGAAGATGTCGCTTATTTCTCCCCGCAAGCACCAGTAGTGGCAAAAAAATAATTTTTTCTTCCTGAATTTATGTGGCGAGAGTATCGGCAAAAAAATCCGGTTACGGCTAGTGTTAATCCGCGTTTGCGCCTCTTTGCGGCGCTTATTTTTTTATTGTTAGGAGGTATTGTTTACCGCCTATATTTTCTACAGATTGCTCAAGGGGACTGGTATAGTGTCCTTGCTTCTAATCAACATCAGATTTCTAGTCTCCTCCAACCGGAACGGGGGAAAATTATGTTGCATGAGAAGCTGAAGGGGCAAGATCAACTTTATCCTTTGGCAACTAATAAAGATTTTTCTTTTTTGTATGCCGTACCCAAAGACATTAAGGAAACGAGGGCTTTGGCGGAAAAATTATTTATTTTTTTTGATAAACCTCAACTTGAAGCCCAGGTGAAGGCAGAAATGGAAAAAGACAGCCAAGCAGCACTGCAAAGGGAAATTGAGATAATCAATGCCTCAGAATATAGCCCTGAGGATAAGGCGGCACGAATCAAGGCCGCTCAAGAATTAGCGGCGAGCAAGCTAAGCCATCCGGAGTGGCAAGAATTACAGGAAATTTCTCTTGATCATTTAATTAAAGATCGTCAAGAAGGTATCATTGAGACTTATTTGAAAAAATTAGATAAGCCCGGCGATCCCTATGAACCTTTGAAAGATAAAATGAGCGATGAAGAACTCCTTAGTCTTTATGCGTCTTTAGCGAGTTCGGCGGACAAGACAATTGTCGCTTCAGATTTAGAAAGACGTTTAGATAAGGTGGTTTTTAAACAGAGTGGGGAGGAATTGATTGTTCCCGGTATTGGTTTTAATTTGAAAAGCTACCGTTTTTATCCAGAAAATAATATGGCCGCCAATATCGTTGGCTTTGTCAGCTATGTTGATGAAGAGGCACTCGGACGTTATGGGCTGGAGGAATTTTTTAACGAAGAGTTGGCGGGCAAATCTGGCTATTTGAAAGGGGAACGCGGTGTCAGTAATACTATTATTGTTAACGACCGTGAATATGTTAAGCCCGAAGCTGGTAGTGATTTAGTTTTAACCATGGACCGAGGCGCTCAATTCCAAGCTTGTGAGGCACTAGAAGCAGCGGTAGCTAAACATCACGCGGAGGGCGGGAGTGTTATTGCGGTTAATGCTAAGACCGGCGCTATTTTAGCCATGTGTTCCGTTCCTAATTTTAACCCTAATAATTATAAAGACGAAACAGATTTGAAGGTTTATAACAATCCGGCTATTTTATATCAATATGAGCCTGGTTCGGTTTTTAAGGTAATTACGATGGCGGCGGCGATTGATCAGGGCAAGGTTAGCCCTAGTACAACTTATAAAGATGAAGGGCAAATTATGATTAACGGTTGGCCTAAGCCTCTGAGTAATTCCGATTTTAGCACTAAGGGTGCTCATGGTGTTGTTGATATGAATTCTGTTTTAGAGAATTCTCTTAACACTGGCGCCATCTTTGCCATGCGTCAGATTGGTCCAAAGAATTTTGCTACTTATGTTCAAAATTTTGGTTTTGGGGAAAAGACTGGCGTTGAGCTTGGTTCTGAGAGCGCCGGCAATATTGATAATTTATTAAAAAATAAGGTTAAAGAGATTGATGCCGCCACCGCTTCTTTTGGCCAGGGCTTAGCGGTTACTCCTTTGCAGATGGTGATGTCTTATCAAGCCTTAGCCAATCAGGGCGTTTTAATGAAGCCCTATATCGTCCAGGAAATCCATCATGCTGATGGCAGGGTGGAAGAATTTAAGCCCCATCAAGTCCGTCAGGTGGTTTCTGGACAAACAGCCAATACGATGCTGGCAATGATGGTTAATGTTGTCGAAAGTGGCCATGCCAAAGGTGCTCAGATTCCGGGTTATTATATCGGCGGCAAGACCGGAACCGCCCAAGTCGCCACCGCTGGTGGCTATAGCGAAGATAAATATGTTCATACTTTTATCGGCGTCGTACCGATTGACAATCCGCAAATAGTGATGTTGACTAAGATTGACGCTCCCTATGGTGCTCGCTTCGCGGAAAGCACGGCCGTGCCTCTTTGGCATGATGTCGCTGATTTTTTGCTTAAGTATTATCAGATTCCTAAGAGCAGACAATAATATGAAAAAGATTTTACAGCTCAAATTAAAATTTTTTACCCGGATGATTTTAAAAAAATATCATCCGGAAATTGTGGCAATTAGTGGCTCTATTGGTAAAACTAGTGCCAAGGAGGCAATTTATCAAGTTTTATCAACGAAATTATCCGTCCGCACTAGTATTAAGAACTACAATAATGAAATCGGCTTGCCTTTAAGCGTTATTGGCGTTGAATCCCCTGGCTCTTCGCTTAGTGGTTGGTTTTTAGTTTTTTGGCGGGCGCTAAAGCTATGTTTATTTACCGATAAGGATTACCCTAAGTTTTTAATTTTAGAAATGGGTATTGATCGCCCTGGTGATATGGATTATCTAACGCGCCTAGCCCCGCCTACTATTGGGGTAATGACCGCTGTCAGCTATTCGCATTTGGAATATTTTGGCAGTTTGCAGAATATTAAGAAAGAGAAGCAAATATTAATTGAACGGGTTAACCGCAAGGGCTTAAGTATTCTCAATTATGATAATGAGGGCGCTCGTTCCATGGCGGAGGTTAGTCCGGCCCGCGTTCTGACTTATGGTTTTCAGTCGGGAGCCGATTTACTTGCCCAAGACCTTAATTACCATTTTCAGCGTGGAGATTACGATTTTGCTGGTGTTAATTTTAAGCTCAGTTATGAGGGTAGCATTATTCCTGTCAACTTGCCTCATATTTTAGGTGAGGCGGGAGTTTATGCGGCTTTAGCTGCCATGGCTGTCGCTCTACATTGTGGCTTGAATTTAATGGAAATTGCAGAGGCCTTGCGTTCCTTGCGCTTACCGGCAGGTCGAATGCAACTTCTACCAGGAATAAAGCATTCTTTTTTGATTGATGATAGTTATAATTCTTCGCCCGAGGCCTGTCTCTCAGCTTTAAAGGTCTTAGGAGCAATTAAGGCTGATGAAGGGGCTAGTAAGTATGCGGCCCTAGGGGAAATGTTGGAAATTGGTAGTTACAGTGAAGAAGGGCACCGTTTGGTGGGTGAGAGTGTTTTTGCTCAAGGCGTTGATTATTTAATTAGTGTGGGTGAAAGGGCTCGCGATATTGATAGAGGCGCGCAAGCGGCAGGCATGAGTCCTGATTTTATTTTTCATTTTGACCGCTCAGAAGAGGCGGGACGTTTCATTCAGGAGCGTTTACGGGCCGGCGATGTTTTATTAGTTAAAGGTTCTCAAGGGGCGCGGATGGAGCGAGTGGTTAAGGAGTTAATGGCCGAACCTGATCGTGCCGCCGAATTACTGGTAAGGCAAGGTCCTGCTTGGATAAAAGAATAATCTGTTCTTTAGAGAAGGCGCCTCTTGGGCGCTTTTTGCTTGATTTTTAAGTTAATTGGGCTATACTCAAGTTATGTCTATAATTATTTTAGGAGCTGCCGGTAATCTCGGCGGGCAGTTAAAAATAGCTTTACAAGAGCAAACAGTCCTGGCTTGGGACCGTAGCGATTTTGATTTTCTTGATTTTGAAGAGCTGAAGAAACGCTTAGGGGTAGAAAATCCAGAATTAATCATCAATGCCGCTGCCTATAACGCCGTTGATAAATGTGAAAATGATGAGGCAGAAGCGGCTTTAGCGCGGCGCCTCAATCAAGATCTACCGGGGGTGCTGGCTGATTTTTGCTTAGCTAGCGGCGCTACTTTGATGCATTACTCAACTGACTATGTTTTTGGCGGTGATCAGCGCTTAGCCGGGGCTTATAATGAAACTGATAGACCCGTACCCTTAAATGTTTATGGACAGACGAAGTTTGGAGGGGAACAAGAAATTGCTAGGAGGGCTTTGTCCGGTTTAAATTATTATTTAATACGTACTTCTAAGCTTTTCGGTCCGCGAGGCGAAAACCCGCAGGCTAAGCCTAGTTTTTTTGAAATTATGCTGGAGTTAGCCGCTAAGGGTGGGGAGATAAAAGCGGTTGATGGTGAAAAAAGTTGTTTTACCTATACTCCTGATTTAGCGCAAGCGAGTAAGGCAATTTTTTACGAAAAAGCTCCTCGGGGTATTTATCATTTGGTTAATTCTGGAATTGCTACTTGGTATCAAGGGGCGGAGTACTTGTTTCAAAAGACTGGACACAAAGTTGATTTAAAAGCAATTACCGCTAATGATTGGCCGCGGCCTGCGCAACGTCCAGATTTTTCTGCTTTAGCGAATAATCGTCGCCCCGCGCTTCGTTCTTGGCAAGCGGCTCTAGATGAGTATTTACAATCTTTAAATAATAAATAATTTATGCGTGGTATTATTCTTTCCGGCGGCAGCGGCACTCGTTTGCGGCCTTTGACAAAAATTACCAGTAAACAGCTTTTACCGATTTATAACCGGCCAATGATTTACTATCCTTTAAATACCTTAATCCAGGCGGGTATTAAGGAGATTTTGATTATTGTTTCTCCGGAGAGAGCCGGGGATTATTTAAATTTGCTGGGCAGCGGCCGTGAATTTGGCGTGAAGTTTACTTATGAGATTCAAGATAAGCCTGAAGGTTTGGCCCAAGCTTTTATTATCGGCGAGAAGTTTATTCAAGGCGAGTCAGTAGCGATGATTTTAGGGGATAATATTTTTGAAGATGATTTTGCTGCGGATATTTCTGGCTTTAAACAAGGGGCCAAAGTTTTCGCTAAGCACGTACCCGATCCTGAGCGTTTTGGTGTGGTGAAATTTAACACCGAGATGAAGGCAGAGACAATCATCGAAAAACCTCAAGAATATTTAAGTAATTACGCGGTTACCGGTCTTTACGTTTACGACCATCGGGTGGTTGAGGTAGCTAAAAATCTAAAGCCTAGTCCTCGGGGGGAATTGGAAATTACGGATCTTAATAATTGGTATCTAGAAAAAGGAGAGTTAGAGGTGGCAATGGTAAATGGTGAATGGTTGGATGCCGGTACTTTTGACAGTTTATTGCGTGCTCAGATTTTTGCCAAAGAGAAGCTTGACCAAAAGATGATTATATAAAAAAAGAGGTCGCCACGCGCCAGCGACCCCTCTTTACCTATTTTAGGCGAGAGACATATTCAACGCGAATATGTTTTAAATGAACAAAAAATTTCTTGCTTTTTCCGTCTCCCCTTGATTTAAGGGTAAATTCGGCTTTACCGTTTTTGGTGGGCGCTCCGGTGAGAAGGCGATGCTCTGTAAGTAATTGGTTAAAAGCTTCGTCGGTATTGATTTTTTTTCTGACTTCATCAATATCGAATGAATCTTTGCAGATATTGCGGATTCGCTCTATCGCCCCATCAATCTCTTCATTTTCCATTTCTCTTTTATTTTTTTAATAAACCTAATATAGTTTTTTATCTCTCCTTTGTCAATAATTTTTATTTTCCATGAAAATTGCTGTTGCCTTTCTCTGCTATAATCAATCGTCTGCGCCTTATCTGCCGGATTTTTTAAAGAGCTTAAATCAAGCTTTGAGTTTGGTCGAGGCGGAAATTTTATTGTTAGCCGGGGATAATAGCGATCAAGAGCCCAATCCTAACCAAGTAGAACTGCGGCATTATAATGAAGCTGCAACCTACCCGGCAAAAATAATCGTTTTTGGCGCTAACCTTGGTTTTGCTGCCGCCTATAATCGTTTATTGAATGAAGCGGTCGCCGCCCAGGCTGATTATTTTTTGATGTTGAATCCAGATATGCTGCTGGATGAGAAAATGATTGTGGAGTTGATAGCCGCTTTCCAAGGGGACAGTACTTTAGCGGCGGCTTGTCCTAAGATTTATCGTTGGGACTTTTCTACCCGGACGCGCACTAATTTAATTGATTCTTGCGGTATCGCTCTGCGTCCTGGTCTGCGCTTTTATGACGTAGGTCAAGGCAGGGAAGATAAGGAACTAAAGACGGCTTCGCCTATTATTGGTCCCTCCGGAGCCGCGGCTTTTTTTCAGATGGAGGCTTTGGCTAAAATAAAAGAGGGGAAGCAATATTTTGATGAGAGGTTTTTTATGTATAAAGAAGACTGTGACCTTGCTTATCGTCTGCAGGCTGCTGGTTTGAAGTCTATCTTAGTGCCTAGCGCCCTGGCTTATCATGACCGGAGTGCGGCTAGCCAAGCAGGAATTTTGCACACTTGGCGTCATTGGCGCGGACGTAGCCGCCAGACCCGTTCTTGGTCCTTTGTTAATCAACACCTCTTATTTATAAAGCATTGGCACCAAGAAAACTGGTTTTCTCGTGTTTTTATTATTGCTGAAGTCTTATTTTTAGGATTATTTTCTTTAATATTAGCCCCCTTTCTTCTAAAAGACTATCCCCGCCTCCTTCGTTATTTACGCGGTCTTGACTAATATAAATTATTATGATAGATTGACAGTATACTAAAAATCTTAAAATATAGCCTGGCTATATTTATTGTTTATATGGATAATTTGCTCGAAAATATCGTCAATGAAAAACGTGGCGAAGAATTAGCCAAATTGAACGCTATTCACATTGTTAATGGTTTATTTTCCGATTTAATGGAAAGGGAAAGAGATATTCTGACCCGTCGTTTTGGTTTAAATGGAGATAAAAACGAGACTTTGGAGAAGATCGGTCAATTGCATAAACTGACTCGCGAAAGAGTGCGGCAGATTGAAAATGCCAGCATCAAAAAAATTAAACGCTTAGATAATCTCGGTGAATATTTATTAACCCTAAAGAGCGTTGTCAGCGATCTCCTGAAAGAACATGGCGGTTTGTTGCGCCGGGAATTTTTACTTGATATTTTAACGGTCATGAGTTTGGAGATGAATAATGCGGTTGATGTTTCTACTCCGGAATATCAAAAGAACCGCCAGATTTATAAGAACCGTTTTGACTTTCTTTTATCTAAATTATTAGCTGATGATTTTGAATTAATGCCAGAATCTGTAAAATTCAATGCAGCTGTTAAGACTAAAGATGAGGGTATTGATCATTTTGAGGCTTTATCTAGCGATATCTTAAAAACCTTAGAATCGATGAATAAGACTTTGGATACCGATGAACTATTAAATTTACTAAAAGAATCTGATAGCTATAAAAAATATCAAGATAAGCTCGAGAGCGGTGGCTTAGATATTAGTTCTATCTTTAAAAGCCAGGTTTTTCCTGATAAAGCAGCACTTATTAACAGCAATAAGACCCTCTATTCTTTACTCCAGGCAGTTAAGGAATTGGAACAGAATAAATTTGGCCATTGGGGTAAAGCTGATTGGCAAGAAATTAAGCCTAAGACTATTAATGATAAGATTTATTTAGTCTTGAAAAATGCTGGCCAGGCGCTTCATTTTACCGATATTGCCGCTAAAATTAATGATATTAAATTTGACCACAAGAACGCTAATCCGGCTACGGTTCATAATGAATTAATCTTAGATGATCGCTATATTTTGACTGGTCGGGGTATGTATGGCCTACGGGAATGGCAGAACGCCTAAGTTGACTTTTTAAGCCTAAATATTTATACCGCCGCGATTTCCGCGGCGGTTTTTGTTTTCTTAAATTTATGCTAAAATATTAGAATAACGGCTGCCACCATCTAGGCTGTCAGCACTTAGCATTTTACTATGGAAATAACCATAAATACCGATCGGCTAGACTATTTTTTTAGCCTGCCTGCCGAGCAAATGTTGTGGGTATTCTTTATTAATATTGGCTGGATGATTATCGCAGTTGTTTTTTTGTATGGAGTTTCTTTAATTTACCTACAGAAGATTAGGAGAGATTGGGCGGCTCAGAGTTTAAAGTTTATTATTCTGGCAATCGATGTCCCTAAAGGCAATGAACAGTCACCAAAGGCGGTCGAAAACATGTTTACTTATTTGGCCGGCGCTCATGGTTCTATTAACTTTTTTGAAAAATGGTTTGAGGGTAAATTTCAAGTCTCCTTTAGTTATGAGATTGTCAGTCTAGAGGGCTATACTCAGTTTTTAATCAGAATGCCAATTGAATTTCGTAATTTGATTGAAACTTCTGTATATTCTCAATATCCTGACGCTGAAATTTCCGAAGTCGACGATTACGTTGATACTGTGCCCCATCGTTTTCCTGACGAAGAATTTGATGTTTGGGGTTCGGAATTTATGCAGGCAAAAGAATGGGTTTTTCCGATTAAATTATATCAAGAGTTTGAGCATAAATTTGGTGAATCTGAGACTCAATTTAAAGACCCGATGGCCGCTTTGATGGATCTTTGCAGTTCTTTGCGGGAAGGCGAACAACTATGGTTTCAAATTATTGTTATCCCCATCGGTTTTGACTGGGTGGGTGAAACTGATAAGGCGGTTGATAAGATTTTGGGCAAGAAAAAAAAGTCTTCTGGCGGCGTCTCTAAATTTGTGGAATGGATGGGCGAAGCCAGTGAGATGGTTTACAGTATTTGGGGTGACATTGAAGCAAAAAAAGATGACAACAAGGGTCTGTCCATGATGGAGCTGACACCGAAACAAAAGAAGCAGATTGAAGCCATTCATTTAAAGTCTTCAAAATTAGCCTTCGAGGCGAAGATCAGGGCAGTCTACGTCGCTCGTAAGGATTTGATGAATAAAGGCAAGGTGGTTAATGGTCTGGTTGGCTACATGAAACAGTTTGCAGCCTTAGATTTAAATAATTTAAAGCCAGATGTTACCATTACCATGACTAAAACCGCTTATTTTAATAGGGATGCGCGTTTAATTAGGAAGAAAAATGCGATTATGTCTAACTATGTCAATCGGGATGACACTGGTGGACGTAGGGCTGGTATTTACAACATTGAAGAGCTGGCCACTATTTGGCACTTCCCGATTGAAGCTAATGTGAAAGCGCCGATGATTCAGAAGGCTCCCGGACGTAAAGCGGATGCGCCCTCGTCTCTGCCTATTGTCAGTGATTTTTCCGGACCGGTGCCTGAACTTTTTAGTGCCGAAGTTTTAAATCCGGCACCCCTTGATCCCGATAAAACCGTCCCCGCCGCTGCGGCGGAAGACGAGGGTATTCCTGATAATTTACCTTTTGTCTAATGATTAATAATTCTAATACACGCCGCCGTATCGGCATTGATGCTCGTTTTTATGGACCTTTAGGCAAGGGCTTAGGTCGTTATGTTCAAGAAGTGGTAGATAATCTTATTAAGCTTGATTTTGCGGATAAGCAGGAGTTTGAATATGTTATTTTTTTAGGTAAGGATAACTTTAATGATTTTCATATTGACTCGCCTTTAGTTAGAAAAAAGTTAGTATCTTTATCTTGGTATTCTTGGCAAGAGCAGTTATTTTTTCCTTTTATTTTAAAGCGTGAAAAACTAGATTTAGTCCACTTTCCTCATTTTAATGTTCCAATTTTTAGCACCATTCCTTTTGTTGTCACTATCCATGATTTAATTTTAACTCGTTTTCCTAGCCGACGAGCCTCGATGTTGCCCACAGCTTTTTATTGGTTTAAGCAGGCGGCCTATCGTTTAGTAATTAGAGCGGCTGTTTCCAGGGCAAAAGCTATTATCACCGTCTCTAATTTTACTCGGCAAGATATTATTGCTCAATTTGGGGCTAAGCCGGAAAAGTTATTTGTTACTTATGAGGGGGTAGCTGATTTAAATAAAATTCAATCAGGGAATTCAGCTAAAAGAGAAGCGGCTCTTTCTCGTTATGGCATAACCGCTCCTTTTTTGTTGTATGTGGGCAATGCTTATCCTCATAAGAATTTAGAGAGTTTGCTGTCTGTGTTTTCTGTTTTACGTTCCCGTCATCCAGATTTATCCCTGGTAATGGTGGGGAAGGAGGATTATTTTTATCGACGCGTTAAAGCAAAAGCAGTAAATCTTGGTTTATGGAGCGAAGAGGATTCTTCCTTGGGGGTAGTTTTCCCGGGATATGTGCCTGATGAGGATTTACGGGAATTTTATACTAAGGCTCTTTTTTATGTTTTTCCTTCTTTTTACGAAGGCTTTGGTTTACCTCCCTTGGAAGCGATGGCTCATTCTTGTCCAGTGGCTTCATCTAATCAAGCTAGTTTGCCGGAAATTATTGGTGACGCCGCCTTGTATTTTAATCCTTATGATGAAGAAGAGATGACAAGGAAACTTGAAAGTTTTATTGCGGATGAAAATTTTCGTCAGGAATTAATCAGTCGCGGCTTGGAACGGATAAAAATTTTCAGCTGGCGCGCTTGTGCTCAGCAAACTTTAGAAATTTATCGTCGCTCCTTGGGCCTTTAATTTATATCCATGTTTAAATCGAGAATGACAACTACAGAGAAAGATAATAAATTTTCCGCCACGGATTCTTTTGTGGTGGATTTGCGGGCACGTGCCTTATCTCCAGTTGTCACGACCAATAAGCCGGTTATTACTCCGACCCTGAAGAATAAAAAAATAAAGGGGCCGCGTCCTTCCCGCTCTCATCCCAATTTTTTAATTTTTAAAAGAAGACAGGAAAAATTTTCTTGGCGTCATTTTTGGTCGCGCTTTAATTTTAAGCGCAGTTTTTTCAGTCATCGTTATTTCTTTATTTTTAAAACTCGTCCGGTTTTAGAATTTTCTTTACATCGTCACCAGCGTCGCCATTTTGCTCGTTTAGTTTCTTTACGCCTGCGTCATCTCCGTCCAATCCAATTAAAAATAGAGCGTGCTCCGTCGGCGGAATATTTAGTTTCTTGGTATCGTTCAGTTTTTGCTTTCATGGTGGCTTTAATTTTTATTATCTTGCCCTTTAAACTTTTAGCTTATTTTAAATTTTTAGATATTTCTTCGCTTAAGACCGATGTCATTACTCGGGCTTTTTCGGCTTTTGATAATTTAGCAGCAGCCTCAGATAATGCTGTTCAACTTGACCTAGAGAGTGCTGGTTCCAATTTCGCTCGGGCTTCCGTTGATTTTAGTGCCGCTCAAGCTGAGCTTAGTCGCGTTGATGATTGGCTCTTAGCTTTTGCCTCTTTTTCTGGAAATCCAAAAATAAAAATGGCTGCTTCTAGTAAACAATTTTTAGCGGCGGGAGTAGCGGGGGCGGAGATGGGTCAGCATTTGAGTGCCATGGGGGCTGTTTTTATAGAACAGCCGGAAGATAAAAGTTGGGGTAAGATTATTGATGCCTTTGTTCTTCATGGTGGCTTAGCACTAGATAGTGCTCGTGAGCTTCAGCGGAATCTACAAGCGATTGAGGCGGAAGATTTGCCGCTAGAGTATCGTGAGCGTTTTTTATCTTTTCGAGGTCAGGCTGATTTGGCGGTAAAATCTTTAGATTCTCTTTTGGGATCTGCTCAGGAAATTAAAGAATTTTTAGGTGTTAGCCAAGATAAGCGCTATCTTTTAGTTTTTCAAAATAATGCGGAGATGAGGGGGGCTGGCGGTTTCTTTGGCAGCTACGCTTTAGTTGATATCAGGGATGGAAAAATTAGGAAGTTGGAGGTGCCGGCTGGCGGTTCTTATGACACTGAGGCGGGAATGAAGTCTTTTATTCAAGCGCCCAAGCCTTTGTGGCTGGTGAGTGCTCGCTGGTATTTTTGGGATGCTAATTGGTGGCCAGATTGGCCCACTAGCGCCCGTTCGCTGATGTGGTTTTATGAGAAGAGTGACGGCCCCACCGTTGATGGTGTTATTAGTTTTACCCCCAATGTTTTAGAAGATTTATTGCGCATCACCGGGCCTATTGATATGCAGGCAGAATATGGTCTGACAGTCGATGCCGATAATTTTTGGGAATTAATTCAAACAACGGTAGAAAAAGAAAATTTACGTAAAACCCATCCCGAGGCTTTAGCCTTAATTCCAGATAGCCCTAAGAATCAGCCCAAGAAAATCATTGGCGATTTAATGGCAGAAATTATGGAGCGTCTACCGCAAGTATTGAGTGCGGAGAATGCTCCGGCCTTGTTGTCTTCCTTGGAGAAGAATTTGAGCGCAAAAAATATCATGTTGTATTTTAACGACCCAGCCCTACAGGCGAAGATCAGTCGCTACGGCTTTGATGGCGCTATTATTCCGGCTAAACAAGATTACTTGCTAGTGGCTCACACTAATATTGCTGGACAGAAAAGCGACCGGCGCATGGAAGAAAGAATTGAACATTCCGCCCAGGTTTTAAGTGATGGTAGCGTAATTGACACCGTGACTATTTATCGAGGACACACGGGCGTCAAGAACGAAATTCTCAGCGGCGTTCGCAATGTCGATTGGCTCCGGGTCTATGTTCCTAAAGGGAGTCAGCTTTTAGCGGCTAGTGGCTTTAGCGCTCCTGATGCTTCTTATTTTGATGAGCCCGAAGCTTCTTGGGAAGTTTTTCCTCTTTTGGCTGAGACCGAGAATCGGGCTCTGACCGATTTAGATAGCGGTACTAAGATTTATACAGAAAGTGATAAGACTGTCTTTGCTAACTGGGTAATGGTTGATCCGGGTGAAACAGCGGTTATTCGTTTACGTTATCGTTTACCTTTCAAGATTAAAAAAAGTGAGCCGACAAACGATGATTGGTGGTTGCGTTTGGAAAAAATCTTTCGTCAAGAATCTCCAGAAAGAGCTCCTTTCTCTCTATTAGTACAAAAACAGCCAGGCGCACATCCTGCTGATTTAGTTTTTAATCTCGAATTACCCCCTACTTGGCGGGCGGTTTGGAATTATCCTCAGACTGAATCTTGGAATAGTAAAGATATTTTAGATCAAGATTTATTGCGCGCTGTCCTCTTAGAAAAATAAATTTGTCTGCCGGCGTCTAGGTGATTGAAAATCATCATTCTGCTGGCTTTAACACCATGCCTGCAATCAAAAAAACTAGAATTACTCGTAAGGGTAAAAGTTCGTCGCCAGCCTCTTTTCTGGAAAGGCCTTTGCCGGAGTCAGAAGAGGTTTTGTTGTTCGAACAGGCAATTAAAAAAGAAGCCTTAGCTCAAGAAGCTGACCAAAATCTTTCCGCTATTTATCGCGATAACAAAGGGGAGCTAGTAGATGTCAGTAAAGTTAAAAAAAGAAGGCGTGTGCGCCTAGTCGTTTTGTTTAAGCGATTATTGGTAATTACTATTCTTGCCTGCGGCCTTTACGGTGCTTATTATTATTATTTTCAAAGACCGGCTGGTACAGAGGGGGTTTCTTTGCGGGTAGCCGCTCCCGAAGAAATTAGTGTCGCTACGCCTTTTTCTTACGAATTGATTTATGAAAATAATAGCGGACTCTCTTTGTCTAATGTCAGCTTAGAAGCAATTTTGCCCCCAAGTTTTGTCCTGTCCACTAGCTCGCCGCAGACTTCCGGTTTGAATTCTTGGTCTTTAGGCAATTTAAATCCAGGTGCTTCAGGTAAAGTCATTGTCAGCGGTTATTTAGTAGCAGCAGTTGACTCTCCCAATGTTATCAACGCTAAATTAAATTATACGCCTGCTAATTTTTCCAGTGAATTTAAGAAAGAAGCGAGTGCTAATACCGTGATCGCGGGAATGGGGTTTGCAGTTAATACTGACTATCTCAACACTGCTCTTATTGGTCAAAGCAACGAATTGAAGCTAGACTTTACCGGTTTTAAAGAAAATCAAATTAAGGATTTGTATCTATCTGTTAGTGTTTCTGACAATTTTAAAGTTGAAAGCGTCGGGAGCGAGGAACAGCTTGCTACTAGCACGGCAACCTCTTCTGAGGAAGTAACAGCGGTCTCAGTGCAGCCGGCAGGAGAAGGTAATTGGACTATACATAATTTACCCTTTAATTCTGAAGAGCGCATTTCTGTGCCCCTGGTCTTCAGTCTTAAGGAAAAGAAGCAGGATCAAGAAGATTTTACCTTACGTCTTTTAAAGAAAGAAGCTGACGGGAGTGAACATATTTTTTGGGAAAAAACCATTTCTTTTGATGTGATGAAAAGCGATCTTAATCTCAGTCTGTCTTTAAACGGCGAGAAGAGCGATCAGCCTCTCGATTTTGGGGAGACCCTGGAATACAGTTTATCCTATTCTAATAATGGGGATTCAGCTTTGTATGATTTAGTGTTAATGGCTGTTATAAAAGGCGATTTTATTCAATGGTCTTCTTTGCGCGATCCTAGTGGCGGTAGCCGTTCCAGTAATGCTATTGTTTGGACCAAAGAACAAGTACCAGCTTTGGCCGAGTTAGCTCCTGGTAGCAGTGGTACAATTGATTTTTCTGTTAAGGTTAAAGATTTTACTGATTCTGATTTAGGTAGTGATGCCCTTATTAGCAGTTATGCCCAATATGGTATTAATAATCAGGCCAGCAAGGAAGGGGATGATAATAAGAGTAATACTATTAACAGCCAATTAAACAGCGATTTGGCACTCAGTGAAAAGATTTTATACTTTAATGAAGATAATTTACCAATCGGTTCTGGTCCTTTACCGCCACGCGTTGGTGAAACTACAACCGTTAGGGTGGCTTGGACAATAAAAAATAATCTTCATGATTTGGAAGAGGCGCAAGTGATTTTAGACCTTCCGGCCGGAGTTAACTGGGCGGGGGCTAATAACACTAACGTCGGTAAAATTTCTTATGACGAAGAAAACCGACGCATCACTTGGCGTATTGGTTTTTTACCCCTCTCTGTTTACCGGGCTGATGCTGAATTTAATCTTAGCCTGACACCGAGTGAAGCTGATCGTAACAAAATTTTAGTGATTTCTCCGGGCAGTCTGGCGACCGCTATAGATGCGCTTACTAAAGGTGATCTGCGGCGCAAGACTCAGGCTAAAACCAGCAAGTTAGAAGATGATGAAATTGCCGGTCTTTCCAATAACGGTCGCGTAGAATAAATTATGTCTGGATTTAAATTACAAAAAAAACAACCGGTCCGCCTGGGTCGGATTACAACTGCCCACGGCCCCTTAAATACTCCTTTTTTCATGCCGGATGCCACTAGGGCCTTTGTTAAAGGCAATACTGGCGCTGCGGTAAAAAGAGCGGGCACAGAAGCGATGGTAGTTAACACCTTCCATCTTTATCTCCAACCGGGGCAAGAGATTATTAAGCGCGCCGGCGGTGTTCACGACTTCATGGATTGGTCTCGGCCGCTTTTAGCGGATTCCGGTGGTTTTCAAGTCTTTTCCTTAATTCATCGCGCTCAGAGCTTGGGTAAGATTGATGATGAAAAAGTTTTTTTTAAATCGCCACTTGATGGCTCGAAGCATGAACTCAGCCCGGAAAAATCTATTCAAATACAATTTGATTTAGGTGTGGATATGATGGTTTGTCTTGATGACTGTCCGCCCAACGATTGGCCCCGTGCTGATTTAAGCATCGCTGTCAGACGCAGTTTAGACTGGGCATTGCGCTGTAAACAAGAGTATTTAAAACAGCTAAAGAAGAGGAAAATTAAGGAATCAGAACGTCCTTTATTATTTGCGGTTGTCCAGGGTGGCGATTATGAAGATTTGCGCCGTGATTGCGCTCAGGCCTTAGTTAAAATTGGTTTTGACGGTTATGGCTTTGGCGCTCGTCCCGTAGATAAAGATGGTAATTTTCTAGCGGACACTTTGTATAAGACCGCCTCCTTTATTCCCGAAAATTCTTTGCGTTTTGCCCTGGGCGTGGGTATGCCTGAAGATATTTATCGTTGCTACTTAATGGGTTGGGATATGTTTGATTGTGTCATTCCAACCAGGGAAGGTAGACATGGTCGTTTATTTACTTTTAAGAAAAATTTTAAGGGTTTTAAAAAAATCTCTAAGACTGCCGGGCCCTTACATAAATACCCAGATTTTTATTCTACTAAAAATATTAGCAATGCCGCTTTTGCCCGTGATTTCTCTCCAATTAATCCCGATAGCTCTTTGCCAGAGTTACGCCTTTATACTAAAGCTTTTTTACACCACCTTTTCCGCTTAAAAGAGCCTTTAGGGCAACAACTGGCTAGTTTGAATAATTTGGAATTTTATAACCGTTTAATGAGAGAATTAAGAAAGATTTAGGGAAAGAGCTTAGTCTTTTAATTTTTAGATTTTTGTTCTATAATATCTCTGTTTCTAAGGATATTTAATTAAGAATCAAGCAAGGAAAGCGAACGCTTGTTTTACGGTCGTTTTTATTTTGCTCTTATCTATGTTAACTAAAATCATTGCTACTATTGGTCCGAAAAGTGACTCTCAGAAAGAACTGGGCGCTTTGTTGGCGGCGGGGGTTGATATTGTCCGGGTAAATTTTTCGCACGCTACCTATGATCAATATAAGCGCATCCAAAAAATTGTTAATCGTTTTAATGCTGAGTCTGAACGTAAGGCTAGCATTATGTTAGATCTTCAGGGCCCTCGCATCCGCGTCGGCCAGATGCCGGACGGCGGCATTGTGATGAAGGCAGAAGAAAATTATTCTTTTGTCTATTCCAAGAAAGCTTATGTCAAAAAGGGGGACTTAGTTCCGATTGACAGCCCCGACTTATATAAAGATATTAAGAAGGGAGAGATGTTGTTTTTGTGTAATGGCGCCATTGAATTGAAAGTCACTTCTATAAAAAATAAAGTAATTAATGCTACGGTTGTTAATGGTGGAGTCCTCAGCTCCCGTAAAGGCATCAATGTACCCGATACTAACATTAAGAAGGGCGGTATGACCGCTAAAGATGTGAAAGATGCAAAATTTGGTATTAAAGCGGGCATGGATTACATTGCCTTGTCTTTTGTGCAGACCGCCAACGATGTCATGCGTCTGCGTAAAATTTTAGGTAAGAAGAGTAAGGTTAAAATTATTTCTAAGATTGAGCGGGGAATTGCACTAAAAAATATTGATCGTATTATCTCTGCTTCGGACGCCATTATGGTGGCCAGGGGAGATTTAGGCATCGAAGTGCCAATTGAAGATTTACCGATCATCCAGAAAAATTTAGTTCGTCATGCCCATTGGCATGACCGACCAGCTATCATTGCCACTCAAGTAATGACTTCAATGATTAAAAATCCCCATCCAACTAGGGCGGAAATTTCCGATATTGCTAATGCCGTTTTTGATGGTGCCGATATGGTGATGCTTTCCGATGAAACTACCGTTGGTGATTATCCTTTAGAAGCGGTTCAGCTTTTGAAAAAAGTGATTGAACGGGCCGAGAAAAATATTTATAAAGCCAATGTTATTCATTAGTTTCTCTCAAGTTTATAAATTTTTAAATCTATATTTATATGAAAATTGTTAGCATTAAAGCTTTAGAAATCCTTGATTCCCGGGGTAACCCCACTGTTTCCGCCTGTGTTTCCTTAGAGAACGGTTTTAAGGGCGAGGCGGCTGTTCCTTCGGGCGCTTCTACTGGTAGCTATGAAGCGGTGGAGTTAAGGGATGATGATAGCTCTCGCTATCATGGTGCCGGTGTTTTAAAAGCCCTTTCTAATATTAAAGATATTATTGCTCCCGCTTTAATTGGGATGGATGCCAGCGATCAGGCACAGATTGATGCCACTATGATTACGCTCGATGGCACTGATAATAAATCAAAGCTTGGTGCTAACGCTATCTTGGCCGTTTCTTTAGCTTGCAGTCGTGCCGCTGCCGCTTCCTTAGGTCAGCCTCTTTATCAATATCTTAGTAAATTTAATTCTGAGTTTACTGGTAAATATTTATTACCCGTACCGATGATGAATGTTCTTAACGGCGGTAAACACGCTGACTGGGCGACTGATATTCAGGAATATATGATTATGCCGGTGGGTGCTAAAAGTTTTGCTGGCGCCGTGAGAATGTGTGCGGAGGTCTATCAGTCTTTGAAGAAGATTTTAAAGACCAAAAATTATGCCATCAGTGTTGGCGATGAAGGCGGTTTTGCTCCAGCCTTTAAGGATAATGAAGAGCCCTTCGTGGTATTAGCTGAAGCGGCAGTGGCCGCTGGCTATGGTCTGGGCGAAGAACTTGTTTTTGGTATCGATGCGGCGGCTACGGAGTTTTATCAGGATGGTGTTTATAATCTCAAAAAAGAAGGAAAGAAGTTGTCTAGCGGCGAGCTAATTGCTTTTTATCAGGATTTAAGTGCTCGTCATTCTTTAGTTTCTTTTGAGGACGTTTTAGCTGAAGATGATTGGGCGGGCTTTCAACAGTTTACCGCGGCCTTCTCCCCCTTGTGTCAGGTTGTTGGTGATGATCTCTATGTTACTAACGTTACCCGTTTGGAGCGGGGAATTGCTGAAAAGAGTAGTAATTCTATTTTAATTAAACTTAATCAAATTGGTACGATTACGGAAACTGTGGCGGCTATTGATCTGGCCCGAAAAAATGGGATGACAGCCGTGGTTTCTCACCGTAGTGGAGAAACAGAAGATACCTTTATTGCTGATTTCGTCGTGGCTATGGGTACAGGACAGATTAAGACGGGCGCTCCTTGTCGGAGCGAACGCACTTCTAAATATAATCGTTTATTAGCGATTGCCGCGGAATTAGGGGATCAGGCTACATATTATTCTTTCCCTTTTGCCGGTAAATAATCAAAGGACGCCCGCAAGGGCGTCTCTTGTTAGTCTCTATGAAATATGTTTTCTTTGTTTTAAATATTGTTGTTGATTTGGCTGGGCATTTTTTAATGTTTCTGATTTGGCGTTACTTCTTCGGCTTTAGTGATGTTTATCTGCAAGGAGCGGCGGCCATTATTCTTCTTTTCTGGGTATTTTTAACGGCGCTGGCACCCCTGCTTGTTCATTGGCATGATAATATTTTGAGCCGCTCTCTTTATTTGGTTGTCGGTCTTTGGCTAGGTTTAATGTTAAATACGGCACTGGTGGCGGCCTTTTTTTGGCTGCTTGATTTTACTAATCTCTACTCTTTGGAATCTTGGGGAGCTGGCGGACGTACTCTTATTATTAGTCTATTGCCACTATTATTGTTATTGCCAGAGGCCTGGTGGGCTCAATCTCATAAAGTTAGGTATCGCTCCGTTTCCATCCAAGATCTGCCTGATTTTTGGATTGGGCGGAAGATTATTCATATTTCCGATATCCATCTTGGTCCGGTTTGGCGCCAGCGTTTTTTTGATGGCTTAGTCCAAAAGGTTAATAATTTAGGAGCGGATGCTATTTTTATAACCGGCGATCTCTTCGACGGCATGGATGGAGATTTTTCTTGGTTCCGTCATCGCAAATTTTTTGCGCCCTTAGGTGTATTCTATGCCTTTGGTAATCATGATTTAATTTTGGGGGCGGGGAAGGTGCGTTCTTTGTTGACTGATTCTAATATTAAAATTTTGGATAATGAAATGCTGGAAAATAATGGTTTACAGATTTTAGGGCTAACTTGTTATTACGAAGGGCGTTTGGATGTTAAAGGAAAAATTTTATCTCAAGTCGGGTATGACTCTTCTAAGCCGAGCATTCTTATGTACCACGAACCTAAAGACATTGGCGCCGCCCGTACCGCTGGTATTAATTTGCAGCTATCAGGACATACTCATGGCGGCCAATTATTTCCCTTTAATCTTTTAGCCCATTTGCTCTATCGCGGTTTTGGTAGCGGTCTCCATCGTTTGCATAATTTCGTTATTTCTGTTACTGTTGGCGCCGGTACTTGGGGGCCACCTTTACGTTTAGGCAGTCGCTCAGAGATTGTCGTCTTAAAACTATTAAAATCTTAATTATATGGATTTATCTAAATTATCTGGCATTTTGCAGACAGAGCCGAAGTTTCGTTTTCGCCAGGCCTACCAAGCACTGTATCAAGATATGATTAGCAACTGGAGTCAGGCGAGTGTCTTGCCTTTGTCTTTACGGGAGCGTTTAAATCAAGATTGTCCGCTGGATATTAAAGCCGAAATACTACAGGATTCGGGCGCGGCTTATAGCGAAAAAGCCCTGATTACTTTTAGTGATGGCGTCTCCGTGGAAACAGTGTTGATGCGTAATCGCGATGGTCGTCACACTATTTGCCTTTCTTCTCAGGCAGGTTGTCCTTTGGGTTGTGTTTTTTGTGCTACC
Source organism: uncultured Gammaproteobacteria bacterium (assembly GCA_964616855.1). Classification (GTDB taxonomy): domain Bacteria; phylum Patescibacteriota; class Patescibacteriia; order Patescibacteriales; family UBA12465. Next base: position 505,995 of record CAZTUJ010000001.1, on the reverse strand, counting down.
GGTGAAGGTGGTTTTAGCCGTAACTTGAGTGCCGAGGAAATTGTCCAGCAATTTATTTTCTGGTCTAGACGTTTGAAGTTGGAATCACAGGGAGAGAAAATAGATAATGTTGTCTTTATGGGTATGGGCGAGCCCTTTTTAAATTATGAGCAGTTTATTAAAGCCGTGAAAATTTTGCATGATCCGGAAAAGTTTAATCTCGGCTCCCGACGGATGTCAGTTTCCACTGCCGGGATTGTGGAGGGCATTAAAAAATTGGGTTCAGAAAAACTACAGATTAATTTAGCCATTTCTCTGCACGCTCCTTTTGATTCTTTGCGTCAGCAATTAATGCCGGTGGCGCAGAAGTATCCTTTAGCCAGCCTCTTTAAGGCCGCCGATGAATATATCCGCAAGACCGGTCGGCGGGTAATGTTTGAATATATTATGATTCGCAATATTAACGACGGCGAGGATGATGCCGAGGCTTTAATTCCTTTAATGAAAAAACCTTTATATTTGCTCAATCTAATTCCCTATAATCCTACGGGTAAATTTCAAGCCTCTTCACCGGCCAGGATTGAAGCTTTTAAGGAAAAGCTGGAAGCCGCGGGCGTGGCCGTCACTCAGCGCCACAGCCAGGGACGGGGAATCGTTGCTGCCTGCGGGCAGCTGGCGGGCAAGCGTAAAAAATAAATAAAGCCAAGAAAAAACCGCTTTTCTTGTGAAGACAGCGGTTTTCTTATCGGTTGTTCAAGTCGGAAATTTCCCGACTAAATTTTTTGGTGGCCACTTTGTGTGGCAATTTTATCAGTACTTGATAGGCGTCTCCTTCGAGGTGCCCTAAGTTGAGGAGTTGGCGGACATTTACTTGTCCGTCAGAAATTATCCAATTATATTCTTTGTTGTTCTTGCGATATTGAATTATCGCGAGATAAGGATATAGTCGGCGAATTTCTTGGCCAAGGGTGTAGAGGTCTAGCCATCCGGAAATATTATCCAGATAGGCAAAGGCGACGGTTCTGCTGGGGAGAACGAAGGGGTGGCCACTAGTGCTAAATTTAGCTTTAGCGGTTGCTAAGTCTTCGTTTTTGCCTTTTAAATAGCCGTTAACAAGGTCATCGACCTGGGAATTCCTTTTTTTACTGGCAATTTCCAGAGCACAATCTATTAGGGCTTGCCCATAGAATGACTTGTTAGCTGTATTGTAGGCTTTGATGGTGGCGGCTCTGAGAGCACGTCCGTAACGTTCAGCCACTTTGTTGTGCAGCCAGGTTTGTTCTCGCCTTAAATCGCGGGCGTCAGCAGCCATTTGTCCGGCAAAATAATTAAGGAATCTATAAATTCCTTGGTATTTTGTGGAGCTGAGGCTCATGCTTTGGAGATCTTGGGTATTAGTTATGCCCTTGATTTTTGGTCCTTGCATCTTTAGATAAATATCTAAATCCGGAAAATTGGGATTATCCGCATAAATATCTAAGAGAAGAATTTCTTCCGAATTGTTTGTTTTTTCGGAAAAACTTTTTTCTACTTCGCCGGACCAGATTTCCATCATTGATGGAACCGGAATAATTTTATAGCCCGCTTTTAAAGCAGCGGCTAAGGCGAAGACATTGCTGGCTTCGCCAGGATAAAATTTTATCACGGTTTCCATGGTCCTTTTTTTTGCTGTTTTTAATTAACTAGGTGCTACTATTGTGTCATATTATTTTGTTTATGTCAATAATAGCCTAATTTTAGTTTAATTATACTAATATTAAATAAAAATATTGCTAAAAAGCCTATTTTTTAGGTATTAGGCGGATTGTTATTTTTTTGTTATAATAAAAGCAACTTTATAATTAATTTTTATTAAAAATATGTTTTCTTTAAAACCATTACCTTATAAAATTGAAGCCTTAGAGCCGCATATTTCTGCCCGTACGCTGGAGTTCCACCACGGCAAGCATCATCAGACTTACATCGATAATCTTAATAAATTAATAGCTGAGACTGACTTGGCTGAGCGGTCTTTAGAAGAAATAATTAAGGCGAGTGCTAATCAGGCGGAAATGGCAGCCATCTTTAATAATGCCGCTCAAGTTCATAATCATGATATTTTTTGGCAGAGTTTGCGCCCAGCACTGGAGCCGATGGCAATTCCCGCAGCGTTGATGTCTTTAATTGAACGTGACTTTAGCTCCCTTGAAAAAATGTTGGAGGAATTTAAGGCAGTGGCCTTGAGTCAGTTTGGTAGCGGTTGGGCCTGGCTAGTGTTGGCAGAAGGAAAATTAAAGATTATGAAAACCGCCAATGCCGATACGGCTTTTTTACATGGCGTTACCCCCTTGTTGGCTTTAGATGTTTGGGAACATTCTTATTATTTAGACTACCAAAATCGCCGAGCTGATTTCGTGGCTGCAGTTTTGGCAAATATCTTGAATTGGCAGTTTGCGGCTAAAAACGCTGGTCTCTAAAATCATTATGAAAAAAAATCCCTATTCCCGTCTTCAACCGAAAACGCGGAAGCCTTACACGGTTGTCTATCTTATCCGTCATGCTAATCCTGATTATCGCCTAGAAAAAAAATTGGGTGATTGTTTGATGCCTTTATCAGCCGAAGGGAAGAGGCAGGCTAAATTTTTAGCGAAACGTCTTCAGGCCCTATCTCCTGATATTGTCTACGCCAGCTCCTTGGCGCGGGCGCAGGAAACGGCCGCTGTGTTTGCCAATCTTCCTCGTTTGAAAGTAAAGGTAGATGAGCGTCTAGATGAAATTGATTGGAAGGATTGGTATCGGGTACGCTATTTCCGGACCTCTGAGGAAAGACGGAGACAGTATTTACCGGGATATCGTGAGCTTGATCGCCAGCTAGATAAAAAACAGGCCCAGACGCGCCGCTTTTTAGCGGATATTTTTGCTCAGCATCGTGGTAAAAGTATTGCTTTATTCTGTCACGGCAACATTATTAAAACTTTTTTAACTGGCATCATTAACGCCGATGTTTTAGGTTTTTTATCTTTAGAAATTTATCAAGCTTCAATTAGTAAGTTGGTGATTGATGGTGATGGTTATGTCAAAATTGGTTTTATCAATGATGTTAATCATTTGCCTAACCCCCCTCTTGAAGATATTTTTATTACTTTAGTTGAATAGTTCTATGTTTTTTCAGCGCCAGCGTTTTATCACTTTCTATCTGCTTACGGGAATCCTTGTGTCTCTCTGGCCTTTTTCTTTTGTTCAGGCTGAATCTTTAGCGACCCGTTTGTCGGGCAAGATTTTATTGCAGGTAGAAGCCCAAGGTGAGGCTTGGTATGTAAACCCCCTTGATTTAAAGCGTTATTATCTGGGTCGTCCGGCTGATGCGTTCGCCCTCATGCGCCAATTAGGTCTGGGCATAAACGAAACTGACTATCAGCGTTTTGTTAAAAGTGGAGCCTTAAATTTAAAGGGGAGAATTATTTTACGAGTGCAGGCCTCCGGCGAGGCTTATTATGTCCATCCTGATGATGGCCGCTTACATTATCTTGGTCGTCCGGCTGATGCTTTTGCGCTGATGCGTCGCTTTGGTCTCGGTATTAGTAATCAGAATTTGTCCTTACTTCCAGCGGCCACCATCGCTCCAGCCCCGAGCCCGACCCCAGTTGTGCCGGCAACCAATAAAAATTATACTTGGCGTTATCAGAATAAAGATTATACTTTGGGCGCCAATCTTAGTGCTAGTCTTTATCAGTCCTATCAACAAAGCCCTAAAGTTTATAGTTACTATGAGGGTCAGGAGCCAGCCGATATCCGCGATTCTTTTTATGGTTTGTTTTTAAAATTGAGAAGTGATGATAACCAGACTAATGGCATCCTTACCACTTTGCGGCGGCGAGCCGCCGATTCGGCTTTCAGTGCTGATGATTCCGCCGCCTTTATCATGGCCTTTATTCAATATTTGCCCTATGATCATGAAAAAATTGCGGCTGGCAATAATGTTCCTTATTATCCCTTTGAAACCTTGTATTTACAGAAAGGTGTTTGCGCGGATAAGACTTTTTTGGCCGTGCTCTGGTTGCGGAGCTTGGGCTATGGGGCGGCCATTTTAGATTTCCCGGAAAGTAATCATTCGGCCGCGGGTATTGCTTGTCCGCTCGCCGATTCTTTGGCTGGTTCCGGCTATTGCTATATTGAAACTACCAATTATTTTCCAATTGGCGTGGTGCCACCCACTATAACTAACGGCCAAGCGGCCAATAGTGCTGACAATGTTGAGAATCTCTTCAATGCTGATCGTTTGGGGAGTTTAGAGATTAAGCAAAAAAGTCAGGGTAAGCTTTATCAGGGGGTAGCGATTGTTAAAGCGGAGGCGGCGGGCATTAAGTCTGATCATCAAAACTTAGATGCTAAAAAAGTGGCACTAGATGTCCAGCAGGCGGCGCTGGATGTTTCCTATCAGCAGCTTAAACAGCAAGAAAGCACTTTACTTGCCTATAAAAACAGCGGTGACTATGAGAATTATAATCAGCAGGTGCCTATTTATAATCAAGCGGTGGCGGCTTACCAGGTCCAAGCCACTAATTACGAGCAGGCGGTCGTGGCTTATAATGTCGCCGTTCAGTCCTTTAATGCCCGTTATCGGCAGTTTTATCAGCAATAATTTATTTATTATTAGGTAATAAATTTTTAAATTTAAGCTTGACAGCTATTTTTTTTTCGGCTATTATTAGGGAGTTGAGGTTTTCCCTCTGGATACACCTCTTTTTATATTAAAGTTTTTATTAATTTAACACGTCACGCTGGCATAATTTTTCTTGGTTTATATCAAACAAAAGATATAAATTAGCGAGCGGAAGCCTCGTTTTTATACGGGGGACAAAGAAAATCTATGGTAAAATTACCGAGTTTAGAAGAAATGTTGAAAGCGGGTATGCATTTCGGCCATCGTACTCATCGTTGGCACCCGAAAATGAAACCTTACATTTTTGCTGCCAAAAACGGCATCTATGTGATTGATTTGGAAAAAAGCCGCCAGATGTTAGAAGAGGCTTTAACTTTCATGTCCCAGTTAGTGCGGGAAGGCAAATTAATTTTGTTTGTCGGCACCAAGAGTCAAGTGAAAGCGCCGATGAAGAAGATGGCGGAAATGACTGGCCAACCCTATATCGTCGGCAAATGGCTGGGCGGCTATCTGACTAACTTCACCGTGGTCAAGAAATCCGTGAAAAAATATCAGGATTTAATGGAAAAGCGGGATAGCGGTAAGTTAGAAAAATATACTAAAAAAGAACGTTTAGACTTTGATCGTGAAATCAAACGCTTGGCCGAACGTGTTGGCGGTTTGACTGCTTTAACTAAGATGCCGGATGCAGTTTTTGTCTGGGACATCAAGGAAGAAGAAACGGCTGTAGCTGAAGCGCGTAAGAAGAATATCCCGGTCATCGCTATCTGCGATACTAATGTTAATCCGGAATTAGCTAACTATCCGATTCCGGCTAACGATGATGCCACTAAGACGGTAAAATTGATTCTTGAAGTTATTCAGTCGGCCATCATCGATGCTAAAAAGGATTTAAAAAATTAAATTGCTAGCGGGAAGGAGGAATTAGTTTCCCGCCAGTATAAATCAATATGGAATTAATTAAGCAATTAAGAGAAATGACCGGCGCGGGCATGGTCGATTGTAAAAAAGCCTTAGATGAGGCTAATAATGATTTGCAATTAGCGGTAGAAATTTTGCGCAAAAAAGGCATTGCCAAGGCTGCTAAACGTACCGACCGCGAAACCAATGAGGGCGTGGTTAAGGTGGCAGTTAGTGCTGACGGCACTGAAGCCTATATCTTTGAATTAACTTCAGAAACCGATTTTGTTTCTCGTAACGAAAAGTTTCAGAATTTTGCTAACGAGGTGATGGCCTTAGTTTTATCTGCTCGCCCCGAGACCCTGGAGGCCTTGTTATCCCTAAGCATGGCTCAGGGCAGCGTTCAGGAGAATCTGGCAAGCTTAAGCGGTACCATTGGTGAAAAGATGGAAATCCGTCGCTATGGTCGTTTACAGGGTTCTTCTTTAGCCGCCTATTCCCATTTAGGTAGCAAGTTGGGCGTTTTAGTTTCTTTAGACCAGTCTGGGCAGACGGAATTAGCTGCCGAAATTGCTATGCAGGTGGCTGCCGCCAATCCTAAATATTTAGATCCGTCAGAAGTCGTTGCTGAAGAGATGGCCAAAGAAAGAGAAATCTATCGTGAACAGCTTTTGAAAGAAGGTAAACCGGAAGCAATGGTAGAAAAGATTTTAGATGGCAAGATGTTAAAGTATTATAGCGAAGTCTGTCTCTTAGAACAGGAATTTATCAAAGACGACAAGAAAAAAGTTAAGGATATTCTTGGCGGTGCCAAGATTCTCGGCTTCTTGCGCTTTGCTCTCTAATTGATTTTGTTATCGGTTAAGCCGCGCATCTGCCTTTTTTGCAGTTTGACGCGGCTTTGCCTTTTTTATGAAAATAGTCCAAGTACAATTTTCTCCCTGGGATAAAACCTACAGCTTTTCTTTAGCCGAAGAAGTAGGCGCTACGGTTGGTGATTTTGTCATTGTTGATACCGAGTTAGGTAGGGAATTAGGCAAGATTATTGCTTTCAGCGATTCCGCCCCCGCTGATCAGGAATTAAAGGCAGTAATCAGATTAGCGACCACCGATGACGCCAAGGTCGTCTATGATGAGGAACGCCGCCGTCACGCCTTAAATACCTGTCAGGCCTTAATTGAACGCCATAATCTACAGATGAAGCTGATTGATGTCCGTTTTGCTTTTGCCGGTGGTCGTTTGACCTTTGCTTTTGTGGCGGATGGTCGCATTGATTTTCGGGATTTAGTGAAAGAACTTAATGGTGTTTTTAATCTCAATATCCGCCTTTTACAGATTGGTTCACGTGATGAAGCTCGCTGTAGTGGCGATTGTGGCCCCTGTGGTTTAGGCTTATGTTGCCGCAGCTTTGTTCATGATTTTTCCTCGATTACTTCAGAAATGGCCGAGGCTCAGCAAGTTGTTCATCGGGGCAGTGACCGTATTTCCGGAATGTGTGGACGTCTGATGTGTTGTCTCAGCTTTGAATATGAGGGCTATAAACATCTTGCTACGGAATTACCACCTTTGGGTACGAAGATAAAAGTAGAAAATAGAATTGGTACAGTCGTGGGCCATCATCTTTTAAAACAGACAGTTGATGTGCGTTTTCCGGCTGAGCATGAAGGCGAACGTGATTTAATTATTCAGGTTGACCCTAAAAAACAAGCAGAAAAGAAGGAGCGCCCCCAAACAGAAAAACCGCGCCGTTTTAGTCGCCGCCGCTAAGTATCAGCGGGAAGCCCCCTCTAGGGGCTTTTTTAGCGCCAAAAATATGCTATAATTAAATTATTAGCTTATTTAATTAATTTTAAAAATGTATGCCTTTGCATGTTGCTATCAACGGTTTCGGTCGTATCGGCCGCGCCGCTTTCAAAATTATCTTAGATCAGCACCCGGAGTTAAAAGTGGTGGCAATTAATGATTTAACTGATAACGAAACTTTAGCCCATTTACTGAAATATGATTCTTGTTATGGCCGTTACGGTCGACCGGTAAGCGGTGATAAAAAAGGTTTAGTGGTTAGCGGTAAGCGTTACGCCGTGTTTGCGGAAAAAGACCCTTCTTTGTTGCCTTGGAAGAAATTACAAGTCGACGTAGTCCTGGAGTGTACTGGTCGTTTCTGCGATAAAGAGAGTGCTGGGCTTCATTTGAAAGCGGGTGCTAAGAAAGTTATTATTTCCGCTCCGGCCAAGAAAGGTGGAGTTAAGACTATTGTTTTAGGCGTTAACGAACAACAGCTTAAAGCTAGCGATCACATTATTTCTAACGCCTCCTGCACCACTAATTGTTTAGCGCCAGCAATGGCCGTGCTCAAAGCTAAATTTGGCGTCAAAAAAGCCTTGATGACCACTATCCATTCCTATACCGCTGATCAAAACTTAGTTGACGGTCCCCATAAAGATTTACGCCGTGCCCGGGCCGCTGCTTTAAATATTGTCCCCACTACTACCGGCGCTGCTTTAGCTGTCTCTGAGACCATCCCCTCTTTAAAGAATAAATTTGATGGCTTGGCGGTGCGGGTACCCACTCCGGTCGCCTCGTTGTGCGATATTGTTTGTGTCTTAAATAAAAAAGTGAGTGCGGAAAAAGTTAATCAAGCTTTTGTTACCGCCGCTAAAACAAAATTGCAGGGAATTTTGGAGGCTTCTTCGGAAGAATTAGTTTCCACGGATATTATTGGTAATCCCCATAGCACTATTATCGATTTAAAGAATACCAAGGTAGTGGGCGGCGATTTATTGAAAGTAATCGCTTGGTATGACAACGAATGGGGTTATTCTCAGCGTTTAGTTGATTTGGCTTCACGTTTGCGTAAGTTTATTAGATAATTTTAATAAAGAGCGGTTATTATTAATCGCTATCTCATCTTTATGAACGAAAATAACAACGTTCCGGTGCCAGTCGTGGTGGCTAAACCGGAGTTAATTAGTTTCGATGCTTTGCTCTCCGCTTCTTGGAAGAGCTATAAGCGTAATTTTATTAATTTTTTGGAAATGTATCTGCGGGGCTTAATTGGTCTTTTACCTTTATTAGCTGTGGGCATTTTAGCGGCCGTTCTTTTTCTGTGGTTGAATCTTGATCAATTTGGTCTTTATGTCTTGATTGGGATTTTAGGGGTTGCTGCTATTTTGTGGTCGATTTATTATGGCGTTCGGGCCAAAATCGGATCAATTCTTATCTTGCAGACAGAGGGGGTGAGCGTTAAAGAACACTTCAACAAAAGTAAGAATTTTTTCTGGTCTTATTTAGGGATATCAATTGTAACCTCTATTTTGATTTTTCTAGCTACCTTACTTTTAATCATTCCTGGTATTATTTTGGCAGTTTCTTGGGCCTTTGTAACAATGTTAGTAGTTTTAGAAGATAAAAAAGGTGTTGGTGAGGCGATTAAGCGGAGTAAAGAATTAGTTAAAGGCTATTGGTGGCCAGTGTTTGGGCGTTTTTTCTTTGTCGGTGTTCTGGCTTTATTTATTTCCGTTGTGTTAAGTATTCCTTTATCCTTTCTTGATGATCGTGGTCAGCAAGTATTTTCGGCCGTGACCAATGTTTTTTGGGCCTTAGTTAGTCCCTTCTTTTTAGTTTTCTCTTATTTACTTTATAAAGATTTAGACGCCAAGAAGAAGGCTTAAAATTATTTTTTGTAATGAATATTCCCGAATACATTCTTCAGATTTTAAAGAAAATTACTGCCGCTGGCTTTAGCGGGGAATTAGTGGGCGGTTGTGTCCGCGATCTTTTGATGGAGAAACAACCACAGGATTGGGATTTGACTACTAACGCCCGGCCGGAGCAGATTTTAGCTTTATTTGCGGTGGCAAAATATGAAAATGATTTTGGTACGGTGTTAATTCCTTGCCGGAATTCTGAAGGTGAGGTATTGACGGTGGCTGAAGTTACGACCTATCGTAGTGAAAAAGGCTATGCTGACTCCCGTCATCCCGATGAGGTAAAGTTTGAAGATCAACTTGATAAAGATTTAGAGCGTCGTGACTTTACCGTTAACGCCATGGCGTTAATGTTGAGTCCTGACGGTGCCTATTCTTGGGGTAAAGAAAAATTTGCTTTAGTCGATCTTTTCGGCGGCGTTAAAGATATCCGTAAAAAAGTAATTCGTGCCGTGGGCGAACCGGCTGATCGTTTTAAAGAGGATGCCTTGCGCATGATGCGGGCGATTCGTTTCTCTGCTCAACTTGGTTTTTCTTTAGAGCCGAAAACTCAGCGGGGAATAGTTAAGTTAGCGGGAAGCCTTAAATTTGTGGCCAAAGAGAGGGTCCGAGATGAATTGATTAAAATTCTAGGTTCTAGTCGCCCGGCTGAAGGGATTATGGCCTTGCACGAAGCTAAGCTCCTGCAGTATCTTCTTCCCGAATTAGAGCAGGGAGTGGGGGTGCGTCAGAATCATCATCATATTTATCAGGTTTTTAAGCATAACGTGTTATCCTTACAGTATTGTCCTAGTCCGGAATGGCAAGTTCGTTTTGCTTCTTTATTGCATGACGTGGCTAAGCCTAAAACTCGGCGCTTGCTCGACGGCCAAGTTACTTTCTATAATCATGAATATGTTGGCGCCAAAATGGTTGACCGCATTATGACTCGTCTTAAATTTAAGAATGAAGATCGGGAGCGGGTGGTTAACTTGGTGCGTAATCACATGTTCTACTATAATGTCGGCGAGGTAACGGCCGCTTCCGTACGGCGCTTAATTAGTAAAGTCGGCCGTGATAATTTGCAGGATTTGATTCATTTGCGCGTCGCCGATCGTCTGGGCTCGGGTACGCCCAAAGGCATGCCCTATAAATTGCGGCATTTGCAGTACATGATGGAAAAAGTTCAGCATGACCCAGTATCAGTAAAAATGCTAGCTCTTAACGGCCATGACTTAATTGCCGAGCTTGCTTTAGACCCTGGTCCTAAAATTGGTGCTATTTTAGACGTTTTATTAGGTGAAGTTTTAGAAGAACCAGAAAGGAATGAACACACCTATCTGTTAGAGCGAGCACGCTTATTGCAGTTAGAAAATCTGGAAGATTTACGTACACAGGCCCGTCTCTTAATTGAAGAAAAGCGGGATGATGAAGACCAAGACATGCAACGACGCTTTAAAGTATAATTTTATTATTTGCCTAGCCGCTATCGGCTGGCCTAAATCTATAATATTATGAAAAAAATTTATAAATCTTTCTCCTTGCTCGGCTTAGCGTTACTCGTATTGACGCTTTCCGCTTGTGGCACTGAGACTGCTAATGTTAACGATAATATGAATACTGAAGAAACTGCCGCCACTGGTGCGGCCCCAAGCGGTCAAGCGGCGGCTTCCGCGGAAAAGAAGCTTGATTTAGGAGAGTTCTCAGCCGAGAAGAATCCAGGAGCTGGCGCTGATGTCGCTGCTTCTTCTGAAAACAAGGCAACTGTCGCCACAGTGGTAGCACCTGATAAGCAGATTGACTTAGTTTCTCAATACACTGGTGCTTTAATTAAAACTAATCAAGGAGATATAAAGGTGAAATTCTATAACGAAGAATCTCCGGTGACCGTTAATAATTTCTTGAATTTAGCTCAGGCTGGTTTTTATAATAACAGCAAATTTCACCGCGTGATTAAAGATTTTATGATCCAAGGTGGTGATCCTAATAGCAAGGATGATGATTGGTCAAACGACGGCTTTGGTGGTCCTGGCTACACCTTCAAAGATGAATTTAACTCCTATAAGCTGGTTAAAGGCGCTTTAGCGATGGCTAACGGCGGTCCTGGTACCAATGGTTCCCAATTCTTCATCGTGACTGCTGCCGCTACTCCTTGGTTAGATGGTGCTCATACTAATTTCGGCCAGGTGGTTGAAGGTATGGATATTGTGACTAAGATTGAAGCAACGGCTGTTAACGCTAATGATCATCCCACCGAAGACATGGTGATTTTAAGCATTGAATTATTGAAATAGTTATTGAATATTTGACAATTAAAAACCGGATTCTCGTTGAGGGGCGTCCGGTTTTTTAAATGGCTTGATTTGGATAAAAGCTCTTTTTGTTTTATAATAAAGGTAATTAATAATCCTATCTTATGCCCATTTATCTTGATAATGCCGCTACCACCAAGCTGGATTCGCGTGTTTTGAAATTAATGTTGCCCTATCTTTCTGATAATTACGGCAACGCCTCTTCAATTCATAGCCTTGGTCAGAAGAATAATCTAGTTCTTGAGCAAGCACGTCGGCAAGTTGCCAAAATCTTAGGCGGCGAAGCGGCTGGCCTTATTTTTACTAGTGGCGCCAGTGAATCAAACAATTTTATTCTGCGGGGAATAATGCAGGCTAATCAAAGTAAAGGTAGGCATATTCTAGTTTCCGCGATTGAACACCCGAGCGTTTACCAAACCGCCCGGTCTTTGCAAAAAGAGGGCTATGAAGTTGGTTTCGTTCCAGTAAAGGCCGATGGTCAGCTTGATTTATTGGCTTTAAAGAAAATGATGCGTAGCGATACGGTGTTAGTTTCCGTGATGGCCGTTAATAACGAAATCGGCAGTGTTCAAGACTTGAAAGCCATCGCTAAATTAGTACATGTGGCTGGGGCTTATTTCCATAGTGATATTGTTCAGGCCATTCCTTATTTAAAAATTGATTTAGAAAAAATAGGGATTGATTTAGCGAGCTTGTCGGCCCATAAGTTCTATGGCCCCAAGGGGGTGGGTTTAGCCTATGTTCGTCCGGGAATAAAGATTGAGCCTTTAATCAGTGGTGGGGAGCAGGAAAATGGCTGGCGCGCCGGCACCTATAATCTCCCCGGTATTATTGGTTTGGCGGAAGCTTTGAAAATCGCCTATCGGGAACGGGTCGCTTATTTACCTAAAGTGAAAAAGTTGCGAGATTATTTTTGGCAGCGTTTACAGAAGGAAATTCCCGATCTCAGGCTTAATGGTACTCTAAAGAAGAGAAGTGAAAATAATTTAAATATCCGTTTCGGCAAGATTGAAGGGGAAGCGATTCTAATGGATCTTTCTACTCAGGGAATCTATGTTTCCACCGGTTCGGCTTGCAGTGCTCATAATTTAAAAAGTTCCTATGTTCTTTCCGCTATTGGTTTGGCGGACTATGATTTAAATAGTAATATCCGTTTTTCTTTGGGGCGCTATAATACTAAAAAAGAAATTGATATTACTGTAGCCGCTTTAAAAAAGACGGTTAAGCGCCTACGTGCTTTCTCTCCAGTAAAATAATTTTTTATCTATGTCCTTAAATTATACTAAGAAAACAATCAACGCTTTCCTTAAACCGAAGAATATTGGCGCTATCAAAAATCCAGACGCCGTAGCAGAGGTCGGGAATATGGTTTGTGGCGACCAATTATCTTTCAGTATTAAAATTGCCGGTGGGAAGATTAAGGATATTAAATTTCTTTCTTTCGGTTGTGCTTCCAATATTGCTACCGCCTCAATTTTAACGGAAAAAGTGAAAGGTCTTACAGTCGCCCAAGCGAAAAAGTTTGGCTGGCAGCAGGTTGTCAAAGAACTCGGTGGCTTACCGCCGCAGAAAGTGCATTGTTCCATACTAGCCGTCGAAGGTCTGCAGAAGGTTTTAAAGACTTATGAAAAAGAACACCCAGTATCGCTTGTTTCTAAAGTAAAAAGCCAACCCATCTTAAAAAAGAAATAAAATTTATTATACTAAAAACTCCCCCGTATTGCTACGGGGGAGTTTTTGTTTCCAGCTATTTTCAAACTGATGTTGATTTAGCTTAGAAGCGCTTTTCTAAGGGGCGAGCTTCATTGACAGCAACGCGGCGACCATCTAATTCCTGGCCGTTCCACATAGCAATCGCGGCTTGCGCCTCTTCCTCAGTATCCATCTCTACGAAGCCGAAGCCCTTAGAGCGCTGAGTCATGCGGTCCTTGATGATGACAGCGGAAGTGACAGTGCCAGCTTTGGCAAAAGCGTCCGCTAACACATCTTCGGTTGTCTGGAAAGACAAACCGCCGACAAATAACTTTTTCATGTGTTTACTTATCCTGCGACACCGCCTTAGCGGAATCACGGGATTACGTGTGTTTACAAAACTTGTAAGGCGACCTTTGTTGCCTACAAACTACAAGCGGCTAGTTCGTATCGTTTCGGTTGAAGCAATACGAACTAGCCGCTCGTGTCTCTAACAAAACTTACTTATTTAGTTTAACCTTTTCTTTTAAAAAAGTCAAGGATTAGCTTAAACTTACTTTAACGCTGGGGCTCATGGAAGAACAGATGGCCACATTTTTGATGTATGAGCCTTTAGCTGCCGCCGGTTTAACTTTGCGGATAATATCGATTAAAGTTTGGAAGTTTTCCGCTAATTTCTTATCTTCAAAGCTTAATTTACCAATAACGGTGTGTAAATTGCTAGTATCATCGTTTTTGAAGCTAATTTTACCCTTTTTCAACTCTTCAACCGCTTTTGCCGGATTCGGGGAGACGGTATCGTTCTTAGGGGAGGGCATTAGACCTCTGGTGCCGAGGATTTTAGCGATCACCGCTAAATTCTTCATCATTAAGGGTTCGGCAATAGCGACTTCAAAGTCAGTTTTTTCAGTCTTTTTGATTTCAGCAATCAATTCATCACCACCAACGAATTCAGCGCCAGCAGCCTTACAAGCCTCTTCGTTGCTCGGAGAGACAAAAGCAGCTACGCGGACCGTTTTACCAGTACCATGGGGCAGGCTGACGGCACCACGGACCTGTTGGTCGCTCTTTTTCGGATTCACCCCTAAGCGGATGTGAACTTCTACGGACGGATCAAATTTAGCTTTATTAATCTTTTTAACAATCGTAATGGCTTCTTCAAAGCTGTAGGCTTTGCTTCGATCGTAAATAGCGGAGAAGTCAGCGGTCTTTTTTTTGACGACCGGAGCTACCGGTGTCTTTTTTTCATCTTTTTTAGACATATTTTTTCGTGGTGAGATAGCGCTCGTTATTGGCATAGGCCATGGCGAGCTCCCACAATTATTATTAATCTTTGATTTCAACGCCCATCTGACGGGCAGTACCGGCAATAATATTCATCGCGGCATCTAAATCACGGGCATTGAGGTCGGGCATTTTTACCTTAGCGATTTCTGCTAACTGTGCCTTGGTAATTTTGCCGACTTTGTCGGAGCGAGGCTTGCCTGATCCCTTTTTGATACCAGCGGCTTTCTTTAACAATTCAGAAGCTGGCGGGGTTTTGAGGATGAAGGTATAGGTGCGGTCTTCGAAGACGGTAATTTCTACCGGGACGACGTCACCCATCTTATCACGGGTGGCTTCGTTAAACTTCTGACAGAATTCGGCAATGTTTAAGCCATGTTGGCCTAAAGCCGGACCGACGGGGGGCGCAGGATTGGCCTGGCCACCGGTAATTTGTAATTTTATCTTAGTTTTGATTTTCTTAGCCATATAATTTTTTTGGGCTTGGGCGGTAGAAGCGACCGGTCAAGCGGTATAATTAGGATTTTTTGATTTGGAGGAAGTCGAGCTCAACCGGAGTTTCCCGACCGAACATAGAAACGGAAACCTTGACCTTACCTTTAGCTTCATCAATACTGGTAACTTTGCCTTCCATATTTTTGAAGGGGCCTTCGTTGATTTTAACCGGAGAGCCAACAATAACATCAATCGTGAATTTAGGATCTTCCACGCCCATGCGCTTCTGCAAGGATTTAACCTCGGCTTCGCTGATGGGGGTAGGGATGGTGCCGGTACCAATAAAGCCGGTCACATTCGGAGTGTTGCGGACGACATACCAGGAATCATCAGTTACTTCCATTTCCACTAAGATGTAGCCAGGGAAGATCTTTTCTTCTACCACCTTACGTTTGCCGTTTTTAATCTTAATCTTCTTTTCGGTAGGAATGAGAATATTGAAAATTTTATCTTCCATGTCCAAAGATTCTACCCGTTGTTTCAAATTTTGGGCGACATTTTCTTCGTAGCCGGAATAGGTGTGAAGAACATACCAGCGCCGTCCTTGGTTTAAAAGTTGTTTGGCCATAAGTTTAAAGGCGCCTAGCGACCGGTTTGAACCGTCGTTTTGTTGCGCGCTTGAGGAAGAAAATTATTGAATAATAAGTTCTTTGAAACCGAGATTGAAAACGTAGTCTAAGATGCCTAAAAAGGCGGCTACGGCTAAAGAAATGACAATTACTAAGATTGTGTAATTATAGGTTTCTTTTTTTGTCGGCCAGGTAACTTTTTTCATTTCTTCCAGAGACTCCTGGAAGTAGCGGCTGATTTTGCTCATATTAGGTAAAATTTGTAATATTAAAAAGAGCCGTTAAGGCCACTTTTTGTATCTGCTTATATATTACCGAAATCACTTTGGTCTGTCAAGCTGGCGCCGTCCTTCCCGTTGCTTTTTCAGGGCAAACAAGATAAAATGGAAATGAACAAAAAATTCATATGGTTAGCCCTAATTTAGCAACAAAAAAAATTGCCACCGGTGGCGAAGAGTTTAATGATAACGCCAAAAAACTCTTCCAAGCGATTTATAATGATATTAATCGTCCGCAAGATAAGGACGATGAATCGCCGCGCTTGCAAGTTTCGGAATTAATTTCCAAAATGGCCTTTTTTTATGAAAAAGTGCGTAATGCTGTGGATTACGAAGAGGATCATCTTTTGCGCAAAAATGCCATTGCTCGTATCTTAAAGCGTCAAATTGTTATTGAAGGCTTTTTAAAGACGCAGGGAACCGAGGATTTATCTCGGCATCTTTTGGCAGAATTAATTCGGGCGAGCTATTTGCCTAATAATTCTTTGCCAGAAGCTAAGGTCGGTGAAGTGGTTCTAATTTTAGATAAGTATTTGCGTTTAAAGCAAGAGTGTTTTAAAGCTTTTGATTCCAGTTTAAATTTACAGACTGATATTAAGCGGGCAAAGAATAATATTCAAGAAAAAAATCGTTTGGTTTCTTGGATTTTGTCATTAGCCGCTTGTGAAATTGAGGAAAATCTAGTTAGCGACCAGACGAAGCAAGCGATGGTTAATGTCATGTTTGATACGATGAGTCGGGTTATTCAGCTGCCGCCTGATTTGCCTTATGGCAGCGATCTTAGTATTCAAATATATCTCAGCATTAGTCGCACCTACTCTCGTTTTGATGACGACATGCTTTCTTTTGTTCTCTTTAAATATTATAACCAAGGTTGGATTGGTGAGCGGGTGGACGCGATGTTTGCTCCTAAAGAAGAACAGATTAAAGCCATTGCTACTAATATCCAAACTTTAAGAGACACCATTTCCTTTCAGTTAAAACATCCTTTAAAAAAGCAACTTGATCGTTTAGTCCGTCGCTATTCTTTATATTTTACGGTTTTACAGGAAGCTTTAGCTAATGATCCGGCTAAGGTCTACAATGAATTTAAACAGAATCCTAAAACTTTTTTAAACGCTGTCCGTAAAGTTTGTAATAAGAAGTATAAAAAAGCGAAGGCGCGTTTATGGCGCGCAGCTTTGCGCAGTATTATTTATATTTTCTTAACGAAATCCATTTTTGTCTTTTTAATTGAAATTCCGGCCATCCATTGGTTTGATCAACCCCTTAATCCCAGCGCTTTGGCAATTAACGTCGCTTTTCCGGCCGTCCTCTTATTCTTTATTGTTTCCTTCACGCGCGTACCAGGGGAGAGTAATACTGATAGGATTGTCGAGGGAGTGAAAGAGATTGCCTTTGTTGGCTCCGAAAGACAACAGCCAATTAAGTTGCGTAATCCCAAGAAGCGCGGGCGCGCCGTTAATTTTATCTTCAATTTAGTTTATACCTGTACTTTCTTTATTTCCATTTATTTCATTATCTGGGTCTTAACTAAAGTTAATTTCAACTGGGTGAGTATTACCATCTTCCTTTTCTTCTTAGCTTTTGTTAGTTTCTTCAGTATTATTGTGACCAAGGGCATTAAAGAATTATTAGTAATCGAGAAGAAGGAAAATTTACTCTCATTTTTAGCCGACTTGTTTTATATGCCTATTATTATGGCGGGCAAATGGTTGTCTAATAATGTCTCCAAAGTTAACGTCTTTATCTTTATCTTTGACTTTATCATTGAGGCTCCTTTTAAGATTTTAGTCGATATTGCCGAAGAGTGGACGAAGTATATTAAAGAACGGAAAGATAACATGGTTTAATTATGGCCCTCGGTACTCTTTTTGTGGCGGCAACGCCTATTGGTAATCTAGAAGATATCAGCCTGCGGGCCTTGCGCATCTTGCGCGAGGCCGCCTTCGTTTTATGTGAAGATACGCGGACTACCAGGCAGTTATTGAATAAATATGAGATTAAGACGCCGACTATTTCCTATCATCAGCATTCTGGTTTAGGGAAGATTGAGCAGTTAGTCCGCTATTTAGGGGAGGGCAAGGATTTAGTGCTAGTTTCTGATGCTGGGACGCCGGGAATTTCTGATCCGGGTTCAGTGTTGGTGGCGGCTGCCCGCCAAGAATATGGCGAAGAATTATCCGTTGTGCCGATTCCCGGCGCTAGCGCCGTGATTACCGCTCTTTCCGTATCTGGTTGGCCAGTTGATCGCTTTTCTTTCTTTGGCTTTCTTCCTCACAAAAAAGGAAGACAAACCATGATTAAAGAAATATTAAATTCTCATTATCCAGTGGCTTTCTATGAGTCCAAGCACCGTCTGAAAAAGTGTTTAAGCGAATTTGATCTTTTTAGTAAGGAGGCTGGCCTTAATATCCAAATGATGTTGGGGCGGGAACTGACTAAGATGTTTGAAAGTCTTTATTTCGGTACTCCCGCCGAATTGGCTGAGCGTTTGGAAAATGATGCCGAGATGCAAAAAGGGGAATTTGTGGTTTTAGTCAGACGTTTAAAATAAAATCTATGTCTAAAGAAAATAATTTTTATATTACCACCACCTTGCCTTATACTAATTCCGATCCGCACATTGGTTTTGCCGCAGAAATGGTGAAGGCGGATGTCATTGCCCGCTGGCAAAGATTACAGGGTAGGGAGGTATTTTTTAATACCGGTACCGATGAACATGGTTTGAAAATATTTCAGCAAGCACAGGCGGCCGGCCTGTCGGCTCGTGCCTATTGTGACCCCTATGCCGCTCGCTTTGCCTCTTTGCAGGAGGCTCTTAATTTAAGTTTTACTAATTTCATCCGCACCTCTGATCCTCACCACGAAAGTGCGGCTCAAGAATTTTGGCGTCGCTGTGAAGCTAAGGGTGATATCTATAAAAAAACGTATAGCGTGAAATATTGTGTCGGCTGTGAATTAGAGAAGACTGATTCCGAGCTGGTGGATGAGCGTTGCCCGCTGCATCCTAACCGCGATTTAGAATTAATTGAAGAAGAAAATTATTTTTTCCGCTTTTCCAAATATCAACAGCCTTTGCTAGATTTCTATGAGGCTCATCCTGATTTTGTGATTCCTAATCATCGTTTTACGGAAATCAAGAATTTTGTCAGCAGCGGTTTACAAGACTTCAGTATCTCTCGCTTAAAAGCTAAGATGCCTAACGGTGTGCCCGTGCCGGGAGATGATGAGCAGGTAATGTATGTTTGGTTTGATGCTTTGGTAAATTATATTTCTACCTTGGGCTGGCCGGAAGATGAGGCTAAATTCCAGGCTTTTTGGCCGGCAGTGCAGGTTTGCGGTAAAGATAATTTGCGTCAGCAAACAGCTATGTGGCAAGCGATGCTTTTGTCAGCCGGTCTACCTTTATCTAAACAAGTATTAGTTTTTGGATTTTTAACGGCCAATGGCCAAAAAATTAGCAAGAGCTTAGGTAATGGCGTTGATCCTTTTACTTTTTCCGAAAAATATGGAGCTGAAGCTTTGCGCTATTACCTTTTAACGGAGATTCTTCCTTTTGAAGATAGTGATTTTTCCGAAGAGCGTTTATTGCAAAAATATAATGCTGATTTAGCTAATGGTTTGGGTAATTTAGTGGCCCGCGTGAGCACTCTTTTGGAAAAGAATCAGATTGCTACTAATCTCATGGCTAATCAAGCGGAAGCAATTAGGCGTTTATTAGCGGATGCGAATTTGCCTAATTATCAATTCCATCGGGCTTTGCAGTTTATTTGGCAAGAAATTGCTGCCTGCAATGAAGAATTAACAGCTAAGGCTCCTTGGAAGTTAAGTGTGGCTGAGGAAGTGGCAGCAGTTTTAAAGCCTTTGGCTGAGCGGATTTTAAACATTGCTTTAATGCTCCAGCCTTTTTTACCGCTGACGGCCGCGGCTATTATCAAACAGTTTACTAGTCCTCAAATTTTAAAGGGCGAGTCTTTGTTTCCGCGCTTAGCCGCGGCGACTGAGACCGCTTAATAATATGTCTTATTTTGACATCGCGTTGTTGGTTGTTGTCGCCGGTTTCGTCTTTAACGGTTTAAGTAAAGGTTTAATTAGACTTTTAGGCAACATCGTTGGTTTGATTATCGGCGCTTTTATTGCCAGCCGTTTCTATTTGCAATTTTATGAATGGAGTCAGAGTTTTTTTGGTGGCCGCGAGAGTCTAGGTAAAGTCATTGCCTTTATCGTGGTGTTTGTGGTGGTGACAATGTTAGTAGATTGGGTTTTTGTCCTTTTGGAAAAGGTTTTTAATCTCATTTCCATCATTCCTTTCACCAAAACTATTAATCGCTTATTAGGTGGAGCCCTGGGTCTTTTAGAGGGTTCTTTGTTTATCGGTCTTATTTTATTTGTTGTTTCTCGTTACGCCTGGATCGGCAGTTTATTCGGAGATAAATTAGTGTCTTCGCAAGTCGCTCCTTTTTTCTTAAAGGTGGTAAAGATTGTGATGCCGGTTTTACCCGAAGCCCTTAAGGCTCTGCAGTCCTTGATTTAGAATATGGAAATCATTTCTTGGAAGAGAAAAGATGACGCGGCTTTACGTCGCCACTTAGTCGCTCGTTTACGCCAAGGAGAGGTATTGATGCTACCGACTGATACTATTTATGGCTTGTCTTGTCGTGCTGATAAGGAGAAGTCAATTGCTCGGATTTTTAATATTAAAAGACGTGATCGCGGCAAACCCTTGTTAGTCCTAGTTTCCAGTCTAAGTATGGCTCGTAAATTTTGTCGGATTAATAAAGGGCAGATGAATGGTTTAAAAATAATCTGGCAGAACCATCGTCCCAGTTCAGTTTTATTACCTCACCGAGGATTATTACCGCAATCTTTGACCGCTGGTAGTTCGGAATTGGCTGTGCGTTTGCCCAAAAGTATTTTTTTGCGTAAAATGATAAGAGCCCTAGGCGTCCCCTTAGTTTCTACCAGTGCTAATTTTAGTGGCAAGGCTGTTTTGGACGCCGTGGCCGCCAAAGTAGTTTTTAAAAAAGAGCCGCGTCCTGATTTATTGTTAAGCGGCGGTAAAAATAGTGCTCGCGCTTCTCGTCTCTTGCGCTTGCGGCCTGATGGCGGGGTAGAAATTTTAAGAAAATAATTATTACTTATGAATAATTCTGAAAACTATCAAGTGAAAAAAAATAAATGGTCTTGGCTCGCCATTATTTTATTAATGGGCGCCTCTTTTGCCGCTGGCTTATCTTGGGCGGGAAAAGATAATTCTTCCAAGATTATTGCCTATTCACCCGAATCTAAACAAGCTAATTCAGAGACAGCTTTTGACTTTAACCTTTATTGGGAAGTTTGGGATAAATTGCGCAGTGATTATGTGGATAAGAATAAAGTTAAAGATGAAGAAATGTTTTACGGTTCTTTACGGGGCCTAGCTGCTTCTATGGACGATCCCTATACTGTCTTCATGGACCCTAAAGAAGCAAAAGAGTTTGCCGACGATCTTTCCGGCACTTTTGAGGGTATTGGCGCTGAAGTAGGTATGCGTAAGGACATTATCACCATCATTGCCCCCTTAGCAGGAATGCCCGCCGAAAAAGCGGGGGTCAAGGCGGGTGATAAAATTTATGCCATTGATGGTGTCAGCACTTTAGGTTTAAGCGTTGATGAAGCCGTAAAAAAAATCAGAGGAGAAAAGGGAACTGAGGTTACTTTGACCTTAATCCGTGAAGATGAAGATAAACCCTTGGAAATTAAAATCGTCCGTGGTTTGATTGTGGTTAAGAGCGTTAAGACTGAGTTGCGTAACGATGGCGTTATGGTTATTACGGTTAGCAATTTTAATGACGATACCATGGGTTTATTTAATCAAGCCGTTAAAACCGCGCTCACCAAGAACCCTAAAGGCATCATTTTAGATCTGCGCAATAATCCTGGTGGTTATTTAGATACCGCTATTTCCATGGCCAGCGCTTGGGTAAAAGAAGGGCCGGTGGTAGTTGAACAGTTTGGTGAAGGGAAGCGCCAAGAATATTTTGCTGAGGGTAATCCTAGCTTAGGTGGCTTCAAAACGGTAGTTTTAATTAATGGTGGTAGTGCTTCGGCTTCGGAAATCGTGGCCGGGGCTTTACGTGACTATAAAAAGGCGACGATTGTCGGTGAACAGTCTTTTGGCAAAGGCTCAGTGCAGAGCTTACGGGATTTAAGTGATGGTTCTGCCTTAAAGATTACTGTCGCTAAGTGGTTGACTCCTAATGGTGATTTTATTAATGAAAAGGGCATTACTCCTGATTTAGAAATTAAATTAAGTAAAGAAGACGTTGATAAAAATAAAGACCCGCAAATGGTTAAGGCTTTAGAGCTAATTTTGAAGCCGGCGGAAGTCACTAAATAATTAGGTCGGGCGCTTATGGCGTCGGCTGATTTTCTCTCCTTATGCAAAAAGCGAAAAAAAAGAGCGGAACCGAAAAAGCTAAAGCTGCAAATCCCAAATTTATTTTTGTGGTTGGTGGTGTGATGTCGGGTGTAGGTAAAGGCGTTAGTACCGCCTCTATTGGTCAAATTCTGCAGGCGCGGGGCTATAAGGTTAGCGCTATTAAGATGGATCCCTATATCAATGTTGACGCCGGCACCATGAATCCGATTGAACACGGGGAAGTTTTTGTAACTGAAGACGGTGATGAAACCGATCAGGACTTAGGTAATTACGAGCGTTTTTTGGGTAAAAATATTTACCGGGAAAATTACATGACCACCGGTCGTATTTATCAAACCGTGATTAACCGGGAGCGTAATCTTGAATATAAAGGTAAATGTGTCCAGGTTGTGCCTCATATTCCTATGGAAATCAGGGCGCGAATTGATAAGGCGGTAGAAAAGAGCGGCGCGGAGATTATGATTATTGAAGTGGGGGGCACGGTGGGTGAATATGAAAATCTCTTGTTCCTAGAAGCTGCTAGAGTAATGAAGTTATATAATCCTAAGGATGTCCTTTTTGTCATGGTCTCTTATTTGCCCGTGCCCAGTAAAATTGGGGAAATGAAGACTAAGCCCACTCAGCACGCTGTCCGCAGTTTAAATAGTGCTGGTATCCAACCGGATTTCTTAATTGCTCGCAGTGAACAGCCAATTGATAATGCCCGCAAAGAGAAGCTGGCTATTCATTGCAACGTCGCTATTGCCGATGTCATTGCCGCTCCCGATGCTGACTCTATCTACGATATTCCGTTAAATTTTGAAAAAGAGAATTTGAGCCTGCATATTTTAGAAAAATTAAATTTACCTTTACGAAGAAAGATTCCTGATAATATTGCTTGGAAAAAATTTGTGGCTGCCACCAAACAGCACAATCATCGGATAAAAATTGGCATTGTTGGTAAGTATTTTGCCACCGGCGATTTTTCTTTAACTGACTCCTATATTTCCGTAATTGAGTCTGTGAAGCACGCGGCGGCTGCTAATCACAGCAAGGTAGAGTTGCACTGGCTGAGTGCTGAAGAGGTGGAGAAAAAAGGTGTATCCGTCTTGAGGGGGATGGACGGTCTGATTATTCCTCAAGGTTGGGGTGGTCGCGGAGCAGAAGGTAAAATTACGGCGATTAAATATTGTCGCGAAAAGAAGATTCCTTATTTCGGTTTGTGCTACGGCATGCAGATGGCAGTGATTGAATTTGCCCGTAATGTGGCTGGCTTAAAAGCCGCTAACTCCGCTGAAGTTGATCCCAAGACTCCCGATCCGGTAATTCACATCATGCCGGGACAGGAAAAATTAATTGCGGAAAAAGGCTATGGTGGCACTATTCGTCTTGGTGGTTGGCCTTGTCTCTTGCATCCTGGAACGCGTTTAGCTGCAGCCTATGCTAAATATACAAAGGAAAAAGTCGTTTCCGAGCGGCATCGCCATCGCTATGAATTTAATAATGATTATCGCACTCGCTTTGAAAGTTTAGGCTTGGTGATTGCGGGTACCTCACCTGATAAGCAGATTGTAGAAGCCATTGAATTAAAAAATCATCCCTTTTTTGTGGGCGTTCAGTTTCATCCTGAATATATTTCTCGGCCTTTATCGCCGCACCCCCTCTTTGTTGCCTTTGTAAAGGCCTGCTTAGGAGGAAAATAATAATCAAATTAGGTAAATTAAAACACCCCGGAATTAATCCGGGGTGTTTTTATAGGGAAGAGTATATTTATTTAATGACGCTGACAATTTTTGTAGTCTTCAGATTGCCGTCAAATTTCTTCAATTTCTTGGTGCTGAATTTAACTTTACCATCGGCCACTGCAAAGAGTGTGTCGTCGTTACCGCGACGGACATTCTCGCCCGGATGGTATTTAGTTCCGCGTTGGCGGATGATGATGTTGCCGGGTTTCGCTACTTGGCCGTCGGAAAGCTTGACGCCTAAGCGTTTACTTTCTGAATCGCGACCTAATGAAGTTGAACCGGCGGCTTTCTTATGTGCCATACAGGTTTAGAGGCAGCCGTCGCCCTAATAAAAAGAAAACGGCCAGCCGCTTTTTCGTTAAAGATTTTTAAATCAATACAGCTAATATAACAAAATATTTTATCCTTGTCAACTATTAGTATTTTTCCTTTTTTAAAGCTTCTTTTGCACGCTTTTAGAACTAAAAATTGCCCTGTTTTACAGCTGTTATTTTTTTAAAAATATGCTATAATTTGGGTATTAATATTTTAAAAAAGGAAGGAAGGGCGGTAGGCGCAAGCGTACTGTTTTTCCGCTGATAAATTTATGATTAGTGTTGATCAGAATAAGTGTATTGGTTGTGGTTTGTGTGCTGGAATTTGCCCGACAGTCTTTCAGATGAATGCTGATGGCAAGTCGGAAGTAATTGCTCAACTTGATGAGGCTTGCGCTCGTAACGCCGCTGCTAGCTGTCCGGTTAACGCCATTACCGTTTAGTATGTCAGTGGAAAATTCCTTAGAAAAACAGATAACTGGCGGCAGCGAACGCCCCTTAGCCCCGACTAAAGCGGAAAAGGGGGTAGAGTCTTCTTTTGAAAAGCTAGAACCTAAGTTGGATTCTTTGCCTAAGAAAGATTTAGCTAAAGAGCCTTTGCCCATCGCTAGTCCTGTTCCGATTTCAGTTGCGGATACTCTTAGTACGGATGAGCGTGCCCGCGTACAAGCAATTGAAAATATTTTAGCCGATGGCTTGGATCAGGTCTTTTTGCAGATGAGCCCGCAAGAACAGGCAAATTTCAAAGCGGAAGGGGAGAAAGCGGCTACTAAAATTAGTGTTCTTTTAAGTAAGGCTAAGGTGGGGGTGGCTAAATTAGTCGTTTTAATTAGACGTTGGTTGGCTTTAATTCCGCATGTTAATAAATTTTTTCTGGAACAGGAAGCAAAAATAAAAGCAGATAAAATTTTAAAAATGAAAAAAAATCTTTAAATTATGTCTTCCGCCTGGCTTAATCTTTTAACATTTTTCAAAACCGATCTAGGCGCCGGTGTTTTTGCGGTTTTGATATTTTTAGCAGCCCTGCTTATTCTTGTTGGGCTGGTCTTTGCTTTTCGTTTCTTTGTACGGCGCTTTTCTGTTGATAACGCCTATTTTGATCACCAAGTTTTTCTTATCCGCTTACCCAAAGAAAAGCCAAAAGATGAAAATAAAGACACTTCTTTGCAGCAGATGCGGGAAGAAATTGCTAAAGGTGAAACTATCTTTGCTAGCATTGGCGGTCTAAAAGCGCAAAGAGGCTTTACCGCTTGGCTCTTGGGGCGTAATGATCATTTTGCCTTTGAAATAGTAGCTAGCCGCAATAAGATTGCTTTTTATGCCGCTGCGCCGCGGCATCTGGCCCGTTATCTAGAACAGCAAATCACCGCTCATTATCCAGAGGCAGTGATTGAGGAGATTGAAGACTATAATGTTTTTGGCATGAACGGACAAATTGCCGCCGCTTTTTTAAAAACTCGTAAAAGTTTTGTTTTGCCCTTACGTACTTATCAGAAGATGGAGGTTGACCCGCTTAATTCCTTAATTAACATCATGTCTAAGTTGGAAAAAGAGGAAAGCGTGGCTTTACAGTATGTCGTTCGTAGTGCTTATGGTGTTTGGCATCGGCGCGTCCGTCGCATTGTTCGCCGTATTCAAGAGAAAAATTCAGTAACAGAGGGGATTCGTCGGGGTAGTATTTCCCAAGCTTTTACTTTCTTTGGCGATTTATTCAACAGTAGTGCTAAAAAAGATCAGAATAATCCTACCGCTAACGCCCCCAAGCGTTTATCGGCGGTGGAAGAAGAGATGTTGAAATCGATTGAAGAAAAAAATCTACGAGCAGGTTTAGATGTAAATTTAAGATTAATTGTTTCTAGTGCTACTAAAGAGCGTTCCGCCGCTTATTTAGAAAATATTGCTAGCGTTTTTACAGAATATAATAATTATAGTTACGGTAATAATTTTTCTAGAGCCATAAAAACTGGGCAGGAGCGCCAAATCAAAGATTTTATCTATCGTCGTTTTCGTGAAGATAATGACTTTTTGTTGAATACAGAAGAATTGACCAGTCTTTTCCATTTGCCTTTAAAGCATATGGAGACTCCGAATATTTTGTGGTTAACGGCGAAAAATGCACCCGCGCCTGCCGATGTTCCTGCCGATGGCTTAATGCTCGGTCAAAATGTTTACCGGGGTGTGAAAAAGGATATCCGCATTAAACGCCAGGATCGCCGTCGACACACCTATGTTATCGGTAAATCTGGTGTCGGTAAATCAGTTTTGCTGGCCAATATGGCTATCCAGGATATTCAAAATGGCGAAGGCGTTTGTGTCTTAGATCCTCACGGCGATTTGATTGAAGATATTTTGCAACGCATGCCCCCGGAAAGAGCGGAGGACGTTGTTATCTTTTCCCCGGCTGACTTAGAAAGACCTTTAGCGCTCAATCTTTTGGAATATGATCCTCGTTATCCTGAACAAAAAAGTTTTGTCATTAACGAAATGATTGGCATCTTTGATAAGCTGTATGATTTGAAGCAGACCGGCGGGCCGATGTTTGAACAGTATATGCGTAACGCCTTACTTCTGATTATGGAGGACCCGGAAAGCGGCTCGACTCTTATGGAGATCCCGAAAGTTTTATCGGATGAAAATTTCCGTAGGATGAAGCTTTCCCGTTGTCATAATCGGACCGTGGTTGATTTTTGGAAGAAAGAGGCGGAGAAAGCCGGCGGCGACGCTGCTTTGGCTAACATCGTGCCTTATATCACTTCTAAGCTCACCGCTTTCATTTCCAATGATATGATGCGGCCTATTATTGGCCAGCAAAAAAGCTCTTTTAATTTTCGAGACTTAATGGATCGACAGAAAATTCTTTTAATTGATCTACCCAAAGGTGTGGTCGGGGAAATGAATGCTTATCTGCTTGGTATGATTGTAGTGGGTAAAATTTTGATGGCGGCTTTATCACGTACAGATATGCCCGCCGATCAGCGCAAAGATTTTTATCTTTATATTGATGAGTTTCAAAATTTCACCACTAATTCCATTTGTCAGATTCTTTCGGAAGCTCGTAAGTATGCCTTGAATTTAGTTATTGCTCATCAGTATATTGGTCAATTGAGTAAGAATAATAATACGGAAATTAAAGATGCGGTTTTTGGTAACGTCGGTACCATGATTACTTTTAAAATCGGTACGGAAGATGCGGAGTTTCTGGTTAAAGAGTTTTCTCCGGTTTTTAATGCCTATGACTTGATTAACATTGACAAGGGTACCGCTTATATTAAACTCTTAGTTGATAACAGCCCCAGTCGGCCTTTTTCCATGAAAACCATCTGGCCGCTAGTGGGGATTAAGAGGGAAGGAGTCTCTCCAAAAATTAGGGCTTTAAGTCGCTTGAAGTTTGGGCAGGATCGCAAAATTGTGGAAGCGGAAATTATTCGCCGTACGGAGACGCCCGCTCCCAGTTTTAGCTCTGCTCGCTCTAGTTCCGCTCCTACTCCCGCTTCTTTATAAATTTTTTCCGTTTTAATATTTGATAAAATTTTTCCTATGCCTACTCTCTATCGTGATTACCGCCCCCAGAAATTTGCTGATATCCTGGGACAGAATCACTTGAAAATTACTCTGCAAAATGAATTAGCTTCTGATAAGCTCGGTCAAGCCTATCTTTTTTGTGGTCCGCGAGCGGTCGGTAAAACGACGATGGCGCGAGTATTGGCCCAGGCAGTTAATTGTGAAAAACGAGTCAGCGGTGAGTCTGAACCTTGTGGTGAGTGCAGTAATTGTCAGAGTATTAAAAAGGGCAATTCTCTCGATGTTATGGAAATTGACGCCGCTTCTAATACCGGCGTAGATAATGTGCGCGATAATGTTATTTCTTCTGCTCGTTTAGCCCCTAGCCGCGGCAAGATGCGTGTCTTTATCATCGATGAAGTTCACATGCTCTCTTTATCTGCTTTTAATGCTTTATTGAAAATAATTGAAGAGCCACCTCGCCATGTTCTTTTCATTCTTTGCACCACGGAGATTCATAAGGTGCCGGCAACGATTATCTCTCGCTGTCAGCGTTTTGATTTTAAGCGTATTAGCCCGACGGAGATTGTTAAGAAGTTAAGCTTTATTGCCGCTCAAGAGAAGATAGAAATTAGCCGGGAAGTCTTAGAGGATGTTGCTCGCCAGTCCGCTGGTTATCTGCGCGACGCGGAAAGTCTTTTCGGACAAGTCTTAGCTTTAGGGGCAAAAAAAATTGGGGTGGAGGAAGCGGAATTAGTATTGCCGCGTCATCATCATCAGGAAGCTTTGGAAATGTTGGAGCATATTGTTAAGCATAACGCCGGGGCGGCCGTGACCCTTACTAATCAATTAGCAGATAATGGCGTCAGTTTTAAGAATTTTTTAGAAGAATTAGTGACAATGTTGCGCAAGATTATGCTGCAGTCGGCCCAGCCGGGCTTGGCGGAAAAACTTGGTTTAGATTTTGGCGAACAGTTGGAAATTAGGATTAGTGAATTAGCTCAAGAATTTCCCTTACCCGCTTGTTTGCGGGCTTTGCGTCGTTTTTTAGACTTAGCTCAAGAAAAACCCGCCAGCATTCCCCAATTACCTTTAGAAATAGCAGTGGTCGAGCTTTGTTTGCTCCCGGATTTAGCTGTAGCTTCTGCTCCCGTGCCTTTTTCTACTCCTAAGGTGCTGCGCTCTAGTTCTGCCTCTGCGCCGGTTAAGACAGAAAATAATTCTAGTGTAATTACGGCCAGCGCCCCCGATTTAGAGGCTGCGGAAGTGGCGGCGCGGTGGCCAGAAGTCTTGGTTAAAATTAAAAAGTATAATCACTCCCTTTCTTTCGTTTTACAAAATTGTTTACCCCAAGCTTTATCGGCCGGCGTTCTGTCTTTACGTTTTAAATATAAATTTCACCGTGATCGTATTCTTGATGCCTCCATTCGTCCGATTATGGAAACGACGCTAGCTGAAGTTTTTGGTGGACAGCTTAGCATCGATACTTCTTTAGATGAGAATTTAGAACTAGATGCTACCTTACCTGCGAGCAATAATCCTGTCACTTTGGCTCCAGAGCCAAAGACGCCGCCGCCGAGTGGAGTTCTGGGTAGTCTGTTAGAGAGTTTTGGCGGCGAAGCCGTTTAAATCAATATTTATAAATTCAAGAAAATATATGCTAGACATTAAATACATCCGTGAAAATTTGGAACCCGTGCGCCAGGCTTTATTAAAAAGAATGGAAGCAGAAAAACTCGACTTGGAAAGCCTTGTCGCGCTTGATGACCAGAGACGGGAAGTAATTAAAGAAGCGGAAGTTTTGAAAGCAGAACGTAACCTTAATTCTAAGTCAAAGCCTAGTCCAGAAACCATTAGCGCCATGAAGGCTTTAGGTGAGCGCATCAAGTCTTTAGATCTTAAATTGCAAGAGTTGGAAAATAACTTGCAGGAAGCTTTAGCGGCGCTGCCTAACATTCCTGCCGATGATGTTGTAGCGGGAGGCAAGGAAAATAATGAAGTGGTTTATACTTTTGGCGAGAAACCAGTTTTTTCTTTTCCTTTTAAAGATCATGTAGAGATGGCCGAGAGTCTCGGGGTAATCGATTATGATAGAGCGGTAAAAATGTCGGGTAGCGGTTTTTGGTGTTATCGGGGTTGGGGGGCTTTGTTAGAATGGGCACTTTTATCTTACTTTATTTCTTTTCACACAAAAAATAATTATCAGTTTTTAATCCCTCCTTTCTTACTGAGCGAAAAGTCAGCTTATACTTCGGGGCATCTGCCTAAATTTCGAGATGATCTTTTTTGGACTCAGGATAAGCTTTGTCTTAATGCTACGAGTGAAATGATGTTGGGTAATTATCACCGGGAAGAACTTTTACCCCTTGAACAGTTGCCCTTGAAATATTTTGCCTATTCACCTTGTTTTCGCCGAGAGGCCGGGAGTTATCGTCAAGAAGAGCGGGGAATGGTCCGCGGGCATCAGTTTAATAAGGTGGAGATGTTCATTTTCTGTCGTCCTGAGGATTCCTGGGTGATGTTTGAAGAGTTGGTAAAAAATGCCCAGGGATTAGTGGAGGGATTAGGTTTGCACTATCAAGTTTCCAAGCTGGCGGCTGGCGATTGTAGCGCGGCTATGGCTAAAACTTATGATTTAGAAGTTTGGTTACCGAGCATGGGAATTTATAAGGAGGTGAGCAGTATTTCGAATGCTTTAGACTATCAAGCTCGGCGCGGTCAGACTCGCTTTAAAAATAAAGAGGGGGAAAATATGTTTGTGCATACTTTAAATGCTTCCGGTTTGGCCACTAGTCGCTTATTGCCGGCGATTTTGGAGCAGAATCAACAGATGGACGGTTCCGTGCGCATTCCTGAAGTATTAAGGCCGTATTTACCTGGTTCTCCGGAGTTTATTTTTCCTGATAAAACTAAATTTTAAATCTGCATGCGTCCTTATCTTCTGATCTTAATTTTCCTCTTATTTTTATTCATCCCGCAAGTGGCCGGGGCGGAGGGTTCTTATCCGCGTTTAGCTAATTATTTTTTAAGATGGGAAATGACCGAGCAAGAGGCGGAAGAGTTAGCACAGTGGGATCTAATTATTTTAGACATGGAAAATCAGGAAAATAATCCTGAATTAATTGAAAAAATTCGTCGGCTTAATCCTGAAGTAAAAATCTTAGCCTATATTACTTCTCAGGAAATTATGGATAATACCGAAGATTATCGTAATGCTTGGTTGCGTCAGGAGTTAGCCGCTCAAATTGATTCTGCTTGGTATTTAAAAGATAAAGATGGTCGGCCGGTGGTTAATTGGCCTTTTACCTCGATGCTCAATTTAAGCGAGCAGTCTCCTCGTAACGCTAATGGTAAAAAGTTTAATGAATTCTTGCCCCAATTCGTTCATGAGCGTCTTCAGGCCAGTGGTCTTTGGGACGGAGTTTTTTATGACAACATCTGGGGCGATGTGGCTTGGGTTAATGGCGGTAATCTTGATTTTAATAACGACGGTCAGCAGGACTCAATCTTAGTGGCTAATAGTCTCTGGATTGAAGGCACAAGTAAAATTTTACGTTTAACTAAAGAATTGTGTGGCTCTGATTTCTTAATCGTCGGCAATGGTCGTATCCATTGGCCCTATCAGCCCCTGTTAAATGGCATGATGTTGGAAAATTTTCCTTCATCTTGGGAAAACGGTGGCACTTGGTCTGGATCCATGAGTTCATATTCACGTTTAGCTCAATTAAATCTTCGACCCGCTCTTCCTATTATTAATATTTATGAAAAAAATCAGGAAAATTACCGTCGTTTCCGTTACGGTTTTGCCAGCGCACTTTTAGGCGACGGTTATTACAGTTTTGATTATGATGTGAGTAATCACGGTCAGACTTGGTGGTATGATGAGTATGATCTCGATCTCGGTAGCGCTCAGTCGGCTCCTTATAATCTTATTAATAGCGGCAAGAGTGATTGGCGGGCAGGGTTGTGGCGTCGTGATTTTAAAAATGGCGTAGCTATCGTTAATTCTACGGATAAGGTCCAAAATTTTATTTTTAGCAAAGAGGAGTTTGAAAAAATTAAAGGCAAACAGGATCCTAATATTAACAATGGTTTAAAAATTAATTATTTGAAAATTGAACCTAAAGACGGAATTATTCTTTTAAAAAAATTAGCAGCTTGGCAGGGGAGTGTTTTTACCAACGGTGGGTTTTTAAGAATCTTTAAAAGTGACGGCCAGCAAGCTCGCAATGGTTTCTTTTCTTATATCAGCAGTTTGCCCAGTGGCAGTGAAGTTTTAGTCGATACTTTTTTAGATGGAGAAACAGATTATATTTTTAGCCACGAAGGGAAACTTAGTCGCCAGCGGGGAGGAAAAATAATCTGGACAGTTCAGCCCTTTGCTCCTGGTTTTAAAGGCTCGGCATCAATTGCCGTTGGTGATATCAACGGTGATAGTAGACCGGAAATTATTATTGGTGCGGGCGCCGGCGGCGGCCCCCAAGTACGGGTTTTTAGCTTTGAGGGCAAAGCGATGCTCAATTTTTTCGCCTATGACAAAAATTTTCGGGGTGGCGTCAATGTTGCCGCCGGAGATATTAACGGCGACGGTCGAGCGGAGATTGTGACTGGTGCCGGTAAGGGTGGTGGTCCCCATGTTCGCTATTTTAATAATCAAGGTTCACTTGTTGGTCAGTTTTTCGCCTATGACAAAAATTTTCGCGGCGGCGTTACCGTTGCGGCCGGAGATATGAATGCTGATGGTCAGGCGGAAGTTATCACCGGCGCTGGTCCGGGTGGCGGTCCCCAGGTGAGAATTTTTAATCAAGATGGCCTCTCTTTAAATAGTTTTTTTGCTTATGATAAAGACTTCCGTGGGGGCATCACCGTTGGCTATTCCAATAAGAGTGGGGAAGCGGAGGTTTCTGTGAGTATTAAAGGTTTTTAATTTAAACATCTAAGCATATGTATAAAAAAATTGTTCACTGGTGGCATCGCCGCCGAGAAAGATTTTACCGGCGCAATCGTTGGCATCTGGCTTTAGATACTTCTTTGGTAATTTTGGTATTACTATTAGCTGGCGTCTCTTTACGTCTGGCTCTTTATCATCCCGTAGTGCTGGATATTCTTAATTTACAAAATTCCGGCCCTACCAGTACCGATGGTATTTTGAGTAATAAGCTGGAGCTAGATATTCAGGCTGCTCCCGAAAAAACAGTGGTGAAATTAGACGATAGGCTAATAATTAAAATTGATTATCATAATCAGGGTAGTTTAGATATTGATCAAGCTATTTTTTCTTTAGATTTTACGAGCGCGGCCTTTCAAATTAAAAATTTAAAAGTAACTGGTGAAAGGGCAGTTTTAGAGCAGGGGCAGATAGTTCTAAATGATATTAAAGCTGGAGCTCAAGGTAGTCTAGAGCTAGAATTTGATTGGCTGACGGTAAAAAGTGATTTTCCCCGAAACTTAGAATTAAAGCTTATTGCTGAACTTACTTCTGCGGGAAAGAAAAAAGAAAAGGAAATATCTTTACCCCAGATTAAGATTGCTAGTGATTTAGAAATAAAAGCGGGTATTTATTATCATAGCCCCCAAGGCGATCAACTTGGTATTGGTCCTTTACCGCCGGTAGTGGGTATCCCTACTAAATATTGGCTGATAGTAAAAGCCTTAAATTCAGGCAATGCTTTGGAAAATTTAGTCTTTAGTGCACGTTTACCGGAAGGGGTTTCTTTAAGCGACGAACAGAGTCTTCTGGCTGGTAAATTTTCTTATAATCAGCAGTCTCGGCGCTTAATCTGGCAGGTAGATAATCTTAGCGCTGCTGGCGGCGACTATATTGCCAATTTTGCCTTAACTTTAATGCCTAGCGAAGAACAAATCGGTAAAAATGCGCCCCTGTTGTATGATTTGCAATATCACGTTGATGATACCTGGACAGGACTAGAAATCTCGTCCTCTTTAAGTGATTTAGACTCTTCTTTGCCTGACGACCGCCTTAATCGTAATCACGGCGAAGTTGTCGCCCAATAGGATGCTTATTTCTTATCTGCGTCGTTGGCGCAAACCAAATTACCCAACTCTTAATCGCTTGGAAATAGAAGCTGAAGCGATTTTAGATAATTTTCAATTTCTTCAAAGCCGTCAACCAGAAGCCAAAATTATTCCTGTTTTAAAATCTAACGCTTACGGCCACGGCTTGAAAGAAATTTGTCAGATTCTTAATCGGGCAAAGGTAGAAATGGTGGCGGTTGATTCTTTCCCGGAGGCGCAAGTGGCTTATCGTTATTTTCGTGGTAAAGTTTTATTAATCGGAGAAATGCCCATCCCCGCTTATCGTTATCTAAATTGGTCGCGTACCGAAATTTGTATTTATAATAAGGAGACCCTTAAAGTTTTAGCAGCTTTGAAAATAAAAGCTAATATCCATCTTTTTGTTAATTCTGGGATGAATCGGGAGGGAATTAAAAATTTGCCTAGTTTCTGGCAGGACAATCTTGATTATTGGTCCCATCTAAATATTGTTGGCCTTTGTTCTCACCTGGCTGAGGCCGAAGGCGATGGTGTTCTTAACCAGAAACAGACGGCAGCATTTTTCAAAGATTTAGATTTTTTAAATCAACAAGGAATTTTTCCTAAATATGTTCACCTTGGCAATAGTGCTGGTATTTTTACCCTTAAAGATAAGCGTTTAAACGCCTATCGTCCCGGTTTAGCGCTTTACGGCTACAATCCTTTTAGCGAAATTAGCCCCTACTTTAGTGAGGCCCAATCTTTGCGTCCGGCCTTAAGCTTAATGAGTACGATTGTCTCTGTGCAAAATCTTAATCCTGGTGAAATTGTCTCTTACAATGCTACTTATCAAGCTCCGGTCGCTACGCAAATAGCAGTTATTCCTTTTGGTTATTATGAAGGTTTAGATCGACGACTTTCTAATTTGGCGGAGTTTCAAGTTATTAAAGGTAAAAATAAAATTAAAGCTAAATTAGCTGGGCGGGTCTGCATGAATCTTTGTTGTTTGGATATGGGCAGGGAAGAATTGATTTCCCCCGGTTTAGAGGTTTGCTTAATTTCTTCGCGGCGGGGAGATTTTAACTCTTTGGAAAATTTAGCGCGGCTGCAGGGAAGTATCCCTTATGAGTTATTAGTCAAATTACAAGCTAATATTAGAAGAAATATTGTTTGACTTTGTATTTAATTTATGTTGAAAGGGAAGTCTAGTCCTTATTTGGCAAGAAGGGCAAAAAAATTTAAACGTGTAAAAAAAGATTATCAGCATAAAACTCTGCATAACCCTTTTTTTCATAAGCGGCAAGCAAAGCCCGGAGTTTCTAAAAACAAATTTCGTCGCTATTTTGTTTTCTTTTTTATAATTCTAATTTTTTCCGCTCTTTTATATCTTTTTTGTTTTTCACCGCTTTTTTCCTTGCGCCAGGTAAAAATTGAAGGCGTGAGTCGTATCCCTGAGGCTGAGCTGGCCGATTTTGCCTGGCAACAGAGCCAAGGTCGCCAGGCTTTTCTTTTTAAGCAGAGTAATCTTTTATTTTTTCAAGAAGAGACCCTAGCGGCCGCTTTGAGCGAAAATTTTAGTTTTGATTCTTTACGGGTTTATAAACGTTGGCCTCATACTTTAGTAATTAGTGCCGGTGAGCGCAGTCTAGCCTTTATTTGGCGAGATAAGAGCGGACAAAGCTTTAGCGATAGTCGTGGTTGTTTAGTGCCCGAAGCTTCGTTAACAGAGGCAGACATAGCTAATTATGCCATTTTAGAGGCTAGTAGTGACTTAGACTATCTAGACAACAAAGATTGTTTAGAAATCGATGAGGCTTATTTGCGCGCCCTTTTTGCCCTCTATGAAAAGATGAAGTCTTACCCGGAACTTAAAGTTAATCGTTTCTTATTGGAGGGGGCCTTTAATACCCTGAAAGCTGACCTGGCTTCGGGTCCTAATATCCTTTTTAATGTAAAAGAGGATTTAGACAAGCAACTCAATAAGTTGGTGATTATAAAACAAGAGCAAGATCAGGCGCAATTTAATGCCTTAGAGTATATTGACCTTCGTTATGGTGATCGTGCCTACTTTAAGTAACAAAAAGTAACTAAAGAAGTGCGGCGGGGAATACCGCCAGCTTCACAACTATATGGAAACAATGTTCAAGGTTCTGTTCGGCTTCTCGGTGTTTATTTTTTCTTTAATCAGTGTTGGTCTTTTTTTACTGATTGTAAAAATAATCCTGATGTTTGTACCACAGATTAATTTTTTGGGACTCGTAATCTACTAAAAGACCTAATACCTTATAGCCCTTGTTTTCATCATGCTTATTAGGTGTATTAATATACATTATGCGAAGTATGATTATGCAGAAAAGGCTGATAAATTGAGTCTTTTCATCTATACCCCTGCTCCCCTAAATAAAAAAATCCCCAGTAGCGCTTGGTGCGTACCGGGGCTTTTCTTTACTCTATTTTTCATCGATTTGAATTTTTTCTAAATTTAAATCTAAACCGGTGATAATGGGGTCAATCCAGACTTCTTTATTGTCATGGTCTTGACTTAGAAGCAGTAGTTGGCGCAGTTCCCCGGCTTCTTGGGGGTTTTGCGGCTTAATAATGATGCGACCGCCACGAAGGATTATTTCTTCAACAGCGGCGCTAAACTCTTGGCCAATAGTCTTTTTAGGCCAAGGCCAGAGTTGGTAGCGTGGCACTTTTTCGGTGGCCACAATTTTCATCTTGGTAATAGCCGGACTGAATTTATTAACAACATTTTTTAACAATATCGTCAATGTCTCAGTCAGGAGGGGTTTGTCAGGGTTATAATCGATGTTTCTTAATAAAAGATTATTTCCCTTTCGCTCGATTAATAAATCGATTTCATTTTCGCCCTCATCAGTGTGCTCGTAAACTATTTTGAGAACGGCGCTTAATTGGACGGATATTTCTCTGCTCGTTTCCATGGTACAATCTTTTTTAAAATCATAGACCCTTGCTCATCACCTGTCAATTAATATTTTTCAATTGTCCCTCCGCTTCCCTATCTGCTATAATATTAATATGGCTGAACAAAAAGCAATAATTAAATATCTCCTTGATTTTCTTGATTATTCTGAGATTGAAAAAGGCTTATCTACTAAGACTCAGGAAAACTATACCCGTTTCTTACGGAAATTTTTTCGTTGGCTAGAGAGTGTTGGCTTGGCTGAATTAAAGCCGGCTGATTTTAGTCCTGACCATGTTTGGCAGTATAAAGTTTTTCTTTCCCGTCACGCTGATCCCAAGACTAAAAAAACTTTAAAAAAAAGTACGCAGAATTATTACTTAATTGCCTTGCGTTCTTTACTGGAATTTTTTGTAGAAAAAGATATTAGTTCCCTGCCGCCTTCAAAAGTAAAGTTGGCAAAAGATAAGTCTGATAAAGAAATTAAATTTTTAAAATTAGAACAGCTGGCCAGCCTCTTAGAGGCGCCCGACCGCCACACTTTAATTGGCTTGCGGGATCGAGCAATTTTGGAGACCCTTTTCTCCACGGGTTTGCGCGTCGCCGAATTAGCTGCCTTAAATTTAGAACAGATTAGAATTCGTTCGGTAAATGATGATTTGGAGATTGCGGTGGTGGGCAAAGGTAGTAAGATTAGAACCGTCTATTTCTCTGCCCGAGCAGTTAAATCTTTAAAGGCCTACTTAGATGAGCGGAAAGATTTTGATGAGGCCTTATTTATCAATTATCGCCGTGGCTCTGCTCAAAGTAGCGCCTCTCGTCGTCTCACTGTGAAAAGCATCGAAGATATTGTGAAAAAATATGTGAAAATCAGCGGCTTGCCGGTAATGGCGACTCCCCATACTCTGCGCCATTCTTTTGCTACTGACCTTTTAAACCAGGGAGTTGATTTGCGCACGGTGCAGGAATTTTTAGGTCATAGTAATATTGCCACTACTCAAATTTATACTCATGTGACCAACAAGCAACTTCGCGACATCCATCGTAAGGTACATGAAGGGCGGCAATTATAATTTTAGATTTCAAAAGACCTCGCCTATCAGGGCGAGGTCTTTATTTTTTTAATCAAGGATTAAGGGAGATAATTAAGGGGATTAACAGGGATGCCACCTTTACGCACCTCAAAGTGGAGGTGGGCGCCGGTAGAGAAAGGACCGGAGCCGGGCATGCCCGCACCACCGCCAGTTCTGCCAATAAGCTGACCTTTGGTGACATATTGATCGGCTGCGACATTGACCCCAGAAACGTGACCATAAACTGTAGAAATGCCATCATTGTGAACAATCATGATATAAGCGTAGGCCGTGGAGCCGTCGAACTTAACTCTAGCGACATAGCCGTCAGCCGCTGCGTAGAGCGGGCTTCCCTGCTTGGAGCGGATATCCACGCCGGAGTGTTCGCCAATAATGCGACGAAAAGGATAATCGGGGTCGTGAAAAGTAGCGGTAATCGTTCTTCCTGGCACCGGCCAAGTTAAAGTACTGTCGCTACTTTCTAAACGGTCCTTATCTTTTTGGGCCATCTTATTACGGATGGTGTTTTCCAGACTAGAGATTTCTGCAGCTGCTTGGGCCGCCTCTCTTTTGGCTTGTTGTAATAAGTCTTGATAAGCTTTTTCGGAAGAGCGAGTTTCTTCTAAGAGATAGTTCTTTTCTTCTTGCTCATAGGCTAGTTGTGCCTTTTTTTCTTCTAAAGATTTTTTTAATTTATTTAAAGTCTCCGCTTTTTCCTGGACGTCTATTTGGGCTTTATCTAGTCGGTCTTTGTCGTTTTGTAATTTAGCTAAGCTGTTGCGTAACTCTTCATTAGCATTTTCTAGATATTTTGACTGATTAAGAAATTCGGAAATAGAATCATTAAGAAGCAATATTTCTAGAGCCGAGATTTGATCTTGTTTATAAACTAAACGCAATAATTTGCTGATATGCTCTTTCTGCTGGTCGATGCGGCTATTAGTATCAATAATATCTAAGGATATCTTTCTGGCTTCCAAATCGGTTTTACTGATTTCTAAATTCGCACTTTCAATTTCTAATTGCGCTTTCGCGGCACGAGTTTCCAGAATTTCTAATTGAGAGTTAAGGTTGTTTTTTTCCGCTTGTTTAGCGGCAATGGCAGTGCTGTAGTCTTTTTGTTTAGCAGCAATGGCGTCTAGTTGTTGTTTTTGGGCTTGGATTTGCGTATTTAATTGTTGGATCTCAATATTAAGGAGATCATCGTCTTCGCTGCGAGCATTATTGGCTTGGTAAAAACTAAAAATTAGCGCAAAAATAACAATACCGCCAACGGTGCCACTGTAAAATTTTATTTTTTTAGTCATGTTGCTATTATAACATTTTTTCACAATTTTGTAAAATTATTTAAATTCTTTATAAACTAAGGCGGAAATATCTCTAATTACTTCACCCATTTTACTGAAATCTTGCCCTCTAGTCATAACACAAAGCAAATAAGGACTGTTTTCTTTGTAAATAATTCCACAATCATGTAATTGTTTTTTATCTCCAGAAATGCGCTCCCCAAATTTATGAGCAATTTCTACTTGGGCGGGCACGCCCGCGGTCAGTCCTTGTACAAATTGAGATTTGGTAAGAATTTTTAAAGCTTTTTCCGACATTTCGTGGTTTAAATAGGAGGCGTTATAGAGAATGCGAAAAAATGAAGAATAGTCACGGACGCTCATAAAATCGTCAACTTTGCCATCGGGGGCAGAAATCCCTAAGTCGCTATAAGTATTATTTAAAGACTCCAGGTCAATATGACGCAAGAGTGCATCGGCGGCAAGATTATCGGAATAAATAATCATATATTCCATTAGTTCTTCAACTTTATATTCTTTGCCAGCCTCGACTGTCCGTAAAGGAATGATATTTTGAGAGAGAAGATTCTGATTGTTTTCAGTTAAGATTTTTTTTTCTAGGATGCTGGGATCCTTTTCGGCAATTTTGAGATAGGCAATCATCAGCGGCACTTTTAAAAGACTAGCTGGTGTAAAAGTTTCTTTTTCATTAATACCAATCCAAGGACCGTTGTTTAAATCTCGGAAATAAAGGCTAATAAAATTAACATCACCCTTTTTTATTTCTTCATCAATTAATTCGGAGATACTTTCTTCTAAGTCTGCCCTATTTTTATATTCGAAGTCAGCACATTCTAGTAGCGGGCTAATATATTTATAGCCGCCTTGATGGATTTCTTTTTTTTCTTGATTAATTTTTTTATTATTTAAAGAATAAGTATAGATGGTGACACTACTTAGAGTAATTAGAGCAAGTAAAGCTAGTATGGCTAAGCTTAAAGGGAGTCTGACTTTCTTTCGCCA
Organism: uncultured Gammaproteobacteria bacterium; assembly: GCA_964616855.1. Classification (GTDB taxonomy): domain Bacteria; phylum Patescibacteriota; class Patescibacteriia; order Patescibacteriales; family UBA12465. The sequence continues at coordinate 465,893 of CAZTUJ010000001.1, read as the reverse complement.
ATTAATTTTTTTCATATTTTTTTAGACAGCTTCTTTTAATTTTTCTAAATAAATTTTAGCCGCTGCTTGCCGGCAAGGATGAATGTGCGTAAGTAAATATTCTTCTTTAATCCAGCGCCAAGCGCGATGATCCCAATAATTAATCTTTAATTCCGTGTCTTTGCCCTGAAATTCTACAATCAGCAGGCTTTGTTTTTGGCCGCGATAGCCGAAATGGCGCTGTAAAATATCTTTGCCCGTTTCTTTGTTAAATTGGTAGCGATAAAGATTTTTGTAGACTTTGATAATTTTAAAATTTTTAGCACCGCTCTCTTCCCTTAACTCTTTGGCGCCAGCAACGGCAATATCTTCTCCATCTAAACCACCCTGGGGTAATTGCCAGTGGCTCTCTCGATCCTGCCTTTCAACAATAAAAATCTCACGACCATCTTTCCCGGATTTATACATCAATACAGCCACGTTGGGGCGATAAAGATGGGGCATGATAAAACGCCAATAAAGAACTTTCCTAGAAAAGACCATTGTTGCTCGCCAAATGCGTTGCCAGCGCCAGGGTTGTTGGATAAATCGCCAAAACCATTCCAGGCCGAGATTGCGCCAGAGTTGCGGCGCCCGTTTTAATTTACCGGTCAAAAAATCAAAAGCTCCCCCTAAGCCCACGCTCAAGGATATTTGTACTAATTTTTCTTGGAGCTGAAAAAGATATTTTTCTTGTTCTGGGGCACCGAAGAGACAGATGGCCAAGTTCGGATTAAAGGCTTGGACGCTCATTATATCTTCTTCGCTTGGTGATATCTTTTTGGGACTATCTAAAATTTGGTATTCTAAGCGAGGATAATTAGTCTTTAAATATTTTTCTAAATCTTGACTTGAGGATAAACCATCGTGGCGATTAATAATGCTGACGCGCCTTTTTCCCTCGGCTTCTTGAAGAAGATAAGGCAAGAGGTCAGCACCGGTGCAGCGATATAATTTTTGGCCGCTGATTTTGGCCGCTATTTTTAAGCCGAAACCATCCGCTAAGGATAAATCTGCGCGGTTAAGAATATAGAATAATTCCTCATCTTTTTGGGCTTTAAGGATAATTTCAGGATTAGGGGTTACCAGTTGATGTGGTAGTCGGTCATTATAAAAAGACGCCAAGCGGCCTTTAAGCTCGGACCAGCTAATTTCACCGGTGTTGATTCCTAGGATTATAGCCATAAGTAGTAATCTCTTTCTCGCTCTTTTTATTTCTGCTATAATAGGTTTATAAAACTATCCTTATTTTATTACAAAAAGACGGTGCCGTCAAAGTTAATATTTAGCGGTTACCGCGCTCTGCTTCTATGGGAAATTATAAAAAAATAGGTTCTAAAATTGAAAAATTAACGATTGATCGCCCTGGTAATGAACAATCGCTGGTTTGGTTAAATATTGTTGATGCTAGTCGTAAAGAAATTGATTTTTTGCGGAAAGAATATGATTTTAATCTTGAGCATTTACACGCTTCGGTAGCTACAGTTTTTTCCCAGCGGCCGATGGTGGCCGCCGAAAATGGCTATCTCTTTTTAATCTTACACTTCCCTACCTTTTTCAAGGGTAAAGTGATTGCTGGCGAAATTGAATTTTTTATTGGTCACGGCTATTTAGTTAGTTTGCATAATGATAATATCCCCGCTTTAGGTGACTTTTTTAATATTGCCAAGAAAGACCCTAATCTACTCTTGTCTTATACGACCGAGTCATCCGCTACGCTATTGTATGAAATTTTGGACCGCCTTTTAAAATCTTGCTATCTCTTAATTGACCAAAATAGCTTAGCGATTGAAGAGGTTGAAGATCTTATTTTCGGACAGCACCAGAAAGACGCGGTTGCTAAAATTTTGAATCTTCGCCGCAACATCATCAATATTCGTAAGATTATGCAAAATCATAAAAATATTTTACAGAAATTAATGAGTATGAAGAGTAGCCTGGTTTCCCCCGAAGCTTTGAAGAAGCAATACGGACATTTAGTCGAACATTCTAAGCGTATTTGGGAGATGTTGGATAATCAGAAAGAGATGGTGGAGGTTTTAAATGATACCAATGAGTCCCTGCTTAATGACCGCATGAATAATATCATGAAGACCTTAACCCTATTTTCAGTTATTGTTTTCCCTCTCACGCTATTAGCCGCCATCTTCGGCATGAATGCTAAGTATATGCCTTTCGTGGATCAGCGCTATGGTTTCTGGGTAATTCTCTTAATTATGGGCACCGGTTCTTTGGCGATGTTAAGGTATTTTAAGAAAAAGAATTGGCTGTCCTAGGATTTATCTATAAATTAGATTTTTAGCTTATATTAAAAGAATATCTTTAAAAGATATTCTTTTTTGTTAGGCTTTATTTACTATTGACAAAAATAATACTTTTTGTTATAATTTAATATTATTAATTGACAAGATTACAAATAACTGATACTTTTATAAGTTAACAATATATATAGCTATGAAAATCGCTTTCATCGGCCAAAAAGGAATACCAGCAAAAAACGGCGGTGTCGAAAGACATGTGCAGTTTTTGAGCGCTCAGTTACATCTTTTGGGCCATGAAGTTTTAGTATATAATCGGCGCGGCTATACGCCCGTGAAACTGAAAGATTTTAATGGCGTTCAGTTGCTGTATAAGCCTTTTATCAATCAGAAGAATTTAGCCAACATCACTCATACCTTTTTTGCTAGTTTGGATGTTTTGCGCCGCCGTCCTGATATTATTCATTATCACGGTGTTGGTCCCTCCCTTTTGCTTTGGTTACCAAAAATTTTCTGTCCTCGCGCTAAATTAGTAGCCACGCTCCATAGCTTTGACTATGATAATGAAAAATGGAGCCGTTTCGCTAAGTTAATGCTCCGTTTGGGAGAAAAGATGATGTTTCAATTAGCGGACGCCGTGATTGTCTTAACCCCAACCACCCAAGAGTATGCTCGTCAGAAATATGGACGCGAATGCGCCCTGATTCCTAATGGCACCGAACTTGGACGCGAACAGGCAGAAACCACATTGAAATTTTGGGGCTTAAGCAAGGGTTCTTATATCTTCAGTGCTTCCCGTTTAATCAAGCTAAAAGGTTTACAATATCTAATTCCCGTCTTTAAGCGTCTACAGACTGATAAGAAGCTGGTTATTGCTGGTGATGGCGAATATGAATCAGAATTGAAGAAACTAGCGGCTGGTGATCCCCGGATTATCTTTATTGATAATCAAAACGGCGAAGCTCTGCGTCAATTATATGCTAACGCTTATCTATTTGCCCAAACCTCAGAAATGGAAGGATTATCTTTATCACTCCTTGAAGCCATGGGCCACGGCAGTGCTTGTTTGGCCAGTGATATTCCGGGTAACCGCGAAGCTTTGGCTGATACTGGCTTTTTCTTCCGGAGCCGGGACGAACGCGATTTAGAAGTGAAATTGAACTATATTTTAGAACATCCAGAAGAGGCGCAAGTAAAGGCCCTGGCTGCCTACGAGCGGGCTTGTCGAGAATATGATTGGCGCCAAGTGGCGGCCACAACTTTGGCAAGCTATCAAAGCCTTTTAAAGTAATAAGAATTATTTTTAGATAATTTCGTCCTTTGCCAAATAATTTAGTTATTCGGATTGACACTCAAGATGATTTTTAACAAAGTCATCTTGAGAAGTTAATCCGAGTGTTTCACTAAATTCAATAAACGATGAAAAATTTGTTTTTGGCCATTCTGGCTATTGCAATGATTGTATTCTCTTCTTGTAACAAGGAGGAATATGTAGAGTTTGACAATCTGGACCCTCAAAATGACGGCGTCCTAAAGATTGCTATCTCTGACGGCCCCTTAGGTGGTGGTCTCAAATCTTCCAACGCTTTAAATAGCGATACTATCAACATCGAGGGTGGTAACGTGTATTCTTTCACCTACACCTCAACCATGCCAATGACATCCGTACAGTGGACGTTTAGCAACAACAACAATGTTGTGACCGATCCATTGGCAAGTAACTACTATGGCCGGCAGTTTATTCTGTCGACCGTAACTTTAATAGGTTTTGACCAGCAAGGCGGATCCCACCAGGCGCAACTTTATCTCAACTGTTTACCCCGTGTTGATGGGGACCCCATTTTGTATAAGGGAAAAACTTATCTCGCCCCCGGCTTCTATCGGTCCGAGTTTTGGATCTATAAAAACGGAGCGTGGATGGAGAATAATATACCCTACAAGATTAAAGGGAACTTTACCAGCCCGGCTTGGACCGTATTTCTGGACATCCCCATCGCGGATACAAACTACCGCATGGAGAATAACCAGCTTTACCCCATGCCAAGCGGCCAAACAGGCCATTGGGTCAAAGTCTTCATTGACAATGCCGTGAATTCTGACATTGAAGCCGCTCCCTTGGTTCGACTGTCAGCTCTTCATGGAGAACAATGGGCCAATTTCAAAGGCTCAATTTGGGCAAATCCCGCCAATTTGGGGATGCTTAAGTATCATGTGGACGCCAATGGCGATCCAACACCCAATGGCTCCAGCGGGCTTGATTTGCCAGGAATAGGTGGAGATAACTACATTCGGTATGGACTTCCCGGTAACGGTAATATCATTATTTATCAGAATAATGAGACACCCTTCTCCGTTTGCTTGCCCTGGATTCAGTTCAATGTGAACGACTCCTGGGGTACCCCCATGCTTAGTAGCTACCAGGCAACCGGCTTTCCCAATTGGAGCCAGTATGAGATTCCCATCTCAGAGATGCCAAAAAAGGCCCGATTTGGTTCCAACATCCAAAATGGGACACCTAACCCAAACAACTCCAGTTGTCTGTACTGGGATAATGTTTATAAGTACCTATTCTTAAGCGTTGAGGTCGTTGAAACCAGCGGCCATAACGGTACCACTTTTCAGACTATTTCCATACGCCATTCGGCAAAGGAATAAACACAAACTTGTTCACTCGTTTACTCGCTCTTTCCAAAATGCCCTCGCTGCTCTCAATAGCGAGGGTGTTTTTTTATATTTAACTATTTAGTTAATTACTTGGACAATAAAAAAAGCCCCAGAATCATTGCTGATTCTGGGTCTTTTTTAAAAGTACAATTAGTAGGTCACTACCATCTTACTACGTAGTAGGATTTCCCTCCTACGTTTTCAATGGTGGCGGGTAACCACTGCCAGCCGGTGAAGTCACCTCCAAGTATTACGTTGGTAGAGCCACCAAACTTGGGGTTGTCGAGGATGTTGCAGAGGTTCCAGGCAACCTTTTCATCAAGGTTGTAGCCATAGTTTGTCGAAAATGGGGGAACGCTGGGCATAGATACATTGTATCCACGCTGTCCGTTCGAAACAGCTTCAGGTACGTATTGTGCGGGATTGGCTGCATTCTCCAGGTGGGGCCAGTATTTGTCACCATTAGGACGGCCGTTGGCGTCTGCCTGAATATTCCAGACAAATTGCTGAGCTCCTGCTGAGCTCTGCTTGTAGTTCTGGACTACAGTCGGCTTGTCAGCTCCTTCGTAGGAACTGGAAACCTGTTGTCCGGGTTTAGCGGTCGATGATTTTTGCTGATTTCCACCAGTGCTGCGATTGTTGCTTTTATTACCGGTAGAGCCAGTCTGCTGATTGATGATAATGACATAAGATGTGTCTCCGTTGGCAAAATTGGGTTGGCACTTCCTGATGGCATTTTTAAGAGCCTTTTTCTTTGCTGCAGCATCTTTCGCGGCATCAGCGGCGGCTTTATCAGCTGCTTCAGCGTCAAGCCTCATCTGGGCAGTGTCGGCGCAGGGTGATGGTGCCGGGGCAACAGTGGTGTTTGAGCTACGAGCCTGATTGGCGAGCTCATCTTTTTCAGAATTTGATTTGCTGAGCGATACAGCTAACCATACGATTGCGCCAATCAACAGAACGGCGACAACAGCGATAATTGCAATTACTCCTTTTTTCATTTTGTCTAATTTTTACGGTGAGTTTTGAATTTATTGGAAAATTTTCAGTAAGTTCAGGGTGAGCATTATAAAAAGGTAATCATTTTCCCTCCCCTGATGCTTATGCATCAAAGTAAGGGAGAGAAAGTCATCATTGCTGGCCTTGTGTAGGCTCATCTCGATGAGGGGTCCATACGAATTTCTTTCTTCGCCATCGAAATAGCGGCTGAATTGGCCACCAATTTTAGGTTGGAGAAAGACATTCTGATTCCTGCCCAAGGGGATGTCCCAGAGGCTTTGCTTTAGGGTAAGCTCCAAAAAGGATTTATCCCAAGCTTTGTTAGGTAGGGCTGGTTTGCCGTTTTCGCTTAGAGTTTTCTGAGCGTCTAAGGCATATTGGCCCGACAGAACCAGCTGGGTTCTTGGAAGGAAATATGGATGATAGCCTGAGTATTTCATCAAGTTAAGATTGATATTGCCGACCAAGAGGTGGTCTTTTTGGATGCTTTCTGAAGAATATTTTTTCTTCTCAACTCTCCCGATTTCGCGGGAATGTTTATATCCTAGGGCGAGACCGCCATAGAATGAATGAGTGTAAGAAAAAAATTCTTTATACTTGCCAGTACTTAGCCCCAAGGAAAAATCCTGGGTTTTCGAAGTGTATGGAGCCATATTATTGGTCCATTCTGATCTGGTATACACGCCCCAGGCACTTATATTCCACTCTTCACTCAAAGAGCGATAGAGCGGAACATCGCCATAGACGCCAATCCAGGAGCCGTTGTTATTGGAATTTTGCTGCTTAGCAAAATATCCACTAAAAACAGAAAGATTGGAGTGGCGTCCGATGGGGGTCGGACTCTGAGCGGAGGCTATGATAGCCCCGCTCAACAAGATAATCATCAAGCAGAGCTTTTTCTTCATGGTTTCTATTATTTAGTTGTAATGATCTTTGTTAATTTCCGGATACTGTTATCCTGGGCGAGGTGCAGAAATTAGGATTTCTGCACTCCTCTCAGAAGGACAATTATCTTAAAATGTTATTGATGTTGCCTTGAGGGGCAAGATTCTCTGCTGGATCAGATTCTGGAGCGGTGACTTCGGCGTCGTTAGTCGGATTCTGATTTTCGTAAGGAAGGTATTGCCAGACGGCGTTGGTGGCCGCCTCTTTATTATAATGCCGTTTGTTTGGCTTTTTATTACCAAATAGGCGCCAGTCATAACGTCTCTCCGGAAGGATGTAGATATAGAAGAGGGCAAAGATAGCGCTGAAGACAACAGCTAAGAGAGTATTTTGTAAAATATTTGGTTTAACTGGGTAAGAGGATACTAGGGGCTGGTCAATAATATTGATTTTGACTTTATCACCGTTGCCCTGATAATTAGTATTCTTATTAACCATGACGTCATTTACGGCTAAAGCAATCTGTTGAGCTTGATAGGGGCTAGTGTGATAGACTTTAACTTCAATAATGCCAGAATCACTCAAAGTGCGAGTTTGGACGGTGTTGCGCCAGGTTTTCATCTTCTGGGCATAAGTTCCCTGAAAATATGAATCCTCAATATTATATTGAGAGCTAGCCACTAAATCAAAGAAAGAAGCGGAGCGAGCTACTTGGGCAAAAAGATTACCTAAGTATTCGTTAGAGCGGGAAACCGTATAGGCATCCGCCATGCCCGTTTCTTGGGTAATTAACAAACGGGAGCTAGCCTCATAGCGCAGAGGAAATAGGAGTGAGGCGCCAGCCGTTAAAATGACCGCCGTTAAAATCATCAAAATGATGGTTTGGCTCTTGCGCTTGATTAAAAATAGAAATTCTTTTAAATCCATAATTTTAGTTTGATTTTATATTATAATATATTACTTTTTATTTGTCAAGGGGTAGCGGGGCTTAATTGAAGTTTTACTATTGACATTTTTAAATAATTAAGATACTATCAATAGACTTGTCTTTACAAGATTATTTGATTTTTTTAAATATTATGAAAAAAATTGCTATTTTTACTGTAATATTAGGCATTATCTCTTTAGTATTTGCCTCTTATTCTCAGGGTAAAACTAAATCTTATTACTCTGGTGACGCGCTTGTTTACAAAAATAAGCTTTACGTGGCCACTGCTAATACCGGCAGCCTGGAGTTTTTCCGGCTAGAAGGCGCTAAATTAGAGCGCGTTGCTAAAGTCAAGCCATTTGACCAAAAATTTGGTAAATACGGGAGCTTTTATGATGCCCATCTCCGAGAGGAGGGCGGCCGCCTTTTCGTTTATACAGTGACTGACTTTAGTCTCTATAAATATGAATTAGTTGGTAATCAGCTTAATCTTGTTAATTCCATTAAAAATTCTTACTGGGAGTGGTATAACCGCGTGGATGAAATGGGCGGTGATTTAGTTACCATTAGTGCTAAAAGTGTAAAAATCTGGAATAATGATTTACAGGTTATTAATGAATACGCTTTTGGTAATGAAGAGGTTCCCTATAATGTTCGCGGCAATGACCACTTCTTCTTTAATGTCCAAGACGGTAAGTTGATGATTTATGATCGGGAGACTCGCAGCTTGGTTAAAGAGATTGCTTTAAATTTTAAGAATAACCGTAGCGCTCACAAAATTTTTGTTGACGCTAACAATGATATCTTGGTTGTTGATGATTACTATGCTAAGAAATTCAATCTTCAGGGTCACTTAGTCTCCAGTTTTAAACATTTAGAATATGAAGGCTACGATATTGATGCTTCTGGCTTTACTTCCTTTGCCTATTTCTCTAATGGTATCGGCGTGGTTAAGTTAAATAAAGAAACTATGAAAGAAGCTGACTGGGCTTGGACTGGCGGTTTAGCCGGCCCCCGCGGTTGGGCTATGGGTTTAGAGACGGTTAATCTTGATGGCGATAAGGTGGTTGTTTTCAACAATGCTAATATTCTTATTTTAAATGATAAGTTAGAAAAAGTAGCAGCTTTCTTGGCAGATGAAGAAGACAATAGTGTTGAGGCTAGCGAAAGTCTTTTCTTAAGACTTGATAAGAATCGCGGTGCCGCCAACAGTCAAGTTTCTATTAATGGTGGCGGTTTTTTACCGAACGAAAATTTAAATTTAGATTTTGCTGGCAAAAAGCAGAGTCTAAAAGCAGATCAACGCGGTCGCTTTCAACAGATTCTCACTGTTCCCACCGTTAACGCCGATGCTTACGACATTAAAGTTGACGGTGTAAGTTCGAAGATGAGTTATAGCATTGCTTTTACGATTGAATAATTAATTTTATTGTTTATATAAAAAACGCTCCGGAAGGAGCGTTTTTTTGTTAGCTACTTAGAGAGTAGTTTTTGGTAAACAAGCAATACTTCTTGGCGGTTTTTTTCGGGGCTAAAGCGGTGGGCACTCGCTTGTAGCTCTGCTCGTTGCCAAATCTTTTCGTGATTAATTATTTTTAACATGGCTTTTTTTAAAGCCCCAATATCTTCAGCGGGCACTAAGATGCCGTTACTATCATTAACTATCTCTGGCAAGCCGCCGATATTAGCAGCAATTACCGGCGTACCTAAAGACAAAGCCTCTAAAGCGTTAAGAGGAAAGTTCTCGAGCCAGCGAGAAGGAATTATTACCGCTTGCGCTTGGGCAATTAAAGTAGAAAGAGCGCGCCCTTCTTGCCAACCCAAAAATTCAATCCGCCCTTCCCTGGCGGCTTCACCGCCCAGTGTTTGCAAAAAGTCGTCTTCCGGTCCGCTACCGACTATTTTTAAACTTAAATGTTTATCATCAGCAACCGCCTTTAGAGCTAGGTCAATTCCCTTTTCTTGACTTAAGCGACCGTAGTAGAGGAAGTAGTTTTGGCGGTCATCGTTTAAAGGTAGGGGTAAATCAGCGCGGAAGGCGTTATTAACCACAATAATCTTTTCTTCTGGCCAGCCAGCAGCCACTAAGATGTTTTTCAGAAAATTACTAGGAGAAATAAAGAGATTAACTTTCTTTTCGTAAATCTTTAAAATATTATGGTGCAGATACATTTCCCCGGCCGCTAATAGGCTGGCGAGACTGGAATCTTTGACACAGCGGCGCTTAATACAGGGCCAGTAAGAACCACGCAAGCATTCCTGACAAACTTTACCTTGAGTAAAGAGTGAGTGATTAGGACAGACTAACTTATAGTCGTGTAAATGCATGACTACCGGAATTTTGAAAGCAGCAGCGACATCTAAAAGTGAGGGTGATAATTGGTGATAAATATTATGAAGATGAATAACGTCGGGGCAAAAATTTTTAAGCAAGCGGGTAAATTTTCTTTTTGTTTCCAGACTATATAGAGTTCTTCCTGGTATTTTCCAGGCGTAGCGCCAGACTTGTTCATTATAGCTAACCCGGCTGACGAAATATTTAGACCAGGAGCTCTCTAGATTTTTAGGATGCTGCATGGCAAAGTAGGCAACATCATGCCCCTCAGCTTCTAGGCGTTTGCCTAAGTCTAAATAGTAGCGGTCGGCACCACCGCGCGGGTAGTGATATTTGTTAACCTGCAATATTTTCATAATGTTGGCGCCATAATTTTAAATAAAGATCTTCGTAATTAACCGTTACCTGGTTAATGCTATATTTTTCCTCTATTAGTGTTCGTAGTTTAGCTTGTTTAAATCTAGTGACCTCGCTGTTTAATTGAGATAGAGCTTCTTGTAAAACTCTCGCCAATTCTTTAGCATCGTTAGGAATGAGAGACCAGCCAGTGTTTTCGTTAATAATATCGCCGAGACCATCAACAGCGCTAGCAACTACGGGGACACCACAGGCACCCGCTTCTAAAGCGGCAATGCCTAGTCCTTCCCAGCGTGAAGGCATGACGAGAAGATTAAGGCTTTGGTAAAAAGCGGACATATCTTGGACATTACCAATCAGACTGATTTGTTGACTTAATCCAAGTTTTTCAATTTGTTTTTGCAAAACTTCTCTTTCTTCACCCTCTCCCGCGATTATTAGACGAGTGTTTTCTATTTTAACTTTTAGCCAGGCTTCAATTAAGATGTCAAAACCTTTTTGTTTGTTTAAGCGACCAACTGCTCCTACAGTAATAATTCCAGTTTCTGGTCTTTTTTCTTGATATTCAAATTTTTTTAAAGGAATACCGTTGGGGATGATTAATTCGCATTTTTTCCAAGGTAGGAAATAGCGTCTATGCATATCCTTAGCTACGGCTGGGGAAATCGCGACAATTGCTTCCGTCCAAAGTGAGGTAATTATTTTTGCCCAGCGCTGATACCAGGATTCTTGGCGGTTAATGTTTTGTTCGGTAGAGACGATGATTTTAACCCCGGCCAATTTAGCGGCCAGGCGGCCGCGCAAATCTCCACCCAGCTGAGTGTGAACAATAGCGGGTCTTTCTTTTTTTAATAATTTATATATTTGCCAGAAGTTGGCTAAGGAAATCTTTGATTTCTTTGATAATATAAAGATTGGTAAATTTAATTTTTCTAACTCTTGGTGCCAGCGGCCCGCCTCTTTAAAAAGAATTACTAAAGGATCAAAGCGTTCACGGTCAATTGTTTGTAAAAGGTCGAGGAGGAAGCGCTCTGCGCCCCCGCTCGCCATGCTGGGCATAATATAGGTGATTTTAATCTTTGGGGCCATATTTCTTTTGCGCTAATTCGGTAGCGATTAAAGCAAGGGCAATAATCAGCCAAACTTTGCCTTTATAGTAAGAAGTATTAAAAATTTGGAAGAAGAGGCCACCGCCCGCCGCTAACCATAGAGGTAAAAGCCAAGGGGCGTTTTTACCGTATTTTTTAATACCTACTAAAGCTTTTTTAACAACAACGGCTAATAAGAAAAACCAGGCAATTAAGCCAATGCTTCCAGCCTCGGCGGCTATTTTCTGAATGAAGCCGTGGGAGTCAATAGGGGCGCCATATTTGGCGGTAAAACGAATATTATCGGCTACTAGTTCCGTAAAGCGACCGCTTCCCTGACCTAATATTGGTTTGTCTTGCCAGGCTTTATAGGCTATTTCTAAAAGCAAGACTCTGTTTTCCGTAGAGCTAATATTCTCAGCTTGGAGAATTTTCATGCGCCAAAAGAGGGGTAGCATTAAAAGAGATCCAGCAATAATTACTAGCAAGACTAGGCCCCCCTGTTTTTTTAGAAATTGGCGATTACGCCAGACTATGAGCGCGCCTAATTGCAAGAAAATAGTAATCCAGGCTGCCCGGGAGAAAGACATAATAGCGGCGGCAAGACTAAGGACAAAGAGGCTCTTATAAATTCGGCTAATTTTTTCATTTTGAGACCATTCTTTAAGGGCTAGCCAGAGAAAGGCACCGACGCTTAAAAATTCGGCGATTAAATTGTGATTTTCACCAAAAGGATATATTCCCCACCAAGCGCTAGATTTTAAGCGGAAAAAACTATTCTGCCAGTCTTGCCCCCAAAGACTAAGCCAGCCGCTAATCATTACTATTAAAGAAGCTAGCGCTAGTCCAGTTACGGCTATTTTTAAAGTTTTTTCTTTTTTTATTAGGTTGGCTGGAAGAAAAATATAGGCAGCGTAAAGCAAAATTAGCCAACGGGTAAGGTAATAAAAGCCATTTAAAGGTTGAGGGTGATTAAATAGAGAAAAGGCATTAGTTATTAATAAACAAGAGAAGGCAAAAAATAAAGGAAATTTTAATTTTACTTCTTTGTTTGGCTGAAAAATTAAACTAAAAATTAAGGATAGAAGCCAGGCAAAAAAGACGCTTACCGCAATTAAATCGGAAAACGGTACCTCTAGGGGTCCGATATTTATCACCCAATTAATGGCTGGCACCGAAAAAGATAATAAAAAAATACTCAGAGCTGGGTTAAGCCCTAAAATAATAATACCGGCAAGGCCGCCAGCTAGGCTAAGATAGGTAAGCATATAAGATAATGATAGCGGAAAAGGGGGAATAAAAAAAGACCCGCTGAGTTGCGGGTCCTTGTAGAGAATTCCTTGCGGATAGCGTAGCGGAGCGTCTCCGTTTCTTAGGTGGAGCTTAACTCTCATCTTGGCACCAGGCGCCCAGTCCTTTTTACCGGGTTAACCTCAATGGTGACTAGCTCGTAGTCACGACAATACAAGTCACCTTTCTTGTACTGTTTGCCAAGCGGTTTGCCTGTAGGCACCCGGTATTGGTCCGGGATTTGGAGGTTTTGGCCTACGGCTATGTAAATATTGTCAAGTAATAAGCTGCTGGCAATACCAAATTCAAGACTCTCCCAGTCTACCTGGAAAATGGTATAAGGACCAGCGGCTTCGGCGATTTCCATACATCTGTACCAACCACCAGCGCGATTATCGCCCAGGTAGTCGTTAGGAAATTTTTCGAACATCACACCATCATTTAAGAAGAAAAGATTTTTTTCACCTTTGTTGGTGATGATGATAAAATTATCTCCTTTTGCTTCCCTGATTGTTGTCAGAAAATCAATCATTCCGGACTGCCAAGCGGCATCCAAGACGCGCGGATTATCGGCCTGGCCATTGTTATCCGAGTCTATACCCGGGTCAACCCAAGAAATAGTGGAATTACCATTATCTTGGAAATAGCCATCGATGTAACGTTTAAGCGAATCAGGAAGAGCATTTTTTAGGAGCCATTCCCGATAGTATTCGTTATAGTTCTTCCCGTTGATGCGCGGGCAGTTTCTGGTGATATTCATCACCTCCATGTCCTGCCAGAAGACTACCGGTTTTTTGTTCTTATTCTTTAAACGGTATTCCGCTGGTAGTTGATGCCATAATTTATTAGCCATGGGGCGATGTGGCACCTGTCCGGAGCTCCAGATTTCCATGGTGTTGGAGTAAATTAAGAGCTTAGTTTTATTGTTTGAGCTCTTAATCTTTTTGGTGTGCTGCCAATTGTTGGCGATGTTTTCATAGTCAACAATTACTAGCTGGTCTTTGGTCAGTTTGCTTGCATCTTGTGCGCTCATGGTTGGCGCTGTCCAGTAGACAGCGGTTTTAATCTGAGCTTTTAGAATAAGGCAAAACAGCAGAAAAATCAGGATAAATGGGATTTTTTTCATTATGCGGTGGTTTTAATTGTTAAAGAAATTTAGGAATCTGATATATTACTATAATATCTTTCCATTATTTAGTCAATAGCTGAAGGGCTTGGTTTTTTTCTAGCTTAAGTGTCCAATAAGCTCCATTTTTTTTGATTTCTCCTTCTAGATTTTGAGGACTGACTTGAATTATCTCTTTTCCGGGCTCTAAGTTAATTGATAAGGCTTCAATCCGGCTTCCTGGTTGGCGTTGAACAAAAAGTGTGTACACCTTATTGGCATCCAAGTTTTCATAAAGTCTGGAAGGAAGCTTGTAACTTAAGTTTATTTCTCCATTCTGCCCTGGCTCAATACTCCAGAAGAAGCCAAAAACATGTTTGCCTAAGGTGTTGTCGTCATAGCTGACAAAATCACTGGCGGCGCGGTCAACGCCTTTAATATCTATTAACTCACTGCCCAAGGGCGCCAGGACCCTTGTATAGCTGCGATAGCGAGTCGTGCGCCAGTCAAAGCCACCAGTATGTTGGTAGTTGAGTCGGAGTTCGGCTTTAAGCCCTTGCTGTTCTGTTAACAAATGGTAGCTGATATTTTTCTTCATAACAGCATCGCTTTTGAAGGCGGCTAAGTTGGCATCTACTACCATGAGATAGTCTCCAGAAACATTTTTAAGTTCCCCGGCCCCACCTAGGTCAAGAGCAATGGCTTGGCGTTCAGGGTTGTTAAAATAAAGTAAAAGGTCGCCGCGGCCAAGACTTTCATTGAGGCGGGCAATTAATTGCGGATACTGATTTAGCGGTAAAGCCATCAGTTTGTCTTTCAGGGCGTTAATTAACTCATTAATAATATCTTTGCGATCCCAAGAAGAGATATCGTCATCTTTGTAAGCCACTTCTACATTATATTGAAGTAGGGCCTGCATATTTTCAGGAGCGTAACTCTCCCCTCTAACTGTAATTGGTCCGGTAATTTTAAGAAGATTAGCCACAAAATCAGGGGTAATGGCTAAAATTCCATCCAGGGGCGGAACTTCCTGTCCACCGGCTGAACTTTCAGCAATAAACATTTCTTGGATTTGTCGAGCGGATTGGGGCCAGTCTGGTGACCAATTAGCATCGCGTAGATACCAGTTTTCTACTTTTAGGTATTTACTTATTGGTGTCGGTGCTTGATATTGGGTTTTACCAATTGCGGGCATATCTAAGTGATAAACATCGTCAGATTTTAAATTTTCAATTTCGCCAAAGTTTTTAATATCCGCCCGGACATAGCTGCCCAAAAAGCCACCGGTAGGACGTAATTCGTCATTATTTTGGAGCATAATCAGGTAGCGAGCGGTTTCCGGGTAGCCACTGAAAGCTGGGAGAAGGCGAAGGATTGGTAAAGATTCTGTCAGAAGTTCTTCACCCGTCGCCAATTGTTCTTTTACCTCTTGTAATTGTCCGCGTAAAGGCCATAGGATGCCGAAGCGTTGGATATGATTAAGATTGAGGAGGGCGAGATTAAGGTTTGCCTTCAGGCCGTTTAACTCAGGTTCTAACGCAATTAAGCTTTGGAGAAAGGCAGCTTTTCTTTCCGGACTAAGATTGTTAAAATTACCGTCTTTAATATCGTCTAAATTTAAACCTTGGGCCAGTTTGCTTCCTTGAATGGCGCTCCGAGTAATAATGAGAGCACTGGCATTGAGATATTCTAAGTCATTTAATTGCTTGCTACCAAAGCCAATTTTGGCGGGTAGCCAGGAAGAACGCAAAGATTCTAGAGCTTCTTCCCCGCTCTTAAAGGAAGCCTCAGCTGCCTGGAGAGTTGATTCTGCTTCCTGCCATTCCCTAGCCTTTAATTGGCTAAGAGCGGCACTTAGTTGATTTTTACCATTCAAGGCACTTTGACTGAATTTAAGCCAAGAACGCCAACTAAGGCCGAAGCTGAGGAGAATAACAAAAAAAACTACCACCAGGGTAATCAGAAAGAGTCTTAAAAAGCGGCCACTGAAGTATAAAAAGTTTGATTTGATGCTCATATTTTAAGAGTTAGGGCTTTTCTCCGCTTCATCAATTATTTTAAGATGGCGGCTTTGGAGAATTTTGTGCAGAAAAATATCATTTATTTCTAAGCGGTAGTCATATTCTGATTCGTCCATTAGGGTGTAGTTAATTTCTTTATTAAGATCAATTTCTAGGGTATTGAGTCGTTTAAGAAATTGTTCCTTTTTAATCTTGCCCACCAGGAGAATATCGGTAGGAGCACTTAAATCCCCCGTAAAAATGCCACTTAGCCATAATTGTTTTATCTTTCCCGTATTGACAACTTCTTTTAAGAAATCCTGGCAAGACAAAAGATTGGCTTTAGCGAAGAGGCTTTTTAGTTCTCCAAAGAGTAAAAAATTATGATCAACTATAAAATATTTTTTTTCGTTTTTTAGGTTTTTAGCACTTCCTTCGTTTTCTGGGCCCTCTTCCTGTTTTAATAAGCCAATTTCTTGGAGATTTTCTAGTTCCCTTCGTACCGAATTTACTTGTAAAGCTAAGTCTCTCGCCAGTTGGCGAGTATAATATTTTTGTTCAGGCTTGCTTAAAAAGGTTTTTAGGATTTTGACTCTAGCGTTAGAGCCAAAAATTTGAGCCAGCATATTTTTAAGATAATTTCACTTTTTATTAATTAGCATTTAAGAGTAATAAAGCTAAAGGAGAGGCTTTCTCTTTATCTCTTTCTGTTTTTATAGTATAATAGAAAGCGTCATCAGTCAAATAAAATGGGCACTTATCGTGCCAAGATTAGGGTTTATATGTATTACAAAATCTCTTCTTTAGTCCTCAACGCCGGTAAACACCAGAATGGTAGCCGGGATGTTTATATTGCCCAGCCAGATGCCATTAAGGAGAATCTAGCCGGTAAGCTTTTTCTATTAGCAGAAATAGATGGCAAAAAGACGGATGCTAAGAAAGTTATTGATTTTATCATTGCTAGTCTCGAAGATTTTTACTATAACGATGAAAAGATTTTCTTACAGGACAAGATTGAAGGACTATCTTTAGATAATATTTTTGAAGCGGCCTTAGCTAAGCTCAATAAGGCTTTATTGGAATTTGTATCGCTGGAGCGTATCCCCTTGCGGGCTGAGGATACCAACTTGGTTTTAGGCCTAGTTTTTGAGAATAAACTCCTTTTTTCTAATTTTGGGCGTAATAAAGCTTTTTTAATCTATAAACGGCAAGAACAATACGAATTGATTAATGTTGAGGCCAGCGCCGCTGATCTGGAAGGCACGGAAGAATTGCCGGGACCAGTGGTGCCCAAGTTTTTTGCCTCAGTTATTAGTGGCGAAATCCCTAATGCCTCTTATTTTCTTTTCTGTAATGAGGCTTTACCCGAATATCTTTCTAATAAAGACTTGATTAATATTGTTACTAAATTGCCGCCAATGGTCGCCGCGGAACAGATTAAAGGGGCTTTATCAAAATTAAATTCTTACGTTCCTTTTTTAGGAATTATTATTAAAAATACTTTTGGATTAAGTGGTGCTGATCTTAAAGACGAGAGTCTTGCCGAGAGTAATCAATCCGCTCACAATTCTATTTCTCATCTTAATTATACAGAAAAAAAGACTGAACAGATGTTAGCTCCGGCGGGTTTAATTAATTGGCAGAAAATTGGTAAGCTTTGGCAGGCACTGCACTCAAAAATTGGTTCAACCGAAGCGCCCTTGCGTTTAAAAAATCAGTTACCGGTTAATAAAAATTTACCTTCTTTAAGCAAGCAGAAAACTTTTTCTGCCACCCGAATGATTAAAGAAAAAATGAATTTTGGTCGGAAGCGCTTTCGCTTTGGTCGTTCTTTGAAGATTGTGGCCTCGGTGTTTATCAACCTATTTAACCCTATTTTTTGGAAAGAAATTTGGCAAAAAAATCGGGCCTGGCTCTCATCTTTAAACCCGCGCAATAAAGCGATGTTTGCCCTTTTAGCCCTTGCTTTCCTGATTTTATTAGGAAGTTTAGTGATTACGGGGATTAATAATCGTCGGCGGACTAATGAGGAATACTTTAATAATCTAATTGCTGGCCTGGAAGCGAAAAAGAGCATGGTTGATTCCTATCTTTTATATGATAATCAGGAAGGAGCTAAGACTTTAATTGGTGAGAGCTTGGCGGCTCTGGACTCTTTGCCAGTTAAAGGCGAAGAACAAATAGCTCGTCGTGATCAGATTCGGGCAGAGATTGAAGGACAAAGAGCTAAGGTGCAGAAATTAACTACGGTTGATAGTCCTGAATTGTTGGTAAATTTCAAGGACTACAATGCTTCGGCTGAAGCTAGAAATCTAATTTTTGTTAAAGATAAATTGTACGCCGCTGATGCCGCCGCTAAAGCGGTTTATTCCTGGGACTTGAATGCCAAGAAAAGTGACTCCTTCTTGTTAAGCGGAGATTTTAATTCCTTAGAAAAGCCGGTTTTATTAGCGGATAAAATTTATTATCTCAGTGCTAATCGTTTAATCAGTTTAGATATTACCAATGGTAATAATAGTACCCTTAATCTTAATGGCATTGGTCCTGATGATAAAATTAATGCTTTTCAATTTTATAACAATCGCCTTTATGTTTTAATGGCTGATAATAATCAGATTTATCGCTTAAATCCCAACGGCAATAATTATGATTCTAAGACTTCTTGGTTAAAAGAAGAGGTGCAATTGGGTGATGCTATTGATTTAGCAGTTACTGGCGATGTCTTGGTTTTAAAGAATAACGGTCAAGTTCAAAAATTTTATCTTAATCGTCCCCAAGATTTCTCTTTAGCTGCCGTTGATCCGGCTTTAGATAGCGCTTCTCTTTTGAAAGCTAGTACTGATCGTTTTTTTATCCTTGATAAAAATAGTAAGCGTCTGTTAATTTTTAATAAAGAAGGGGCTTTACTTAAACAATTCCGCCTCCCCTCGCTTAATAATCTTAAAGACTTTAGTATTTCCAGCGACAATAAAACCGCCTATTTCCTCAATGATGATGCTATTTATAGGATTGGCTTAGAATAGATTTTTTGAGATAACAAAAACACCTCGACTAACGCCGAGGTGTTTTTTAGTTCTGAGAAATATTTATTTCAAGGTGATCTTAGCACCAGCTTCTTCGAATTTCTTCTTTAAAGCTTCAGCTTCTTCCTTCTTTAAACCTTCTTTGATCATCTTCGGAGCGCCATCGACTAAGTCTTTAGCTTCCTTTAAACCCATTTCAGTAACTTCGCGCACCACCTTGATGACATTGATTTTATTAGCTCCACCTTCAGTCAATTCTACATCAAAGCTATCCTTTTCTTCTACGGCAGCGGCAGCACCACCAGCAGCCGGAGCCATCATCATGGCCGGGGCAGCAGCAGAAACACCGAATTTCTTTTCTAAGATTTTGACGAGCTCAGCTAAATCTAAAACGCTCATCTTTTCAATTTCGCTGACTAAGCTCTGAAACTTAGCCGGTACCACCACTTCTTCAGCGGCGTCATTTTTCATTTCTTCGGACATAGTTTTATTGATCGCTCTGTCCGGATAGTATCCGGAGCAGGCGTTTATTTATTATTTTTTTTCTTCAATCGCTTTCAAGACGTACACAAGGTTGCGGAGATTTCCGGCTAAAGCGTTAACAAAACCGGAGACCGGGGCGTTTAAGGAGCCCACGAGTTTGGCATACAATTCAGGCTTACTCGGCAGTTTCGCGACTGCTTCGATTTCTTCCTTGGAAAGTAGTTTCCCTTCCAAGATTCCGCCTAAGAAATAGAGTTTTTCACCTCTATCTTTACGGAAAGTATCGAGCACTTTCGCGGCCGCTACCTCGTCTCCATAGGAGAAAATTGCGGCAATCTTGCCATCAAGACCTTTTGTATCCAAGCCGTCCACGCCTTGATTTTTGAAGGCTAAGCCTAATAAGGTTTTCTTGGCAACGTAGTATTCGCCGTTTTCTTGGCGTAACTGGTCACGTAGAGCCTCATTATCTTTTACCCCCAAAGCGTTAAAGCCGGCAAAAACGATTGATTTTGATTTCTCAATCTTTTTTTCCAAGCTCCGCAGGATTTCCTGCTTTTGGACTTTGCTTTTTGGCATATTTTTTTAAAGCGTTTTCACGCTGATTTATAAGTACTTTGTTAATAAGACCTTTAAAACAAAAAAATCTGAGGTCAGCCGCAGATTAAATAAAAGCTAATATTAGCTTGAATTTACCTAGGCAAGTCTTACTTTTTTGCTTGCTGTCTGGGGCAAATGATTGATTTGTATTTATATATTAGCAGATTTCCTCTTATTGTCAAGCGGAAAAGCGCTTTTTTTAGCGCCGCGTTTGCGGCCATAATTAGCAAAGCGATGAGCTTCTTCCCTAACTTGGAGGAGGGTTGGTTTTAAAACGGCAGCTAAATCTTTAAAGTTTTTCTTTACCCCCTTAGGGAAAACTAAGCGATCGCCGCCGAATTTAGAGATACCAACTAAGGGGAGGACAATATTATGTTTGGCTAATTCCCTGGTCAGGAAGCTGATTTGGGGGCTGCCGCCGTCAATCATAATCATTTCTGGACGAGGCCAGTCGGCGTGCTGAAATCTTCTTAGTAGAGTCTCTAAAAGGGCGCGTTCATCGTCACCGGCGGGCGCTTCTTTAATTTTAAAGAGTCGATAAGCGGAATTTTGTTTTTCGCCGTTACTAAAAACCACCATCGAGGCGTAAGCTTCTTTACCCTGGAAGTGGGAAATATCATAGCCTTCAATACGCTGGAGACGGCTTTGATTGAGATCATTTTCGCGGCCCAGCAGCGAGACTTCTTGTAGATGGCGTAAAGCCCTAGCTTGTTCTGGATTTTCTTTCTCTAGTTTCTGTAATAGGCGTTGGCGTTCTCCCTTTAAGAGGAGAATGAGATTGCGAATATTTTTTTTGTAAGCGGTCGGGCTGATGCTGGTAATACAGGCGCCCGGGCAAAGACCAATTTGGTAGTCAAAACAAGCCTTACCACTCTTAGGAGTACAAGTGCTGTAGGGAAAAATTCGACGCAACAGTCGTAAAGCCGAATTCATTAAATAATATGATTGATAGGGGCCAAAGAGATGATAGGCGCGGGAAGGAAATTTTTTCAAATCTTGCCCCCGGATAATAATCGGCCGCGGATATTCCTCTTTGCTATTAATGGCAATATAGATAAAAGACCGATCATCACGGTCAACAATGTTATATTTGGGCCAGTATTTTTTAATGTTACTGGCTTCTAAGATAATTGCTTCCAATAAGCTCTCGCAGGTGGTGAATTTTAAGTCAGTTGCTTGGGCTACCATCTCGGCAATACGGCTATCAATGTTTTTTTGAAAATATTGGCTGAGCCGATTTTTTAAATTTACTGCCCTGCCCACATACAAAATTTCTTTATTCGCCCCATACCAAAAATAGACGCCGGGCGTTTTCGGAATTTCTTTTAATAAGTTTTTCAGCGGATGAGGCATGCTTATAGTTTGGCTTGATATTTATTCAAATCAAGGCGATTGTCTTTTATTACTATTCCCTCCTGTCTTAAGAGAATTGTTTTCTTTTTTAATCCTCCGGCAAAACCACCTAAGTCTCCATTACTTTGGACAACTCGGTGACAAGGAACTTTGGGGGCAAGGGGATTGCAGTGTAAAGCTTGGCCAACAGCACGAGCGGCCTTTGGTTTTCCCATCTTCCGAGCAATTTGACCATAAGTAGCTACTTTTCCCAAAGGAATGAGACCGGTTAGCTTGTAAACAGCGCTGGCAAAGGGGCTGGGGTTGATAGTTTTTTGGTCTTTCATGGTGGTAAAATCTTAAGTCTTGACAAAAATTATTAGCTTGCTAAGATTGCGTCATCAAATTGTTCTTTGGATTTTTGTAAATAGGGCGCACCTCGCGTATCTCAGTCTGATTAGATGGTGATAATCAGTTTGCCTAAACCCGCCCCCAAAATTACAAAGAGCCTCCGCAAGGAGAAAAAGAAGCGACTTGTAGCTGACCGCCACAACTATGAATGTTTGCATTCTGTTCTTGGCCCCTAGCTAAAATAAAGCTCGGTAAGAGCACGCTTCGCCGGAACTGGGTAAGAAACTTTAAAGGCAACTTTAGAGAATCTTCCCAGTTTTTTCTTTTTTCTGCCCTTTTAGCAGTTTTTTTAAGTATTGTCCGGTTAAGCTTTTAGGATTAGCAGCTACTTCTTCGGGGGTGCCAGCCGCCACTATTTTGCCGCCAGCGTCGCCGCCGTCTGGACCTAAATCTAAAAGATAGTCCATGGATTTAAGCATGTGCAGGTTGTGCTCTATGACTAGGACTGAATTTCCCTTCTCTACCAGCTTATTTAAAACATTTAAGAGCATATCGATATCATAATAGTGAAGACCGGTGGTCGGTTCATCTAAGAGATAGAGGGTGCGTTTACCCAGGGTATGAGTCAGTTCTTTGCCGATTTTTACTCGCTGAGCTTCCCCTCCAGATAAGGTGGTAGCCGATTGTCCTAGCTTGAGATAACCTAGGCCGACTGACTGTAAAACTCGGAGTTTGTCCGTAATATAATAATTACCATCAAATAAATCAATCGCTTCATCAATCGTCATTTCTAAGACATCAGCAATATTTTTACCTTTATATTTAACCTGTAAAGTTTCGCGGTTGAAACGACGACCGCGGCAAACTTCGCACTCCACTAAAACTGCGGGCAAGAAATGCATTTCAATTAAGTTAGAACCAGCCCCCTCGCAGGCTTCACAGCGTCCACCTGGTCGATTAAAGGAAAAACGGGAGATGGAGTAGGCGCGTTCTTTGGCTTCTGGTAGGGCTGCATAAAAATCACGGATGGGGGTAAATATACCGGTATAGGTAGCGGGATTAGAACGAGGAGTCCGACCGATCGGCGACTGATCAATCACGACAATTTTATTAACATATTCCGCTCCTTTAAGCTCATCAAGCCCGCTGAGCTTATTTTTTTTGCCGGGATTGTTTTTAATATAAGATAGATTTTTATAGAGGACATCGTAGAGCAAGGAAGATTTTCCAGAACCGGAAACGCCGCTGATGCCGACTAAGCGGCCAAGCGGTATTTCCGCTTTAAGATTTTTTAAATTATTTACTTTGGCGCCAATAATTTTGAGGCTACCGTGGTTCTGGCTACGGCGTTTTTCAGGAATAGCAATTTCTTTATGTCCCGCTAAATATTGCATGGTCAAGGACTGGCTTCCTGGTTTTTTTTGTTCAGCCGCAAGCAGTTTAGAGGTTTCCCCCATCGCTTCGATTTGGCCACCGTGGACGCCAGCTAGAGGGCCAAGATCGACGAGATAGTCGGAAGCTAAAATTGTCCGTTCGTCATGTTCCACGATAATCACCGTATTATTTTTATCGCGCAGAGTTTCGAGTGTTTTGATTAAGCGCTCGGTATCGCGTTCATGCAGGCCAATCGTCGGCTCGTCTAGAACATAGAGGGTGCGGGAGAGTTGGGAGCCAATTTGTGAAGACAGGCGGATGCGTTGGGCTTCCCCACCAGAGAGGCTTTCGGCTTCCCGATCGAGAGAGAGATAGTTTAAGCCGACTTTATTTAAAAACTCTAAGCGGTTGAGAATTTGACCCATGACGTTGTCGGCAATTGTCAGCTGTCTTTTATTCATCTTTTGATAATACTTCCAGAAGAAATCATAGGCTTTATCAATACTTAAATGGCTGAGATCGGCAATATTTTTGCCGTTGACTTTTACCGACAGTGATTCCGGGCGGAGACGTTGTCCCTGACATTCGGGACAAAATTTGTCGGCGGAAAAACCAATTTTACCTAAACCAGAACACTGGGGACAAGCGCCGTGGGGAGAGTTAAAAGAAAAAAGACGCGGTTCTACTTCCGGAAAAGAAAAACTGTCATTGGGACAGGTCCAATTAGAAGAAAGCAGAAATTCTTGTTTCTGAAATTTAACAATCACCAAGCCCTGGCTGTATTGTAAAGCATTTTCTACCGCTTCAAAGAGGCGCCCCTCATCACTAAGCATGACTTTATCAATGACAATATCAATATTATGTTTAGTTTTAGCATTCAGTTTTACCGGTTCACGCAGATTTTTATCTTCCCCATCGACCCGAGCTTCGGCATAACCGAGTTTAAGGTAGTCATAGAGCAATTGGTAGTATTCGCCTTTGCGGTCACGTACCACCGGACTTAAAATTACCGCATATTCTTCTTGGTATTCTTTACCGCGGGAAATAATAATATCAATCATTTCTTCCAGGGTAAGCTTTTCAATCTTGATGCCACAATGAGGACAAAAAACTTCGCCCACGCGAGCGTAGAGAACGCGTAGATAATCGTGGATTTCGGTAAGAGTGCCAACGGTAGAGCGCGGGTTGTGGGATAAAGCTTTTTGGTCAATAGAAATAGCCGGGGCTAAGCCTAAAATTTCATCCACATCCGCTGGTTTTTTTTGGCCCAAAAATTGGCGCATATAGGGCGAAAGCGATTCCACATATTGTCTCTGTCCTTCGGCAAAAATTGTATCAAAAGCCAGCGATGATTTACCCGAACCAGAAACACCGGTAATAACCGAAAGACTGTTGTGCGGTATTTCCAGGTTGATATTTTTTAAATTGTGCATCCGCGCACCACGGATGATTATTTTATCTTGCATGTTTGTTTATTTAATTTTATCGGTTCCAATAAAGCTGTCCGGCTTGGTAGCGCTGAATCATTAAGTAAGTGCCTTCAAAAATTGGTTCTGGTAATTTCCCGGGATCAAACCATTGCCAACCTTCCCATTTTTCTGGCTCGGTTACCATTGGTTCGCCGGAGACAAAATGAGCCAAGAAGCCGACATTGACATAATGTTTACCTTTATCCAGACTGCCCATTTCGTCAGCTAAAGAAACTAACTCTAATTCTGAAACCTCCAAGCCGGTCTCTTCCTTAGTCTCTCGGATAGCAGCGGCGGCCATAGTTTCTCCAAATTCTAAGTGGCCACCTGGAAAACTCCAAGTGCCTTGGCCATGGGGAGAACGACGTAGGCCTAAAAGGATTTCTCCTTTTTTATTTTTTACCATCACGCCCACCCCGACGAGCGGTCGTTGTTTTTCGTTTTCCATATTTTTCTTTTTTAATTTTTTCTTTTTCTTGTCGTCTTTCTTCTATTCCTTCCCTTTCTTCTTCTAAGCCAAGCAGACTTTCAATTTTTTTAATAACAGTTTGTGGCGTAATTTTATGTTTTTGGTTATAGGCTAGTTGTTTTTCACGACGGCGGCGGGATTCGGCAATAGCTTTTTTCATGGAATCAGTTTCTTTGTCAGCATAGAGGATAATTTTTCCAGAAACATTACGAGCGGCGCGCCCCATTGTTTGCATCAGGGAGGTTTGGCTGCGCAGGAAGCCTTCACGATCAGCGTCTAAGATAGCGACTAGAGTTACTTCCGGTAAGTCCAAGCCCTCACGTAAGAGATTGACTCCGATAAGGACATCAAAGGCCCCCTCCCGGAAAGCTTTAAGGATATCGGTGCGTTCAAAGGTTTTAATATCAGAGTGGAGATAATTAGCCTTTAGACCTTTTTGATTAAGAAAGGTGCTCAAATCTTCCGCTTGCTTTTTAGTTAGGGTATTAATGATTACCCTTTCATTCTTAGCCGCTAAGCGTTCCGCTTCGGCCATAATGTCGTTAATCTGACTGTAATTAGTATCTTTGTTAAATACCGGTCTGATTTCTATCTCCGGATCAACTAGACCAGTTGGTCGGATAATTTGCTCGGCTATTTGTTGAGAATTTTCCTTTTCGTAGTCACCGGGGGTGGCGGTGGTAAAGATTACGGGGCCAACTCGCTTTTGAAACTCAGTAAATTTTAAGGGGCGGTTATCTAAAGCACTGGGTAGACGCCAGCCATACTGAACGAGAGTGTTTTTGCGGGAGCGATCACCGTTATACATGCCCCGAATTTGAGGAATAGTGATATGGGACTCATCAATAATGGTGAGAAAGTCGGGCTTACCTTCTTTCCAAGGAAAATAGCTTAAAAGTGCATCTGGCGTTTCTCCGGCCAGCTTCCCTGACAGTTGGCGGGAATAGTTTTCAATGCCATGGCAGTAGCCGAGCGTGTGCAGCATTTCCAGGTCGTAGCGAGTGCGTCGCTCTAATCTTTCCGCTTCTAAGTACAAACCATTAGCTTTGAAATGGGCTAAGCGATCCTGCAGTTCTTCCTGAATATTTTTTAAGGCTTGTTCAATCTGGGGTTGAGTGGAAATAAAATGTTTAGGCGGAAAAATAACCATTTCCTCCAAATTATCAATGATGTTTTTACTGGTGTTATCAATAATACATAAGTCTTTAACTGCTTGAGCTTCCAAGTCCACCCGATAAACAACATTTTCTGACATCGGTCGAATTTCAAAAGCATCGCCCCGGACACGAAATTGTCCGCGCTTTACTTCCCCGTTAACTCTTTCAAATTGCATCCCCACTAGCTGTCTAATTAAATCTGCTCGGGTAATAGTCTTCCCTTTTTCTAAATGGAGCGAGGCCTCTAAGTAATTTAAAGGCACACCCAAGTTGTAGATACAAGAAACGGAAGCAACAATAATAACATCGGGCCGGCTCAAGAGCGCTGAGGTGGCGCCATGGCGCAGTCTGTCCATCTCTTCATTAATCATTGCTTCTTTGTCGATATAGGTATCGGTGATAGGTAGATAGGCTTCTGGTTGGTAGTAGTCATAGTAAGAGACAAAGTAGTGGACAGCATTATTGGGAAAGAAGTTTTTATACTCACGGTAGAGCTGGGCGGCTAAAGCTTTATTGGGGGCAATTACTAAAGCCGGTTTATTATAAGCAGCAATTAAATTAGCAGCCGTAAAAGTTTTACCCGAACCGGTAACTCCTAAGAGGGTTTGATACGATAAACCCTGCTCCAAGCCTTGAAGCAGTTTTTTGATAGCCTGAGCCTGATCACCGGCTGGCTCGAATTCAGATTGGAGTTGAAAGATGCCGGGCATAAACTAAAAAGTGTAAATTTAATCTTCTGATATTTACTTAAAATTAAAATAAAAAATAGATTAATTGTTAATTAATCTTTCATTAAGCTTTGCTGATTGTAGCATAAAAGTAATAAAAAAACCAGCCGTTGCTGACTGGTTTCCCTGCTCAATGTCTTTAAAATTAAGCCATCATTCCCCTTCGGATTGGCCCCGGTATGGGCACAATGTAATGTCCGTCAAAACGGACTTTTTGCTTTTGGGTAATTACTTTACCGATTTCATGGCTAAAGTCGCGTAAACCTCTCTTTTTTTGCTTGATTTTAAGCTCAAAGTAATGGCCGCGCACCGTGCGGAATAACAGGCTGATAAAGAATCTCTTTGTCTCCATTTTTTCGATGAAGCCAATAATCTTAATTTTATTTTTTCGCTTTTTTCTCATGATACATATATTTAGGTACTAGGGATTTATTAACATAAAATAATAAATAAGTCAAATATAAAAACAGAGCCTAAGGACCCTGTTTTTTTGTGATTATCAATTAAAGCAGCTTTCTCCCCCGGAAAGCCATTAGGAGTAGGCCGACTAGGAATAGGATTAGCCCCAGGATGCCCCAGAAGACTTGAGGTGAGCCGGCAAAGGGTAAGTTGACATTCATACCATAGAAGCTGGTAACCATCGTCGGCAGGGCTAAAACGACCGTCATAGCCGTTAGCAGTTTCATGGTACGATTTAAACGGTTAGTAGAGATAACTTCATAGGCTTGGCGGAGGTTGGTAGAATTAGTTAGATTACTTTTACAACGTTCGACTAACTGGTCATTGTGCAAGCGCAAATCTTCTAAAATTTCTTCGTCATCGTGATAGAAACTAAGTGTCTTCCCGCTGGAGGTATTACTAAGAATATGTCTGATCGGTAAAAGGGCACTCAAAAATTCATTTAGGATAATTTCAAAGTTAACAAAGTTGGCAATATCCTTATCACCAATCTTATCCATGTTCAGAGAAAAGTAGTTAATCTTTTTATTAATCTTGGTGAGCATGTGGTGATAGTCCGCTTGAATTTCTCCGAAGATTTGTAAGAAGCATTTAGTGCGTTGAGTGGTAAAAAAGTCTGGTCGCCGGCGTAAGTCTTTAAAAAGAAAATCTAAGTCTTTTTGAGCGACCAACATTAAAAAGCCATCGCCTACAATTAACAATAGCGGGAGCGTGGAAGTACGACGACCGTCTTCGCTGGGAATGCGAGCAAAAGCATAAATTGCATTCTTCTCTACTTCCATGCGCGGCACCTCATAGGGATCAAGAGCGTCAGAGAGTAAATCTCTTTCTAATTTAAATTTTTCCGCCAAAGAGTCTAATTCTTTTTCACTGGGACTACTCACTAAAATCAGACTGCCCACTTGGTAGTCTTTTAGATCTTTTATCTGAGCATCTTTAATGCTGCGTTGGTAGTAATTAATCATATCTTTAATTCCCTATTATTTTCTTCTTATAGTATACATCCAAGGATAGTCGGGAGCAAATATAATTTTTATTCAAAAGGAAATTCAGTGGCTAATTCTCCGGAATAATAAAATTCATAAGCTAGTGATCCAAAAAAGTATTTCTCTCCATTAATCTCCAGGGTGGAGCCGCCGACTATAGGATTGGCCTTTGGTTGTGAATGGTTAAAGCCGATGTTAAAAAGAGTGGCGACAACCTCCGGGCGATAGTTAATAATAAAGCCAGATTTTTCCCACTGAGTTTGTAATTGTTTGATAATTAGCGCTCCGTAGAGATAGGAGTAACTGTGGTCTTTTTCGTTGGTTAAGCGGTTGTAGCGCTCTTTTGCTGCTTCACTTCCTGCTGGGAAAGCTAATAATTGTTCATAATTAGGTCCGAGATAGAAAGCTGAGTTGGAGTCGCGCAGATGCTCTTCTGTTTCAATCGCCATTTTTTCTTTAATTGACATCACTCCCCAGGCCATCTTGTTGGCGTTAGCTAAAATTTTTAAGGGTTTAAAAAATTTTTCATAAAATTCCCTCTGGGTATAATAAAGACGGAGTTGTTCGACAATCGCCACCGAAACTAAGAGTCGAGGTTGAATGCCGGCTTTTAGCGAAGCCTCTTCAATTTTACTTTTATCCTTTAAAATCGCTTCTTTAATAATCTGCCAGTACTCGCTATTTTGCCAACTATAAATACTTTGGCCAAAGGGCTGGTTTAAAGCTATTTGTAGTTTTTCTTCATTCCAAATATTTACTTCGTTTCCACAGCTACTTAGCTCTTTTTTAAATTGGCTGCTAGGGCCGGCTCTTAATTCCAAAGCTAAAAGCATACGCTTTAGTAACTCTTCGGATTTAGTTTGGCGATAGGCTTGGAAAATACCAGCGGCATCATAGGGATAATTTTCTGTGGCCACACCCAGTAGGCACCAATTTAAATTTTCATTATCACCGTAGATTGAAGAATTTTCAGGGAGACCGGGATTAATTTTCTCTTCTAGGGGAAGTTCCGCGGCAATGGAGTTATAGGCAAAGGAATTATTATCTTCTTCGCCGGCGACATTAGTTAGACCCCAGCGAACAGCAAAAAAACCGGCCACCAAGAGTAGCAAAAATGCCAGCAATAAACTGCCAATAATTTTGAGAAGATAAAAGCCGATTTTACGCATAGGCTAATCCCATTATACTAAAGGTATCTGTGAAAATAAAGCTTAAAAAATACTGCTCGACTGAGCAGTATTTTTATTTCTTATCTCAAGCTCTTTTCTGCTTCCCTTAGTTTCTCTGCGGATTTCTGGAGCAACCTCTTTTCTTCCGCGGAAATATTTAAATCAATCTGACGCAGGACTCCTTGGTTACCAATTACCACGGGCAGACTCAGGGATACGCCCTTAATACCAAATTCACCATTTAAGGGGTGAGAGACGGTAAAGACGGTCTTTTTATCAAATAAGACGGCCCGAGCGAGTTGGACGACGCCGGCAGCGATAGCATAATAAGTGGCTTGTTTGCCTTCAATAATGGCGTAAGCCGCATTTTTCGCTTGTTCAAAGATATGCTTTCTTCCCTGTTTTGATAACTTTTTAAAACTGTTAATTGGAGCATTACCGACCATGGCCGTGCTCCAGAGGGGCACTTCGCTATCGCCGTGTTCGCCGACAATATAGGCGTGAACACTTTTAGGATCAACCGACATCTTTTCTCCTAAGAGCAAACGGAAGCGAGCAGTATCAAGAATAGTTCCTGAGCCAAAAATTTGTTTTTTCTTGCCAGGGAACATTTTGACAGCGATGTTGGTAAGAATATCAACGGGATTAGTCACGATTAAAACAATAATATTTGGGTTCTCTTTGAATATCTTGGGCATTAACTCTTTGATAATTGCTGAGTTCTTCTTTAAAAGGTCAATCCTGGTTTCCCCTACTTTCTGGGCAGCTCCACAGGTAATAACCACCAAGCGACTATCTTTTAAGTCAGCATAAGTGCCAACCTTTAGTTCAGTATAGCCCCAAAAAGGAACGGAGTGCTGTAAATCCATTACCTGGGAAACTGCCAATTTTTGATTAAGGTCAATTAAGGCAATTTCTTCGGTGATGTCGGCGGCAATTAAGCCATAGGCACTAGTGCTGCCGACCATGCCGGCGCCAATAATGGTGATTTTATTTTTCATATTTATGTGGTGTTTGCGTCTAGGTAAGATTAAATTAATTAATTTTGCCATAGACCGATATTAATACTGCTATTTAAAGGATTAACGTAAAAATCATGACTTTCGCCAATGCTTACCCCCGCTCCAATTGCTGGTGATGCTGCTTGCAAACGGAAGTCGCCAGCAGCTGGATTAATAAAGAGAGGGTCGGCGATTATATTAGTGGCCGAACTGCCCACTCCTCGGAAATTAGGATAATAGAGATTATGCTCTGTGATAACAGTATACTGCGAAGAGCTTTGTAGTCCGGTGGCCGTATCGTTGGTAAAAAAGAAAATGTTGTTACGCATATCAAGGTTGTCGCGCCACATCGATACCGAATATGAGCCAGCCTCGGTACCGTAAAAAATATTATTGTAAACTTTATAACTTGCACCCGGCTCACCAAAATAGGCACGAGAGTTAAGAAAAAGATTATAGGAAACATTAAGGTCGGGGGCGTGAGTAAAGACACCTCGGCCGTCGGCAAAAGTGTTGTAACGTATTTTAACGCCCACGGCCCCCCGCTCCACATAAAATCCTTGAGTCCCTAGACCCATCTTACAATAATTATGCTCTAATAATCCGTTAGTATTAATGGGGCTAGATAATAAGCCGACAAGAACACAGAATTTATTACCAGTATCGGAGCGATCCATAATATTGTGATGAACATTGAATCCGAAGGCCGTGCCATTTAACTGAATGCTGTCACCCGGAGATTCATTCTCAGTCTTACCATTATACCAGTAACTATTTTCATTCCATTTTTGATTAACATGATGGATATAGTTATAGGCTATTTCCATATTATTATGATTTTGGTTGTAATGTCCGTCATCTCCAGTGTAGGCAATTTCTGAGTTAATAATCTTAGTGCCGTCACCACTAACCATGGTTCTGATAGCCCATTCACTATTTTGGATCCGACAATTATCAATCGTGGCGTTAGTGCTTGCCCCAATATAAATACCAGAGGTAGATTGACGGGCGTCAATATCTAAATCGCGGATAGTGTTGTTATTGCCGCTTAAGCCCATAGCACCATTACTGCTTCCATTTATATTCCAGCCGATAATTTTAGGCCGGGTATCACTGCTGCCGTAAGCGCCAATGGTGACATTATTTAAGTTATTAATATTAACTCGGGCAGAAACTGTCGCCTCGGTTCCCCTTTTTTGGAGATAATTTCGATTAGAGGCCATAGTAACATTTGACCAGTTTTTATAGGGACTTTCTTTACTACCGTTGCCGTTGGTGGCAACACTAGGATCAATAAAATATGTTTCCGCCGCCGGTAGGACGCGAATAGCGATAGTGGCATTTTCATATTCTTGTCTAACTGAATCTTGCGCTTGAACACTTAAGTTAATATTACTTTGACCGCTTAAAGCAGTACTGTTGAGTAAGACAATCTTGCCATTGTTATCAATGCTAAAGGCGCCAGTATTATTATTGATGGTATAAGTTACATTGCGATTTTCCCAAGCTTCCCAAAAAGTATTAATTTGACCAACGACGTCACCGTTACTGGCATTACTGGGTATAACGAAATTTTGATTATGTATTAATTTTTGTAAATTACTGGCGGCTAAATTACCGCCGCCGCTAGCAACGCAGGTGTTGCCACTAACTTGATAGCCGGAATTACAAGAAACTAAAGAACAGCTTCCCCAGCCCGACCAAGTACCTAAAGTACAGGTCCGACTTTGGCTGCCTTGGCCATTAGTGATGGCACAAGATTGAGTAGAGGCGCCTTCACAGGTAAGAGCAATGCAAGTATTACCGCTCGGTTGGTAGCCAGCATTACAAGAAACGAGAGCACAAGTTCCCCAGCCAGACCAAGCTCCGAGGTTGCAGGTTCGACTTTGACTACCCTGACCGTTGGTGATGCTACAAGCTTGACTAGAATTTCCACTACAACTAAGGGCGACGCAAGCGTTACCACTTGGTTGGTAGCCAGCATTACAAGAAACGAGAGCACAAGTTCCCCAGCCAGACCAATTACCCAGGGTGCAAGTTCTTATTTGTGCTCCTTGGCCATTAGTGATGCTACAAGATTGAGTGGAGTTACCGCTGCAATCCATAGCCACGCAGGTATTATTACTCGGTTGGTAACCAGCATTACAAGAAGATAAATTACAATCTCCCCAGGCTGACCAAGCACCATTACTACAAACACGGTTTTGATTCCCTGCACCATTATTAATGGCACAGCTCTGGCTAGAGTCTCCAGCGCAGGTAATAGCGACACAGGTATTGGATGCCGTATTTGGTTGGTAACCAGTATTACAAGAAGATAAATTACAATCTCCCCAGGCTGACCAATTGCCGTTACTACAGGTTCTCGCTTGATTGCCTTGGCCATTAGTGATGCTACAAGATTGGGTGTAGGCACCGCTACAACTAGCGTTGCCACCCCCGCCTCCTCCACCACCACCGTTGCCACCCCCGCCTCCACCACCACCAATATTGCCGGAGTTGTTGTTTCCACCATTATTGTTATTAGTATTATTATCTCCCGGGAGATTGCTATTATTCTTTATTCTTTTTTGAATTAAAGTTAATAAGTTTTGGTCAGAGCTAGCAATTAGCTCGCCGTTATTAGAAAGCGGATTATTAACCTGAAGAATATATTCTGAATAGAAACGGTTGGCACGAAAAGCTTCGGCACTATTAATTTTTCGATAACCAGTGCCGTCGTAGTAATAATAAGCCTCAGTTCCCGCCTCTTTAACAAGAGAACCAGTGGGAATCTGATTATCAGGTAATTCGTTGCCTATCTGGTAATCATTAAAAAAAGCATCGGGAATATCTTGGACTCGTTTTGCCCAATTATCTCCGTATAATTTTTTTGCTTGTTCCTCGTTGGTAATTTTTCTTAATACTCCTTCCGGCTCCACCGCATAAACAGCCGGGTCAGTGGTAATCTTTACTAATTTTGTACCAGCCCGCATAACCACGTTGCCGCCCAAGGGGTAGCTTTGTAATTCGGCGGCAGGAATTGTGATTACGCTTTCAAAATCTTTGTACCAGGAAAAATAGACTGATTCTGAAGGAAATACATAGCGCTTGCCGTCATCACCAAGATAATAGACCGAGGAAATACTGCTTGTTTTAATTAGAGAACCACTACTAGCCTCGGCCGCATTAGCTGTCGGCGGCCAATCTAGGTATCTGTTTAAATCTGCTCGGAAGAAATAGAGCCCCCCTAAAAACAGCAGAGAGAATATTAAAAATATGTATTTTTTCATAAAGTATTAATTTATTTATATAAGATAATATTAGCATAATGTTAAAATATTGCCTATCCAAGAACTGGTAAGGTCTTAGTTTTTGGACGCAAAAAAACAAGCTTTATTTTTAACATTTAGCTTGTTTTTTGAGAGCTTTCTTAAAAAAGAAGATTTTTACTCGATCGCGGGTATATCCGTATACCCAACCTAAGAAGATGTTATCCAAAACGTAGAGCACGGCCGTGATGAGCATGCTTTTTAAACTAACCTGCATAATCAAGGCACTGATAAAATAAATCGGGAGTTGATATAAAGAGAGGGCGCAGGCATCGGCTAAGGCTTTACTGATAAAACCGCCTTTTGGTGCTAATTTTGCCCTAATCTTTTCAATCAAGTCTCCCAGGAGATAGGCGCCAGCAAAGCGGAGGATATTATATATAATTCTTATCCCCAACCATTGCTCTGGGCTGGTGCCAGCCAATAGCACCTCATAAATGATGGTGGTAAAGCTGGTTACTAAGCCAAAAATAATTAAAGCGATGACATCAATCCGATATCGCCGCCAAATTTCTTTTCTTTTCATATACTAACTGATTTTAAAGGAATGTTCTTATCTTGGTATATTTTCAATATTTTGTCAACAAGAAAGAAGATAAAAACTGAGACCGCTGTGGTGGGCGGTCTCAAAAAGAATTTTAACAATGGGCTTATTAGGACTCCATGTCTTGATGGGTTAACCTATACATAGCTGAGGATATAACCTCAGTGGTGGAGACATCAATAATCTTTCCGCCAGTACGGTTGTATTCATTCCTGATAATTGTATCTCCAGCCAGAATTTTTTTAAATATCTGCTGATAGATAATGTTTTCCTTCCATTCACCTGAAGAACAAACGGGATGAGTGAAGGCAAAAAATACTGCTTTTGCACTCATCTCTCTCAAGGATCGACCGGTTGAACTGGCTGTACCACCCGATGACATCTCATCATCAATCATGATGACGTTAGCCCCCTTAATTTCCTCTTCATTAATATAGCTTATATCAAAATCAAATTCTTCGCTGTATTTTTTTATTACAGCTTCAATTTCTTGTTTTGATGGTTGTCGGATTTCTGTTCGCCGGTTTTTCTTTCTAACCTTAAAGTTAAACATTACCTTAGCGCCGGGTATTTTTTTGGCGTGGGCAATGGCCCTAGGGATAGAACCTTCATCAGGAGAATATACAATTATTTTTTCCCCTTTTGGCACCAGGGTTTTTAAAGTTTGGCTGAAATCCATATAGGCAGCCTCAAATTTAATTCCGACTTTCTCACAATTTGTAGCGATGGCATCGGAGTGGGGAGAACAAACAATCATATCAGTCACGCCAGCGAAGGCTAAGAGCTCGATATAATGTTTTAAGTAAGCAATTTCTTCCGCCTTTTCTTCGTGGTCACAACGACGCACTAATAAAAAAGGAATAACTGCTAGTAAACTGGCGGCGCCATATTGCCGGCGGAAAGCCATAACCAATTGGATGAATTCCAACATTGATTCCCTGGTTGTGAGAGAGTCAAAAAGAACAATGTTTCTTCCCTTGACTTCAGTCCAGTCAATGATTTTGTCATTGGGACAACCATCGCCCCACAAACCGAAGTCTATGAAGCTAAATTCTAGGCCCCTACCTTCTGGACGTCCAAGTAAGTTACTCAAATGACTAAGGACTCTTAATCCTAGTTGCCGGTTATTGCGTCCGCAAAAAAACAGGTACTCATTTTTTCTTTGCATTTTTTATTATGGTTTTTAATTTACACTCCGTTAGCTGAATAAAATAAAATAGCATTTTTTATGCTATTTTGTCAAGGTTGGAATTTATTGTTTCTTTGGTCTATTTTTTTACTAATTCTAGCCTGGGTTCCCCATCGCCAAAATGATTATCGTGCCAAGCTTCAATAATAAAGCCGAGGGAGAGATAAAGGGCGATAGCGGCCGAGTTATGGGGATGGGCAACCAGATCAATGCGCGGGTATTTTTTTAACTTTTTTAAAATAGCAATTAAAGCCAGACGAGCAAAGCCGCGACGTCTAAATTTAGGGTCAATAATCAAGCCGTTAAAGTGTATTCTTTTTTTACCAATCAATTCATAGGCCAGTAGGCCAACGGTTGTTTGTTGGTTTTTAATTAAAAAGACTGCTTGTTTAGTAATAAATTTTTTTAGTTCGGCTGGACTGATGCGGGCGGAATAGGTTTTAGAGCTAGCCCCTTTTTCCAAGGCGGCCACTGTTTCAATATCTTTAAGCGTCGCTTTTTTTAAAGTGATTTGAGCCATATTTAGTAATAATAATCTTTATATTTTAATCTTACCTCAGTTTTGAGAATAAAAAAAGGCCGCCAAGTAAATTGCGGCGGCCAAGATTGAAAGTTTTTGTCTTTCCTACGGGAATAGCTGGTCGAAGATATCGACCATGGCTTTATGGACACCTGTGTCCAAAAGTCTTTGTCGGTCAAACTTTTGTAAGCTGAACTCAGTATCAAATTCATCTCTATTGAGATTTTTTTTGATTTGGTTTAGCTCTTTTAAGCTGATCTTTAAGGAGAAGACGATGGCGATATTACGGCCAGTAAAGTTACCCTGAGCCAGAGCTTCCCAAGCGTAGAGATGGTTACAAAGGAATTTAAACCTCGAAGGGTTTATTACTAAACCACTTTCGCGGTTAAGGGAGCGGGCAGCTGCTTTTTCGAAGCTAGCGTCGCTAAACATCATGCGTCCACCAAGACACCAGTAGCTCGCCATGGGCAGAGCAATCCTTTTTGCGAGGTAAATACCGCGCTCGTCTTCGGTGTGGAGAATAATATCCACACACGGCACAATCATGGTGCGTAGAATTTTTTCATAGTCCTCCTGGGGAATCCAAGGATTTTTGCCTTTAAAATCGGCTTTGCTTTGCTCATACGAGCGTGTCTGTCTCATTCTGTATATCGTTTTGGTTAATGAACGTAATTTTAATAGTCATATTATATCATTTTTATTAATATTTGTCAATGTATATTAGATATTTGCCTTAAAATTAGCAATAAAAAACACCCCAAATTGAGGTGTTTTTTATTTTTTATCAACAAATTATTTCCTAATTTTAGAGAAGACCTCGTCCATGGTTTCTTTAGCCTTTTCCAGTTCCTCATGGATTCTCTTCCTTTCCGCAATAATAGCCGCTTCTTTTTCTGGTAGATTATTCATTGCCACTTCTAATTCTTTGAGGCGATTTTGAAGCCGAGTGGGTAACTCCGCTACCGTCATTTCTTGATTAGCTAAGATATCCTTGGGTCTAAATTTCAGATAAAAAGCCTTAGAGCTAGAGGCTTCTAAGAAGTTTAATCTTTTCTGATCATAGGCTTTATATTCATCATTGTTGGTTTTTCTTTTTTCTGCCAGCTCTTTTACTTTGGCAAAATCCTCTGGAGATAAATTTTTAGCGGCAAAATCCCAATCAATCTGTCTATCCGCCTTCAGATAATCAAAGACGCGCCATTGTTTGTTTAACTCTTCAATTTTTGATTCTTTATTAAATGTCAGTAAGGCCCGTCTGATGGCGCCCATTGATTTTTCTAAAGCCTCTTTCTTTTCGGAGCTGAAAGTATCAATTTCTTTTTGAATTTCTTGTCTTTCTTGATGATTTTTTTGATATTCTTCTTCCGAACTAACATCTTTAATTGCTGTTTGTTCTGAAAAGCCGCCGTCAATTAATTTAATTTTTCTATCTTGAAAACGCGGATCTTTAATCAGTCTACTCGTTTCTAATTGGTGGCGAATATTTTGGGATAGACCATCATTATAGTCATATTCATTTAAAACTTCTTTATTTTTTTCTCGATGCCAACGCTCGAATCCTTGGGCCCAACGGAAATCAACTAAGGCTTTGCTTAATTTTTCTAAATCTGCCTTTTCTTTTTCCCAGTTGCTGCTAAAGTTGTCCGCCCTTTCCCAAGCCTGGCTAAAACCCCCATTACGTTCAATGTAATCTTTGGGGACTGAGAATTTATGCCCTTGGGGCCAATTATCAGATTTAAATTCATCTAGACCCAGCTGCTGACGAAAATCTTTATTAGAAAATCTATTTAAAACTGAGTCTTGGGTTGTCTTATTGCCAACAAAATTACTTTCAATGGTAGTTTCATTTTTGATGTAGTTGAAGAATTTGTTGAAATTTTCAAAGCAGGTGTGGAAATATTCCGGCCGATAAAGATTATCTTTGAAATTACGATTACTTAAATTAGAAGAATTTTTTTCAAACTGTTCGACTAGATTGTTAAAATTTTCTGAGCTTTGGTTAAAGCCAGGAATGATATGCCCCATTTCCGCCACATGTTGTAGATAGCGATCTGCTAAAATCTTTTCTTCGTCCCAATCCCGATAACTTTCCTTATCCGAATACCTGCCCAAGCCGTACCCTAAAATTTTATCTTTAAGATCCCTATCTTTAAATAGAGAACTCAAATGTTTTAGAGCTTCTTGATAAAGAGCCTGCGATTCTTGCAGTTCTTGGCGGTTATACCTAGCTTCAACCAATTCTTTTAAAGCCGGTTGATTTTCAATCCCTTTTTGCTCTTCACTTTTATTATAGGAATCGCGCTGATCTTTATTTTTATTAGACCAAGCTTCTTTTTTAAGTTTTTCTGTTAGTTTTTCCGCATAAACCTCTTTAATGGCTTCCGATCCAATTTGTTGGCTTAAAGATAAGACGTTGTCTTCAAAGTAGAAGTTATCAGGGGTTTTAAGAGTAATATTATTAAAGGTATAATCAACATTTCTAGTCTTATTAATTAAATCTCTTTTCCCTTCACTAGTCTCTAAATAGGCCTGTTCTTTCTTCTTTTGTAATTCAATTATTTCTTGATCTAAATTTTTTAAATATTCAGCAATGGCGGTATAGCTAGCCTCCCGGTTGCTAATTTCTTCGCCCTTTCTCTTAGTGGCGGCAAAGTTGAGCTTAACATCGGGCATCTCTGCCTGAATAGCGGCTTTCAAGTCCACCAGCGTCTTAACACCTTTATATAAAGATCCGGTTGCTCCGACTTCTTCATTTTGATTCTTAGGAGCGCGGCCACCGCTTCTTCGATATTCCTTGACTTCAATTTCGTCAGCATTAACCTCAAGCATTTCTTCAAAATTGTTGACCCCGTCTTCCGCTAAAATATCTTGGTGCTCGTCATAAGCTGACTGTAACTGCTCTTTTTTGCCTTTAAAGCTATCCAAGGCCTGTTTGCCACCCTTAAAAGCCCAGTCTAGATCTCTGAGCATTGTTTCTAGGCGCGTTTTTTTATCATTAGCAGCTACAATTGCCGCCGCTAGCTCTTCTACGCTTTGCTTTTTTTCAGCATTAATTGCCTCTTTTTCTTTGCTAATCTTTTCAGTTTTTCTTTGGCCTAATTTGTCAAATAAAGACATAGATTTTATATTAATCTAAAAATAAATGATAAAGATGATAAAAAGTTGAAGATTTCCGTATTATACCACTTTTTTCCCAAAAAGTCCATTTTTATAGTAAAAATAATAACAAAAACACGCCTAAGGCGCGTTTTTATAGAAAAACTCTAATTTGATTGGCGGGAACAAGACTCATCTTAATAATAATTAGCCTTTGTTTGCCTTTTTTGCTTTTTCCTCCAGCATTACTCGCTTTATTTCTAAGCGTTTTTTGGTTTTGTGAGAGTGAGACTTTTTGCCCTTCCCTACACCAGTGCTTCTTTTAGCCATATAGATGTTTAAATTAATAATACTTATCTTAGCCTCTTTTTAGAATAAAATCAAATTATTCTTTAAATACTGTAAAAATATTACTGGAAAATAATTTATCTTTTTATACTATAATGTTTTTTTCTAATCCTCACTAACCCAATAATACTGATAATAAATATGATCAGTCCTAATAACTGGGCACCCGGGCTATCATCGTAACCGCCATATATAAACATAAAGACACTAAACAATAGTGCTAAAGTAAGATAAATTATTTTCCAGTAATATTTTTTCATAATTAAATTATATCACATTAAACTAAAACTATAAATTTTTTCCTAAAATAACTAAGTTTAATAACTGCTTGACAATCTCACTTTAGTTTGATAAAGTAAAGGATATGAAAGATGTTGACTGGAAAACAAAAGAAAAACAGCAGTTAATTTCCGCCTTTTTAACTTTAAGCAACCCCAAAGAAGTAGAGGCTTTTTTGCGTGATTTAATGACACCTAAAGAAATAGAGGAATTTTCTAGTCGCTTAGAAGCAGCGAGATTATTAACGGAGAATGTCTCTTATCTTGATATTTCTCAAAAAACCGGGCTATCCTCTACCACTATTGCCAGAATATCCAAATGGTTAAAAGGCCCTCTGGGCGGATATAAACAAATATTAGCCTCTCTTTATCATCACAATCCTGATAAATTCCGTTAGGAAAGGATTGTTTTTATTTAGATAACAGCAGCCCCTTCTTAACGGAAGGGTTTTTTGTTATATAGCAATAAACCAAAGATAAACTAGTTCCTTAAACCATTAAAATCAATTAAAGATGAAAAAACAAGTGTTTTTAAGCAATGAAGCGGTGGAGCTTATTGTGCTGGATTCATTATCTGAGTCTCATCAAGACAAAATGATGGAGTTTCGTAATGATCCTCAGTGGGGACATCATCTGGGTAGAAATTTACCCTATGACCGGCAAAGGATTATTTCATACATGACCGGTCCGGATCAGCTTATATTAGGAATTACCTTAAAAGACAAAGAGGAAATTCTTGGTTTTATTATGTTGCGCCGCATTAATCAAATAAACGGTACCGGCAAAACTACAACCTTTGTCTCTGAAAAAAACCAGGGTAAAGGCTATGGCACTCAAGCCTTGAGATTACTGCTAGATTACGCTTTTCAAACCCTTAACTTAAGGAAAATTAATGCTGACGTCTTTAGTTTTAATGATAGAAACGTTAAGCGTTTACTCCGCCTGGGCTTTCAGCAGCAAGGCTTAATGCTAAAAGAGTACTACATTAACGGTGAATACTGTGATGATGTACTTTTGTGCATCTTTAAAGAAGTCTGGCAAAGGGGTTGTAAGTAGAAATTTAGGCTGATTGGTGTCTTCACTAATCAGCCCCTACTTTTACTTATAAAACATGAAAAAAATTATGAAAAATCAAAAATTTTTAATTATCACCGCCACTCATGGCGATGAAGGTTTTAGCATCCCTGTGATTAAAAGGCTGCAGAAAGAGTTTCCTAATAAATTTAAAATGATTATTGGCAACCCCAAAGCCCTGGAGGCAAAGAAAAGATATCTTGATAGCGATTTAAACCGAGTCGCCCCAGGGGAGAGAGCGTCAACTAACTACGAAAAAAACCGAGCCTGGGAAATTAATAATTTAGCTAATAAATATCAATTTACTATAGATATTCATAGCGCCACTTCTAGATGTAGCCTATTTACAATTGTTACTAACCCGATTCCAGCTAATTTAATGCTGGCCTATTTATTGCCAATAAAAAATATCGTTATTTGGGGAAGCAAGAACAACGGCCGTTTGACTGGGCCCCTATCGCGCTTTTTTAATTGCGGAGTAGGTATAGAATGTGGCCCCCAAGATAGCCCCGCTATCAGCAGCAAGCTCTTTAAAGCTCTAAGTATTTTTTGTAGTAATGAGCCAATTAATTATCAAGATGCTAATAGAAAAGAGTTATACCAAGTATTTGGAAAATTAAACAAAAAAGAAATAAATCAAGCAACGATAGCTAAGCTTAAAGACTTCCTGAAGGTAAAAATAAACGGACAGGAATTCTATCCGCTCTTAGTTAAGCAACATAGGGATGACGAGGTAATTTGCTATAAGATGAGAAAGTTAAATTTCTATGAAAAATTTAGTTTTCCCTATTAACTATAGATAGTTTCATATTAAAAATCCAGCCTAAGCTGGATTTTTAACAACAATATGTTATAGCTTTTAATTTTGTTCACCCAGTGATATTTTATTCAAGTCACTGTTTGTGACGCCGATGCCAAAATTTCTCATAACCGAATAAGCCGCCGCACCATCTTTCAGATAATTATACCTACCATTTTGACTAATATAATAAGCCTCTCCGTGAGATTCTACTTGTAAAAATATTTTACCAATAAATTTTTTTCTAAAATCAGCGCTTGTTTTAATTTTATCTAAATCCTTATTATTTATACCAATTCCCAAATTTTTCATAACTTGATATGCAGAATTACCATCCGCCAAATAATATCTTCTGCCATCTTTAGGATTTACATACCAAGCCTGACCCTTATCTTCAACTTGTAAAAGTATCATGCCCTTTAGGCGATTAGCAATTGGGTCAAGTTTAGCGGGAGATGTTGGCTTAATAATGGCGCCACTTGTTGATATATTCTTATCTTCAGATTTTATCGACGAATTTACCTTTACGTCTTGAGTGACAACGGGCACATCATCTTTTCCTACTAAATCAATTTGATTCCTAACAATTTGATTTTTATTTACCAAAGAATTATAAATCAAATAACGGCTATTTTTTGAAAAATAAAACTCAGTATGTTGACCGTTACCCAAATCAAAACCGTTAAAATACCAACCGTTAACACCAATCTCTTGACCATCGGCCACCAAGAAAAATAGTCTTTTCATCCCATCAGAAGAGAACCGGCTAGTTTTATAAACCACGTGTTTGCTGTCGGGACTAAAATTTGGAATTGATCCAGTTATAAAAATAGGATATGAAATTCCTTCCTTGCCATCAATTACAGCAAATTCGTTGTTGCCTCTACGAGCGGCAAAAATTGAACGCTTTTCATCGTAGCTAATGATTAAACCAGAGGCCATAGAGTATGACTGGCTCTCCTCACCATTTATATTTGCTTTATATTCTGTTCCCCTTACACCAATAAAGGCATATTTTCCAGAATTTCCGACCCAAATATTTGTGATATTGTCATACCCAGAGGAGACTTCTTTATCATCAACAAACAAAGACCAGCTACCGTTACTAGCAGCATAAGCTACATGTGAACCATCAGCGCTAAAAACAATTGGATATTTTACGTCAACATATTTCCCCCAAATTTTGCCATCAATTATTAACGATTTTCCAATATCAATATCATTTTTTGCGCTATAGGCTAGCCTTTTTCCATCAAAACTTATATTAGGATATGAGACCTCATCATACTTATTATTTTCTTGCTTATCGACAACAATAAACATTTTTCCATCAGCGGAGGCTGTAAAAGCATAATGCTGGCTATCAGCGCTAAATATTAACGAATCTGATTCTATTGATTTATAGCTCTGATAATCCTGACCATTTAGTATTAGATGAGAGCTTGAGGCGTTTGGTCGATTATCATTATAAGTAACGACATAGGCAAATTTTGTGCCATCTGGGCTAAATTTAGGAATTAAACCTACTTTTTTATAGTTATCGTACACCTCTTTTCCATTAAAAATTACTGAACTAGTGGCATTGATATAATTTTTTACAAAAGCAAATTGCTCTCCATCATTAGAAAAAAATGGCATAACAATTGAAGTTCTAATATCGGACGGGATATTATAGAGAATTTTTGATTCAGTATCAAATTGAGCTGCATGTACTTTTGAAAAAAAAGGAAGTACTAATATTACTAGCATTGGAAATAAATAATAAATTTTTTTGATTTTCATAAATAATAATTAATATAAAAAGTCTTTTTAATAAATAAACTAGTTAATTTTACATACAATTAAAATATTTTATAACAATATTTTCTATTAAAGATATTTTACTATTTCCAATTCATCAGTGGCCGGATTATCAATTTTATGCTCTTCATTTAATTTACTCCATTTAGAAATATCTGTCCATTTGAGTCCATGGAATCCAAATTGATTATTCCAGGCATAATTATCTAAACTCTCTCCCTCAAAAGAAAATTGTTTAGCCAAATCAATCGGGGCAAATTTTATTCCATTTTTTTCTAAAAGTTCACGGTAATAAACACAAATCGAAACATCCTCGGGGTGATATTTTTTTAATTTTCCCTCTTGCGCCAAGTGAGCGGTTAAAGATAAAAGCTTCTTGCTACGCAAACTAAAGCCGCCATTGCCAACAACATATTTTCCTAGTAATTCAGGGGGAAAGTCATATTTATCTACCGACCAGTCAGCCACCAACCAAGGGGCGCCCAGATAGTCATATTTTAAAAATTCATCATTCCAAGCTTTAGGATTAAGAATAAAGCCGTCATATTGAACGATTAGCACTTGAGCGGTATCAACATACTTATAGAGCTCATTAATTACAAAAGATGAATATTCTTCAGTAGATTTGATAGAAGCTATCTTATAAATATTCTCTGAATCATTAGATACTAATGAAGATAAAATTTTAACTTCGGCAAATTCAAAATGATTAAGGCAAATTTCAACAACTTGCTTTACTCTTTCTAAATTTACGCAATCAATCGCTAATAAAGTAACTGATTTTAATTCCATTTTACTTTCCATAGACATAGCCCGTAACTTATTTCTTCGTTAATATATTTTGCGGACGACCATTTAGAAAGGCTTCAATATTCTGTACCGCAATCTCAACGCCATTAGCAAGTGCCTGTCTGGTGGACCAGGCGATATGAGGTGTAACTAATATATGGTTATTGCTTAAAGCTTTTTGATAAAATTCATTATCTGTATCGCCAAATTTCTCCGGATCACAGTCAATGGCCGCACCAGCCACAACCCCTTTGTTTATAGATTCTATTAAACCGTCTAAATCATAGGTATACTGGCGGACAAAAGATATAAAGCATGATCCTGGCTTAAGGGAGAGAAAGAAGTCTTTATTTAAAAGATTTTTGCTTGAAGAGTTGCAATTAAGGGAGTTAATGATAAGGTCGACTTTAGCAGCTTTAGCTATTAAGTCATCACCTCTTTCAAAAAAATCTACTTCCATGCCAAAAACCTGACAAGCAATGGCAATTTTTGTGCCGAT
This sequence comes from uncultured Gammaproteobacteria bacterium, assembly GCA_964616855.1. Taxonomy (GTDB): domain Bacteria; phylum Patescibacteriota; class Patescibacteriia; order Patescibacteriales; family UBA12465. Next base: position 421,124 of record CAZTUJ010000001.1, on the reverse strand, counting down.
ACTTCCCTTGCCTACAATTAAAACTTTTTTACCGTCAAGACTCTCTTGAAGCTGTAAAGGCATATTTTCTTTTACTCTGATAAGATGAGAAAACTTTCTAAATAGCTCCAAGGTCATAAACATTACCCATTCAATGATAGAGGGGCGATTGCCACCCTGGGCGTTAGCGACAATGACGCCCTTCTTTTTTAAATCTTCCGAATTAAAAACTCCTAGTTCGATATAGGGATAGCTCACAAAAATATTATTTAAGGCCGGTAGACTATCTAAAAGGAAAGCGCCATTACTAAATAAAACATCGGCTCCTTCCGCCTGTTTTATCAATTCCTCTGGATTATTTGGACTAGGAAAATAAATAACTTCAGCTAAAGCCTCTAAACGCTTTTTTTGACTATCATCTAGCGTGGCTCCAAAAACAATTATTTTGGGCATAAATATTTACAATTTAAAAAATCTACTTGAGAAATTCTATATTATTAAACCATTCTAAGCTGCTCGTTGCTTGAGGGTCGCCCATTATTAAAGAATACTGGCCAATACTAAAATAAAAATAGGAATTGGGGTGACTTTTATAATGCATAAAGTAAGAAATACCATTAGTTCGACTATATCCAGCCGGGCAAGTATTGCAAGTAAAGGCAGGACTACCGTCTGAACAAGGGGCGTCAGGATAATTAATAATGGCTTTTTGATAATCAGGAGTATCTTCAATAATTTCTACAAAACATTTATCTTTAGCTATATTTTTTAGAAAATTATTCTCAATAGCACTTTGGAGGCTCAAGTTAGTCTCTTTAGTAAATCCTTCTAAATATTGACCGGATTTATAGTCACTAACATTTACCGACCCGTTCATATAAAAGTAAATACGATTATCTTCTACTTTTGACCCAGTTTTATTTTCAGTACTTGAATAATATGAAACTTTGATGCCTAGTTTTTCAGAAGATACACTTTCATTAACTTCAAGTCCGCCCTCTTCACATTTTTCCTCCCAAATTCTAAGACATTTTTGTTTTATTTCGCACCAGCTATAGCCCGCTGAAGCGATACAACCATGCTCATCACGATCAGCGCCAACAATATTAGGCTGATTTATTTGTCCAGATTTTTCTTCCACCCCGTTATTCTTATTTAAACTACAAGCTGATAAAGAAGAAAGAGATAAAATTAGGGTTAAGATTAATAGTTTTTTCATATTACTAATTTAATTATAATCAAATATATATAAAAAATAGCATAAAAATGCCATTTTTGTCTATTTACTGAAAAATAGTACCCTCTCTCTGATCTCAATCCTTGTTTAAAAATTATTACTAATACCTAAAAAGAAGGGGTTTTACCCCTTCTTTTTATTAAACTTAAATTTAAAATATTAATCACTCTGCTTATTCCGTGGTTTTTCCGTCGAATTTTTCTTCTTTCTGCTCCTTGTCGGCCTCTTGTTTGGTTGAATGGACAACTCCATCCTTATGGTGAGCCGGGGAGTAGATTGTATAAAGCTTTAAACTCTCTGAATTTGAAGTATTAATAATGTTATGTTTGGCGCCGGCGGGCACAATTACACCCGATCTATCGCCAACGATATATTCACTATCATCAATAATACATTTTCCCTGCCCTTTTTCAAAACGGAAAAATTGATCAGTGTCCTCGTGCACCTCCATTCCAATTTCCTCTTTTGGTAAAAGACACATTAATACTAGTTGGCTGTGTTTAGCCGTGTATAAAACTTTACGAAAATTATTATTTTCTAAAGTCGCTTTTTCGATGTTGGCGCTAAATCCTTTCATATTATTTATATTAATAAATTAGTTTTTCCAAATTAATGCCTACAAGGATGTGCAGACGTCTCGGTGGGAACGAGGCGTCTGCACTCGTAAGCAATAAACTCTGGTAACATTATTTATTTTCTAATGTCGAGAGTATATTTTTCGTGAGCATTTTATAAGGTAGCCTCTGCGGCCGCCGCATAAAACGCTCATAATTATCCTGCCGTGCCTTGGGTGATATTGTTACAAACAATGATTATAAGCCCCCTAATCTGGCCCCGAACTAAGAGCCAATTTAAGCTTATTAAGGGGTATTTATAAATAAAAAAACCGTTGGGTAACGGCTTTTTTGAGAATGATCAAAGAATTATCAAATCTTTAGCATAATTGACTCAATATTCTCCTGATTGCAAGTTATTAATTCCGTGACAACTTCTGTTGTCATTTTATAATTCTTACAATTTAAAGATACGATTGATTCAAGAAGATAGGCGTCAAATTCTCTTTCGAAGGTTTTTTTATCTTTACCATACCTTGAATAGGTGCTTTCATAAAGATAATCAACCATCTTTTTGGAAAAATATTTGGTGTTTTTCCTAGCAAAAGCCGGACTGATTAAGCATCTATTGTTATAGTGCTGAAATCTGTGCCTAACTTCGTGCATGCCGCAACAAATAGCTCCAAACTCTAACTTGCTTAAATCTTCCAAATGCTTACCCTCTCTAAATATGAAGTAATCATCTGGCATCCCCAGAAGTCTGAAGAGCCATTTCTTAGTTGAGGAAGCAGCTGCGCCCTTTCCCAGAAAAAATTTGCCCTCTCGGATGCTTACTTTAGCCGGTTTCTTGAAGATTTTAGCATCAAAATACTGGATCACCTTTTTGAGTTGCAAAGAAAAGTCATCTAATGACTCCGCTTTATACAGAATATTTATTTCCATTTCGCTTTATAGTTTTATTGGTTTTCACAAAAGATCTAAATCTTCTCTGAAAACCAATAAATTTTTTAAGGAACGGTATGCCAAAATATAATATATTATCATTATTTTGTCAATAATATAACAAAAAATAGACTAAAATTAGTCTATTTAATAATTTAGTCAGAAGTAAGAGTAAAAACCTTTTAGATGATTATCCAAGTCGCTCACGATAGCGACTATTTAAGGCATTAATAAAATTTTTATAGATAGCCTCATTTTCTACAAATACTGATTTACTCCATTTACTCTTCTTACAATCTAATATTGCTTGCGCTACCGGTTTTTCTTCTTCGTTGGCATGAGAAAATACTGAACTATATGAAAAAGGTTCTTTGCAACCGCGCTCGCCCTGTAAATGAAAGATGATTCGAGCTAATACCTTTAAAAATAAAACATGGCTATTTCCAGGAGCTGTCTTATATGAACCATCCTCAATTTTTACCAGATGCTCTAATCTAATTTTTACGGCTCCCGCCGTATTAATATCAGCTAGTGAGAAATCTGATCTTGAAAAGTCTTTCCCTACTACGTGCTTCCAATGAGGTAGGTCGAGAAGCAGTAATTGAGGGTGGATAAAGCTAGCGAGATTGCCTTTAATGATGCCAGTATCTAATTCTGATTTATATAAAAGCCTAAAACCAAATTTATCAAAATCAGTTTTTTCACATAGCTTATTCTTTATCTCATTTTCAAGGGATAGAGCCATATCTTCAGAGGCAAAACCAATCGAATCAATATCGCTTTCACCCTCAATATAATCGCTTGTTAAAATTGATCCGTATAAATACAAAGAAATAAGCCCCTGATTTTTATATTCATCAAATATTTCCGCTAAAGCTTGTTCTGCTGTTTTTTTCATAAAATTTATATTATTTTTTTAATTTCATTTTGATCCGATATTTGGTAATTTTTTCAATAAATAACACAAATAAAATTAAGCACGCTATCACGGTGGCAATAATCAAAGGATATTGCCCACCAAATCCTCCCAAAGATAAGTGTTTAAAAAGTATCCAAGAATACGCCCAGACAAGCACTAATGCGTAGACAATATTTTTGTCTTTTTGCATGCGCCAAATTCCAATTAATGTGCCAACAAGCAAAATAATACTTGTCCAGATAAAATCAGCAATGCCAAATCCCTTCCAGCCAATACTCACTAAAAATACAGTAATGTTGGCAATCGTCGCTACGGTAATCCAACCAAAATAAACACTAAAAGGGGTCCAAATAAAGAGTTTTTCTTGTAAAGAAAATTTTTGCACACGAATAATGTCGGCAATTTTGATAAGAAAAAAAAGTAATGCCGCCATAATAATTACCGAAAAGCCAATGTAATCGTAGTGCCAGGTGAATATCCAGGCTATATTAGCTAGTGAAGAAGTAATGAAAAATGGATTAATTTTTTTTATTAGAGCATCTATTTTTTGATCCTTGTTTACAAATTGGTAGAGTACATAAGCGCCAAGCAACAAATAAATCAAACCCCAAATAGAAAAGGCTGCGCCGGCAGGAGCAAATAGATTTGGATAGGCATCTGAGATGGCTCCAGTAGAACGGTTATTAAGGGGCAAACCGTTGGCCAAAAAATTTACCACCACCATGGCAATATAGACAAATCCGGTAAAAATTTTTATAAGCATTTTTTTCATAATTTTATTATATAAATTATTAAAATTATTTTTTATTTTTTTGATTTATTAATATTTTTTAAAAATAAATATATAATTAACATGGCTACCAGACCAATACCAACTCCAACAATAAATCCGTAATTTCCGCAAGATTCATACCCTCGTAAGCCGAATGAATTACAACAAAAACAATCACATGATTTTCCATTTGTATCACAGTTGCTAGCGCCGTATTTTATAAATTTCAATAGCCAGAAAATACTAAAAATTAATATAATCATTAAACTCGCTGCAATTTTGATTAGTTTATGTTTCATATCTTATTTAGTATTTTTCATTATTTTTGAAACTGGTAAATTATAGGCCGTAATTTTAATTAACTCACTGAGCCAATCAGAATCATCTATTTTATCCTCATCTATTAAAATTGATGCTTTTGCGCCTTTGTAGGCGTAGCCTTCTAAATATTCGCCACCTACAAATTTTTTGCCTTCAGCTGTAATTTTAACGAACAATCTATTATTGCAAATCAAAGCCACAACCTTATCATTGCAATATAAAGCATACTCGCCAAACATTTTTCTGACTCTTACGTTACCAAGAGATAATAACTGATCAATAATATAATCAACTACAATTTGTTTGCTCGCCATATTTTAATATTTACTTAAGTATACCATATCTTAACTTCGAATAAAGGAACATTGGTTCGAACCAATATAAACCAATAAAATCGGGACTTTTCTAAAGATTACTATAAATTATCTCAAATATCATAAAATAGTTAGAACCACTTTGGAACTTAAAATGTGTCTAATATTAAAACAAAAATAGGCTTTTAAAACCTGTTTTCATGTTTGGCTCGGAGTTTGGGATATAGTTGGAACGGTTTTGAATAAATAACGCTGAGTCGTTTAGAGTCCTCTCCCTTACTAAGCGACTTTTCTTCTTAAAATCTTTAAAACTAACAATAATACTAATGTATCAAAAATAAAAAGATATAATGGATAGGCTAACTCCGCAAAATTAAATCTCTCTATGGCAAAAAGAGATAATAAACCAGAAGTAGCCGAGGCCGCCCAAGCAAAATAAGTTTCGGTTTCAGGGTGTTTATAAGTTTTAATTATTGTTGGAACCCCGAAAGAAAAATCAGCCACTATAGCAAAAATTAAGGCAATAACCGGTAAATCAGATATTTGCCACAGAAGCAAACCAATAATACCTAAAGCAAAAAATAAACGATCATAAACAGAGGCTCTCCAAACACCAACTCGTTTTACAATGGCCATTCCAGCTATAATAAAGCAGAGCAAGGTATTAGCAAAAAGTAATGCCACTACCCAACGACTGCCTTCGGCCAACATTGCTGAACCACCAAGAGCAGTAATAAAAGACCACCCCAGCCAGGACAGGATATGAGGATGAATTTTCTTTTGCCAAATATCTTTTAAGTATGGCAACCCACCTATCAATAACACTATGGCCGATAATAGACCAAAAATTTCTTTAATTTCCATATAAATAAACAACTCAATTAAATAATAATGTTATTATTACATAAAATTATACCATATGGTTCTAAAGCTATAAACTCCCTACTAAAAATAGCCCTGAAATAGGGCTATTTTATATATGCTCGCTTGGATGGACAGCTTCCGAACTTCAATGGCTGATAATAGCTAAAATTTACTTATTTTTCACCAATTTCCTACTTTTATTTGTCTAATATTAATATTGTTAATTCCTAATGACAAATTTCTCATTATCTGGTAGGCAGCACCTCCATTAGCTAGATAATATCTGTAACCATCGACTGGATTAATGTACCAAGCTTCACCATGGTTTTCTACTTGAAGAACTATTCTACCTGACAGTCTATTAGTTAGCTCGGTTGAGTAATTAGCACTCTTAGCATAGTCACTTGGCAAAACAGAAGTAGGCGCTACTGGTATTTTATTTAGATCAGTATTAGTAATACCTAAACCAAACTTACGGAGAGCTTGATAGGCACTAGGGCCGTCAGCTAGATAATATCTTTTTAGAGAAATCTTGTCTAAATACCAGGCCTGGCCCTTGGTTTCTACCTGTAGTAATATACGACCGGCTAGTTTTTTAATCAGACTAGTGTTTATTTTAGTAGCCAATTTTAACTCTTCATTAGTAACTGCTTCAGTGTTACTTTCTGAGCTTGAAGTAATTATCGGAGTAATATCATTTAGCGCTTTAACAGTTACTTCAGCGCGGTTCACATACACGTCCGTGAAAGTAACTTCAATGTCATTAATGCCATCACCATCTATATCAACCAGCCTCGTTTCTCCTTTTTGTAGTGTTAGTATTTGGGGAGTAGAAGCGATGGTAAGAGTAATTATATTGGTAGCTAAATTTAGGTTGGAAATAGTTAGACTATGACCTACTAATTGATTGCCATTGGAACTTTCTGGAGCCTGGAAATTAGCTTGAGAGTTGATGTAGGCTAGGATGTTAGTGCCAGAATTAGTTAATGAACCAATACTACGAGATTCGTTCATTGGAATAGATTCATCGCTTAAACCACTGCCAATAGCTGCTGGTAGGCTAAGTTGAGGATTTGAAATATTACTTTGTTCATCAATTGCAAAATTAGCAGTTACTGTTTTATTAGCTTGAACATTTAAATCAGTTCTAGCGGCAGTTAATATTCCATCTGACCAATCAACAAAGTGATAGCCGGTGTTAGGGGTTGCGGTTACTTGAGTGCCGTTAGCACCACTGACAACTGATTGATATATTGTGCCCGTAATAGCACCATTAGCACTCGCCAGATAAGACAGTGTGTAAGAGATAACATCACCCACAGCAATAACGACATCAAAAGTAGTGCTACCACCCGAGTTAGTTGCGGTCACCGTATAAGTAGTTTGAGTAGAGGTTGCACTTGGAGTGCCTGAAATAATACCGGTTGAATCATCTAAAGAAAGCCCACTTGGTAGTGTCGGTGAAATGGAGTAAGTTAAATCAGCACCAGTTATAGTTGGTGTTAGCGGAGTAATAGCGGAGTCCTTAATATAACTATTTGGCGTGGCATAGGATAAATTAGTTGGGGCGGCATGGTTAACTTCAATAACGACATCAAAAGTAGTGCTACCACCCGAGTTAGTTGCGGTCACCGTATAAGTAGTTTGAGTAGAGGTTGCACTTGGAGTGCCTGAAATAATACCGGTTGAATCATCTAAAGAAAGCCCACTTGGTAGTGTCGGTGAAATGGAATAAGTAATTTCCTCTCCGCTTACAGTTGGTGACAATGGAGTAATTGAGGTATTTCTTGTAAAATTATTCGGTGAATTGTACGACAGCGAATTTGGGGCGATATTATTTATTCCCATTACAACGCCAAAAGTAGTACTGCCTCCATTATTAGTCGCAGAGACAGTATAAGTGGCCAAACTGGTGGCCGATGTTGGTGTTCCAGAAATAATACCAGTTGAAGTGCTTATGGATAATCCTGATGGTAGTGTTGGCGAAACAGAATATGTTATTCCTAAACCAGTTACAGTTGGAGATAATGGGATAATAGCACTATTTTTTATGTAGGTATTAGGAGAGTTGTAAGATAAGTTAGTCGGGGCAGCTAAAATATTTTCTTTAATTTCAAAGGCATTTAAAAAACCATACCCCCAAGCCGCAACTTTGGGCGCGACCGTTACTTCAATTTCTCCTGCAATTGGAATAACATTTAGAAATTCAACCGTGCTTGTTGTATTTGATTTTACAATTAATTCTTTGGTTGTACTGCCTATAGTATATAAGGTAATAGCACTATTACCAGTGGCGCCGGTAGCAGAAGTATAGCCGTATAATTTAATATTATACGTTTTTATGCTCTCTAATCCAGATATTTTAACTTTAGCTGGTGTTGTGACTGAACTGTAAATTTGTCCCGCTGAACCAATTACCGCATCAGGGTATATAGCTGAATTATTTCCAGTATCGGCTGTTGGCAAACCACCATTTTTAAAAGGAGCGGTATTTGATAAAGAAATATTTGATATCTGATTATCTGAGTCTCTTATATTACTTAAGTCACCACATGCAGTAGCTGAAGTGTTACCAACGGTAAATAAGTTCCAATTATAGATTGATGGCGAATAAGATTTTGTAGTAGTCGCGCCATTATAATCATTACAATTAACTAGATTAGTAATACCTTTTACATTTATATACCAAGTTCGGAGTGGCACAACTATGGCATCTAATCTAGAAACATATGAAGTCTTTATAGAGGCTGGATTAGTTGTTAATAAATCAACATAAGACCTAGCAATATCAATATCTGACTTCCTTTTACTCGTTTCAGCTTCAGAAACTAATGATTCAACGCGAGTAATATCATTTTTTGAATAAGAATTTACACCCCAATCAATATTAATAAGTCCCGTTGCCTTGTTGTCACTATGATAAGTAAAATCAGTTCCATAGTTGATACTGTCTATAACAGCATTATTGTCAGAACTTACTAGTAAAGATAAGGCGTAGTTTTTTAAATTAGCCGGAACACTGGTTGTGTCTATTTCTATAGTTAAAACATTCCCCACTAAATTTTGAGTCACAACGGAGTTTTGCTTAACCATCATGTAATTATAAACCTCTTCGGCTCCAGCTACCCATGCTTTATCATTACCAAAGCGACCATAAGTATTTTCAACATGGTCCATAAGGCTTTTCCAACTATCCCAAGTAACCCCTCCGTTCCAATCCGGGGGATACGTGCTAGTAGTAATGTGATGAGTAAAGGATTGAGTCCAATATTTTGTAGAGCTAGTACTTAATGAGGCAACTTGATCAACATGATTAAATAAACCGCCAGGATATTCTCCTGTTGATAAATATCTATATTCATAATCAAACCAGCGAGGCATAACATGACGATTATTACTTATTGGATTATTTACATTCGTAAAGGTAGGCGCAGTTGTAGTGCTTCCATCAAAGGGAAAGATTCCACTTTGAGCATAAACAGCATTAAAGCCATTATCAAAGGCTGGCTGAATATAATTATCATCACCATTTGGTAAAATTACTTGAGAAACGTTTAATGGTCCAGTTACCGTGCCAGCATTATTTTTTAAATTAATATGAGAGGCAATATCAACATTTGCTTGTGTAAGTTCATAAGTATAGTCTAAAGAACCAGTAGCATGACCACCCGGGTCACCGACGTAATAAACGTAATTAGGGTTATCTGCGGAGACAGACGCCGATGTATAACCATGATTAAATACATTCCAACCACTATCAACCGCTTCTTGCAATTGAGTCCATTTTATATAGCTAGGGGTATTAATGTGAATATCTGAATAACTAGCATTTCTGACATAAAAAGCATACCCACCACGAAATGGTACATTGTTTCCAGCGCCATCAGTAAAATACAGCCCCCCAAAATATTGGCCAAGATAATCAGAATAACCACCGTTCATATATTTAAAGGCGGTATCGTAACCTCTTATTAGTCCATCGTCAAAACTATAACTTAGAACAAAATCTTTATTATATTTTAATTGAGTTTTACTAACAACTGGCGAAACCGGTGTTGTAGCAAATGTGATAGTTATTACCTTATTAGAATCGGCTCTAACATCATTAAATGGCAATAAAATACCAGAAAATATAAAATTAAACAACAAAAAAATAGACGTATAAATTTTCACTTTACTCATATTTATATTAAATGCATTTTAATTACTTTATTATTTATATTTTAACATAATTGTTCATCTTAGTAAAAAATAGAATTACTATAAATATAATAATACAGCCTAAATGATATAATACTAAAAATATTTTAATAATATTTTTTAAAAAACAGACAAATGGATTCTAACCAATATGGACCAATAAAATAAAGGTTTTTCTAAAAAATACTATAAATACCACAAAAATGTTAGAACCGCTTTGAAACTTAATATATATCTAATATTAAAACGAAAACAGGCTTTTTAAACCTGTTTTCGTGTTTAGCTCGGGGACAGGGATTCGAACCCCGATAAACAGGACCAGAACCTGTTGTCCTACCATTAGACGATCCCCGAATAAAAATGGCTTCATTGCTTTAAAGCCATTTTTGCTGATATTGGTATTATAACAATTAATTATTTTTTTTCAAGGGTTTCTTTTTCCCCGCCCTTACCCGCTTCTCTTTTCGGCCTCATTAAGGGAAAAAGAGTGGTCTCTCTGACCGGTTTATCAACCATAAAGGCAAAAAGACGCTCGCCGAAGCCAAAACCACAGGTCGGGGGCATGCCGTGTTCTAGCATCTCCACAAATTCCCAGTCCGGCATCATTGCTTCCTTATCGCCCCGATCAATTAACTGCTGCTGTAGTTCAAAGCGTTCCCGCTGGTCTACGGGGTCATTTAACTCCGAAAAACCGTTACCCACCTCACTGCCGGCAATAATAATCTGAAAACGTTCGGTTAGTTCGGGATTTTCTGGCTTGGCCTTGGAAAGCGGCGAAACTAATTTAGGGTGATTAACTAAGAAAACAGGGCCGGCAATACTCCGGCGGCAATATTTCCACAAAGTATCGGTCAAACGTTCGCGATTATCGCCTTCATACTTCACTTGCAACTCACTCAATTTTGCCTTCATTTCCGCTTCCGTGGCTGTCAGGACATCAATGCCAGTATTCTCTAAGACGGCCGTGCGGTAGTCTAGGCGCGGCCATTCACCCGCCAGGTCATATTCCATCCCTTTAGTACTAAATTTGGTCTTAGCGAAGACTTTAAGAGCAATTTCTTGATATAGTTCTTGGACTAATTTCATCCCTAATTCATAGTTAGCGTAAGCCCAATAGAACTCCATATTGGTAAATTCCTGGAGATGATCGGGGCTAGAACCTTCATTGCGATAGACGCGGCCGATTTCAAACACTTTTTCAAAGCCGGCGGCCATTAAGCGTTTCTGCCACAACTCACCCACAGAGATGCGCAGAAAGACATCTAAATCAAAATCATCATGGTGAGTGCGGAAAGGGTTAGCCTCGGCTCCGCCGGTGCTAGTTTCTAAAGTTGGAGTTTCGACTTCAAAAAAACCATGGCGCTTTAAAAAGTCCCTGGTTACTTCCCAAAATAGGGCTTTTTTATAGAATAAGTCTCTAGTTTCCGGATTAAGTAAAATATCTAAGTAGCGGCGGCGGTAGCGCTCATCTTCATCTTTAAGGCCATACCAGGCATCCGGAATGGGCGCAATTGCTTTACTAAGAATCTGCCAAGCAGACAACATTAAACTCTTCTCGCCACGATGGGTCAAGAAAGCTAAGCCAGTGGCTTCAATAAAGTCACCCGTATCAATTAATTTCAAAAAGCGCTTATAGCTCTCATCACCGAGTTCTTTTTTAGAAAAAGCCAACTGCAATTGACCACTAGCATCTTCTAGGGCAGCAAAACTGAGATTACCGTGGCTACGTAAACTACGCAAACGACCAGCAATAGTAACTACACTTTGCTTTTCGGCCAATTTATCAAAATCCGCCAAAACCTGGGCAATACTATAATTACGTTTACTCGTCGCCGGATAGGGATTAATACCTGCTTCTCGCAAGGCCAGCAGTTTTTTCAAACGCTCTTCCCTTTCGCTACCCGGTGCCAAGTTCTTTTCTGCAGACATATTTTTAATCTATTTTTACAATCTTATATTCAAAAACACCTCGAGGAGTTTCCACGCTGACAACCGCTCCTTTACGCTTTCCCAAAAAAGCCACACCTAAGGGGGACTCATTGGAAATTTTACCATTTAAGGGGTCAGCTTCATTAAAGCTGACAATGGTATATTGCTTTTCCTTACCATCAGTCTTAACAGTAACTAAAGAGCCCATGGTAACTTCATCCTTACCGCCATGTTTGTCGACCACGGTGACATTCTTTAAAATATTAGTTAGCTCCAAAATCCGACCTTCATTTAAAGCCTGAGCATCCTTAGCTTCACTATATTCCGCGTTTTCGCTCAAGTCCCCTAAATCTTTGGCCCGCTCAATTCTTTCGGCAATTTCGCGACGCTTCAAAGAACTGAGGTGATTAAGCTCATCTTGTAATTTATCATAACCTTCTTGCGTAATGATTTGTTCGGACATAAATAAAAATTAAGATTAAAACGACCGGGGAAAAATTCCCGCCGGGCGCGACAATTAGTATGTATTATAAAGGATTTTTTTTGATAAAACAAGAGCAAAAAAGCAGGAAGCCCAGGCCTAAAGGATGATTAAGATAGGGGGTAAAAATATTGACAATAATTAGGAAAAGTAAGCTAGCGGCTAAAGACCAAGCTAGAGCCGATGAACTCAAGAAGGCCTCGCGCAACAATAGAAAAAGGAGGGAGAAAATCCAAGCTAAATAAACAGCTAAACCTAAAATACCCATTTTCAGCCAAGTATCAAGATAAGCCCACTCAAAGGCGTAGGAGCGATACCAGCCATCAGGGTTTTGGGCTAAGACCCGTGGATCTTGAGAATAGTAACCAACAGTCGCCCCAAATCCTTGCCCCAGAAAGGGCGCCTTCTTTATCTCCTGCCAGAGATTAGGTAGAAGTGCCCAGCGCGAAGCTAGGGCCGCTTCCCCGCCGCTCAGCTCTAAACGCGCAGCCAAGGCCTCAGCAGATAAGCCTGCCTGAGGATTGGGAAAAGGAAACTTAACTACAAAAATAATAATTAAAGCGGCACCCACCAAGGAGGCTAAAGAATAAAACAAGGCCCGACGATAAAAAGACCAAGTTTGCCGACAACAAAGCACGCCGATAATTAAGGCACTGAGACCAAAGCCTAGCCAGAAACTGCGCGACATACTGACAATAATTACTGCTAAAAATAAAGATAGTTTCGCTACAGCTAAGAAAAATTCTTTTTTATTCTCCACTCTCTTTAAAATCAGTGGCCAGAGAGTTAAAAAGAAGGCAATTGGCGCATAAATCTGCGACTGGATAAAAATGCGTTGCCAGCCACCACCCATGGCAGTAATCTCCCCCACCCCGCTACGCCGCACCCAGAGATAGACATCGGGCATAAAACTGAGATTATGGGAGAAGATAAAAAGTAAGATTAAAGTTTTTAGGCTTAAAAAAATACTAGCCAAAAAGAAAATTTTTAGAAAAACTTGGCGGTCGCCTTCTTCCCTTACCCCACCCGCCAATAACAAGGGAATAATTAAGGATAGGAAAAGCCAGGCATTGCCATCGCTGAAAATATCACCAAGATTGTAGCCACGAATCAAGCCCTGAACAAAAGCCAAAATAACAAAGGCTGTTAGACCAAAAAATGGCAACCAGAAATAATAAGAGCGACCAGATTGACGCCAAGAATTTAAAAAGCCGTGACGAATAATAAAAATCAAACTAGCCAACATTAAGGCCGCCCAGATAACTAAGCGCAAAGAAAGACTAAAACCAAAAACATCAGCTGAAAATAAATGCCCCTTAGAACCAATAATTAGCTCTACTAAAGCTAGAGCTAGGCCTATTTTTAGGGAAGATAAACTTAATAAAAAGGCCGCCAAGAAAGAGGCGGCAAGAAGATAAACCTGAATTTCCGGGAGAAAGTAGGCGGTAAAAGAAAGTAGCTCAACTAAGAGAATTAAAGCGCCCAGGAAAAAATAGGGGTAACGTGGTTTAAAAGTAATCATAGCTTACCAAGAAATTTTACTGCCAACGCCCAAACGACAAGCGCGGGCACGGCCGGCATTAATTTCTAAAACTGCATCCGCCGGATTACCGCTATCATATGATTGACGCGGAGTGTCTCCTTCTGGCGACAAATTATGATAAAGATTAATAACGCGGTGATCTTTAATAAAAATAATATCTAAAGGAAAATTCATCTTTCTCATCACAAAAGAGCGATCCGCCGCTCCCTCAAACAGAAAAAGCATGCCCTGATTAATTGCTAATTCTTTCTTCCCCGATAAGCCTCGATATTGTTGCCGGGGACTAGAAGCTTTGTCTACTAAAAATATACACTCATTAGCCTGAACGCGAAAGTGGGGGCGACTGTAAAAAATTAAAGCCAAAAAAATAATCAACAATAGCAGAAAAAAAAGACCAACAAATAAACGATACTGCTGCCAATATTTTTTTATCTTCTTATAATCCATGTTTATTTTTAATCACGGCCATCGCCGCTTGATATTTTTTCACACTTGGTAAAAAAGGAAACAGCTTATAGGCAAAAGAGGGTAACCAGGAACTGATAGTACCACCAGGAGCAATCTTAAAGAGCACTTTATCTACCCAAACACCGCTTTTACCGGAGCTTAACATCGTCAACCATAAATCCCAATCTTGAAATTTTTTAATGCTTTCATCCCAGCCACCAGCCGGAAAATCAGAGCGCTTAATTAAAGCCATGGTGTGGATATAGGGGCCGGCTTGGAGTTTAACTGGACTAAAGGGGCCGACTCGAAATAATTTTTTTCCCCAGAGAAAAGAAGGATAGGCGTAACTAGCCTCAGGGTTAAAATCCAAGACCGCCACTAACTCCGCTAAAGCGGAGGGATAGAGATCAGCATCGGCATCACAAAAGAATAAATACTCACCCTGAGATTCGCGAAAACCGCGATTACGGGCAGCTGGCGCCCCTTTATTTTCTTGATTGATAAAAATAAAATGATTATCTATTTCAATATTTTTAACAAACTCAGAAAAAGTTTTTTCGGGATCATCTTGGGAGCCATCGTTAACAATAATTACTTCCCAATCTTTATATTCTTGCTGGGCGATACTAGCTAGGGTTAAAGCTAATTTTTTTGCTTGATTATAAACCGGAATAATAATAGAAATCATAGACCATTCTTTAAATACTACTAATTCTTTCTTTTAGGCTGGCGGCAAGTTTAGCCGCTTGGCTGGGCCAAGAAAAATCTTTTTCCGCCCTTTCCCTGCCCGCTAAACCTAGTCGAGAAGCTTCAGCTGGATTTTGTAATAATTTAGTAATGGCGGCGGCAATCTCACCAGCGTCTTCGGGATTAACCAAAAGACCATTAAGATTATTGATCACTGCATCGGCGACCCCACCACTATTGCCGGCAATTACCGGTTTGGCCATCAAATTCGCTTCCAGATAAACAATACCGAAACCTTCAAAATCTCCATCTAAATCCCGAGAAGTCGTTATAAATATATCACATAAATCCAAACAAGACCATTTCTCCTCTTCACTGAGAGCCCCTGTAAAGATAACTTTGTCCGATATCGAACTTTGAGCGGCTAAAGCGCGTAAAGATTCACTTTCCGGCCCATCACCAGCTAATAAATAAAGCCAAGGATTAACCGACACTTTTTCCAAAGATTTAATCACCTGATCGAAGCCTTTGCGTTTTACCAAACGGCCAAGGGAAAAGATGATCTTTTTTCCGGCTAAATGATAGCGATTCTCCAATTCCGCTTTAACCTCAACATTAGTTTCTCCAACTGTGGCTCCAGGATGTAAAATCATTACCTTGTCTTTTAAATCAGGCAAAAAATCTAATAAAATTTCCTGGACTCGAGAATTAGCACAAACTATTATTTTTGCTTTCTTTAAAATCAGCCTAGCTAAAAAACGCTTGCGTGGTGATTTTAAAGCAAAACTTAAATCCATGCCATGTAAAAAAAGACCGAAAGTAAAGGGTTTAATGATATTTAAAAGCAAGGCCACGGTCCCTAAAGGCAAAATTTGCCCGATAAAAACTAAATCGGCTGGATTTGCCTGCAACTCTTTCCAGAGAGCGGCAAAAGCTCTTTGCCAAGGCCAAGGCCCAGAGACCGCACAAAGCTTTTTTTCGCTATTATCCAAAACTCGCCAAGAATCAGCCTTTGGCCAAGCTGAGATTAAATTATAATAGTAACTAGCAACACCGCCAATTTGGGGAGGATATTCTAAAGTGCAAAGTAGTAGTTTCATAATTTAAGAGCGCCGGAAAGAAGTAATGACGCTAGTAATATCGGCCTTCTTGAGGCCACCAAGTGCAAAAAGAGCAACAAAATAAATTAAGCCGCCGCCAATCACGGCAATAAAAATATGAAATTGCTGTTTCCCCCAGAAAATTACCAAGGCCATTAAAGTGGCCGCTAAAAGGGCTTGAGCTAAAACTTTAAGATTCTTAGCCGGACGATAAATAATTAAACCCCGAATAGAAAGGAGGCCAAGGATAAACATCAAGGCATTGCTAGCTAAAACCGTCACGCTCGCCCCTAAGGCCTGCCAGCGTGGAATCAGGAGCAGGTTCAGGCCCACACTAAAAACAGTCACAATCGCCATATTTAAGGTATTGCGCCGCTGGCGATCACAAGCATTTAAAAGTGAACCGACGGGGAAATTTAAAAAAATAAAAAAGATGGCCAGGATAGAAACACGCAAAGGCCAGATTGCTTCGGGACCGGCTTTAAACAAAGGCAAAACCTTATCAGCTAAAGCAAAAATACCAAAAATAATGGGCAAAGAAATAATGAGTAAATAATTTAAAGCCCTTTCAAAAGAAACCCGCAACTGTTCTTTATTATTCAACCAATAAGCGCTCATCGCCGGATACAGAGAGGCGGTAAAGGCCATTGGTAAAAATTGCAAAGCAAAGATTAGCTTAAAAGCAATTTGATAAAGACCAACTTGACCATAGCCGGCAATAAAGCCGAGTAACAAAGAATCGAGATAAGTAAACAAGCGCTGGAAAATATTATATAAAGCAAAGGGCCAACTAATATTAAAAATGCGCTTCGCCATCTCCCTATTTAACGCCGGCCGAATGGATAATTGTAGGCGTCGTTTAACAATATTGGCAGAATAAATGAAGTTAAACAGACTCGCCGCCACCAAGATGCCAAGCATAGCCGGCAAGGGCCAGACCAGAAACATAGCTAAAACACCCAGGGCCAGAACAATTAATTGGAAAATAACCGCAGCAATACTTTCATACTTTAAATTATAAAAACCGCGGGCAACTGCAAAAAAAGTATTAGTAAAAGAATCGAGCACCATCGATAAGACGGAAATACTAATTAAGAGTAAAAGAAAGCGGTCATAAGCAAAACCGGCTACGCCTAAAGCCAAAATGACCGTGCCCGCCGCTAACCATAACTTTAAAGACAAAACCGTCCGCAGCCACTGGGCGGCCCTGGTCTGATCTTTGGCCACCTCTCTAGTTAAAGCACTAGCAAAACCTAAATCAATAAAAATGGCAAAAATAGTGGTAAAAGAGATGGCGGTATAATACTGACCGAGCACTTCTAAACCCAAAAAACGAGCCAAAAGGATAAAATAAGAAAAAGAGATCACTTTTTGAATGATCAGAGCAAGAGTCAAGTAAGAAGTATTTTTCGCAATATTAGCGACTTTATTCATAAAAATGGAGTCGAAAAACTAAGAGTATGTCCTTAGTATAACAGGTATTGATTAATTTTTAAAGTTATGATATTATCGTAATACCAAAGAAAAAAATCAATTTTCTTTTTTTGTGCCTTTATCGCAAAATTAGAAACAAATTCCGAGGTTTTTCCAACCTCCCTTAAATTTATATGAAAAAAGACATCCATCCTCAATATCATACTGATTGCCAAGTTTCCTGTGTTTGTGGCAATACTTTTAGCACCGGCTCTACTGTCCCGGAAATTAAAGTTGAGCTTTGCTCCGCTTGCCATCCTTTCTATACGGGTAAACAGAAATTAGTTGATACTGCCCGCCGTGTTGAGAAATTCGGCGCCAAATTAGCCGCTAAAGATACCGCTTCTGCTGGTAAAAAGGGTAAAAAAGTGAAGAAAGCCGAACGCGCTGAAGCTAAAGCCAGTAAAGAAGTTGTGGTAAAAACTAAAGACATCAAGAAAATCGCGCAAGTGACTCTCAACACCAAGAAATAAATACGCACTCATAAAGATAATTAGCTCTTATTATTAAACTTGCTTGCAAGTGAAGTAATAGCAACAGAGCTAATTATTTTTTTAGCACTCGTTATATGTACGAAGACATTAAAGAAAAATTTGCGGACATTGAACGTCGCCTCTCCGACCCCGAGCTATTAAAACAGCCCCAGGAAATGATTAAAATTTCCCAAGCCCACGCTGCTCTCAAAAATCTAATCAAACTGATTAATACTGAAGAAAGAATAGAAAAAGAAATTGCCGAAAACACTGCTATGTTGACGCAAACGGGCGAAGATGAACTTAAAGCCATGGCTACCGAAGAATTAGCCCTGTTAAACGAGAGTCTCCTCCGCGTCCGTGAAGAAATTGATGAAGAACGTCACCCCCAGGGCCCCAATGACCATAAATCCGCTATTTTAGAAATCCGAGCCGGCACTGGCGGCGATGAAGCCGCTCTATTTGCTGGTGATCTTTTCCGCATGTACGTGCGTTTCTGCGAACGTCGCGGTTGGAAAACAGAAATGATTGACTCTAGCGCCATCGGTATTGGCGGCTTTAAAGAAATAATCTTTAACATCAAAGGTAATGGTGCTTTTGGCGCTTTAAAATACGAAGCTGGTACGCACCGCGTTCAGCGCGTCCCTGACACAGAAAAACAAGGACGTATTCATACTTCTACCGCCACGGTCGTGGTTTTGCCGGAAGCAGAAGAAGTAGATGTAGAATTAAAAATGTCAGATATCCGTATTGATACCTTCTGTTCCAGCGGACCGGGCGGCCAAAGTGTTAATACCACCTATTCCGCTATTCGTATCCTCCATCTCCCCACCGGTATCATTGTTAGTTGCCAAGATCAAAAATCACAACATCAAAATAAAGAAAAGGCTCTACAGGTATTACGCTCTCGCCTTTTAGCCCGCCAAGAAGAAGAAAGAATGGCCGCCGAATCAAGCGCCCGTAAAGACCAAGTAGGCGCTGGCGATCGCAGTGACAAGATTAAAACTTATAATTTCCCTCAGGACCGCCTCACTGACCATCGCGCCGGTCAATCTTGGCACAATCTCAGTGCCATTATGGACGGTGACTTAGAAGAAATTATTAAAACTGTCAAAAAAGCCTTACGTGCCTAAGACTATGTCTAGTCTCGCTGACTATTTATATCAAAAAAATACTTTAGGCCGGGAGAAGATCACGCTCCTGGCTTTTGTTTGTAAAAAAAATGAAGCCTGGGTGCTTGCCCACCCCGAATACAAATTAAAGGCCAGCGAAGAAAAGCTTTTTAAAAAATATCAACAAAAAAGACAAGAACACTGGCCCTTAGCTTACTTAATGGGTAAAAAGTCTTTTTATCAGCATGACTTCTTTGTTTCTCCGGCGGTTTTAATTCCCCGCCCAGAAAGCGAAATTATCGTGGAAACAGGCCTTGAGTTTGCTCGTGCCCATAAGCAATTTGATTTTTTAGACTTAGGCACCGGTTCCGGCGCCCTAATTCTCTCTTTAGCCGCTGCTTGGCGCCAGGAATCTCCTCAAAGCTATCGTCAAACCCATTTTTATGCCGGAGATATTTCTGCCGCCGCTTTAAAGATGGCGCACCGCAATGCTCTATCTTTAAGGCTAGATAAAAAAATAACTTTCCGCCAAGGGAATCTTTTTTCACCCTTTAAAAAAGAATTTATTTCCGCCTCAGGTAGGGCTTTATTCATTGCCGCTAATTTACCTTATCTTAGTTCGCGTGAACACCAGGCAGAAAAGAGTCTGACTCACGAACCTCGGATCGCCCTCGTCGGCGGCCGCGACGGACTCACTCTCTACCGCCGACTTTTACATGATTTAAAGACAAGCCTTAAAGACCGGCCTTTTTCTTTAATGATGGAAATTAATCCTCAACAAGCAACCGGGCTAATAAAAAAAGCTAAGGCTCTTTTTCCAAAAGCAGAAATTAAAAAAGTGTCCGACCTCAGCGGCCGCACACGTTTTATCCAAATAGAAAAATAATCAATTTACCCTTGTATTAGTATCCGCTACTTCGATCCAGGTCACCCCTGGATTTAATTTTATCTCTTCCCCATTTTTATAATAATAGCGGGTCCGGTTATTAGTACTCTTCCGCCATTCGCCTGGCTGACAAGTGCCATCAAGACAAATCAAAGCCTGGCCCGTGCCGTTCATGCTTAAACGCAAACGCCCAGCCGCATCTAAAACTTCACTCTCTAAATAATGCACAATAATATTTT
Organism: uncultured Gammaproteobacteria bacterium; assembly: GCA_964616855.1. Lineage (GTDB taxonomy): Bacteria > Patescibacteriota > Patescibacteriia > Patescibacteriales > UBA12465. Next base: position 400,652 of record CAZTUJ010000001.1, on the reverse strand, counting down.
TGGCGCTAATAGCTCCACTTTCATCCACGCTTTCATTACCATTAAAAAAACGAAAATAGACATTGGCGTCGGCATTATAGCGCCATAAAGTTTGAAAATTCAAACTAAAATAAATTTTTAAATCTGGAGAAGAAGAGGCGTGTTCGCCCTCCTCTTTAAACAACCAAGCGTCCGCCTTTTTTTCCACTAAGCCACGCTTATCTAAATAAGAGCTAATTTTTTCACTATTACTTAAAACATTGTGCGGAGCCGTTCGCGCAATCGACTGATCCCGCCAAAAATAAGTACTATTGTAAAACTCATTTAAGTCGTATAAAGAAGCGCTACTAATCGCTTCTAAAGCTTCAGGACTGCCGCCACAGTGGACAAAAAGAGCCCCCAGCTCTTCTGCCCAAGCAACAAAATAAGGCCGAGCACTGCGAATCGGGCCGACCGCGCTTAAATCTACATCAGCTGGGAAAATTGCCAAGAATCTAGTCATGCCGCCCTCTACTGGTGCTTCGTAAACCAAGGAGGCTTGGCTTAGCCCTGCTTGCGGCCGAGCGAGAATATCATTATCAATCACCACTGCAACCGGAAAAACATTAGTAGCAGTTGCTGCTACCAACACCCCATCCAGCCAGCGCGGCTGACAATCAGGGCAAATGGGGCTAGTCGAAGCTACTATTGGTGTTTCTTCAATAATTTCTACTCCTGGCTTTTTAGCAAAAAGATTTTCTAACCAAGACCAGTTAGGGGCAAAGACAAAATAATATAAGCCAAGAGCGGAAAAAAATAATACAAAAAGGGAGAGGGCCAACAAGGCTCTTCCCTTTTTAGAAAAAAAGAAATTTTTATTTTTATCCTCCATAGCGATCAAACCCTTAGGGTTTTATTTAGCCTCAGGGGCGGGCTTTGCTTCTTCGGCCGGAGCAGCTGCTACTTCCGCGGCAACAACCTCCTCAACTACTACCTTCTTCGGTTCTTCCACGACGCAAACCACTTCATTGCCTTCATGATGCAAAATTTCCATACCCTTGGGTAAGTGCACATCGCTTAAACGTAACAAATCGCCAAATTCATTTAAATTAGAGATATCAACATCAATGTGATCAACTAAATCAGCCGGCAAACATTCAACCGAAATTTCATCGATATTGGCAATAAAGACACCACTCAGTTCTTTGACTGCCTTAGATTCACCCACAAACTCCAAAGGAACTTCAGCGCGGACTTTTTCTTTCATATTCACCTTATAGAAATCTACATGGATAAAGGTATTTTTTAAAACATCCTTCTGGGTAGCCTTGACTAATACCGGGAATTCTTGTCCATCTAAAGACAAGGAAATTAGATTTGATTCCCCTGCTTCTGTAAAAAGCTTATTAAAAACATTATAGTTAAGCTTCAACTGGATGCTCTCCAAGCCACGACCGTATAAAATACCGGCTAATTGGTCTGGGGCTAATTTCTCTTTTTTTGTTCTAATTTCAGCTAATAATTTTAATTCCATAGATACTGCTAGCGCCTCTCAGCTAAATTTCTCTCAGCGGACGGCGGCTAATAATTAATTTTCGATTTGATAATAATATTTTCAATAATACCGGTAAGAATAAACAAGGAGAAGATGGAGCTGCCACCATAACTAATAAATGGCAAAGACAAACCAACCACCGGCATTATTCCGATATTCATACCAATATTAATAAACATTTGAATAAAAATCAAGCCCGCGGCCCCGAGCACGAAGTAAATGCTGAAATCATTGGGTAATCTTTTTACGGCCACCAAACAACGATTAAAAAACAAGGAAAAAAATAATAGAACCAAGCTTACTCCTAAAAACCCTAATTCTTCAGCAATAACTGCAAAAATAAAGTCATTCTGCGCTTCTGGTAAGAATTTTAACTGCGATTGAGAACCAAAGCCCACCCCTTTGCCGTGCCAGGAACCAGAACCGACGGCGATAATTGCTTGAGAAATATTATAGCCCTCAGCCAAAGCATTATCACCCGGATTAAATAAAGTCAAAACTCTCTGCTGCTGGTAAGGTTTAAAAAAGAAAGACCAGGCGAGAATGAAGGCAACTAACGCCACCGTGCCTGTAACAATTAAATATTTTTTAGGAAATCCGGCCAAGATAACCATCACTAACCAAATTGCGCCCAACATTAAAGCCGAGCCAAAATCAGGCTGCAGGAGCACTAAAAACATTAAAAAGGCGGCGCTTAAAGCGGAAACGATGAAGTGCCTTAAAGTTTTAACTTTAGTTGCCAAATCGGAAAAATAACCGGCTAAAAAAATTAAAAGAATAATTTTAATAATTTCCACCGGCTGGATACCAAAACCAGCCACATCAAACCAACCACGAGTGCCACGGATACTGGAACCAAGTAATAAAACTAAACCAAGAATTAAGGCCCCAAAACCGTAGAGATAACGGCGTAAACTTTTTAAAAAACGATAATCAATTAAAGAAAAAATAAATAAAAGTAATAAGCCAATAACAATAAAAAGAATCTGCTTATAGAAATTAAGCAGATTTAAATTTCCCTGCCCTAGCGCCACACTGTATATTTCCATCAAGCCAAAAGCAGATAATAATACAACTGCGGCTAAAAGTAGCCAATCAAATTCTTTAAAATAAAGTTTAAGGCGCAACCACATAAATTAAGGCTGACTATCACCCCGATAAGGTAAATAAATTGAATTATCAAGAATATTTAAATCAATTTTTACTTCCGCTCGACCTGCCCTTTCTCCGCCGGAAGGCCAAGATAAATGAATTTCCCGGGTCTCTGAAGAAAGAAAATTATCAGCAGCCGACAGGTTGACTCCCGTGGGATTACTTCCATTCCATAAAACAATAGCAAAGGGGAGACGGGAAAAATGATAGGGCGTATTATTTTTTAAAGTAAAGCTAAGATTATGAAAAGGATTCTTAGCACTATTATCAGGGGCGCTATATTTTAAATCGGAAATACTAAAATTTAAACGTGTCGCCGCATATGTCTGCCAGTCAGGAATATCATGTGCATTCAAGCGCTGCCAAGCAAAATTTGTAATTACAAACTTTACGGCACCAGGAACCTGTTCCAACTCCTTGCCCGCCACCACTAAATATTTATCTGAGCCCGGCAAGATAAAACTGCTACCACAGAGTAAATCCACGCCGGCGCCATCGCGAAAACAATAACTAAAATTACTAACATGCTTAGGATTTAGATTTTTAATAGGGACAAAGAAATCATAGCGCCCTTGAACGGAAAAAACATTCACCGTGCCAATTTCTAAGTCTATCGGCTCATTAGCTTCACGATAAGCCTGTGTATCTAATTGGCTTTCCGTTAAACTATTGCTAAGCTCCTTATCGGCATCACGTCCATATAGAAGATAAAAGACGTAGCTATAACTAGAATAAATTAGCATGCCGGCCGAAGCAATAATTAAAAAAATAATAATCCCTTTAAAAATACGGCGGCGATTGGAAGATAGCCACAAACCAAAATGCATCTTCCCGATGGTGACGCCACCCGAATCTTCATATTTTTTTAAATCCACTCCTGTCTTGACTCTATTCTTCTTTTCCATAGATATGATATAATTAAGAATAATTTGATTATAGCATAATAATTTAAGTTTTTAAAACCAATCCTATGCCGAAATTAGCCATCCCTTTATCGGTGCCCAACAAGAAAAAAGCGACTTACGAGCGTAATTTTAAAATTGCTACCAATAACACCGGGCGCCTCTTTCTTTTCGCCGGCGATCAAAAAGTGGAACATCTCAATGCCGATTTTTATGGTTCCGGGATTGCCCCCGCTGATGCTTCCCCTGAACATCTTTTCCAAATTGCCGCAGGCTTACCCGGAGCCGTCCTGGCAGTCCATATTGGCCTGCTGGCACATTATGGCCATAACTATTCCCAACTGCCCTTCATCCTTAAAGTAAACGGCAAGAGCCCTCTCGATAGCAGTCCTGATGACAGCTACAGTGCCGCTTGGCTCCCACTTGATCAAATCATCCGCTTTCAAGAGCAAAGCAAGCTAAAAATTGTTGGTCTTGGCTATACGGTCTATCTCGGCGGTAAACGCGAAGCAGAAATGCTAAAAGAAGCGGCCGCTACTATCCAAGCCGCCCACCAAGCCGGTCTGCTCGCCATTATTTGGATGTATCCCCGTAACTCTAAAATTAAGGACGAAGATAATGTCCACCTAATTGCCGGCGGTGCGGGCGTCGCTGCTTGCCTAGGGGCTGACTTTGTTAAAGTTAAGTATCCCTATAAAACCGCTAATTCAGATAAAAAAGCCTATGCTTTTCAAGAAGTAATTAAGGCGGCCGGCAAAACTCAGGTTATTTGCGTCGGTGGCAGCAAGCAAGGAGCGGAAGAGTTATTGAAACACCTTGAACGGCAATTGAAAAATGGCTCAGCCGGTTTAGCTGTCGGCCGCAACCTCCACCAACGGCCCCTAACAGAGGCCATCGCCCTAGGTAAAGCAATTAATGCCATGCTCCACCAAGGTCAAAGCTATCAAGAAGCCCTGAAGATTTTAAAAAGTAAAGCCGCCCCCAAGAAAAAAAACAAAAACAAAATTCTCGGATTATTCTAAAATAATCGTAAATACTAAAAAAGACGCTAGTTAGCGTCTTTTTTATAAACTCAATTGCTTATTGAATAACTTCAACTTTAATCCGATCGGCTAAACTAGGGGCGCGCTTAATAAAACTGGGGAAAAAATTAAGCTCATAAGATTCAATTTCCGGAAAAGCGCTTAAATATTCAGAAATTTGTGTTTGATTAAGATTAACCACCTGACGCTTATCAATAATATTAGCATCCGTGCGCAAAGACATACTGCCCTTGAAGCTAGCAGTGACACTACCAGTTTTAGACTCGGCATCAAAGGAATCAAGGCGATAATCAATCTCATTACTATCAAAAGAAGACAGCTTCTTATCATCTGGCAACAAGAAGGCCAACTTAGCCTTTACCAAATTCTCAGCTTCACTTTGCGGAAAAAGGGCTACTGCTAAATTATTTTCCGCGGAAACGGTAAATTCAGCCACCTCCTCGCCTAACTTAGCCCCCACTTTAACGATAGCCGCATTTTCATCCAAAGAATAGGCCATGGCAACAGAAACATCATCTAAAGAATTAAGGGATTTTTCTGCCTTGCTGTCTAGAGTTTTTTTAATATCACTTAAAGCTTGATCTAGGTCTCTCTGTTTTACATATTTCTTTACTTGATGGCGGTATTCAAATTTTTCTTCACTAGTAGCATAGATTTTGTCCTGTAAACCGAGCCAAAGGCCGGGAATGGTAAAACGAGTGGGGGCAATGGCCATTTCTTCTGAATTCTCATCAGCGTAGACGGCCGCCTTTACGGTCCCACCAGCCGGAATATTAACCGCTTCTCTCAAACGGAAAAGCTTATTATCGGTACTAAGCAAACGCGTCTTAGCTACTAAGGGTTGGGCTTTATTATATTCATTATGTAAAGTGACTTCACCAATAACTTCTTCTCCCAAAATCTCTTCGCCACTAGCTTCATAGACTTTTTCCGCGCTCAAAGGTAAAACCCTAATTTCTCCTTTTAGGCTACGGCTGTTAGCCGCTGCCGGCTCTTCGCTTTCACTATCTTCAGCAATAATCTTAAATGTCATCGTATCAGCCACGGCCTCGGCGCTAGGGCGCAAAGAAATGGTTAAGCTCGGTAAAAAGAAATAGGCAACTACTAAGAGTAATAAAACGGTAAGTCCTACAAACTGCAAGGCAATACGGCGATAAAGATTCAAAGATTTTCTTTGAGGAGTGTTATTTTTAGTCGCGACAGCATTAAAATCAGTCTTCTCAACTTTTTTATCCTTAATTTCCGCCACTAGGTCAGAAAAGAATTTTTTTTGCACATCCATTTCTTCTCGGCCTACAGCATCGTCCTCTGGTAACTCGGCATTAGGTTGCCGAAAAAACACCTCCTCATCATCAGCAATGACATCAATGGTAATAGGTTTTATCTGAGATAAAACTTTTTCTTTTTTAACTACGCGTTTAGGGCGCGCTTTGCGAACAGCCGTTTTCTTTTCGGCTTCTTTTTTTATTTTTGGCATAAGCTTGTTTCCTCCGGACAAGCCGGTTATATGAAGAATAAGGTCATCGCCTACAAGCGATGTTCTGATTTTTTTATTATATCAAATTTTTAACAAGCTAACAATTATTCTTTCAAACTTTACCCGAAGAAACAGGGGTAATATCCGTCTCTGCGACAACAATCTGAGCAAAGCCGGCAAACTCGGACTGTAAACGAGCGCGTAAAGCGGGCGAATCATCAACCGCTAGACCAATTTTTACAACCAAGTCCTTCTTCCCTTCCGGTACCCGTAAATACACCGGACTTGAACCTGGATAAGTAGCCAAAATTTCTTTTAAGCTTGCCTGTTGATCAGGACTAGGGGGGCGCTTAAAGGCGATCCTTAAAACCGGGCCCAATTCTTTAGGACTAGGGCTAACAAGTGCAGGAGCAGAGGCAACCGCTAAGACTTTATTAGCCGCCACCGCACCATTATTCCAATTGCCCCCATTTCCAGTTCGTCGCCAGCGACCGTTATCTTTATTGGCTAGGAGTAAGCGCTTAAATTCATCAATAGACTCCTGCGGCTTATCTGCGCGTAAAGGAGCGGCTTGATCAAGCAAAACTTTTAAATCAGCATCTTTTTCTGAAAGTCGGCCCCGACCGATAATTAGAGAACTATCTTGCCATAATTCTAAAGTGCTCTTTAATAAACCCGGAAAAACTAAAAGCTCTACACTGCCGCTCTTATCTTCAATTTTAACAAACAGCATAGATTCACCTTTACGGGTAATAATTTTCTTCATTGTAGTCACTACCCCTGCCACCACGACATAATCATCACCCCGATGTTTCCCTAGCTGTGCTAAAGGAATACTAAAGCCTTGGAGATATGAAGAAAACATCGATAAGGGGTTATCGCTAATATAAAGGCCTAACAATTCTTTTTCCCAAGATAATTTATCCATCGGGGCCACCGGGTCTGCCTCTAAAAGCTGAGGACGAGATAGAGAACTAAATTCGGGGGCAGAAGCAAAAAGACTAACCTGCCGACTTTCCTGCTGTTTCGATATCTCTTTATTAAAAAGGAGAAATTTTTCCAGATTAGCCAGAAGGAAGCCGCGCTCACCACAACTTTCTAAAGCCCCGCTCCGAATCAGACTTTCTAGAGATTTTTTATTCAAATCGCGATCATTAACTCTTTCTAAAAGATCAAAGACATCAGCATAAGGGCCGTTCTGTTTTCTTTCTTCAATCACCACCTCCACAATATGTTCGCCCACATTTTTAACAGCATTCAAACCAAAACGGATAGTATCAACCTTTTCATTAGCATCCGCAATCCGGTTCTCTTTGGTGCCGGCGGTAACGACCGTAAAGGAATCGAAGGATTCGTTAATATCGGGGGGCATCACTTTCAATCCCATACTCCGACATTCTTCAATTTCAATCGCTACTCGGTCACTATCATGCTGATCGGAAGTCAAAAGGGCGGCCATAAATTCTACCGGCCAGTGGGCTTTTAGATAAGCGGTTTGGTAGCCAATCATGGCATAGCAGGCGGCATGACTGCGGTTAAAACCGTAGCCAGCAAAAGGCTCAATAAAAGAAAAAACTTTTTCTGCCAACTCCTTATAAATGCCATTTTTAACACAACCATCAATAAACTTCTCCTTCTGTTCAGCTAACAAGGCGGCAATTTTTTTTCCCATGGCCTTACGCAAAACATCAGCCTCCCCTGGAGTAAAACCAGCTAGAGCGCGGGAAATTTGCATGACTTGTTCCTGATAAATGGCCACACCATAAGTACGCGCTAAAATCGGCTCTAATTTAGGATGGAGATAGACAACTTTTTTCTCCTGATGCTTGCCGGCAATATAATCAGGAATCCACTCCATCGGTCCGGGCCGATATAGAGCCACCATCGCAATAATATCTTCAAATTCCGTCGGCTTCAGTTCGCGGAGATAACGTTTCATCCCCGACGATTCAAACTGAAAAACACCGGTTGTCTCCCCTTGCTGGAATAAGCGGAAAGTAGCCTCATCATGTAACGGTAAATTATCAATATCAATCTCTAAACCTCTAGTCTTTTTAATGATACGTAAAGCTGATTCGATAATCGTCAAGTTCTTCAAACCCAAAAAGTCCATCTTCAACAAGCCCAAATCTTCCACCGGGTGCAGAGAGTATTGAGAGATAATACTTTTATCCGCTGAAGAAGCATATTGAATAGGCACGTATTCAGTTAGAGGCTTGGGGGTAATTAAAACCCCGCAGGCATGAGTGGAAGAATGGCGCGCCACTCCTTCTAGACGTTTAGCGTAGTCTAGAATTTTTTTAGCTTCCGGGTCATTTTGATAAAGGCCTTTTACTTCTGGCACTTCCGCCAAAGCTTTAGTTAGGCTTGTTAGTGGCGGGATACTTTTGGAAATCTTATCGCAGAAATCATAAGGAGCACCGAGCACCCGACCAACGTCGCGCACAGCCGCCCGGGCTGCCATTGTTCCAAAAGTGATAATCTGAGCGACATGGTCCTGTCCATACTTTTTTTCCACATAGTTGAGGACGTCTGCTCGACGGATATCGGCAAAGTCCATATCAATATCAGGCATGGAAATACGGTCAGGATTTAAAAAACGCTCAAAGAGCAAGTCATATAATAAGGGATCGAGGTTGGTGATGCCGGTTAGATAGCAAACTAAAGAACCAGCCGCACTACCGCGACCAGGGCCAACCACAATCTTATTATCTTTAGCCCAATTAACAAAGTCAGAGACGATTAAGAAGTATGAAGGCCAGCCCATCTTGGCAATAACCCCTAACTCATAATCAAGGCGCTCCTGAATTTTTTCTACAGAAAGATTATGAATAATTAGCTTCTGGCCGTCTTGAAGACGATAGGAATTACCCTCTTTAATCAAGCCATACTTTTTTTCTAAACCGCGTTCACATAAATAACGTAGATAGGAATCACCATCATGACCTTCGGGGACATCAAAAAAAGGCAACTGAATTTCACCCAAAGGAATATCGAGGTGACACATGTCCGCAATCTTGACGGTATTGGCAATGGCCTCAGGCACATGAGCAAAAACTTTTTCCATCTCTGCCGCCGGCCGCATCGAATAATCACCGTGGCCAATCATCCGCATCCGGTCGGTATCATCAATTTTCTTTTTATTCTGCAAACAAAGAAGAATGTCTTGCGCCTCGGCGTCTTCGGGACGGAAATAATGAACATCGTTGGTCGCCACCAAAGGAACACCCAGCTCTTTAGAAAAAGCAATTAATTGTTGATTAACTTTTTCCTGGCCATCTAATTCTGGGTGGTCCATTATTTCTAAATAGTAATGATCCTGCCCAAAAAGCTCACTATATTCTAAAATTCGCTTTCGGGCTTTAGCTAAATCCCCGCTCAAGATTAACTGAGAGATTTCCCCGCCTAAACAAGCGCTAGTGGCAATTAAGCCCTCATGATGCTGAGTTAATAACTCCCAATCAATGCGGGGCTTATAATAAAAACCTTCGAGATGAGCTAAAGATACTAATTTAATTAAATTCTTGTAGCCAGTGTTATTTTCCGCCAATAAAACCAAATGATAACTACGGCCATCAGCCCGGGTATTTTTGTCATGACGCGAAGCTGGAGCTAGATAAGCTTCCACTCCGATAATCGGCTTCACGCCTGCCTTCTTACATTTTTGATAAAATTCAATGGCGCCATAAAGAACGCCATGATCAGTAATGGCCACCGCCATTGAGCCTTCTTCTTTAGCACGATTAACCAACTCATCGATCTTAGTGAGACCGTCGAGCAAGGAATAGTGCGTGTGGTTGTGGAGGTGAACAAACATGCAAAAATAAGAAAATTTTTAACATTTTTCTATCTCTCTACTATAACAATTTTATCCTGAAGTCGCAATCTTGCCAAAGAAGCAAAATCTTGCCGAAAAAAACAAAAAGAGGCCGCTTGGGGCCCCTCTTTTTAAAGGGTTAAACATTGTTTGAGTCGTCGCACGGTTCCAATAGATGCATATTTTTCCCTTGTCCGACCTTGGGCATGCGGACGAGGACAGAAACGAATCCGGAAGCCAGGACAACAAGGATAATAAGGGCGATATAGCACAACACTTTTAAAAGGTCACTATCCATGATATTTGATTAAAGGATCTGTAAACAAAAATACTAAATATTTTCAATTTTGTCAATAATATTACCCAACTCTTCTTCGCTATAGAAATCAAGGACAACCCGGCCACCCCGACCAGAACGGATAATCTTCGCCTTAGTACCGAAAAAAGAACGTAACTGCTCTTCCCGGCTCTGATCCGCATAATTAACGACTACCCGCGCCGCTTTAGTGCCACCGAAGCGTTTAGTCTCCTCATGGGTCTGCAAAACTGATAGGTTTTGATTAATGATCTTTTTAAATAAAATTGCCTGCTGAGTGGGATTACTAATGCCTAATAAATATTTAGCATGGGCTTCGGTAATACGGGCAGAACTTAAAGCCTCCTGCATTTCTAAGGGTAAATCAAGCAGGCGTAAAGAGTTAGCTAAACTAGAACGAGCTTTACCCACTTTCTGAGCAGTTTCCTCTTGAGTTAAATTGAACTCCGTCATCAAACGGCTATAGGCGCGGGCAGTTTCCACTGGATCTAAATCTTGGCGCTGGAGATTTTCAATTAAAGCTAATTCCAACTTCTTCTGTTCGCTTGCTTCTCGGATTAAAACAGGTACTTTTTTCAAGCCTAATTGCTTAGCACTACGCCAGCGACGCTCACCGGCAATAAGTTCATAAGCTCCATCTTTACGGGTTACTACTAAAGGCTGTAAGATGCCGTGCTCTTTAATTGAGTCCATTAATTCTTTTAAAGAAATCTCGCTGAAGTTATGACGGGGCTGATAGGGGTTGATCACAATTTCATCGGGAGATATTTGGAAAAGACGCTCAGAGTCGGGAATAAGCGGAGAGACCACTGCCGATTCTTCACTGGTAGTGGGCGTAAATGTTTTTTTGGGAATCAAGGAGCCTAAGCCCCGACCTAAAGCTTGCGCCATATTTTTAATTTAATATTTTTCTTGCAAAATTTCTAAAGCCCCCCGGAAAGCCCTGCCCCGGTGATTGATAGCGGTTAACTCTTCCGGGTCGCACTCGGCATTACTTTTTTCGTAATTAAATTCTGCAGCCAAAAAAATCGGGGCGTAACCAAAACTGCGGTCACCACTCTCTTTCTCCGCCACTCTTCCCTGCCAAACGCCAACGGTAGTAGCCACAAAATTATCAAGGGGATTATAAATCGCCACACTGCAATGATAATGGCAATTACGCTTTTCTGTTGGTATTCCGGCTAAAGCCAATAACAACTTTTGATTATTAGCTGCATCCGTTCTTTCTTCCGAATAACGAGCTGAGAGTACTCCTGGCGCCCCTTCTAAAGCCTCAACGCAGATGCCGCTATCATCGGCTAAAGTAATCATGCCGGAAGCCTGACCGATTAACAAGGCTTTAATTAAAGCATTACCCTCAAAACTCTGGGCGTTTTCCTGAATGTTAATCTTCTGTAAATCTGGGTATTCATACAAAAAATGCGGACGAAAAGAAGAGCCTTGAAAAATAACTTCAATTTCCCGAGCTTTACCGCGATTAGCAGTGGCAATAAGAATATCTTTCATAACTAAACACCCTTTTCTAGAGCTATCACCTCTTGAGCTAAACTTTCATAAGCCTTAGCCCCATTAGACTTAGGATCATAATGGAGAATACTGCGACCATAACTAGGAGCCTCCGCTAATTTTACACTTCTAGGAATGACCGAATCAAAAATTTTACCCGGAAAAAATTTCTTCAATTCTTCTAAAACAGCCCCGGATAGTTTATTGCGGCGGTCAAACATTGTCACCACCGCGCCCATGATATTTAAAGACGGTTTGAGATTATCTCGTACTAGCTGTACTGTTTCTAATAATTGTCCCAGGCCTTCTAAGGCATAATATTCACTTTGGATGGGAATTAAGACTTCATCAGCGGCTACTAGACTGTTAACGGTAAGCAAGCCTAAAGATGGAGGGCCGTCAACGATAATATAATCATATTCGGAACGCAATTCTTCCAACATCAAAGCTAAGCGAAATTCCCGGTTTTCTAAAGCCACCATCTCAATTCCTGCGCCCGCTAAGGCCACTGTGGCCGGGGCTACGCTGTAGCGAGGCTGAACGGTACGCTTAATCACAGAATAGAGCGGTTTTTGCCCTAAGAGAGCCTCATAGACGCCGGCTTCTAATTTCTGATGCTCAATACCTAAGCCCGAAGTAGCATTAGCTTGCGGATCTAAATCAACCAGCAAGACCTCCTTGCCGGCTTCAGCCAGATAAGCTCCTAAATTGACGGTGGTTGTGGTCTTACCCACACCCCCTTTTTGATTGACAACGGCAATGATTTTTCCCATACAAGCAAACAACAATTTTATGAAAAAAAGAGTAAAATCCAGAACTTGGACAAAGTTATTATATCTTAAAACCGTTGCTTTGACAATTAAATTTTTATTTATTATACTAGAATTCGTAAAACTCCGAGAGCCGCGGTGGCGGAACTGGTAGACGCGCACGACTCAAACTCGTGTGGGGGAGACTCCGTGAGGGTTCGATTCCCTCTCGCGGCACATAAAAAGACCCTTTAGGGTCTTTTTTGTTGATCTTCGAGTTATTTAACCTTTTGGAAACGGACACTAAACAGAGGTTCGTATTCCACTTGATTTTCATCAGTTACCTTTACCGGCTCACCTTTGGTCAACTGCGTTAAGGCAATATCGCTGAGCATCTGCTTATCACCGGCAATATTAAGTTTCAAACCTTCTAATTTATCAAATTCTTCTTTTAAATCGGCTTTAACTGAAGCTTCAATCTGCTTTTTCTTAATCTTTAAAGCTTCTAATTCCTCTATCACTTCATGATAGTTACCATTAACCGCCAAGGCTTCACGGTACATCTTTTTTAATTCGCGCTGTTTTTTCTGCTGTTCTTGCAGACGGTTAAAAACTTCGTTCAGTTTGGACATAGTGATAAAAAAAATAATGAATAAGAATGATTATAGCACAAGCAAAATAGAAAAGAAAAAAGAGCCGAAGCTCCTTTCCTTATAAGGAAAAAATAAGTAAAAAATTAATCAATAATTCCTCCGCCCAAGACCCGACGACCCTGATAAAAAACAGCACTCTGACCGGGAGTAATTGCTCTAGTCGCTTTTTTTAAAAATATTTTTAGTTCTCCTTTTCTTCTACCTTTCTCTAAGCGACAAGCTAAAGGCGCATGTCCGTAACGAATAACAACCTGACAGGATAAAGGCAGAGACGGCACTTTCTTGTCTAACCAAGTGGCAATACTAACGCTAAAGTCCGAACGATAGAGAATCTTGTCATCCCAAGTCCGCACTACCCATAAAATATTATTATCATAGTCCATTTCTGCCGCGTAGTAAGGACCGGTGCCGCCAATTTCAATACCTCTTCTCTGCCCAACGGTATATAAAGCTAAACCCTGATGTTCGCCAATAACTTGACCATCTTCTTTCCGCTTAATTGGTCCGGGTTTTAACTGCAAATGCCGCTTTAAAAAATTATTATGCGCCCCAGAAAGAAAGCAAATGTCCTGACTCTCACTTTTCGAAGCTGTCGGTAAGCCATATTTAGCTGCTAAGACTCGCACTTGGGGCTTTAAATAATTGCCTAAAGGAAAATATAGATGTTTCAGTTCTTGCTGAGTAAAGGTATAGAGAAAATAGGATTGATCTTTGTTAGCGTCTTTGGCCCGGAAAACTCTAGCCTCGCCATCCTTATCTAATCTTTTTAAATAATGTCCGCTAGCCACACCATCATATCCTAAAGCCCGCGCGTGCTTTAAAAGCAAACCAAGCTTAATCTGCTTATTACAAACAACACAAGGATTAGGGGTGCGCCCGGCCGCATATTCGGCTAAAAAATAATCAACTACCGCTGTTTTAAATTCCTGAGCAAAATTAAAAGAAAATAAAGGAATGCCAATTTGACTAGCCACTGCTTTGGCGTCTAAAAATGATTCTAGGGAACAACATTTATTTTCGGTCTTCTCCGGGGCTTTTTCATCTTTCCAAAAATGCAAAAAAACACCAGCGACTTCATGTCCCTGATTCTTGAGTAATTGCGCAGCCACGGAAGAATCAACTCCGCCCGACATCGCTACTAAAATTTTTAATTTCTTCTTTTTCAACATGATTTTAAACTTCTAAAATAAGAGTAGTCGGACCATCATTAACTAAGCTAACCTGCATATAGGCGCCGAAGGAACCAGTGGCCGCTTCTAAACCGAGATTTCTAATTTCCGAGACCACTAAATCAAATAAAGGCTGGGCTTGCTCTGGGCGCGCGGAAACAATGAAACTGGGACGGTTGCCCTGACTGCAATCACCATATAAAGTAAACTGCGAGACTAAAAGCACCGCCTCTTGCTTATCGATCAGGGATAAATTTAACTTTCCCTCTCCGTCTTCAATAATCCGCAGTTTCGCGATTTTTTCCGCCATTTTTTTGGCCTGAATTTCAGTATCACCAACTTTGACCGCGAGTAAAATCAAAAAACCGGCCTTAATCCGGCTGATTTCTTGACCCTCAACGCTGACGGCCGTCTCCTTTACTCTTTGCACAATTGCCCGCATATTATAGACTCTTAAATAATTCTAAATATTGCTTAGCCGTCTTCTCCCAAGAGAAAAGCCTGATTTGCTCCCGACCGGCCTTAATTAACTTCTCCCGCAAATCGGTATCAGTGGAAACCAACTCCAAGGCTTTAGCAATTTCATTAATATCATGAGGATTAACCGCCAAAGCAGCCGAGCCCACCACCTCAGGTAAGCTCGAGACATTACTGGTAATCACCGGCAAATCACGAGACATCGCCTCTAAGGGCGGCAAACCGAAACCTTCGTAATAAGAAGGATAGATAAAAGTTTCGGCGCGACGATAAAGTAATTCTTTTTCCCGAGGAGAAACATATCCCAAAAATTTAATATCGCGACGATAAGGCGATTCTTCCCAAGCGCGATAAATACCGCGATTACGCCAGCCATTAGCCCCAGCCAAAACCAGCTGTAAATCCACTAGAGTAACATTATCATCACGCAGACGATTATAGGCATAAATCAAACCGGCAATATTCTTGCGTGGTTCAATTGTCCCTAAATAGAGAATATAGCGTTTTTTCAATTCATGACGGCGAAAAAAATTACGCTCTTCTTCTGGACCGGGCATCGGCACCCCGAGGTTAAGGCCAGAATAAATCGTATGTACTTTTTCTTCAGGGACATTGAGTAAATCAATAATATCGCGTCGGGTATTTTCAGAAACAGCCACAATCGCCGTACATTGGGAGGTTAATTTTTTTAAAGCTAAAGCCCGGTGCCAAAAGTTTTTTCGATAACTAAAAAATTCTGGATAATGTAAAAAAGAAATGTCGTGGATAGTAAGAACGTGCTTAGTCTCCGGAGACAGCCTGGTAAAATTAATATGAGGAGACCAAAAAATATCTGCGCCACCAATCAAACGATCTAATTTGGGCCAGGCAAAACCTTTCTGCAGACAATAATTAAAAAGACGATTAGGGTAAGAACTTTTCTTGATGCTTAAATTGGAGTTACTGAAACTACCAATACGGGCGCTAACATCACGAAAAGAATTATAGAATAAACGATATTCATTATCGCTATCAATCCGTAAAAGCTCGCGCAAAAGCACAGAGCTATATTCAGAAACACCACTATATTGCTTATCCATCAAGACTCTAATGTCGACCCCAATCTTCATAGTTTAAATTAAATTTCTAAACCTTGACCGTGGATAAACTCAACAATCTGCTTCTTAAAATTCTTCACCGAATACTGTTCAGCGTGGCGCCTAATAACAACGCTATCCCAAACCTGACTGCCAGTATCTAAATCACTAAGAAAACGTCGAACTAAATCCATAATAGCGGCGGCTGTCTGCTCTTTAAAGAAAAGGCCCGTCTCCCCTTCAATAACAGTTTCGGTGGCGCCACCGCGACGATAGGCTAAAACCGGCCGGCCAGCCGCCATCGCTTCCACCGCCGTAATACCAAAATCTTCTTCCTGAGGATTAATAAAGGCCAAAGCATGAGCGTATAACCCAGCCTTTTGTTCTTCGCTCACTCTTCCTAAAAACTCAATATTACTAGCCTCTCCCGCCAACTGGCGCAAGCGCGGCAAATCTAAGCCATCGCCGAAAATTTTAAGGCGAAAATCCGGGCCCAAGGCCTTAAAAGCTTGAACCACAATATCCACCCGCTTATAGGGTGCCAAACGACAACCAAGGAGAAAATAGCGCTCGGATCGACTCTGTCGGCTCAAATCACTAATCTTAAATTTTTCTGTCTCTACCGGCGGATAAATAATTTTGGAATCACGGCGGTAGTATTTAATAATTCGTTTTTGGACGGTGGCCGAATTAGCAATAAAGTGATCAACTCGCTGAGCGGCGACAAAATCCCAAAGACGCAGACGGCCGAGAGTTAAAGAAATAATTTTCTTTACCCATTTATTATATTTAAGTTCATTTAAATACTGATGGGCATCGCTCCAAAGATAACGAGTGGGCGTATGACAATAGCAGATATGCACAGTCTCAGGAGAAGTGATAACACCTTTAGCAAAAGCACTGGCATCAGAAATTACTAAATCAAAATTACGCAAGTCAAAAAATTCAACCGCCATCGGCATGAAAAAAAGATACCACTTATAGTGGCGGACGCCACCGGGTAACCTCTGAATAATTGAGGTCTCAATGTGTCGGCCGGCAAAATTTTTATCTACATTTTTCTTCTCGTAAAGAAGCGTGTAGATTGGTGCCTCCGGAAACATTTCTGCCAAGATTTTTAAAACTTTTTCCGCCCCGCCCTCTTGGGCAAGGTGGTCGTGGATTAAAGCAACTTTCATGTTAAGTTAAGAGCGGACAGTGGTCCGGAAACCGCCACCTGCTTTTAATTATTATTCCGCCTCCCGATGCTTCAAAACCGCCAAAGGGGTTTTGAAGAGGATGGAGATATCGAGCAATAAAGACCAATTTTCTAAATAATAAACATCCAGTTTTACCTCTTCTTCAAAAAGCAGGTCGCTGCGTCCGGAAATCTGAGCCATCCCGGTAATACCCGGCTTAATGGTTAAAGTCTTGCGGTGATGATGCTCATATTTGGCCACCTCTTCCGGCAAATGGGGACGGGGGCCAACTAAGCTCATCTTACCGATAAAGACTAAAAATAATTCCGGCAATTCATCTAAAGACCAGCGGCGAATAATTTTACCCACTCTGGTCACCCGGGGGTCATCTTGGATCTTTACCAAAGGACCGTCAGTGCGTAAATTCCGATCCGCTAACTCCTTATAACGCATGCTGTCGGAATTAACAATCATAGAGCGAAACTTAAAATAACTAAAAGGCCGACCACCTTCGCCCACGCGAGTCACTAAACTGCCGTCATCTCGCCGGGAAAAAAATATCGGACCGCGGGAGTCAAGTTTTACCGCTAAAGCCACTAGCAATAAGACTGGTGAAAACAAAATAATCAAAATGCTGGAACCAACGATATCCACAATTCTTTTTAAAATACGCCCCCAGCCATCCAAAGTAGTCTTTTTTACTTCCACAATGGGAATGCCGGCTAAATCACTCACTTCGGTGCGCAGAACCTTAACCTCTAAAAGATCGGCTACATATTTATAGACCAAATGATGTTCAGCGGCAAAGTCATATAAACGCAAGGCCTCCGCTTTACTTAAATTAGGATCACTCTGCATGATTTCGTCTACTTGATTAGTTTGCATGATTTCCATCAATTCCTGGACACTTTCTAGAGAAAAATCACGCAAACGCTTAACCACGCTGTAGCCCCAATGAGAATTAACCGCAAATTCAGACAAGAGCTTATCTGTGGTCTTACTGTTTCCCACTAGAACTAAATGACGGATGCCTACGCCAAAACGAAAAAGACGACGACGTAAATAACGAATAAAGAGATGGCCAATGCTGACATAGATGATTGAAAGCAGCCAAGCAGCAATAACAATGAAACGAGAATCGAATAATTCCCGGCGGAAAAAGATAAAAATGGCAATTAAAGCCAGACCCGTGGAACAAGCCAAAATAACCCGGGCTAATTCCCGAGCGACATTAGCGGGGCGACGGATGCGATACATACCCGCAAAAGCAAAAAGCAAAAGCCAGGCTAAAGCGATTACCAGCGACAGCTCAAAATAGCGATCAAAAGGCAAGCTAAAAATTACTGGCCTGATTTCCGTAGAGAAACTAGAAAAACGCAGATGATAAGCGGAAACTGCCGCTAAGAGCAAAAGCGCATAGTCTAAAGGCACGAGCAAGAAACTAAAAAATAGTTCCGGTTTTTTCATATTAATATCAATCCTTAAGCAGGCTGAAGCCAACTTGCAGGAGTTAAAAACAAGGTTAAGAGGGGCAAGCGATAAGCCGGATTCTGTCGGGAGCGGCCATTTATCTAGCCTAACCGTTGCCGGTCAGGTCAAGCGAGCTACTTTTTACCAAATAAAACGCAAGCGTTCTATCAGGCTTTGCTCTTGCTTCAGGCAGGGTTTACCGCGAACACGCCGTTACCGGCGGCCGAAGCCTGTAACCCCGAAGGGTACCAGGCAACTTTTCACCTTTCTTCTATTCCGAAGAATAAAATAGTATCGTCTCTGTGGCACTTTCCCTAAGATTACTCTTGGCGGGCATTACCCGCTGCCTTTTTTAAGAAGTCCGGACTTTCCTCTTTTTAACGCCATATAGCGCAAAAAAGCGGCCGCTTACTTGCCCCGATTAACACCTCTATCGTACTAAAAAAACCGAAAAAAATCAAATGTTAAAGAAGATTTGACTAAAAAACTACATATATTGACAAATTATATATAAAATGTTAAAATAAAGCCATCGAAATGTATTTATAGTTATTTACCAAAAAAGCAAAGAAATGAAAAAAATCGTATTTTTCCTAATTATGGCGGCCAGTCTCTCCGCTTGTTCCGAAACAATTTATCTTGGAAAAATTGGCTCCGCAGGAGGGGCAGATTACCAGGTAGCAGAAAAAAGCCTTGACTGGAGCGTCGCCTGCCCCATATTTGTTCTTCTCTTTGTTGCTATATCATACTTTGCGGTCGTAAGACCTCATCTCCGCAGAGAAGCGGAAAAAAAAGAGCAGGAAGATATAGCCTAAGACACCGCAAAAGAATACCCAGGAAGCAGTAATGCTTCCTTTTTTTTATTGTAAAATTAATAAGTTATAATTATACAAAAAAAGGCCCCAACAGCAGAGCGTTTTTTATCAATTAATCTATTGAATCTATTCTTCCGTACTGGTTGGCGTAGTGGTATTTTGAATACTTTGCAGGAAGGCTTGAACAGCCGGCCTTAAAGTGGGATCAATGTCAGCAGCTTTCACCGCCGCATCTAAAGCGGCTTCCAAATTACCGGACGCTAATTCCGCTTTAGCTAAATTAACATAGAGTAAAGGATCTTCACTACCTCTAGCCGCCAAGAGACGATAAGCCCGCAAAAGATACTCCGTTTTATTATTATCTTGATAATATTTCAAACCTTTTTCTAAAGTCGCCGGTGAGACACTATTACCTTGAAAATCTAAACAACGATCTAGGTTTTCCTGAAAACGAGCATCACTTTTCAAAGCATAATAATTAGCCAACTGACAAGGAGTTTCTGGATAGTTAGGAAGAAGGGCTTGAGCGGCCAGAAAGGCTGACTCCGCTTTAGCTAAATCACCGCGATTAGCTTGAATTTGAGCGAGTACAAAATAAGTAGGAACACGACGGGGGCTAGAAGCGACCGCTTGTTCCGCCGCGGCTAATGCTTTATCAGAATAAGTCTTAAAACTAGCCGGTTGTTCGGAATAATAACGAGAGGCAATATCATAAAGTTGAGCCGCTTGCATTTGGGCTAAACTATCAACGGGATTGTATTTGAGATTTTTTTCCATCATCGCTAACGAATATTTAATACTTTCATCAATACTGCTCGCCGGCAGATAGGTAAAAATAGTAGGATTATTGATAATGGTATTTACTAAAATAGTGCGACCATCGCGATCTAGCGGAGTATTTAAAGCGAAAGCCTGACGATAAGCTAAAAAGCTACTAGAAGCATTGCCAGCCGCCATCTGACTGTAAGCAACGATAACGCGATTTAACATCATCCAAGGACGGATATTAAAAGCTAAAATTACAAAAAGGACCGCCACAAAAATAATACCGAAAACACTGAACTCTTTAGTGGCTGATAAAGTTACCTCTTTTTCCGCTTCCTCTTCTTGATTTTGCTCAATTTTCTCCGCCCTTGCTTCATGCGCTAAGAAAACTAAATAAGCTAAGGCTATCATCAAACCCATATAGGTAGCCAAAGAGTCAAAGACTGCCAGATTCTGAATAAAATAGGCGGCTAAAAGAGCGGCTAAAACCAATAAAGAGATGACTCGCTTGCCGCCAGAATCAACTTGGATGCGAGCACCAGAAAGACGCAAGGCTCGCAACCATTCCCTGATAGCAAAGGCAAAGATGCTTAAATAAGTTAGAAGTCCAACGATGCCGGTAGTGGAAACAATATCGATAAGATTATTATGGGCCCGATCAAAATAAGTTTCAGTTAAAGCATAGTTGAAGAAAGTCGGGTCAAACTGCCGGTCGAAAATAATGGCGTAGTTACCAAAGCCGGTCCCCAGCCAAGGATGAAGATGGAAGTCACGCGCTGCTCCCTCCCAAGACAAGCGCCGAGTCTGAAAACTAGGCTTGTTAACACTCAAGTCTTTAAGAAAATCATTACTCTGAAACCAAGGCTGATTATACTGAGAAAAAAGAGCGACAATTAATAAAATACCAACCACAAAAACAGCGATAGAACCGCGTCGGACGCGCTTAGCGGTCGCAAAGAAGCCAAATAAAAATAAAAGAAAGAGAAGGCTGGCAAACAAACCTAAAACCGCCCCGGAAGTATCGGCCTTAAAAAAAGCAATCAGCATCAAGATGATGCCCACATAAAAAGGCGCTTGCCAACGCCAAGGCGTCTTTAAAAGCAAAAGAACAGCAAAATAAAGATTAAAAAGCATGTAGCCACTCACGTAGGCGGTATTACCAATAGTACCGATAGCCGCGCCGCTGATAACAATAATTGCTTCAATCACCGCTAAGAGCACAGAAGCACCTAACAAAATATACCAATCTGTTTTTTCGCGAAAGACCGTCACTAGGTAGAGATAGAAAAAGAAGAAATGGGTAATATGGAAAAAACCGAGCAAGCGTTCAATATCACCCCAAAAACTCAAGTTGAAATCAACACCAGTAAAAGCAGAGATTAAAATTGCGGCTAAGTAGGCAAGGAGCCCCCAAGTAATTAAAGAGCGCTGGGGGCGAAAGCTCGGAAACTTCCATACCAGAATTAACCAAAAAGGCAGCAAAAGCTCTATCAAAATATTAAAGCTCAGCTGCTTAGAGGAGATGTAGGGGAATAAAAGATTGGAAAAGAGTAATAAAATGACGCCCAGAGAAAGAAGGACGCCGGCCTGCAAGATGCGTTGATAGATTTTAGCGGGCATAAGAATAATAGTTTATAAAATAAAATAGCTAAGATTATTATATAATAGCAAGGGAAAAACAACAACAGGTGAAAGATAAACACTTAAACTTCAAAAAACCCGGAACTTATCCGGGTTTTTATTATTTTAAGAAATTTTAATGCTTAGCTCCGCGCCCAGGGCAGTCGCTACTTTGTCTAAAAGACTGATGGTAAAATTCTGATTGCCACCTTCCATTCTAGCAACATTACTTTGGGTGCTGCCAATTTTTTTAGCCAGTAATTTCTGACTCATGCGCTTACGCTTGCGTAATTGAAGAATTTGATAAGCGATTTCTAACTGACGGCCATATTCATCAAATAGCGCTCGATTACGCGGATTCTTTAACTCTTTGGCCAGATAGTCAGAGAAATCACTACCAATATAAGGATTATTTTTTTTAGCCAGTGACATATCTTTAATTTTTATTAATTATTTTAAGATAGCGATTATAAGCTATACTCTTTTCTTTGTTGGGGGTTTTCTGACTCTTTTTTAAAAAAGCATGTAACAGAATAATAGTCTTATCAAAATAGGTAAAATAAATGATGCGATGATAATTATTAACAAAATCAACTCTTAACTCCCTAATTTTGCCCTGAAGGTGACGGCTATAGGGCTCGTCTAGGCACCCTCGATTTAAGCGAAGAAACTCTAAATACTTATTAACTTTATTCCGTTCTTTTTCTTCTAGACCACAAATATAATCAGCTACTGGTTCTTGGCCATTTTGAGGATCTTTATAAAACTTAATTTTATACTCTTCATTATATATCATATATGATATGTAGTCAATTATATTTATGCTAGACTATTATATCCAAGACACCCTTGAATTTAAGATAAAATAATTATAAAGACCAAATTGGAGCTAACAAAAAACCCGGAATTTCTCCGGGTTTTTAATATTCTTCTTGAGATTAAGCCGCGCTTTTGCCGGGGATAAATTCGGTATAGGTGCGGGCGGCTAATTCTTGGTCCAGCATATAAAGGGCTGGGCCTTGAGCGCCAATCAGCTTCACCTTTTCGCTGATTTCATTAGCACTAGCTTCTTCTTCTACCTGTTCGTCAATATACCAGCGGACAAAGGACTCGAGAGCATAATCTTTCTCCGCCTGAGCCAACTCATAAATAGCGTTAATGCGGGCAGTGACGTGCTTCTCATGCTTTAAGGAAGCGGCAAACACCGCAGCCGCATCATTAACGCCACTCAAATCTGGCTGAGCCAAAGCACTAATAATTGGCTCTTCCCCACGCTCTAACAGGAAAAAGAAAAAACCGAGGGCATGATTATTCTCTTCCTTGGCCTGAATATGCATCCAGTTAGCCATGCCTTTCAAATTCCAAGATTCCAAGCGTCCCGCTAAAGCTAAATACAGATTAGCGGAATACATTTCCTCCATAATCTGTTCATTTAAGATGTTTTTTATCTTTTCAGTCATATAATTATTATTATTCCCTCTTAATTAAGGGTAAAAGATATTATAGCACAAATCTTCCTAAAAATGAAGTTGGCCTAAAAACCTCTCTTTTTAATCTTGCTACTAAGCGTTTGGCGCTTTTTAACCTTCTTACGGAAGCGAGCAAATAGGCCAACTGGGGTCACTGATCTTTTAAATAAACGACAGCGGCTCAAAAGGTGATGAATTAAAACAAAAATATTTATCGATACGGAGATGATAAGAATGAGTAATAACCAGGGCCAATAGTTAAAAGAAGTTTGCACTGAGAACCTAAAGTTAGTAGTAGCAGGAGTGAGGCCATTTGCATCTAAAGACTGAACATTAAATTGATAAGAGCCAGGAATCATGCGTTCTAAGATAAAAATAAAGTGCCCACTTTCATTAGTGGGGACAATATAAACATACTGCAAACCGCCAGCCCGGTTTAAATTAATCTGCACCAGAGAAGAAGGTAAGGCCTGCCCGCTTAAAACAAAGGCTTCCTCCGAAGATAAATCAGAAGGGTAATGATTAATAATAGGGGTGTTCGGCGCTTGAACGCTAAAAGCTTGTTTAACACTACTACGATTACCGGCTTTATCTACGGCCGTCAGATGGACTTCATGATAAAGGGGAAAAGCTTTTTTATTTTTTTAAAAAAGGAGAAATGACTAATAATCATCCCAACAAAAAACCCGCCGGTAAGGGCGGGTCTTGCCTTATCTCGCCCAGATCAGAACAGGGCGAGAACGCATTAGCTTGTCATACTTATTACGCCAGATTTTGCGATCACGAGAAGTATCGCGGCTGAGGCGGTAGACTAGCTTTTTTTTAGCGGAGAAAATTGAGTTCATCATATGTTTGTTGTTTAAAAAAATTAGTAAAAATTAAGCATGAACTAAGTCCCGAATAACTTTAACGACAATACCTCTGACTTCCACCTCTTGGCGGAAAATGGGCTCATAGGCGGAGTTGGCTGGCTGGAGTCTAATTCTGCCTTTTTCTTTATAAAACTTCTTCAAAGTCGCTTCGTTATCATCGATAATGGCGACGACGGTGTCACCGTCAGTGGCCCAGGACTGCTTTTTAATAATCAGGAAGTCACCGCTGAAGATTCCCTCTTCAATCATGGAATCACCCTTAGCCTTTAAGGCGTAGAGTTCACCTGATTGATAACGACTGTCTTCGGCTACCGCAATCATTTCCCCGCTCTCCTCGATGGCTTCTAGGGGCTCACCGCAAGCAATAGAACCGACTAAAGGAATGGGCATTACCGCCCCCATCTTGAGACGGGCTAGTTCTAGACTCCTAGCCGCTCCCTTCACTCTTTTCAGTAAGCCTTTGCGGATAAGGTGAGCCACATGCTCATGGACGGTAGAAACAGCCGAGGCGCCAATTGCTTCTCCAATCTCTGAGAGTGAGGGGGCGTAGCCCTTTTCCCCTTCGTAGTTGGAAATGAAGTCAAAGACTTCTTTCTGCTTCTTCGTTAAAATGCTCATATTTTCAGGCTTATTTATTAATAATAATATTATACCCGAAACTAAACCGAAAGGCAAGAGCGGGGGCTGTGGATAAGTAATAACCCTTAATTAAGATAATTCTTAAGTCTTTATTTACTCTTCTCCGCCCCCTAAACAAAGATAATAAAGAAAACAAAAGAGCCCGCTTGCGCGGGCTCTTATTGCTACTCAGCTTTTAAGGAAAACTGAGGAACCACTTGAATTACTAAGTAAACTTAGTTGGTCAAGTTCGCACCAGTGACGGAGGTGTACGGTAAGTACATGTTCGTCAAGCTGTTGTGGCGGATAGAATCGTTACCACCAGCGCCATTTAAGTCGCTGATAACGGTCTGAACGCTGTAGTTGTTGGCCTGAGTATCGATAGCGATATCAGCAGAAACAACTAAAGTCACAACGTCATCAACCTTAGCAAGATTCAAGAGACCAGTGGTGACATGCTGTAATTCCGTAGAAGTCCAGACGCCAGCAGAGGCAGAATCCGCAACTTCGCGGGTAGTACCGTCAACCTTCAAGGTCAAATTGGTGGTTGTAGCACCGCTCTGGTTAATGGTTAAAGCGAGATAATCTAACTGAGCCTTGTAAGCATCATTGTTAGCATCGCGGTTGTTACCATGTTCGAAGGTCAAAGTGTACTTAGCGATATCCTGGCGACCAGAAGATAAGGTGCCATTGGTCATCGCGTTAACAACGGAGTTTAACTTAACGGCAGTGATGGTGTGAGTCTTAGTAGAGCTGTCATCATCCCATTCGCCGGCAATTAAAGTACCATTATCATTGGCAATCATAGTGATAGCTTCACCAGAGTTGACACCTTCAGCAGTGATAGCCGCACCTGCACCGAGGTTATACTGAATAGCATGACCCTGGGTAGCAGTAGCAGTGGCATCGCCGTCAACATTAATACCTCTAGCTAAGGTAGAAATGAAGAGAGAGGTAGATTTGTCAGCATCGAAAGTAACATCGAAGGTGTCAAATACTACATCGCCGTCAGCTTCAACAGTCTTAGAAGCAACAACAGTGCCGTCAGCCTTCACCAATCTAACTTCTTTAATGTCAGAGCTGGTGTCGTTGGCAAGAGAAGTCAAAGTCAAAGTCTTGACCTTAACCGGCTCATTGGCGGTGGTGAACTTCAATTCGCCCAAATATTTGGAAGCAGAAGTAGCACCGGCCAAAACGTACTGATCCTGGCTAGCATTGGTATCGGAGGTTAATAATTCAACCTTCAAAGTACCCATAGTAGCCAAGGTGATGGTGCGAGCACCACCAGTGATACCACCAGTGATGTCAACAACCTTGTTACCGGTCACAGATTTCGCATTGATATCGGCTTCCTGAGCGACCTGTAAAGCAAAGGTATTAGCACCGGAGAAGCTGGAAGAGAAAGTAGCTTTCACTACTAAGTCAACTTCCTGGTTAGCATTGATGGTGTTGCTGGATAAAGAATTGAAGGTAATAGTACCAACAGAAACTCCGTTAACAGCTTCAACAATGTTATTGGAAACAGACTTCACTAACTGACCATTAATATAAAGGTCAAGCTTGGTGATGTTGTTGTCGGTGAAATTGGTAGCGTTGTTAGCAGTGGTGCTTAACTTCAAAGAGTTAAGTTTCACGCCATCAGCCGCACCCGCCTTCAATTTAGCCTGATAAACTTCAATGTTAGAAGCACCAGTAACCACAGTCTTAGCGGTTAAGTTGGTGACGTTCCAAGATAAAGAAGCATCCTTCACGGTCATGATAGAACCATCGATTTGGCTCGGGGTAATATCAGTGATAGAAGAGTTAGAAACATCGCCGGTCACTTTCATGCCGTCGGCTTCTAAGTGAACTTTCAAGGTATCGTTAGCATCGGCGAGATCGTCGATGTCAGCTTTAACTACGAAAGTCTTGGTCACACCCTTAGTGAAGGAGATTTCATCAGACAAAGTCAATTCATAATGATCAGTGCTGAAAGTAGCATCTAAATCATAAGTAGCGCCAGAAGTGACATCAATCATGCGGACATTCTTCACTTCGTCAACTAATAAAGCAGTACCAACGATGGTGAAGTTGCCAGCACCAGTGATTTCTTCCAAAGTGGCATTTTCGCCATTGGATTTCATCTTGATGGTAGCTAAGACAACGTCATTGTCGCCAGCCTTGATATCCTTAGCCGGAGTAGCAGCCTTATCAGCATCGAGGGTGAAGTCGCTAGCAGCTAAAGTCAAAGTCATACCTTCGGTAACGGTGTCGAGTCTCTGGAAGCTGGTAGTATCTAACTGTAAATCATAGCCATAAGTTGCACCGATGGCAGCGATATCAGCACGATCCTTTAAGTAAAGGGTCACCTTGTCGCCGACATTGGTGGTGCCCATGTCGCCGCGGACTTCCACGGTAACAGAATCACCCTTTTCTACCTTGAAGTTATTCAAAGAGAAAGTAGCATAGCTATCAGCATAAGTACCAGAAGCAACTTCAGTGCCGTCGATTAACATCTTCAAATTGGAGATGATACCGTCAACATTGGTGCTGCCATTCTTGAACTTCATGGAGGTAACTAAGGCATCTTCATTGTTAGCAGTTAAATTGAAGCTAGCTAATAACACGTCATCCTCACCGAAATCAACGGTGGAATCAGTAGTATCAACAGAGCTCATTGCTAAAGTACCAACATTGCTAGAGACAACAGCAGACATCTTATTACCGCGAACCGGGAATGAACCGGAAACGGTAGCAGCGGTGGCAGTGATATCAGCAGCCTTGGCAATACCTAAAGCATAGTCACCAGCAGCGGCAGTGGTAGCCTTGACGGTTAAAGTCTTGGTGGTACCAGCAGCTACATAAATCGGGTTAGCAAAAGCAAAAACTGCTTCCTTGTCAGAATTGATATTCTTAGAGGTACCAACCTTAACGCCGTTATCAAAAATGGTAACGTCATCAATGTTAGCAGCAGTACCCAATTCATAAGCAGTTAACTTCAAGCTAGAAACGTTAACAGCGCCATCATTGGCAGCGGTTAAATTAAAAGCAAAGAAGTTAGCCGGGGAGCCGGTCGGGATGTTCATGGAAGCCGGGGTAGCCGCAGACAAAGCTACGGTTAAACCGGAGCCAGTGATTACAGTACCAACGCCACCAGTCGGGCTGGAAATATCTTCTTTAGCAGTAACGCTGTTACCAGAAGCAGACAAAGTCATGCCGGTGGTGATCACGTTGCTGAAGGAGAAACGATTGGCATTGAAAGCAGCTTCGCTCGCAATCATGCGATAGTTGGTGCCGTCAAAGTAGTAAACGCTAGCATTGTTAGCATTCTTTAACAAAGTACCAGCAGGGTAAGTGCCAGAAGTTAAAGGAGTGCCAACAGTGTAGTTGGTGAAGAAAGCGTCAGCGACGTCAACAACCATCTTAGCCCAATTGGTGCCATAGAGGGTGATTGCATCGGATTCGCTAGCGATCTTGCGTAAAACGCCATTAGGAGTAACAGCGTAAACGGAAGGATCAGTAGTAATCTTCACGAGCTTGGTGCCCGGTCTCATGGTCACATTGGAGCCTAAAGGATAGGACTGCAATTCAGAAGCGGGGATGGTTACCACGCTGCTGAAATCCTGATACCAAGAGAAGTACACGGATTCGCTCGGGAAAACATATCTCTTACCATCATTGCCAAGGTAGTAGACAGAGGACAAGCCATCCATCTTAATCAAATCACCGGCCTGGGCAGCAGCGCTGGCTGTGTTCACAGTCAAGCCGCTCATGGCGATGATAGATAATACCATTACGCTGACGGTTAAGAATTTGCGTAATTTTTTCATAAGTAATAATTAAATCATTCACAGCTGTCCGCACAATAGTAGTGAGAACAAGTTGATAAATGATGAGGTTCAGTTCTCCAAGTGGATTCTTCTGTCCTGCTCTTACGGGTGCCGCTCGGTTTTAATTTGAGGAGAGCACCGCCGCTTTCAGACTTAAGAGGAAAGTATTTTATAGATTGATCGGAATCCCGCTCCACCAACACATCGGTTGAAGCAAGCTTTTTAAGGACTGACAAAACGATTAAGAACTGCCAGCCGGCAAAGCGTGTTAGCCGAGGCTGGAGAAAAGCTTAATCAATCTACGGGAACTTTCCCTTTCGTCCGCCTGCAGACTTAGCCCCTCCCAAGAAAAAACTTGGAAGCACCTTCAGTACAGAAACAAAGGAAATCTATCCGGAGAACATTCTAATTTATAATGAGCGTAACCCTCCCCTTAATGGGATTCGACCTTGACTAGGTCCGCTATCCGGGCTATTCCGGCGGTTGTAGATAAATCCACGGCCGTCGGAGTTCGCCGGGATTTATTAATTTATCTCCGAGTACAATCCAGATCGGAAGAATGCAGGAATCTGATCTTCTAAAAAGGCATCGACTGCAGAGACAAACTAATAAATACGGGCGACCGGACCAAAGGGCTGATTATTTAATCAGCTCCTTCACTTCTTTAAGCTTATCCAAAGCGCTATCGTACTCTTTATTATCAAACAAAGTTTTCGCTTCTTCTAAAATTTCTTCCGGAGCCTTGCTCACGGGGCTGACTTCAAGCTTAACTTCCGTGGTATTAGTAGCGGTAACGACAGCGTCATTGCCATCATCTTTAATTTCTAACTGCAAACCATCTTCTTCCTTACCATTGCCGGCAACCACTAAATCTTCTTCAGAGCTAGGGGTCGGAGTGGCAACGGTTTCAGCTGGAGTAGGGGCCGGTTTCGTAGCGGCAATCTTAGCACGCATGGTATCAACTTCATGGTTAAACTTTTCATTCAACATCGCTACCTGATCTTGATTGGATTCGTCGATAACGGTCTCAGCTAAAATTTCGGTGATAGCTTCAGCGTGATTAGCAGCAAACTGCGCTTCCAACTTTTCTCTTTCTTGAGAATCAAAGATAGTATTCAATTTAGCCTTCTCGGAAATGATACGAGCGATATATAAGGATTCATTCGGCTTGGTTCGGTTAAAGGCTAAGTGTCCGAAGACGCTAGCGCCAATGAAAAGCAGAAGGAGTGAACCTAAGGCCAAGGCGGGCTGGGAAAGAGTCTGAGTAAAGCTGCGCAAGTCAATAACTAAGCGCCGCCAGTTAGACAATTCCTTAGCGCCAGAGTTGGCGATTTGGGATAACAAAATCTCCCGGTTGCTCTTTAACCAAGCAGCTTCCGGGTTCATTGTTTTCAGTCCTTTTAATTGTTTGATAAAGTTGTGGTCAGTCATACGCCATAATATACGGAGAAAGGTCCGAATTGTTACAGTACTTAAGCCATAAATAGCCCGTCTTTATTACACTTTATTTAATTTTTTAGAGATAAGTCTAGGTATATCTAGACTTATATTGAATTTTAGCTTATTTATACAATAATAATTACTGATTAATTTATACCTTTTTCAATTTGACGGCTAAAAAATAAATGCCAAAATATAATAGTCAAGGCTGTCTAATCCCGAAATGATTATCAACAAATAAGCACCCCTAGGGGTGCTTATTTTATATCTAAAATATTATTAATATTTACTTCTTCCCTTTCGCCTCTTCTTCTACCATCTCTTTTAAGGCCGCTAAGGCCCGGTGTAAGATGACGCGGATATTACCTCGGCTCTTACCGGTTACCGCCGCAATTTCTTCCAGACTCAAATCATTAACAAAACGCAAAACAATGACTTCACGATACTCTTCTTTTAATAAAGGTAATTGCTTGCGAATTAAAGCCAGATCAGCCGCTTGGTCTAAGTCCTTAGCCAAGTCTTGCTTGTCATCGATTATTTCCACCGGATGATTTTCATCATCTAAAGAAATTTCCAGCTTACTACTGCTTTCGCGATAGTGATCAATAATGGAAGTCCGGGCAATCTTATAGACTAAAGCCCGCAGAGTTTTACTGTCGCTTAAAGAGTTGGCCTGGATATAGTTCCAAGCCTTGAGAAAAATCATGGAAGTAAGGTCTTGCGATTCCTCTTCTTTACCTACCTTAAAATACACGAAGCGGTAGATATCTTGGACATACTCATCGTAGACCTTGATAAAAGCTTCTTTGTCGTGACTCTTGAGCTGTTGCAGTAATTGCTTCTCTTTGAATTTTTTAACCAGATTAGCGGTCATGATAATAATCAAAAATAAGGGACAAAGCCCTCTCTATTAAAAGCAAAATTTTACCTTCTTATTCTAGCATAAAGGCTTAAAAAAGCAAATTAGAAGATTTATAATTTATCCCCTTTTTTTAATACGCTAGAGGTCCCCTTTATCTTCTTGTGGCACTATTTATAGCGGCTAATTAATAGACGGCTTTCAAGCCTAATCGTCACTTCTCTTCTTCATCTCGTCTAAGCCTGGCTCTTGACGATTTTATTTTTTATTGCTACTATCAAGCTGATAATCTCATTTTAAGTCTATTATGTAATAGACTTAAAATTTAAAAGAAGCTTTTATTAAAATAATTTATTATTTAAGTCTATATTTTTCTAGACTTAAATAGCAAATAAATGTTTAGTAGCCCCAAAATATTAAATATTAAAAACCCGATTTGGCTCTCAGTTTCTGAGGCCGCCAAGCTTGGTGGTGTCAAAGACAAAACCATTCGCCGAGCCCTGAAGGCAGACAGCGGCCTTAAATTCAAGGTCATCAACAACCGCTATCAAATTGATCTAGCCTCTCTCATTGCCTATCTCCAGCGCAACACCAAGCTGAAAAACAAACTCATGGACTTCGGACTCGGCCAATACTGGCCTCGACCGACGACTATAAAGCCTCAAACGGAAGCCTAAGGCCTCCGCTAAGGACAGACAAGCAAACAAATGACCACCTTGATGGTGGTCCTTTGTTTTATAAATATAATGATACTTAAACCGTACCCATTACTGATATAGAAAAAGCACCTGATTCCGTAGGTGCTTTTTCACTATAGAGAGAGAAACAATTTACCGATTATAACACGGCGTCCTTCACAGCCTTGGCTAAGCGGAACTTAACCACGGTCTTAGCCGGGATCTTGATGGTTTCGCCAGTCGCAGGGTTGCGGCCTTCACGAGCTTTTCTCTTGGCTTTCACCAATTTACCAAAACCGGGAACTAAGCATTCGCCGCTCTTTTTAACTTCCTTGTAAACAAGGGCGGTCATAGCTTCGAAGAAAGCGTTAACATCCTTCTTGCTTAAGCCGGTCGTTTCAGACATGGTGGCGACAAACTGCGCCTTAGTCATTTTTGACATACGCTTTGCATGGGGCCTTTATTACGAAGCAACAAGCGCAGAGGCCTGTCGGCGTAACAAGTGAGCCGATTAAAAATATTTAAAAAAAATAAATACTTATAAACAAGAAGATAAATTGATTTCAAGCCTGTATTTACTAGGTAAAATTTAAGCCTAAAATTATTGTTCCCTGTTTATAAGGATATTATAGCACATAATAAAAACAATGCCAATAAACACAAGCTCTTCCGCATCAGAAAACAGTTGACAAATTAAAAAGTCTGCTTTTAGAAAAAGCAGACTTTTTAAAGAACGAGTTGAGCGCTATTTATTTGCGCTTTTTTTATCGGGAAAAATCAAGCGACCTAAATTGATAAAATCTAAATTAAGCTCAATTAAATCAAAGCGATTTTTCATCTCAACGCCGAAACGGGCACGATACTGAATGCTACCGACTTCAAAATAGCGGTCACCTTTAACAAAGGAAATAGCTACCCCGGTGCCGCCCTCATACATGCTGTTTTGGCTGCCACCATCATAAAGATAGGCAACTACCAACTTTGGCTCCAGTTGTAGCTTGGGCAAGACAATTTTTTTAACAGTTGATTCGAACTGGGTTTTAAAGTAGGTTTTATTAACCGCTTTAAAATTTACCCGATCGGATAAATAACCGCCATCATCAATCCAGGTGCCGGTACGTTTTGACCAAAACGGAGTTTGGAATTGAGCGGCCAACTTATAACTGCCAAACCAACGATTGCGCTTATCATTAAGATTAGCGCCCGTGCTGATATGGCAACCATAGTCATTTTGCCAGGCTTCCGTACCGCTGGCGTGGTCTAAGCCATAATCATTGAAGATTTTAAGGCTGGGACTAATCCAGAAACTAGCACTCCGGGTGTCACTAACCTTACCCCAGGTATCGTAGGAAAAACCAGCCGCCCATTCTTTAGCCTGATAGGTGTAGTTGTTGAAATTAACATCTACCCAGACAAAGCTGGCAAAAGCGCCGGCGCGGTGATTATTTACCTTGTTCATCGCTCCCAATTGAGCGTAGGTGTAAATTCCGTCACCGGAATTATCAGACATATATCCGCTACCCGAATATACGGATGGCTCCCAGGAACTCTTTTTTTCCTGACCAAATAGCAGGACGGGTACTAAAGCGATAATAACAACAATTAAACGGTGATTTTTCATGATAAAGATGTGTTTGAAGGTTAGGATTGTTTTTAATTTAAATTGTAATTTACGATTTATGACGAACTAATAATCATAAAATAAAATTGATATTTAGTCAATAGTAACTCAGAGGGGTAATTACAAAAGAAGCCGCTGTTATAGCGGCTTCTTTTTCTTTGATCTCTCAAACTTTTACTTAATATTATAATTTACCCCGACTTCAATCACTACTTCCCGGCTACCGCTCGGAGTCTGGGCCGAATAATCAGCCACCATTCCCTTTTCGGCGCCGCCGTAGCCACCAACGTAGGGCGACTGGACGACGTTCTCCCACCAGCCGGCAATATTCTTAATCTTCACGCCCGCGGCCGAAGCTAAAGAAGCACTCTTGTCTTTAGCATCCTGCAAAGCTAAAATCCGGGCTTGCTGTTTTAAGTCATTGATATTAGAAGCATCAAAAGAAAGACTGTTAATCTGATTGGCGCCAGCTTTAGAGGCAGCGGCAATCACCTTATTCAATCTCTCTGGATTACTATCATATTCTTTGACCTTAATAGACAGCTGCTGATTAGCATTATAGCCGGACACTACCGAGATATTATCTTTGTAATCATACTGAGCGTAGAGATTATAATTTTGGGTGCTAATATCTTCAGCTAAGACGCCTTCAGCAATTACCGCCGCCATAATCTTATTAACCCGAGCATTGAGCTGATTTAAAGCCTCTTCTGCCTTAGCCGCCTTATCAATCTGCACCCCTAAATTAATGACCGCTAAATCCGGTTGATAGGCAACGCGACCCTGGCCGGTAACAGTCACTTGGCGATATTGGGTATTAGTAATACGATCGCGTAGAATAGCAAAACTCACAACCGTAGCGAGCAAGACCATGCCGACAATTAACACGACGGCCTTGGCTTTAGTCCCACTTTCAATTTTGAAAAAATTACTATCGGACATATATTTGAGGGTGGATCGAGGAAATATAAGTATTTCCCGCCAGCACCCTATTTAATTATTTTTATTTTTAAATAGTCTTGCCGCCAAGCTTCCGGCAATCTTTCAATCGCATAACGCAAACTAGTCCGCGGCAAGTGCGGGCCGAATTGATTTAAAAATTTAATCAACACCGCCTGATCTTTTTTGCCCATTTCCCGAAGCATCCAACCGACTGCCTTATGCATTAAATCGTGTTTATCTTTAAGCAACATCTGACTCAACTTGAGAATCTCTTTAAATTCGCCTGCCTTAATTAAAGCCATGGTCGCTACCACCGCCATCCGCCGCTCCCAAAGATTACTAGAGGCAGCAAAACGATATAACTGAGCACGTTCCTGCGGATGACGCAGGAGGTAGTCACCCCAGACCTTATAGACCGATAAATCGACTAAGTCCCAATTATTAAGAGCAAAACGATGATTGAGGTAGAACTTGAGCGCGGCCGCTTTTTCCTTATCTGTCTTGGCCCGCTCGTAGCGGCGGACCATCAACAAGACTCCGAGCAAACGGACTTCATGATAGGGGTGATATAAAAGCTCCTCCACTAAAGCATCCGAAGCATCGGCATAACTAGCGGCTAAAGAGCGGACAAAAGGCACACTGAGACCTAAAAATTTATCCCCTTCGCCATATTGTCCCGGGCCAGTCTTAAAAAAACGGTTCAAAATCTCCGCCTTAGCCGGTTTAGCCGCTTGGCTAAAAAGTAGTCCTAAACGGCGATCATTTTTAAAGCTGATTTTAGGCATAGATTAAAACTGCTTATTAAATAGACGACAATGACTTAAAAGTGTAACAAAATAGGTAAAAATACGTATGATTAACGTAAAACAGTACTTTAACAGGCATTTCCCAACACTCCCGCTCTTTGCTGGCAGAAACTTTGCCGTCAAGGAACGGGAGGGCGCTTTGTCAAAAAGAACAAAGCGACAGGCTAAGAGGTCGTCACTCTTTAGTCCCCTCTTCTATAAACATTAATTTTTAAAATTTATGTTTAAAGAATTTAGCGGATTTTTAGGAGTCTTAATACTCCTCTTAGTCCTGAGATGGGCCATGCCCCCCGATGCGAGCGCTCTTGCCAGCGAAATCTTAGTGAAGATCCTAACGATCATCCGAGATTTGCTCACGCAAGTGCCCTCCTCCTAACCCATAAAAGCCTTCTTCCCAGAAGGCTTTTTACTTATTCTGCTGCTGATATTGCCCGCAGAGGAACTTCTCCTCGCCATAACTGCTGACCATCGCGGGCAAAGAAAATTAAAGTATCTTTTTCTGGCGAAATAATCGGTTCATAAATACGGTCATAAGGACGAGTTTCCCGACCATTAACTACTAAAATATCTTTACCGCCGCTCACCCGCGCCTTATAGACGAAATAAGCACTATTAGGAGTAAAGAAGCGGGGATTAAAAATCCAATCATAATGAGTTCCAGCCACGCCATCAACAATTGCCCATTCCTTGCTACCCTCTTTAACAGTATAAGCAAAATGTTTAGAGTCGGGAGAAAATGACCAAAAGGTAATTTTGTCCACTAAGGGTCCAGCGCTTTCATCTAAGACTAGCTGCTGCTTTGCTTCTGTTTTTAAAACATAAGCAAAGCGGCTGGCATCAGGCGAAGCTAGAAAAGAAGTTTCTCCGGACGTGGCTAAAGCCGGCAATTCTAGTAAAGCCGTTTCGCTAAAAGTTTCACCTTGAAATAAAGCGGGAATAACCGCGGCTGGCGTCGGTAAGGGCAAAGGCTCTAAACGACGCAAACGATAGGAGAGAATAAAAAGAAAAATAGCAGCCGCTACCGTTAAAAATAACATTGTCCAAGTAAGACGGCGCTGATTTTTATCAAAAGTGATGATACTTTGCTTTTTAGCAGGCATAATAATTAATTTGATATTAATATTATACCAAATCTCTTCTAATAATGATATTC
Organism: uncultured Gammaproteobacteria bacterium; assembly: GCA_964616855.1. Taxonomy (GTDB): domain Bacteria; phylum Patescibacteriota; class Patescibacteriia; order Patescibacteriales; family UBA12465. The sequence goes on along the minus strand of CAZTUJ010000001.1, from coordinate 364,688 downwards.
TTTACCGGCCTTTATTAATAAGCCCCGATAGAGTTGTTCTAGGAGAATCACTCGTGCTAGTTCATGAGGAAAAGTTAAGGCTGACAAGGAGATGGCTGGATATTTTTCCAAGAACTCCGGTGACCAACCTAAAGCACCACCAACTACCAACACTAAATTGCCACCATCACGCTCTCCTAAAAAATCGGCAAAAGCCAAAGAAGCAAAAAGACGGCCATTTTCTGCTAAAAGAAAAATATCTTCTTTTTCATATCTGTGCAAAACTTTTTCTAAGGCCTCTTTTTCTAAGTTTTTTGCTTGCTTCTTATCCTTCTTACCAAAAGCCGCCGCCGGAATTTCTACTAAACGTAGACGAGCATAGGGGCTGATTCTTTTAGTGTAGTCTTGAGCTAGAGCCTGCAGAGCCTTATTTTTCAAGGTCCCCACGGCTAAGAGAGTAATATTAATCATAAGGTGATTATAGCAGATACGCAAAAATTTATTTAGGTCAAGACCTAGGCCCTACTTGACAAAATATTATTTTTGTACTTAAATAAGAACATTCATTAAAAAAATATACGTAATGGACAAAAGCAAAAATCAAAAGCAGACCGAACCGGTGGCGGAATTATTTCGCCTTAGTAGGCAATTGTTAAATTCGCCGACCGAAGAAAATTGTCAGACAATTCTTGGCTGGATCCTGGAAGGAGCCAAAAGCGTTGCCAGTTGTTACAAACAGGCTTCTCGCAAAGATAAATCTTTCCATGCCAACCGCGCCAAAAAGTTTGGAGAAGAATGGCAAAAATTATTGCCCCAGCTCCAGCTAAATGCTGACCCCACTATTCTGCGCTTCCATCAACTCCAGATTGAAAAAGAACTGGAATCAGTGATGGAGCTGTCCGCCGCTATCTAAAAACCCTGTTTTCTCGTTTTCGCCCCGCACTCATTGAGTCGGGGTTTTTTCTTGGCAAAATGTAACAATTTGGCGTAATTCCCGTATATTTATATAGACAATAAAGATATGCATTTACTAAAACAGTACCACAACCTCAACTCTCTTAAGCCGATCACCTGTGACCGGGCTTTTGTCGGTATGAACGACCCCTGGGGCCGAATGGGACTGTTAGGTAAATGCCTGGCCTTCTAAGTAATTATTTAGAAGCGCCAATCAAAAAACAACAGCGAAATCTCGGCCTGACGGAATCAGGGCCGAGATTTTTTATTAATATCCTTTTAACCCTAAAAACCTAAATCTATGAGAACCTCACTCCTCCGTACCTTTAAAATTATGTCCTTTCTGCTAACCGCGGCTCCGGCTTTCTTTTTCACCACCTATCAACTCTTTTTAGCGGGAAAAGGAATTAGCATCTTGGAGATGAGTTTGATTAATGCCGCCTTCATGTTCAGCGTCTTCATCTTAGAAGTGCCTACCGGTGCCTTTGCTGATAGCTTTGGCCGTCGCCGCTCTATCATTTTCGGTTGCATTGCTTGGGGCCTGTCCTTCTATGTCTACTTCTTCAGCGACCATCTCCTGGCCTTCATCGCCGCCGAAATTATTGGTGCCTTCGGCTATACCTTAATTTCCGGAGCTTTAGAAGCTTGGATTGTTGACTCCCTGCGCTGGCAAGAAAGTAAAATCTCTTTGGAAAAAATCTTTCGCCAAGAAGAGCATTACAAACAAGCTGGGATAATCATCGGTAGTTTTGCCGGTGCTCTGCTTGGTGGCCACAATCTCGCCCTGCCCTGGCTCTTTAGTGGTACCGGCATGCTCTTAGCGGCACTGACTGCTTTCAGCTTGATACGCGAACCATATTTTCAACGCCAACGCCTTCGTTTTTCCTTGGCGCCCCTGCGCCAAACAGCTCAAACTAGTTGGCAGCAAGGCAAAAGCAATCCCGCTTTCTTGCGTCTAGTTGCTATTAGTACCGTTCTCGCCATGAGCGTCCAAGCGCTCAACATGCAGTGGACCCTATTCTTCCGCGAAGGCTTTAAAATGCCGATGTGGAGTCTGGGGCTCATCTTTAGTGGCGTAGCCCTGGCTATCGCTCTAGGCGCCCGTTTAGCCCCCTTGGTAGCGAAGAAACAAGGCCATGAAGGTCAAGGCTTAGCGCTTGCTTTTGCGCTCACTGGCTTGATGATGATTTTCAGCGGCCAAGCCGCCATCTTCTTACCCGCCCTGCTTTTTTTCCTTGTCCACGAACTTGGTCGCGGTCTCTTTGGCCCTTTAAAAAAAGCGGCCATGAACCGCCGCCTCCAGCAAGAAAACCGGGCGACCATGCTCTCCTTAGAATCGATGGGAGTCCACGCCGGGGCATTTCTCGGACTGCTCGGCAGTGGCTGGCTCGGTAGCCACTATTCCATCAACCTCGCCTGGACCAGCTCAGGACTACTCTTGATTATGCTTGCCCCCTTCATTTGGAAAAAGGGACTATAAAAGGAAGCACTTTGCTTCCTTTTTTTATTTAAATAATTTGAAAAAATTTTAAGAGCGAAAACGGGCAAAAGCATAGGCGCCAAGAAAGAGGAAAAAGCCGGCTAAAACAATACTAGCGCCAGCGGGGAGGTCAAAATTGAGAGCAGCTAGCAGCCCTAGCCAAACAGCTGCTAAAGCAAAAAGAGCGGCTCCGGCTAAAGCCCAACGGAAATTTTTTGCATTCTGCAACGCGGCGGCAGCTGGTAAAATCAGAAGGGCAGAAACTAACATTACCCCCACCGCCTTTACCGCTACTGCTACCGTTAAAGCACTTAAGACTAAGAGAACGCTGTTAAGCCAAGCGACTTTTACCCCCATTGCCCGCGCGGACACCTCATCAAAGGCCAGGGCAAATAAAGGGCGATAATAGTAAATAAGAAAAGCCAGAGTTAATAGGACTAAGAGAATAAGAAAATAGATTTCACTGCTTTTCACCGCTAACAAACTACCAAAGAGATAGGAAAAGAGATCAACATTAAAACCATGAGCCAAACTGGCAATCACCACACCACCAGCCACTCCCACGGCCGAGACAATACCAATAGCGGCATCACCGTAAATTCGAGCTCGATGACTGAGCTTGAAAATAAAAAAAGAAGCGATGATAGTTAAGGGTAAAGATACATAAAAAGGATAAATACCAAAAAGCAAACCAAGAGCAACACCGCCGAAACTAACATGAGCCAAACCGTCGCCAATTAAAGATAGTTTCCTTAAAACTAAAAATACCCCGAGGACACCGGCTAAAACCGCAATCAAAGAACCGGCAATTAAAGCTCGGAGTAAGAAACTATATTGGAAGAAGCTTAAAAATTCCATAAGATTAAGACGAGGCCGCCAAATGATCAAGGTGTTGATGGCAAATTAAATGTTGGGCAAAATCACCGAAATAAGATTCCATGGCGTGAGAGTGACAAAAATCGGCGAAGGGACCAAAGAAAATCAACTTTTCATCTAAGTAAAATAAAGAGCGCGCATAGCGACCAATATCAGCGGTATCATGTGTCACCATAATAATAGTTGTTCCCTTTTCCTGATTAATTTTAGTGAGCAGAGCAAAGAATTTTTCCCGCACCTGTGGGTCTAAAGCCGTGGTCGGTTCGTCTAGAATTAAAAGCTGTGGTTCCCGGATCAAAGCGCGCGCTAACAAGACTCGCTGTTGCTGACCACCGGAAAGACGACTAAAAAGTTTAGATTCCGTTTCTACTATCGCTAAATCCTGCAACAAGTGCCGAGCTCTGGCCTTAGCCTCTTCGGCGACAATATGAGGCATGCCTGCCAAACCACTAACGACCACCTCTAAAACACTGGCCGGGAATAATAAGTTATGCTGATGCTTCTGGGGGAGATAAGCAATCTTTTCCCACTGAGAAAAATCTTTTAGATCCTGCCCAAACAATTCAATCTTTCCACTACTTACCGCTGTCAAACCCAATAAGGCCTTAACCAAACTGCTTTTGCCGGCACCATTAGGACCAGCTAGACCGATATAATCACCAGCGGATATCTGAAAAGAAACCCCCGACACCGCCGGTATTTCATTATAGACAACACTTAAATTATCGACGCGGACAATTAGCGACATAAGAGACCAGTGCTAAGTTGCTTTAAGTTAGACCGCATGATATCGAGATAAGATAAGCCGTCTTTTAAATCATCTTTACTTAAATTGTGAGCGGAGTTGAGTAATAAAATTTTCACTCCATTTTCTTGAGCCAAGGCTTCTGCTAACTGTTGATTTTCTAATTCTTCCGCAAAAATATATTTTACCCCCGTGGTTTTGATTAAATTACTTAAAGCTTGCAATTGCTGAGGACTACTTTCTGCATCTGGAGAAAAACCTTGAGCCGCTTCATATTTGAGATTATAGCGGCTAGCTAAATAGCCAAAAGCATAATGGCCGGCAAAAATAAAATTATTCTGTTTGCAAGTGGTAAGAGTCTGCCGATAGTCTTCATCCAATTGATCCAGACGATGTTGATAGGCTTCTAAACGCTGATTATAGTAAGAGCTACCTGCCGGATCTAATTGGGCTAAAGCCTTAGCTAAACGACCGGCGGCCTTTGACATAATCATCGGGTCAAGCCAAATGTGAGGGTCAAGACCAGAATGCTCTTTACCCGCTTCTTCAACGCCTTCTTCGTGTTCATGCTCCACCCCTTCTAACACCGCCAAATCTTGGCCAATCACTAAACTAGCGGGAGCACTGCCGCCTAAACCATCTAAAATATCTTGAGCCCAAGGCTCCATATAATCGCCGGTATAAACAAATAATTTGGTTTTACTCAAGGCAATCATGTCACTAGGAGTCGGCTCAAAAGCGTGAGCCTCCACTCCTGGCGGCAAAAGTAATTTTGCTTCTACCCGGTCCCCGCCGATTTCTCGGCTTAAGTCGTACCAAGGGAAAAGACTACTAATGACACCGATCTTAGCTGAAGGAACAGAACCATCAACAACATTCTCACTTTCAACGCCAGTATCAATCTCCTCAGTTTTTTGAGGCTGCCAATTAGCGGCGGCCAACCAAGAAGCGGTGGCGACAATGAGAACAAAAATTCCCATGAAGATAAAACGTTTAGGCATATGTTTAAAAATTGACAATTAAAATTATTTTGAAGATGCTAGACATTTTTTACAAAGGCCGTAAAATTCCAAAACATGACGTTGGACTTTAAAACCGGTGCTAGCAGTAATCTGCGCCTCTTCTTGACGAAGACGATCACAAAAGTGCACGGCTTCAATTTTCTTGCAGACGGTACAAACGAGATGATGGTGGTGATGAAGATTTAAGTGATATAAGCGTTCATCCCCATCTAAGCGCAAAACTTCTAATACTCCAATTTTTTCTAAAAAAGTTAAAGACCGATAGACCGTCGCCCGATTAACACCCGCTTTTTTTAAAGATGGAGCCTGTAAAATATCTAAAGCCCGCAAAGGGCGCGGACTAGTGGCTAGTACTGACAAAACTAATTCTCGGCCACCGGATAAGCGATAGCCCTGAGCTTGAAGACTTTTAATTAAGTTAACTAATTCTTGTTTAGACATATATTGCGACTCAGTCGCATATACTATAGCATTGCCCCTTTACTCTGTCAAACAGCTATAAAAAAAGCGACAAGCTGAAAGCTTGCCGCGGAAGAACAATCTCTTTTTTAATACTGCCTGCTGGCGAGATAGGCATTATCGCTCCAATAGGAGTGAAGCATTATTAAAAAAATTAAGATGAAAATTGACCAGAAACACGCGAACATCCAAGGACCGCTGAGGAGGTAGCGGATCCAGAGATCGTGTCCGAGGATTAAAGGAACAAGGTTAATGACTTGAGCTAAGACATTCAAAGCCCAGAAGCAAAAAACCAACAAATGGATTGCCTCCAAATAAGTGAGTAAATCCAAGCCGAGGATGTGGTAAAAACTGTCATGGAAAAAATAGTAAATCAGAAAACTGATAACTATTACCACCAAAGACCAATAAAGCGCTGGCGTAAAATATGGTAGCCACTGACTTAAAGAAAAATGAATTGCCATCCAGGCAACATAGCCCACACCCAAGGTGATACCAGCGCCATAAAATCTTTTTGCAAACATGAGGCCTCCTTGCCGCTAAAACGGCTTCTAGTTAATTTTAGATTTAAGTGAACGATAATTAAATTTCAGCAATAAAAAAAGGGAAAGTCAAGATAATAAAAATCCCGGTAGCGCTAAGCTTGCCGGGAAGTCTAAAAAAGGACAGTTAAATCACGATTAATCTATGCCGACAGTTTTTTCCACCATGTCCTCTGCTCGTTTAGCTTCATCCCAATAAATAGACAGGGCTAAAGAAAATAGCGCCGGAATAATAGCTAAGCCCGCTAACCACATATAGGGTCCGGGGAAAATATTTCCCACCCAAGGCTCATAACCGAAAAAAATGGGGACGATGTTTATAAATCGCACCACGACGTTGCCTATACAGGCCAGGAAGATAAGCAGATACCCAAGAAAAAGTAGCTGCAGAAAGGAGATGGCATAAGCATCGGCTCTGGTTTTTTTAAAGAGCAGATAAATTAGCAGAGAGAATGCCAGTGAAGCAATTAAGTAAGTTGCGATTGTTTGCAACCAAGGGCTACCGGCAAATTCTACTTTGGAGTACAGGATAATGAGCATGGTGCCCAATATCAGTAAGATCGAATAAGAAATTTTGTGAAAGATCAACATGGCTACCTCCGTATTAGTGGGTGAAAATGACTATTGTTTGATAGCCCTATTTCACAACAAAAAATGAACAAAGTCAAGAAAAACTAGGTTAAAAGCGATAATTTCTTAAAAAATAGCGGAAATAATGGTCTAGTATTGACTAATATTAATAAATATGATATATTATTTCCCTAAACTCGTACACTAAAACTCTATATGATGGAAGAAAAAATTGAATTCTTGAAAAGGCTTTACGAAGCCTCAACCGAAGGCATTGTTATTATTGACGCCCAGTCTAAAATCCTCTGGACAAACAAAATTGTTAGCAATTTTGCCCAAGTGGAACTCGAAGGGCAAAATGCCCTTACCCTCCTCAACCCAGAAGAAACGTCGTGGCCGCCAGTCCTTAACCAAACGGTACGCCGTATTTTCCAAGGCTCGACGATTGAATACATCGTCACCCCGATTCCGGAAACCGCGGACTATATCGTTGCCATCCGCAATCTCGATGATGCCAATGGCATTAAAAAGGTGATGGAAAAAGAACTGGAACAAATCATGGGCCAATTTATCCATGATATCTTCACACCCTTAAATGGAATTATTGGCTTCCTGCAAATTATCAGAGAAGATCTTGAGCCTGGGGACGAAAAAATTGAATTTGTCGAAACAGCTCTGCGCTCCGCTAACACCATGCTCAAAGGCCGAAACAACTTCTTAGCCGTTAGCAGAATTGCTAAAGGCGATTACCAAATCGATTTGGCTACAGTTAATCTTTTTGACCTCATCCGGAGGAATAAAGAAATCTTTGAAGCCGGAACTAATATCAAGGTCCTCCAAAGACCAATGATGGGAGCCGATTTTGAAATCATAGCCAACGAAGATTTACTGGAAATTGCTTTAGGCAATATTTTGAAAAATGCCGCCGAAGCGATGCAGGAACAGGGCTTAGAAAAAGAAAAGATTACCATTAACTTCGGCCAGAAAAACGGCCTTGTCACTATTGCCGTTATTAATCCGGGCAACATTTCCGAGGAAGCCATTAAAAAGCTTTTCACAGAAAATTTCTCTACCAAGAAAAACGGCAACGGCCTTGGCTCACGCGCGATCCGCTTAATTGCGGAAGCTCACGGTGGAGGCGTATCCCTTAAAAATCTTCCTAATGCTGTGGAAATAAAAATCACTTTTCCCGGCTAACAAACACGATCTTTAAAAAAAGACCGTTGGCAATTGTCAACGGTCTTTTTCTTTAGAGAAAACTATTCAATTACAAATTCCACAATCTCCCCCGGAAAGAGGGTGCGTAAAGGTGGGCCCCAGGTGCCGGTACCAGCGCTGGTATTAGTAGTCATCCCCTCATAATCTTCTAGGCCATAGGAAAAAGGACCGTAAAGAAGACGGACAAAGGCTGAAAAAGGGAAAATCTGGCCCCGGTGCGTATGGCCAGATAAGAGCAGTTTAGCGCTAAGATTTTTAGCCTCCGCTTGATCAACTGGTACATGATTAACCACAATTCTCACTAAATCTGCTTCTGGACGTAAACCTTGGATTTCTCGACGCACATTACTGTCTTCTCTGGCTAAATAATTAAAACCAATAATTTCCAAGCCCGAAACTTCTTGGGCGGCATCGCTAAGAACAATCAAGCCGCCGCTGCCAGCCGTTTCGTTAGCCACTCCCGCTGGTACATAATAGTCGTGATTACCGGGGACAAAAATTGTTGGGGCCGAAAAATCTTTAAGGGCCGGCACAAACTCTGCTAAAATCTCATCACTGCCGTCAAAAAGATCGCCACTGATAATAACAAAGTCAGGATTAAGAGCATTAGTCTGACGGACAACGCGTTCGAGCCAAAAAGGACGATAGACTGCGCCCAAATGTAGATCAGAAAGTTGAACAAAACGCTTCCCTTTTAATTCTTCCGGCCAACCTTGCAAATATATAGTCTTTACCCGTGGATAAAAAGCATTATAAGTTCCTAAAACAAAAAATACTAAAGCGATGACCACAAAAATACGAGGCAATAAAAGGGGTCGACTTTTTAAATATTTACAGCTACCCAAAACTAAACGCAGAACCCAGGCCAAGACCCCAAAAAGCATTAATTGGGATAAGAGACCAAAAAAGACAGCACTCAGGACATAAAGAGCTGCCAAGATGGCACTATCACTGCGGTGTAAAACCATGAAAGCCCCTAAAAAGAAAACGGTAAAGGCGACAAATGTCGCCAGTAGATAAAAACGATGAGAGCGTAAGCGGGGACAGGCTTGCAAACACAGCTGCCAAGCAAAATAATGTCCTAAAATTACTAAGGCTAAAAAAGCAAATAAAGAGATAAAAATCATAAAAAGTAGTTATAAATCAAATCTTAGCAGAAAAGATAAGTTTAGGGAATGAAAAAAGCGGCTTTGTAAAAAAGCCGCTTCTTCAAAAAACAATGACGCTTAGATGATTAAAGAACTCTCTCCGCTAACTCAACTAATTCGCTACGAACAGTTTGTTGAAAATTAACAATACCAACCAAACGATCGCGGCCCATGCGAGCAATAGCGTGAGTTAGGCCAGAATTATCGCGAGTAAGACGAGGGTTATCAATCTGACCCAGGTCGCCAGTAAAAACGATCTTCGTGCCTTGACCAGCACGAGTAATAATAGTTTTCATCTGATGGCGGGTGAGATTCTGAGCCTCATCGATAATGATAAAAGCTCCGTTGAAAGTAGAACCCCTGATATAGGCGAGGGGCTGAATTTCTACACCATGTTTGGCCATGATATCCAGTTCGCTTTTATCCTCTTCGGCTTCTTTGCTTTTTTTCTCCGGTTTTATAATGGCCAGATTTTGCCGAATAGGTAAGAGCCAAGGATAAAATTTTTGATTAATATCTCCCGGCAACCAGCCCAGATTATCATCTTCATTTAAAGGAATGGTTGGCCGCGATACAATCAAACGAGAATACAGCTTACGCCTTTTTCCGTCTAAACCAGCAGCTAGGGCCAAGATAGTTTTACCCGTACCAGCACCGCCCTGCAAAAAGACGCATTTAACCTTGTCATCGGTGAGAAAGTGGAGGGCGATAATTTGTGCCCAGTTGGTATGGCCATTGCCCTTGGCATAGATACCGGCAGCGTTAATCCTTGAATCCAGAAAAACCAGATTATTACCCTGACGCACAGCCGCACAATATGGCTGCCAATTAGAATCTTCGCCTGAGTAAATAATTACAGGGCCATTCTCCGGAATCCTTTCAGAGCCGGAAAGAGGATAATATTCATTTTTATCCCGATCTTTTTTGATCAGGTCAAAAGGAATATTTTTAGTTCGAATGATTAAGGCTTCTTTGCGTAGTTTAGCCCTATCTTTTTGATAGAACTCAACAATTAAACTAAATTTAGCTCCAATTTCTCGGGCAAAAATTTGCATGCCATAATCATTGGTGACAAGTTTAACCTTGTCATAACCAAAATATGGACTTTTCGGCCTATTTTTTTCCTGCAGCACAGAATTAACTCCAGCAATAATGCGGTGGTCGGGCAAAGTTTTGTCCAAATCATTCTTGGAAAAATTCATTTTCCTTTCTACTACAATATTAGCGTTAGAGAGCAGAAGCGCATGGATTTTTTTAATTGCTTTTTGCGCTTCATAACCGACATCACGGGATTTTTTTAGGCCATCAAGTTCAATGATGACGTGCCAGAGAATAACCACAAGGTTACCCCCTTTAATAAATTCCGACACGGATTCAGGATCGTCGATTAAGACGCTGGTTTCGGGCATGACAATGTTCTTGCCAGTACGAGCAGAGATAATCTCAGTGGCAACACTTTTAGACGACGGGTTTGTAGACATAACAGTTTATTTAGATGTTAAACAACGAGTGAATTCTATTTGATACTATCATTCTAAGTCTTTTTCTAGCTTAATGTCAAAGCAATATTTTTACCTAAAAAAAGATAAAAAAATCCGGCTCAATAAAGTTCCGGATGAATAAAGGGGAGAAGGGCGAGAATGCCCGGCTGGACGTAGAGGGTGGTGCGAGTAACTGCCCCCTTGGTCAGCTGACCAACGGCCCCAATTTTTTGTTTGGAATTTTCTTCATTAAAGAGAATATCGGTAGCGTCGCCCACTTCTAAGCCCTGTTCAATCACTAAAGCGCGTAAACGTGGCGGCGCTAAAAATAAAGCACTACAAGCTTTTCCGCTTTTATAACCATCCGTGGTTACCACCCAAGCAAATTCTTCCATTACTCCCTCATTATCTTCAATCCCGGCTTCAAAGGCGATATAGAAATCAGCCCCCGGATGAAGAGCTTGAGCGGAGACTAAACGATTCTGGGCTCCTTGCAGGGTTTCAACTTTAGACAAGGGCTGATCAGGAACCCCAGAAAGAGCGGCCACACCCTTAAAAATAAACTCTTCGTTAGGAAAAGCCTGACTAAAACTAAGGCGAGCAGCCTCTAATTTAACCGGGTTTAAGGAAGCGACAACCACATTTTTCATAAGGAAAAAACTTATTCTTTACAATCAAAACTCTTTATATTATAATACTATATTCTTTAAAAATAACCAAATAAAACCCTAAATTGCTATGAAAAAGTTGAAAAACAAGCTTTTCCTGGCAATTAGCGTCGGGACTAGCATTATCATTTTTGCCGCTATCTATTTCTTAAAAGAACAAGGAATTATCCAGCTGCCAAACATTGAGTCTATTCGGCTCTACTCCAACCATGACTACGCCCTCGGCTCTCCGGAATTTTTTAATTTACCGCGCCCCTATTCCCGTTTTTGGGATTTACTCATCTTCCCCGGCTTCATTGCTCTACTTTTCTGGTCAGGAAAAAAATCTTGGCCAGAAGCTAATCCCTGGATAATCGGAGTGGAAATACTGATAATCATTACTCTCTCCTACCTCCTCGCTTCTGGAGTAGTGGCTTTAGGAGCTGCCTCCTTATTTGTTGTTGTCTGTGGTATCGTTTTCGGCGAATGGACAGGAATCTTCGGCGCCCTAAGCTTTGGCCTAATTGTTGGCCTAGCCGCCTTCGGTCTGCTCTTTGGTTTTATCATTAGCATCCTCAGCTACGCTCTTTTCTTAGGAATAAGAAAAATTGTTGCTTAAAAGCCCGCCTTCGAAATAATCGAGAGCGGGCTTTTCAAAAACAAAAAATAAATTCTAAACTAATTTCCCTAAATCTAATTCTTCATCCATCCGTACCTGACTGACAAATTCACTCATATGACTAACCATAATAATAGCCCCCTCATAATTATTTAAAGCTTCAGCAATTACAGGCAAGTGACGGAAATTAATATGATTGGTGGGCTCATCTAAAATCAAGACGCCCGGTTTCAACATTACTAGACGGGCAAAAGCTAAAAGCCCTTTTTGTCCTTCCGATAAAGCCGCTACCGGCAAAGATAAAACTTCACCGGTTAAAAGAAAGCCAGCTGCTAGAGAACGAAGCTCTTGTTCACCTGAGCCCTCCATTAAATCAGCGGCCAAAACTTTATAAGCGGTCTGATCATAGGGCAAATTGGAAAAATCCTGGCTATAGTAGCCAACGCGTACCTTTGGAGCAATCACTAAGCCTTCTTGCGTCTTTCCTACTAGAGCGCGCAAAAGTGTGCTCTTACCAATACCGTTAGGACCAGTAATAAGCAAACGAGTGCGACGAGTCAAAACTTTATTAATTTCGCAAAATACTGGCTCATGCTTTTTAATCACCCGAACTTTATCTAAACGGATAATTTCCCCGCTCAAATCTTCTTGCACGGGAATTTCAAAGGCGCGGATAGTTTTATCTTCGCGACGAACATCAACCATATTCTCTTCCAATTCTTCAGTTTCTTCCTTCATCTTCTGCGCTAGTTTACGCATCTTTCCGCCCTTATGGGCAAAGAAGTTTACCTTTTCCTTGCGGTCGATGATCTTCTTTTCCAACTGAGCGTTCTTCTTAACTTCCCTTTCAATCCGCCGGCCGATTTCTTCCACCACTGAATAGTAGTCACCAACATACATCTCCGCTTGATGGGTGAAGACATCAAGATAAATAACGCCTTCGGTAAAACAATTTAAAAAGTCAGCATCATGGGAAATAACCAAGACGGTTTTATCGTACATGATTAAGAAGGTCAAAAGATGGTCAATGCCTTCTTTGTCTAAGTTGTTAGTCGGCTCATCGAGTAAGAGAATATCCGGGTCCTGAACTAAGGCATAAGCTAATAATAAACGAGCCTGTTGGCCACCGGAAAGTTCGCCCACAATTTTCTCAAAAGGCGCCTCTAAATTAACCGCTTCCAATACTTTACTGATACGGCTGCGTAAATTCGCGGGACGATCCTTAAAAGCAGTGGCAAAATAATCCTCCACGCTTAAAAGCAAATGTTCGCGGGCCATGGTCTGACTGGCCGCCCCGATGCTGGGATTATTGGTTAAAGAAATTTTTCCGCTCTTGGGATGGGCTTCACCTTTAATCAAAGAAAAAATTGTGCTTTTACCGGCACCATTCTGACCCATTAGGGTAATTTTAGCACCCCGACGCACACTGAAACTAGCCTCTTTGAGAACCGGCTTTTTAGCGAGGTATTCAAAAGTCACCTCATCGAATCTTAAAATCACTTCTTCGGCCATAGTAATTAGATAAAACTTAATAATTCCCCCTTAGATTAACAGAAAAATATAAAAAAAGCTAGAGAGTATAAGGAAAATAAAAGAGGCGGAAAAAACCGCCTCTTCTATAAAAAAACTTTTAATCTTTATCTGCCTTCAAAGGATCGTAGCCATTAGCCACCTCAATACCATCAAAATAACCATCACCATCCGTATCTTTATTATTCAAATCAGTGCCCAACTCTTTTTCCCGACGATCCGAGAGCAAGTCGCCATCGCTATCAGCTTCTCTGACGGCACCGGAATAAGTAATGGCCTGTAAAATATTCCATTCTTCAGTAGTGACTGGCGCCTGTTTATAAATATTTTTAAAGGTCTTTAAGGCCGCCGCTTCACTAGCTAAATTACGATTTTCCGCTTTCTGACGGAGACCATAAGCCATTACGGTAATAGCCGCTTGATCATTCTTGTTTTCCATGTTAGGCAAACGCTTGTAAATCTTTTGGAACTCGGTTCTGGCTCTGTTTTCCGCACTCTCGCTGGTGCGACTCGGCCACTGACCGTTACTAATTTTAATAATATCATTAAATTCTTCTTCATTTTTCGGAAGTTCAGAAAAAGCAGCGGAATAAGACTTTAAGACAGCAGCCCGCTCCCCTTCTCCTAATTTAACACTATTATTATCTGCCCCCTCGCTCACGAAAGTATCTAATTTTCCAGAAAAGGCGCTCCTAATTGAACGCGGGTCACTTAAAGGCAGACATAAAGGTTGATCCGGAAAATAATAACAAACCGATCCTTTATTGGGCTTCTCCGCTAAATTGGAAGCATCCTCCCCACTGACTGACTCGTCTTTTTGGACGCAGCGATAAGATGGTTTAATGGAAATATAAGAACCGGTATTGCCGGCATTCTTCCAGGTATTAGTAAATTCATCCTTATAAGCTACAACCTTAACCGTATTCGGATAAAACTTAAGACAATATTCTAATTTATTCTCTCGGGCACCAGAGCCACCATCAGGGTCAGTTGCCCAAACTTTTTTATCTAAGTCCCAGTGCTGATTAACTTTTCCAAACCAAAACATCACTCTCGGCACTAATTTATCCTCTTCACTAACCACTGGATTTTCCGGAATTTTTTCTAATTCAAATTTAGCATAGATAATAGTATCACCCACCGAAGGAGAAATTGATAAATCGCCACTACTAATCTGGGGTTCAGAGCTAGCATTATCCTTATTAACAGACCAGCCCTTAAAAACTGAGCCGCTGCGCGCCGTTGCTTTGAAGTTTAAATTTGAATCATCAAGTAAGGCAACCGTGCAGATTTCACCACAACTTAAAACTTGATTCTGCCCCTGAAAAGCGACCACATCGCCATAGCCATTGCCGCGGCGAAAAACAAAGAGAGAGCCGTCGCTGGCCTGAGCAAAAGCGGGTAAAGCCAAGAGCAGGGTTAGGACGGAGAGTAATAACCCGTGTTTTTTAAACATAAATTTAAATTTATTAAATTATTGAAAACACATTAATTATAAAAAAAAATTAAAAATATGTCTTTTTTTAAAAAACAAAAGAGGCGGATTCCGACGCCTCTTTTATATCTACTAATCTTGAATGATTCGCTTCAACTCTTAGCGCTGAGCGCTCAAAGATACGTTAAATTCAATATCATCGCTGATAACCTTGTCTCCTAAATCCTGGAAGAACTTACCAGAACCGTATTGTAGTCCCCAAACCGTGCGATCAATCTTAAATTCGGTGGTAGCGATTAAGCCTTCGCCTTCGCCCTGCACCTTAGCTAAGAAGGAAACCGGAGCGGTTACACCCTTAATTGTCAAATCAGCCATTACCTGGTAAAGACCGGCGGTATCGCCATCTTTAACTTCAGTAATAACTAACTTTGCTTCGGGATAAGTGGCGACGTCAAAGAAGTCGGCGCTCTTAAGATGGTTTTCTAAACCTTCAATGCCTTCATCGCTCTTTAAAGCAGCTAGATCAACGACAAATTCGCCGCCGCTGAGTTTGCCGTCGCTAACCTGCAAAGAACCGGAGCGTAAGGGAGCGGTGCCCGTATGACTGCTGCCCACAATTTTCGCACCATGCCAGGCTAAGCGAGATTCAGCCGTATTGATCTGGTAATTACCATCAACAACCACGGAATTATCAGCTTTAACTTCCTGCTCGGCCGCCTCCTTATTCTCAGCTGAGGGCATTGGCGCCTCCTTATCACCCCGACCGCAAGCAGCCAAAGTGAAAAGGCCTAGACCTAAAAAAACGATTAATAATGTCTGTTTCATATTAATTTTAAAATTAATTTATTAGTGCTAGAATTATAGCAGTATACAGATATTGACGCAAGTACATACAATGATGTATAATACAGGCATAAAAGTAACTATATGGAAAAAATCAACAAATTTAAGTGTCACGGCGCGGTTCAAGCGACCTTAGCCGTTATCGGTGGTAAGTGGAAACCGCTGATTCTCTGGCATCTTTTAGAAAAAAAGATGCGTTTTAACGAACTTCAAAAAAGTCTGCAAGACATTTCGCAAAAGATGCTAGCAAGCGAATTGCGCTCTTTAGAAAAGGACGGCATTGTTCACCGCGAAGTCTATCGACAAGTGCCACCGAAGGTAGAGTACTGGATTACTCCCTATGGCGAAAGCCTAAAAGGAGTTTTAGAAAAAGCCGCCGAATGGGGCTATGCTCATAAAACTAGAAATCAAAAAAAATAAAATCAGACTCTGGAGAAAAATTCTCCTCAGCCTCCTGTAAAAAACTATGTCTAAATACCTCATTGTCTACGCTCATCCCAGCCACGACGGTCACTGTGGCTATCTCTTAAAACAAGTTAACGCCGCCTTAGCGGAAAAGGGCGCGGAAAGCACCCTCATTAACCTCTACACCCTCGGCTATGATCCGGTCCTTAAAAACAACGAACTCTATAGTGCCGGACGCAAGGAAGTTAATGCGCAAAATCAAAATTTCCAGGAACAAATTAAAAATGCCGACTTCCTCCTTTTCATTTACCCCACCTGGTGGCAAAACCTGCCCGCTATCTTAAAGGGCTTTTTAGATCGCGTCTTTACTGGCGGCTTCGGTTTTGTCTATAAAAATGGCTTACCTGTCGGTTTACTAAAAGGCAAGAAAGCGGCCGCTTTTACCAGTAGCGGCGGTCCCCTGCTCTATACCCGCTTCTTTACTGGTAGTGCCTCTCTAAAGGTTCTGCTCAAGCATACTCTCGGCTTCTGCGGTATGAGCACTAAGGGCTTTCTCCTCGGTGGTGCCAGGAAGGTGGAAAATAATCAAAAAGAGTTGGACCGCATTGTCACCAAAATCATCAACTATCTGCAATAAGATTTCAAAAAACAGCCACGATGATCGTGGCTGTTTTTGTATTCCCAAAATCCTAAAGAGCAGTGGAAACAGACAAAGACTTCTTCTCTTGCTTTTTGTGTCGATAGTATAAAAGCTTGAAAGTTTCGGTGGAAACAAGGTAAAGGCCAGCAATACCTAAAATCCACAGTAAATGTACGGGTCGAGGCGACACAAAATGGAAAAAATTATGACCAAAAGTAGTATAAGGGATAATCACAGCCACAGCCGCCGCAGGTAAAGTAAGCCAGAAAAGAGCGCGTCCGGGGCGGCTAGCAAACAAGAAAAAGCGACGAGTACGGATTGAAAAAATAAAGACTAATTCGGTAATGGTGCTAGCAATAAACCAGTTAGTTTGCAGAACACCGGGAGAAATCCGACTAAAAAGGGCAAAGAAAACAAAATCAAACACCGTGCTAATAATACCTAAAACCATCGCCGCCACAATAATATCCCGAACTTCATAGTGCCGTGGCCGTAGCAATTCTTCATCATCAACATTATCACCGGCAATCGCAATCATAGGAAAGTCAGAGACTAAATTAAGTAAAAGGATCTGCAAGGGCAACATTGGCAGATAGTCAACCAGCAAAGAAGCGATGGCAACCGCATAAAAATTACCAAAGTTGGAAGCTAAAGTGGCTTTAATGTATTTAATGCTATTAGCAAAAATTGCCCGCCCCTCCCTAATGCCTTCAATAATAATATTTAAATCATTTTCTAAAAGAATAATGTCAGCCGCCTCCCGAGCAATATCAGAGGCATTATTAACCGCCAAAGAAACACCAGCCGCCTTCAGCGCCGGAGCATCGTTAATACCATCACCGAGATAGCCCACACTAAAGCGGGCCTGTAAGCGCTGAATAATCTCGTGCTTTTGATCAGGGGCCACTCGGGCAAAAATATTATAGCGCTCCAGGGCGGCTGTTTTACCCGCTTCATCTAAGGCATTAAAGGTGGCGGCGGTAATTACTTCGTCCAAGCTCTGACACAGACCCACCTCCAAACCAACAGCGGCTGCCACCTCCGCACTATCGCCGGTAATAACCTTGATTCCTACCCCCAGCGCCTTAGCCTTAGCCACAGCCGAAATAGTACTGGCTTTAACCGGATCAGAAAAAGAAATTAAACCTTTAAGTTCTAAACCCTTCTCTTCCTCGCGGAAACGGGCGCAAAAAGCATCAAAATTCAATTTCTTAATCGGCTTAATAGCAATCGCCAGCACGCGCCGACCTAAACGGCCCTGGGCCTGAGCCCAAGCTTCCGCTCCAGCTAAATCTCCTTGCTTACACATCGGGGCGATTACTTCAAAAGCTCCCCGCACTAAAAAAACAACTTGAGAGTCTTTTTGTGCAAGAACATTATTGCGCATGTACTTGGGGTCAAAGGGAGAATCAAACAAAAGCTGGTAATTTTCCAACCACTGCTGACCGCTCTTGCCGGCGGCTAAGCGGATGGCTTCGTCAAAAGGATCACGGTTTTCTGTAGCTGGAGCCGCAGCTAAAAGAGAAAATAGAAGAGTTTCTTCTTCCATCCCAGGCGTTGAGGCAAAGCGCTCTGCTAAAGCCAAACGATTTTCTGTTAAAGTCCCCGTCTTATCTGAACAAAGAATTTCAATATTACCCAAATCTTCCACCGCTGACAGACGCTTGACCACCACTTTTTTCTTAGCCAGTTTAGCCGCTCCTTTAGAGAAAGAAAAAGTCATTACTAAAGGCAAGGCCTCAGGAATAACGCCAATTGCTAAAGCAATGGCAAAAATCAATAACTCGACCCAGTCCAATTGTCCGCCCTTGATAATAAAGTTAAGGAGCATGACGAAGGCGAGAGTAACCAAAACTAATTTTAAAATAAAAGAGGAAAATTTACTGATACCAACTTCAAAACTGCTTACCCTTTTAGTTTGGGCCACTAGGCCAGCAATCTGACCAAATTCTGTATGATTACCCGTACTGATAACCATAGCCGTTGCTTTTCCACCCATCACCGCTGTCCCGGCAAATACTAAATTATTAGCTTCATTTAAAGCCTTTATCTCTCCGCGCAAAGCCTCACCCTGTTTTAAAACGGCTAAAGACTCCCCGGTTAGAGCTGACTCATCTACGCTAAAATTCTGAACGCTGAGCAGGCGCGCGTCCGCTCCGACCTTGTCGCCGGTATTTAAAATGAGAATATCGCCCGGCACCAGCTCTTCGGTGGGAATTAAAGCTTCTTTACCGTCACGGATTACCCTTGAGCGCCAAGCAATCATCTGAGAAAGCATTTTGGCGGTGCGCTCAGAACGATATTCTTGAAAAAAGCCAAGAATGGCATTAATGGCAATAAAAGACAGGACCATACCACCTTCTGCCCAGTTTCTCAAAGCGAAAGAGAGGGCTACTGCTACTAAGAGCAAATAAATAAAAGGAGAAGACAGCTGGCGCAGAAAAATCCGCCAAGCACTCGCATGGTTGGCGGCCACTAGATTGCGTCCGTGAATGGATAGGCGGGTATTAGCCTCAGCCAGACTCAAACCATTTTCGCAACTGCTCTTTAATTTTTTACATAAATCTAAAACGTCTAGCGACGCAAATTCCTGCCAGGCCATAAATTATATTTAAATAGTTATAAGATAATTTTACTCCATCTCCTTCTTTTAGGCAAAAGAAAAAGGAAGGCTTTTGCCTTCCTTTTCTAAAATATACCAAAATCCTAAATCCTATTTAACTTCGTACACCAGCGTCACTTCCACTCTGATTTCATTCTGACCGGTCTGGATGCTGGGGGCACCAAGGCCAGCGCTCTGATCAACTGCCATTTCTAACTTAGCATTAGCATACATCGGCACGGGATAGGCAACATCAGCGCTTTCGTAAACACTTTTGACTGCTCCCAATTTCATCCCCGCCTGTTCCGCCATCATCTCCGCCTTTTCTTTAGCCTTATCGATTGCCATTTCTCTGGCCTCATTTTTTAATTCATACTCGTCATCAATAGTAAAACTGACATTACCAATTTGATTAGCTCCCTGTTCGGTGGTCTTAGCAATCACCTCCCCGATTTTATCCAGATCCCTAACCTTAACGCTGACATTCTGAGAAACTTGGTAGCCCTGCAGGACCTGGCCCTTACCGTCAATCCAATTATAAACTGGATTTAAAGAATAGTCGGTAGTCTTAATATCCTTTTCTTCAATACCTAAATCTTTAATGCTAACAATAATAGCATTCATCTTATCCGTACTATCCTTAGTCGCTTCGGCGGCCGTCTTCTTGACATCAGTACGCAAACCCACAGTAATGTTAGCAATATCAGCCTTAGCATAGACGGTGCCCGAACCAGTCACAGAAAAGCGATCCTGATTATTCTGCTGATGAGCCATCACGACCGCAGTCGCCGCCACACCAGTAATCGCCAAAATACCCAGGGCGATTAAAAAAATTTGTCCTTTTTTCATAATTTTATAAATTAATTATTAACCCTAATATATATAAGACGTTTAAAGTCGAAAAAGATAACAAGAATTAAAATAGCTGTGCCTTAGCCACGATCACACTGAAGACAGCAAAAAAGGCGATAATGATGTAAAGAATAGTTTTCCGCCATAAAGAAGGTTGAAAAACCTTGGCCAAAGCGCGACGATTAAGAATAGTCACTAAAATCACATGCACGAGCATCGCGAAGGCATTAATAACCGCCCCTAAGACAATTAAAGTTTTAGGTTCGTAGAAATCTAAAAGGAATAGAGTGACACCGAAAGCAATCTGCGCCCAAACAAAGAAATAATATATTTTTGATAAAGCAATCTTGGCTTCCCCGCTCTTCTTTAATTTAGCAATCGCGACATTCTCCGACATAATACGGCTAGTCGAATCCATAATGCCGAGCTGAGTCTGAAGGAGCATAATGCCCACCACTACTAAAAAGAAAAGACCCAGGAAGGGATGGGTCAGTTGGGCAATCTGAGCACCTTCACTAATTACAAAATTAATACCCTGAGCGTTGCCAGACAAACCATAGGTGGTGCTATAGGCTAAAAACATCAACATCACCATGGAAATGCTGCCAATCAACCAAAAAACCAGCAAGTGCTCTAAATTAACTAAGCGCCACCATTTTCTAAAAGCACTAATGTTCTTCTCGTTCAATTGAAACTCTTCTCCGGCTAAACGAATTTCTTCCTGGCGACCGCGAGTAGCAAAAAGACCGCTAATCTTTTGGGCATAGGCACCCATACCGTAGCCTTTTTCTTTGACATAAATTGACTGGGTAAGATTGAGATTGCCGCCGGCGCCGGAATAGGCAAAAGCACCGAGGAAAGTGGCAAGCGCAATACCAGGGGCCAAGAACCAAAAGCCCTCGCCCTTACCAATCAAGCCCGAACCCAAGGCCGACCATGATTCTGGACTACCGAAATAGACGGCTAAAATGAAAATAAAAGGAACGCCGCAGAAAATAATAATTTTCGTAATTTTTTCCATCAGACTATAAATAGTGCGACCAAGAGTTAAAATTAAACCAATAGCCAACAAAAGGCCGATAGCCAACCATTTAAAATCCGCTAAACCAAAGACTTGGGCTAAAACTTGAGCGGAGGCGGCGACAATACCGGGCAAGCCAAAACCGATAAAAGTAGAAAGAATAAACCAATAAATAGCGGCTGGTAAAAAGCGGGCAATCCCCACAAAGACACTCTCTCCTTTTACTAAAGCATAGCGCTCAATTTCCATGTTGATAAAGAATTGAAAAGAGATACCTAAAACCGCCCCCCAGGCCACGCCCAGACCGTAGTTAGCGACAAGATAAGGCCAGAGAATGATTTCGCCCGAACCCAAGCCTAGCGCTAAGATGATAAAGCTCGGACCAATCATCTGTTTTAGTTTCGGGGCGTCAGGAAATTTTTTAAAAGCCATAAAGATAAATTAATGAGTATTATTTTAATTATACCAAGACTATAGCCAAACACAAAATAAAAAAACCGCCTCGTTGGGACAAGGCGGCAAAAGATTCCTATAATAGGATAGACTACTTAAAAGATGTTGGATTGGTGCTGGGAAAGGTGGGCTTGAAACGGATTAAGCTCCGGCATAAAATCTGCATAACGTTTATTGGCAGCGGTCACAGCTTTAATGGCATAAGCGCGAAAGTAAGCAATTAAAGCATTGCTGTAATTGAGCGAGGGAAAGGCCATAACTGCACTTAAAACTGGTGATTTTTCCAGAATCAAAGCTTGCTTTTTTTCAAGCAATCCAGTTACCAATTCCAGGCCAGCCGGTGATAGAACTGTCTGCTGATAATGCAGAAATAAAAAATATTTGCGTTCCTTGGTGAGCAGACCATTCTTCAGCAGAAAATTTTTAAATCTGAAGTCATCAACGGCGTCGTGTAAAAATTCAGGATCATGAGAAGCAAGCGCTTCTAAAGCAGCGCTCTCGTAGGAGCGAAGGTCATCGCGATTGGCATCGGTATAGTTTACCACCAAAGCGTTAGGGTCGGCACCGTCGGGAATTATTAAATTCCGTTCATACAATTCTACCAAGACGGCAATCAAGGCGCTGGTCATACTCCACGTCTCTTTTTTAGCAAAAGAGAGTAGGAAATAAGCCTCTACGGGACGGAGAACAATTTTTTCTTTCATCTGTTATGATTTTAATGATACAACTAATTATTTACAAAAAAGAGCAATAGTCAAGAATAACAAATAAAGTGCTATTTTGTCAATACCGGGATTAACGGACAATTAAACCATTAAAAGTGCGCTCCCCGCTCGCACGGGCGGTTCCGCTACCGAATTCTATATAATTATCGCTCAAAGAGGAGGCGGGTATATTAACTTTAGCTAATGACAAAGTTTCAAAAGCAACGGGATCATTTAGCTTCTCCTGCATTCTCTTGCTGAAAAGAGTGGCGTCTATCCCGGCGCTAGCAAGAGCTTCGTCTGTTACCGACAAGGAAAGCTGGGCCTCTGGAAATTTGTCTTTCAGGGCACGATATTTTTTATACACAGCCAAGCTATGAGCTAAAAGAATGTCGGCTGACTTGGTGCCATAGACCCGGTCCATAACAAAAGACATTTCTTTTTTTCCTGGCTCGGTCTCCAAGGGCACAAAAAAGACGATTTCGTCAGCCACACTCCCGGAACGCTTCTCCTGCTCACTCATCATGAAAAATTTATTAAAATCACCAAAAGCCAGATTAGTGTCATTATTTGCTTCTTTACGCAAACAACCGAGACACTGGCGCATGTTTTCAATAATAAAGTTAAGGTCATTGGTCACACGGCTAACAATCATACCCTCACCGGTGCCATGAACGATCTTTTCCAATTCTTGCAGACGATTAGCTAGGGGACTAAAACGTCTTTCTGGTTCAACTTTTTCTAAATTATCAAAACTATTTTTAATCTTATCAAAATATTCTTCTGTGCTGCGAGCAATCTTTTCCAAATCTAACATCTTCTCCTTAATTCCCTGAAGATAGTCTTGAATTAATTTCTTCTCTTCCGCCTTAAGCTGCGACTCTTCTTTGACCACTAGTCCCTCTAAATATTCTAAGTCTTTAAAAGAAGCGTGCGCGCCGGATTCAGGTTTAAAAGCCTCGTCTAAACGGTTAAAAACAGCCGTAACCGCCGCTGACGGCAAAAGCCGGCGCTGGAGTTCTTCAATATTTTCATCAACTTTATCTTCAGCGAACTTTTTGGAAAGATTGCTAATCAGATTAAAAGGTTGTGCCCGATCCTGAATACTTTTGACAGCCTCCTTATTCCAAGAAGAAATGCGGAAAATCTGCGCCAACTCTTTCTGAACAGCCCGCTCGGCTTCGCTGAAATTTACCGGACGGCCTTCAAGCTCATTATATGTTTTGGCTAAAGTCGCACCTACCTGCCGACCGGCTGTTGACTGCAAAGACAATAAAGATTTATCAATCGGATTATCATAGGCATCGGGGTCGGCTAAATCAGTCATACTACGCTTAACCTGACCAAGCTTGACATCAATTGTCTCCAAATTTCCCAACATGCTATTTTTCGTTTCTCTCTGTAAAATTTCTTGGAAAGCGGGTAATTCAGTTTCCTTAATTCCTAAAAGCTCCGAAGAGAGAACATTGTTTTTCTTCGCTTCTAAAATATTAGAAATTAACTTTAATTTATCTGGACTTAGATGCTTTTTAAAATCAATTTCTTTCCCGGAACGGAAATTTACCCAATCTTTATTTAACTCTAAAGCTAAAAACAAAGATAAAATTGATTCTTTCTTGGCGTCGCGGTGACTGATATTACCGATATAGCGGACACAATTTTGTAAAGTGCGCAGGTCTTCCCTCTTTAATTCTTCTGGGAACTGCATCAAACCAAAGCGCTCTTTGAAGCCAACGGAGACATCTTTAATTAAACGCTCTTTTTCTTCAGCGAGAGTTTCTACTTTATCTTCGGGATAAAGTTTCATGCTCGCCGCTAAGAATTCTAATTTCTGCCGGAAAGGAACTAAATCTTTAGGCTTATAAACAGCATCTCCGTTTTGATTGGTATCCTGTAAAACAATTAGCTGTGCTTGATATAAAGGCAAAAGCTCTTTAGAAAAAGCTTTTATTTCCTTGCCTGACAAATTTTCAAAAATCGGGGCAAAGGAGGCAAAAATACTGGGGGCGGCGGCAATTAAATCATCAGCAAGGTTATAGAAATTAGAACGGTCGCTCTGACTCCATTTATCTTTTTCGAAACGGGCTTCTTGTTTACTCAAAATTTCCTTAATTTCCTGCTTGGTGCGCGCCGCTGTTTTTTCCTTATCACAGGCATCACCCACTCTGCCGACCAAACCACTTAAAGCCTCAAAGTGTTTCAAATTACCCGCTCCCCCTGCCTCGTCCACCGTACCGGCGACAACCTTCAAAGGAAAGGGTAATTGTTTTTCTTCACTATTTAGAAATGAGAGCCATTCATCTTGAAAAGCGCGCAGACACTGATCGCGATAGGGGCCGCTAAAAAGATCGTCCAGATTTTTCTTTTCCGCTTCTGGAAAAGAAACAGCACCCTCGGCAGCGCTGACATAGGCTAAAAATTTTTCCGCCCAGTGTTCACTGTCTGCAGGCGAACTTAAGGCCTTTTCTGTCCACAAAGATGCCGTTTTAATCAATAAAGAACGAGGAGCCCCGACTTTCTTGAAAAAATCTCGGAAAAAATCAATAGATTCGTTCTTAAAACTATGGCGCAGATTTAAAAATTTAAAATTATCAAAAGATGCTTCCGCCTGATGTGTTTCAATGTTAGGACGAACATCATTGCCAATATCTTTGTCAAAAATATTCTTAAAGTTTTCACTTTCCTCTTTTCGCCTCTCCTTGGGTAAGGTATTAAGAGCTTCCGTGCTCGACCGAAACCAAGCACGATTTCCCCCTAAAGTTTTAGGTACGAAACGAGAGTTTTCCAAAAAAGCGGTCAACTGCTCAGAGTCGCGAAGATACAAATCATAACCAGCATTTTTACAAAAATTATTAATTGCCCAAGATAAATCTTTATCAGATAAAACTTCATCCTCTTTTAAGACCTGAAGGTAATGTTGGCGAAAAACTTCGGTATTCGCTTTAATCTTATTTTTAAAAGCCTCCGGATCAACTCCCTTAACGAAGCCAGCGTTAAGCTTAAGCTCCTCATATAGCACATGCTCCGAAGCATCGGGAAAATAACTACCAACAAAAGCAACAATTTCCTGATATTGTTTTTGCTCAACTAATTCTTCGCTATTAAGGCTGGCCTTGCGCACATTATAATACCAAGTTTCCCCGTTAAGGAGATGAATGGGATCTTTTTTCAAGGCGTTAGCTACCACTTCTTCATCAAGCTGGCTAAAAGAACGAAAAGGCGGGCAGTAGCCCTTAGCCATCAGTTGCTTATAAACCTCTAAAGAAAGGGAATCTTTCGCAAAACAAGCGTTGCGATCGGACAAAATTTTATCTAAAACATCAGCCTTGCCCTCGGCTAAAAACTTTTCCGCCAAGCGCTGCTGATCTTCGGGATGAAATTTATCTGGAAACTGTAAAAGTAACTCCTCTTGACCAAAACGCTTAGCCTGACTCAAGACCCAGTCATAGTCGTTATCTAAAAAGTAGCCAAGATAGCCTTCAAGACGAATAAAAGAAAGACGGCCATTTTCAACATGTTGGCGTAATTGGGCCATCTTTTCGGCGGGGAGTTTTTCCGGTTTATAGTGGCTCCAGTGTTCGGGGACGGCAATCAAATCGGCAATATTTTCACAAATCGGCCCATACTTAGCCTGCTGTTCCGTACTTAAAGTTGCTAAAAAATTATTTCTATCGCTCAGATTAGTGACGTCAACATAATTATGCAAAACGATAAAATCCACTAATTTTCCCTTTTCCTCTTCCGGCCAAGACAAGGAATTAACGCTTTCAATTAAATCACGGACATGATAAGGATAACCGGGATTATATTTTGAAATTAAGTCTTTAACATCGTCAGGGGTAATACTTTTCTCAAAACGATTTAAAAATTTACGGAGGGCATAAGCTTTATCAGAATCTAAAAGCTTTCGAAAGGTCTCTTGAGAATAGCCCTGGGGGTCGGCTTGGTATTCTAAAATATAATCTATCTTATTAGAGAATCCCTCATCCTTCTTATTAAACAAGCGCAGAAACTCATCACTAAAAACTTTAAAATACTGCTTTT
This sequence comes from uncultured Gammaproteobacteria bacterium, assembly GCA_964616855.1. GTDB lineage: Bacteria > Patescibacteriota > Patescibacteriia > Patescibacteriales > UBA12465. Next base: position 338,419 of record CAZTUJ010000001.1, on the reverse strand, counting down.
GATCGCTAAAGTCCATCTTTAAAAATTCCGGGGTCATTCCCGCCTTCATTAAAAGAGAAATCTCCGCAGGGCTAAGCTCCGAAGCCGAGTAGCTGGACCAATATTTAACACGAAGATAACTAAAAAGAGTATTGACCGAAGGCATTTTCTCGGGACCATACTGATCCCACTTACTCCGCCCTTTATTAATATTGGAAAAATCGCCGCTAGCCAACAAAACAATCCTAGCTTGCTTGAGCGGATCTAAATTAAAATCTTTTTCTTTACGCTGACTTAAACTTAATAATTTTTCTTGTTCAACCACAGTTTGGCGACAACGGGCCAACAAAATTGACTTCATTTCCTGTAAATTTGCCAACTCATTACTAGCAGCAGCACGGCCACTCTGGTCCTGCAAAGCCTCCGCCGTCTGCCTGAGTTCACTTAAAATCGAAGCTTCATATTGAGCAAAGTCGCCATCCTCGGGCGCTAATACCTTTAACAAGGGTAAAAGCTCCTGCTCATAAAAACTCTCTTCCTCACTCTTATTTTCCCGACCATTTTCTGATAAAGACGCTAAAGTTTCCGTTTCCAAATCTTTAGCCTCGGCATTGATCTCCGCTAAACTCGGCTCCAATTGAATCTCCTCCTTAATCTCTGCCAGCTTTGCCTGATTCTGTAAGTCAGTGCGGGTAGCCAAGTCTTCAACTTCCTGATCTTGACCAAAGAAATGAGCTAAACGCTCCTTAATACTCCGCCGTACCGTCTCTCTAGACTCCGACCGCTCAGCCCCAGCCTCAGAATTTTCTAGCGCCGAAGCGGCTGCTTCTTTTTTTTCTTTAAACATAAATGAGTTATTTAATATCCTCAAAAATTTCAGCTTGCAGTTCCTTAATTTTCTCCTCCTCTAAACGGTGACGGAAACGGGTAATTAAGCGCAATTTACGGGCCGACAGCGAGGACAGACGCACGCCAAAATCAGCCAGCGTCTGCTTTAAAAAAGCTTGTTCTTCAGGAGAAATAGAGGCCGGTGTCGGCGTGGCCATAAGACTAAAAAATATATTAATATTATAACATATTTTCCTAAAGACAGCTCCCGCTTCCTAAAAAACTATTTTTATGTTAAATTAAAGGCAATTAATTATCAAAAAATATGAAATTACTTAAAGAATTTAAAGAGTTTGCCGTTAAAGGTAACGTCGTTGATTTAGCTACCGCTGTTATCATCGGCGGGGCTTTCGGCAAAATTGTTTCCTCGCTCGTCGCCGACATCATCATGCCCTTAGTCGGCCTCCTCACCGGTGGCAATGATTTCAGCGGCTGGAAAATTATCTTGCGCCCAGAAATTAAAGATGCCGCTGGTGCCGTCACCAAGGCCGCTCTCAGTCTCAATGCCGGCATCTTTGTGCAAAACATCGTTGACTTCCTCATTATTGCCGCTTCCGTCTTCTTGATGGTCAAGATTCTCCTTAAAGTCAAAAACCGCTTCCAGCACGAGGAAGAAAAGAAAGAAGAAGTAAAAGCCGAGCCAGAACCAAGCGCCGAAGCCAAGATCCTTACAGAAATCAGAGATATCTTAAAAAAATAAATAAACAGGATAAGAAAAAAGCCATTGTCTCCCAATGGCTTTTTTTGTTGCAAGCAACAGAGTTTATCCTTTTTTCTGGGCTTGAAGATAGCGCCGATACCAGCCGAAGATGGTAAAAATCAGAAAATAGATTTGGACGGCGGCCGTCCCCCAAGCAGAAAGAAAAATGGTTTCAACGGCGGCCCCGATTTGTCCGCAGGCCATCAGGGCGCTAAAAAGATAAAAGCGCTGATTGTTTAGATTTCCTCCCTTGAAACTAAACCAGGCCCAGGCCAGCATTTGGGCTGACATCAGGAAATACAAGAAAATTTTTAGCTCCAGACTCATGATTATACAGATTTAAGGTGATTGATTTTAAAAGAATTCCTTAAACCCTACAATTAATACTAAAATTCGTCAAGATATAAACAAATAATTAGCTAATTTTAAATAAAATAATAAATAAATACCCTGCCCTACATTGACATAATTAATAAAAAGTGTTATAATTTAACCATTAGTAATGAACATTTAAAAGTTAATATAAACCCAAAAGCAAAGTAAAATGAAAAACAGAATTTTTGGCTATTCAGCCGTGGCCTTAATGGCAGTATTGTTAATCCTGACCATAATCGAAAACCGTCAGGATGATAAGAAATTTTCCAAACTGGAAACCACCCTCAGTGACCTCCGTACTTCTGACTCCATCAAAGGAGACTCCATTAAATTACTCACCTCTGCCCTGCAATCCCAACTTGAATCCCATTGCGACACCATGACAGTGGAGCAAAGACTAAAACTTCTGGAGTTCCAGAAATATGAAGTCCGTATGTGGAACGAAAAAGAAAAGGCAGAAATGAATGCCTACACCCAGAAAGAAAAGGCCAATATGTCTGCCTATAAGCAGAAGGAAAGAGAAAGTTTAAAAAGTTACCTTGTCTTTGAAGACGCCCGCCACAGAAGCCTCAAAGAGCTATCGGAAAAACATCCTAAAGAATTTATCCAATACGTAATTGCCGAGTTTTGGAAAGATAATTCTTATGGGGAAAATAGCTATAAACGTTGGGAAGAATTCGAAAAAATCGAAAAAATCCCGGGTGTAAAAGATCACGTGACTCTGGAAAAACAAGCCTACAGCATCTACGAATCAGCTAACAAGAAATATGAAGCTGAATACTCAGAAACCACCAAAAAAAATGAGCAGTCATACGAAGCGCAAAAAAAAGCCTTAGAGCAAAAGTATGACAATCTCATTGCTCAAAAAAAACTAAGTTTGGGTTTATAACCCCGTTCCCCCCTCTTAAAAAGGAAGCCGCTCGCTTCCTTTTTTACTTATTTAAAATATTGACAAAAAATTAATAATCTTGTAATCTAAACCCAAGCAAATGAAGTCGAACCTTTAAAAATAGTGACGATGGAATTCAATAAAATTATTTGGCTGATTCACCTTGGCCGCATCAGAATGGTTAATTTGATAGTGAACGTACATAACTTTTTAGTGCGTTACCGCCTCTCCTTTTTAGTCCTCATAGTTTCCGCTTTCTTTTTTACTCACAATCTTGTCGCCTCCCTCTCCCTACTAGCAGTCTCTTTCTTGATTTATATCGGCCCCAATTACACTAATCGCTGGATTAACAGCCTTAAGGAAAAAATTGAGACTAATAATAGACTGGATCAAGAATACTATCGGTTGTGGGAAGAAATATCAACAGCGGAAAATGAAGAGAAACATGAAGCGGTTCTCAAAAAAATCGCCGAACTCAACGACAAAGATGCTGACTTAAAGTTAAGCCTAAAAATCATGGTCTTAAGCAAACTAACAGCCTTCATCTTGGCGACCGTCATTCTCGCCCTAGCCGCTTTTGGCACAGGCGTACTCATCAGTAGATTCTTCTAACCGGAGATCGGCACTCACAGCCGGTCTTTTTTTATAAAAAAACGGCCCCGACAATTTGGGGGCCATCTTTTAAAGGAACGAGAATCAGATCAACTATTCAATAAAATATAGAGATAGTGATCTTTTTGGAAGAATTGAGCGGGTAGCTCTCCGCCCAGATTTTTGATGTTGCGTAATACCGCCTCAATCGGCCTATGAAAGGCTGATGCTAAAAGCATCGCCGATATAAAGGCGTCTTCTTCACCCTTAGCCCCAGAGATGGAGGCCTGCAGGGTCACACCATCAAAGCAGGCGGTTAACGAACCGGGGAATCTTAACAAAGACGGGTTAGCACTGTTTTGCGAAGAGGCGTGTTTCAATAAATTGGAACGCACCGCTTTTTCGTCCGCTAAATAGTCAGCTAACGGTAACGGCTTACCGACGCGAAACTTTAACAGGTTCCTTGTCTCCGGTTCCTGGATAAGCACGGAAATACCCGGACGTTCTTTATCATCCTGACGGATGTCAGGGGGCAGTCCCATAATCATGTCAAACCAGCTCTGGCCCACATTTTGTAATTGGACGATTATTTCGCCCTCCAATAAATCAATGTGTTTTCTCATTTTTGCTTTTTTTTGCGGGGTTTAAACTACTATTTACTTTACTTAAAAATTCATTATAGCCAAGATTCATAATGGCTAAGTGCTCCGGATTGGAGAAATCTTCTTGCATCATCGGTTCTACCAGGTCGGCGGTGATAATATAGCAAAACATAAAGTCTTGCTGATAAATCCAAACGCTAATCTCATTAACTTTACCATTTAAGTCGGGATTGCCGTTGATGTCACGACGGATAGTGGTAAGAACATGACGATGTTTTTCAGAGTCCAGAAAATTTAATTGGTAATCACAGGGCAAATTGTTTTGATAGACCACGGAGCCCTTTTCTTCAATATATTCAACCAATTTTCTAAAATCAGCGGAGTCCACCAGGCAGGGGTCGTCGTCAACAATAGGATTAAGATAATCATTATCCTTTGGCGTTTTTTGCTGGCAAGCGGCCAGCAAGGCCAAGATAAAACAAAGTAAAAAAAACACATTTTTCTTCATACATAATTTAATTTAAGTGAAACATATAATTACTAGGTCGGCCCAAACGCCAATTAGCGTCTCGGCTGACCCAGCAAATTCACTTAAATTAAGTTTGTTAAAGAACTAACAGACTATCTAAATTATCACAAATATATAAATATGTCAATAATTATTAAAAGAGCCGCTATTACACGGCTCTGTCTGGAAAAATCTTTAAAGTCTGCCCGCAGCAATCATCTCCTGAAAGGCTTGGGCTCTGTCCGGAAAATTTCTTTCGGCATAAACACGACAGATTTCCGGGCATTCAATGAGGGTAGAGAGAGAATTAATAGGGGCTCTCTGCTCGACTGTTCCTGCCCACACTAAGGCCTCTAAGCCCTTAAAGCCCCGCAAACGCGCACTTCTCTGCGCTACCCAGGTGCAAGCTAACCAATCGGCACCGGGGGTATAGGGATAATTGTGACGATAGACTTGGCGACAGGTCTCCCCAGAAGAAACAACATCATCTAAAACAATGACTTGCTTCAAACCGATATAAACGCTATCGCCAAAACGGCCAACTAAGGCTTCCGGCGGCTGGCCCGGCACCCATAGTCTCTTGGCACTCAAGGCTTCTTGATAAGGCCAAGAATGGAGCCAAGTCGGGGCTAAAGCTATAATCTCTCGCCTTAACAAATTGGCACCATTGCCCGGGAAGACCAGGAGTGTCCGCCAAGGATCAAGCTCCTGCCAAAGTTGCCAGGACAATAAATCTTCAGTTAGTTGCCGAGCAGACACAACCCGTAAGCCATAATTTTCAAACACCGCAGGGGTAAAAGAAAAAGGGGCGTCGATAATAATAATTTTTTCCATCTTTAGTTCTCCTATATTTAAACGAACGAATCTTTCCGTTTTTCGGAAAGGGCCGATCGTTTTGGAAAAATAAAATCAAAAACCAGCGGCCTCTTCCGAAAAAGAGCCGCGATGATGCTGATAAGTAATGGAAAAATTATAATTATTCATAATCAACAAACTAAGTAAGTGCCGCTAAAGCTAAGCTAACCGCTTGCTCGGGTGAGGTAGCACTAGCAATCCGCACCCGCTGACGCCCGTCTAAATACTGACCAGCTAAGCGCTCGGCCCAACCACCAGAATCAGCTAAAGCAATAATCGGCTTATTATTCCTATAGGCTAAGGTAACTTCTTGCAAAGAACCGGCGCCACCGCCAACCAAAATTAAGGCATCACACATCAGCGCTAAAGTCAGCTCATCCATACCTTCAGCAAGCATGCCGCTAATGACTTCAATATCAATGTAGGGATTAGAAGTAAAGCGCTGCGGTCCTCTAACCACGCCGACATTGAGACCGCCGGCCGCTTTGGCGCCAGCAGCAGCCGCTTCCATAATGCCGTCCTTGCCACCAGTAACAACTACCGCTCCTGCTTGCGCCAAGAGCTCACCCAGGCGCCTAGCCAATGTCAACATTTTCTCATCGGCATCACCTTGATCAAAAGCTCCAGCCGAACCAATAATACCAATTTGTAATTTTTTCTTGTTAAACATAAAAATAAAAAATTAAGTAATAAAAAAACCCTCTCCGTTTCCGAAAAGGGCCTAAATCAATAATAATATAAAATCAGCCCTTCCCGGAAATAGCAACGGAATGATGGGGATGAAGGCGCTTTAAGACTAAACGATAGCCGCCGAGGCCGTCATTAAGCCAAGTGGCCACACGACTGACGGTCGTAGTGCTGGTTTTAAGCTTCTGGGCAATTTCTCGATAAGGCTTACCCTCGGCTAAAAGCACGGCAATTTGCCAGCGCTCTGATAAAGCCCGCAACTCTTCGGGGGTGCATAAATCACGAAAAAAACGCTCGGCCTCCGCTAAGGATGCCAAACTGAGAACAGCTGTTAGTAAATCAGCCCGATTTTTTCGTTCACGCGCAGTACTCATAGACCTGTATTAGTGTGTTAGTATAGTAGTACAAAGATAAAAAATCGTCAAGGGGCTAAAAGGCTGTAGATATAAGGGCTTCCCTCTTGCCAAGTTTAAAATATCTGCTATAATAGTTTTATGTTAAAAATATCATACAAGTCCCAACAGAATATTATTTGCAACTGGATGTTTAGCCAGCCGGCTTTTATTGATATGAAAAAGGATTGTTAAATCAGATTAATCTAAAAAATATCAATAAGTGCCGGCCGGATAAAAAATCCGGCCTTTTGTTTTTTAAAACTAAATAACCTTGAATGTTAACCCTTAAATCTTTTTAGTCATGAGTAAAAATGCCTGCACACATTCCAATGAAATCTTGGAAATCAATTCTGAACTGAGCACAGAGGCCCAAAATTTGGTTAATCGCCTCCGCCCCCAAAACGAGAGTCATGTCTTTATTGAAATCGACTGTGCTCCCAACGGACACCTCAACCCCTTTAACTACGGCAATGGCCAAAAATCAGCCATGCTCATTAAAGAACTGAGCGGATCCTTTTTGGGCGAAGACCGCGCCTGGCTGGGACATCGCCTTTTTCTGTCGCAAGATAGTAAATTTGAAACCAATTTACAGCTTGGTGAAGAACTGGGTTTGTGGCAAAAAATCTCCTCCGCCGATTACGAAACTAAAATCGACTGGGGAAAAGCTTTCTGCGTTAAAAATGCTGCCGGAGTTACCCGCATTTGGCACCCTGACTGGCGCCACTTCGGACACAACCGTAGCTTTTCTACCCGCGGTGGAATAGTTAATTTTATCTATGGATCAAAAGATCTATATCTTCAGCCCTTCTACTTACCCCTTCCCTCTCCAAACGGAGAAAAAAGCAAAAAAGTAATTTATCGTTTAGTCTTCTTCTGCGGCACTGGTCAAGTGCCGGAATTAATCGGCGGCCTCTGGATTGGTCGCGACGGCTTTAAAGTCTATCCCGGCAAAGATGCAGTCATCGGCTTAATCTCGCCTCAAAAAGTTATTAATTAACATTCAAGTAAAAAATCAACAAAAAAGCCTCCTGCCAAACAGGGGGCTTTAAAATAATCAAAAACAGAAAAATTTTTAGAAATCAAAACGCAAATAAGCGCCGGCTTCTTTAAAACCAAACTTTTGGTAAAAAGGGATGAGCTTATCGTCACAATCTAAAATTACCTTATAGCAAGCCTTCTCCCGACAAACCGCTAAAGCGTGCTCTAATAAAGCTCGGCCAACCCCTCGGCCTTGATGCTGAGCGTGAGTGGCGACATCCTCAATGTGGGCGGCTAGCTTACCCGGATGATAAAACTTAGACTCAAAAAGCAAACGAATGGTACCAATAATATTATCACCCTCACAGGCGACATAGGTTTCAATTCCCTGCGCCTGGCAGGCTTTAAAAATCTCTTCGGCCTGAGCCGGAGCTAAATCGCCGACCGGACGGAGATTGGATAAAGTCTCAAAAAAAGAAGGCTGGTATAAGTCTTCAAGACAAAGAAGTCTAATTTGATAAGGCATAAAATAATTATAAAGATAAAGCTAACTCAATCTTACTACATCCCTAGCCAATTTAAAAGAAAAGCCCCCGTAATAAAGACGGGGGCGATTCCAAAGGACGAGTTAATGTTAACTGAGAGTAGCCGCTTTCCTGATAATCAGGATGCGTTCGTCGGGTGCACCATCACAGTCACAAATGTTTTCATAAGTTTGAGCCAAATTATCATGGCTGTTCATGAAATCAATATACTGCCTCATAAAAGCCCGGCAAGCAGGGCAATTGTCTTCCTGGCCCAAACCGGAAAAAGCTTCTTCGGCGCTTCCCACTTTTTTAACTTCCGGCACATCGCTCACCTCTGTGCAGCTACAGGCAGTAGTAATTTCTTCTTCCGAGAGGTCGAAGAGGCCCATCAGGAAGCCCAGTTTTTCCGGGGACAATTCAATCGGTTCCAGTTTCATGTTTGCTTAATTTTTGGATTAATAATCACAATTTATTACTCAGGACAAAGTCCAAATTTTCTGCCCCGAAATCTTCGGGAGAAGTGTCCACGATCAGGCATTCGTTCCAGCGGGCAATACTGCCCTCAATAATTTCCCGGAAACGGTGAACTTTGATTATTTCTTTAATCTTTCTGTCAGACAAATGTCGGGGAAAGCCCCTTTCATTGGCCCGAAAACGCAGACGGTCAAACCAGGTATCTTCATCCTGACAGATAAGCAGGATAACCTGATCGAACTGAAACTCAGGCGAAAGCAAATGCAGATATTCCCAGCTGAGAATAACGTCGCCGGTGGTGGCGGCAATCTGCTCACGGGCATAGTCTTCAATGATCGGGATTTCCCTTTTCATAATGTCGTCCAGTTTCTCCGGATACTTACAGATATCCAGGTAATAGGAGGGGCGGCGGATGCCATCATCGAAAAGGTGTCCAGGGACAATAAAGTCGAAAAAAGCGCGATCAGGCGAACCCAGCGCTCTCATCTTGTTGCCGGCGGCATTTAGGTTAATGAACTCAATTCCGTATTTAGGGAAAAGTTCATTAATTTTCGTCTTTGCCGATTGCGGTGTACCCACAAGGCCATAAATTTTTCTTGTCATGATTAAGGTGGTTTAGATTAAACTGAAATTTTCTGTAAAGACCAGGGTCCGCGAGCGGCTTCATTCGGAGCCAAAGCGGCAATTGATAGCATAATGCTGGCATGAATACTTTCTTTATTACTCTGATCAACTTGTGACCAGTAGAAAGGGGCGCCGCAAGTGATATTGGCACGGCCGGGACGAAGATACTTCAAAAAGTCGTTAAACTCATTGTCACTGCGCTTAACTGGCAAAATTGAGGTAGCACCTTCCACGTAAGTTGGCAAAATCATAAATTCTCCCGTCCGGGAAAGAGCTTCCGCAATAATAGCGGTATTAGGGTCACCATATTTCAGAGAACCTTAACCACGACCACCTTCCGGATACAGTCCTACCAATTTCCCACCAGGCCTGACAAAGGTCAGTAAGGAGCGGAGCGCGCGGCAATTCTGCTGCGTCATCTCCTCTTCGCTTATCCCCAACTCTTTAGAAAGTTGCTTGTAGCGTTCAGAAAAAATCTGAATACGCCGAAAGCTGCCGGCAAAAATCAGAGGCATAGGGTAGATGTTAACGATATGTCCCGACATATAAGCGAAGGCGTCGGCGGGACGGCGACGGAAATAGCGGTTCACTAAAGTCCTCCAGACGAAGGTGTCAGCACCAGAGGTATGGTTCTGAATCATTAAAACGTTGCCACCACCGGCCATAAAATCCAGAGCAATCTGGAGATTATAGTGGTTAATTAATTTGCTGTCTTTGCTGATAAGATTATCAGCCAGACAATTAACCAGCGACACGCTGGAGGACAAAGGCTCTACCATGCCCAACTGCGCACCATCACGGGCGAGTTGGCAACAAGCCTTATAGGTTTCTTCAAATACTGCCGGGGCAATCTGACACTTACTACGCTGGCACATCGCCAGAAAATTCTCTAACTCTGTCTTCATAAATAAACAATTTAAAGGTTAAATATATAATTATTTGTCTTTGTTGGATTATCTGAATCCCCTAAACAGAGACTCAAATAATCCAACAAAAAAACCTCTAAATTGCTCTTTGTTAAATAACCAAATAACTTTTAAATATATAATAAAATGGCTATTTTGTCAATATTATGCCTATCTTTCAGCAAAAAGGAGAAAAAAGGCAAAAATAAGCAAAAAAGACAGTCCGTTTGACAAGTAAGGTGATAAATTATAATCTGATTAATTGCACCTTAAAATATGAAACCATGAAATACAACCTCTACCCCTTAGAACTGGAGCCTCAATATGCTCAAAAAGCGCGCCTAATTATTAAGCGCCTCTACCAAATTCCCCGCACCGGCTGGTTAGACCGAAAGGTAAAAAATCCGGAAACGGTGGGTGAACACAGCGATGAGCTGGTAAAACTAGCGGAAGAACTTTTTGAAATTCCCGGACTGAGCTTGATGCTAAAAATCCACGACTGGCCAGAAAAATACAAAAAAATTGGCGACCGTCGCACTGACGCTCTCTGCTCGGAGGAAAAACGCTGGACCAAAGAACGGAAATATCGGGAAGAAAAAAAGGCGATGCAAAAAATCTGCGCTCAACTCGGACCAATAGGACCGGAAATTATGAAGCTATGGCTTGAATATAGCGCCAGAGAAACACCCCGAGGCCAAATTGCCTATCAGTTGGATAAGTTCCAACGTACTCGCAAAGCTATTGCCTATCAAAAGATGGGCGAACCAGTAGTAGCCAAAGAATTTTTCGGAGATGTCAACATCATCACCAATGAAAAATTAAAAGCACTGCTGCTGGCAGAAATAGCTGCTCTTTAAGAAAAAAGGCCGGATAAAACCCGGCCTTTTTTAATATTTCCAACTCTTAATTAATCTTTTTTCTGCAAGAGTAAATCAAATACTCCTTGGACAACGGTGAGAATTAAACTGAAGAGTAAGGCATTAAGGAAGCCACCAACGGTAAAACCTTTAACAATACTAGAAGCTAAAAGCACCATTAAGGCATTAATCACAAAAGTGAAAAGACCCAGGGTGAGAATGTTAATAGGCAGAGTTAAAAGCACGAGCAAGGGCTTAATGGTTAAATTTAAGAAACCCAAGACTAAAGCCACAATCAGAGCGCTCCAGATGCCGGCCACCACCACGCCGGGTAAAAAATAAGCAGCGATCAGGACGGCGGCCACACTGCCCATCCATTTTAAAATAGTAAACATATATTTAATTAATTAAATTTTTATAAATGTTAAGCTAATTTAGCCATAGCAGCGGAGAATTCTTCATCTGTTGCCAGCTCGCCTTTTAATACTTCACATTCTTTACCCTGCCAAGCCGGCAGAGATAGCATATTTTTGCGGGTAATCTTTTCCGCCATTTCCCTGCTCCCGCCGAGAGCACCTAGAAAAAATTCAACACCGCCTAAGAAGATCTCTTCACAAGTTTTTAAACTGCCATCGGGATTAACACAATACAAGCAGAAAGAAGAATTTTCATCGCCTAAAGCGAAATCTTCTTTTTTGGTCAGCGGCATGCCGCAAGCTGAACATTCTTTCATATATTTATTGATTAACGCCACCAAGCAGCTAAATAATTAAAAATAGCGTAGATGATGGCAATAAAAGAAAAGAAAAAAATAGCAATATAATTCCACTTCGCCAGACTGGTACTTAAGCCCTTGAGAATATAGACTAAAGCTTCTCGGTCTTCGGTACTAAGGGGTTGTTGGCTTTCAATCTTTTTAGTTAAATCTAATTTCTCAATCAAATTATCCCGGCGCCGCTCCACTGACCAGCGGTGGCCGAAATACCAGATAAAACCCAGAGTGCCGATATACCAAGAGACCTCTAACCAAAAAGAGCTATAGTCATTTAAAACAATCACTAAACGATAAGAGATGGTGGCAATGACACCGACGATGAAGATAAGAATACGATAAGAAGACTTATTTAAATGAGGCATAATATAAATAAAATTAGAGATAATAAAGACTAACAAGCTATGATTAAATTATAGCCTAAATCCAGAAATAAAAGAATTGGGGGCAATTAAAAAAGCCAGCAATTCAGCTGCCGGCTTTTTAGAGAACAAATTCTGACTACCCCTCCGTCTCCTCTATTTTCTTGCGGAGATTAATTAAAGCGTACCTCATCCTGCCTAAGGCGGTATTAATGGAGACATCTTGATATTCCGCGACTTCCTGAAAAGAAAAGTCATGGAAAAAACGCAACATTATTACTTCTTTCTGTACATCAGGAAGCTTGCTAACAAGAGAGAACATTTCTTCGCTCGAAATCTCAAGGTTATCCCCTTCTTCTTTATTGATCAAAATCTCTTCTGGATTTAAAGGGCGGCTAGTGGTAAAAGGAGAAGAAGCGATAGTTTGGCTAAAAGGTTCTGTGCTGGAAATCGAAAAATCGATAGGAATTCTTTTTAACTTCCGCGTATAGTCGATACAGATATTATGGGCTATCTGTACTAACCACGATTTTACCGTTCCATTCTCTTGATAATTACCAGACTGAAGACCAATCATGGCCTTGATAAAAGTATCTTGAACAGCATCCTCTGACAAAGGAATATCCTGCAAGATTGAGTAGGCTACTTTAAAGACATAATGGCTATAACGTTCAACAACAACGCCAAATGCCTCTAAATTTCCATTTCGGTACAAATCGACCAAAATGCTGTCGTCTAACATTGACATGCTTGTTTCCATTGTAAAGGACGGATTTTTAGGGGGTTAATATTAGTTAAAATAAAAGGCCTTTTATTGACAAAAGACAATTTCATAGTAATATACAACAAGAACCAAAAATTGTAAACATGAAGAAAGACCTAGGAATTCCCGCTGAAGTAGCGGTTTATCATCCCATCCAATTCTTGGAAATGGACAAAAAAGTGACAGCCTTTCTTGATCTTAGTCTTGAGAAGGAAAAAGGCGGAGCTAAAAACCAACTTTTAGTGGGGCATCTAACTGGCTTCATTCAAAAGAACGGACTAGAGGCAATCAAAAATTTGCCGCGATTCAAAGAGGAGTACCTGACGGAAATTCTGGAAAAATGTCTAAAAAAAGGCATCGACTTAGAATCTCTCCCCCCAAAGGTTCTTGACTTGGACCTTAACAAATTAAAAAAATTAAGTGACTCCGAATCAGTTTACCACCCCGAGGATGCTTATGATAAAGCAGCCAACATCTACTCGTCGAGCAACTACTCGATGTTCCACTACCTGGAATTCAATCGTAAAATTGTTTGGAGCCACGTCTATGAAATTAGGGATTCCATCCGGGAAAATGGCATCCTCTCTTATCCCCTGATGATTTACACCAACATCATTGACGGTGTCTGGAAATACTGGATTATCGACGGCCAACACCGCTTTAAAGCCTTTGAACTATTGGGCTGCCCCATCCGCTTCACTTTATATGAAAAGCAGTCGGGTGAACCAATTACTCTCTATGATATCGTCCGTTTAGTAGCAAGGGTTAATAACACGGCGAGGAAATGGAGCATTCATCAGTATCTGAAAGCTTGGGCATCCTTGAATATCGAAGAATATCAAGCCATCAGTTCGGTTTATCAAAAAACCAGGATTCCCATCAACGTCCTCCTTCAAGCCTATTCCGGGAAAACGCGACAACGAGCCACTGTTCTTTTCACTGCCGGCCAATATACAATGGCTGACCGAGAAAATGGACGAAATTACGTCCAACACTTAGCAGCTCTCAAACAGCTGACAGTCAGAAGCACCACTGTTCAGTCGGCCCTCCTGGAATTATTTAGGCAAACACCTGACTACAATAACGAAAGAATGAAAACGGCTCTTACCGCCGCTAAAAATTCCTGGGTTATTCCCGACACCCAGGAGAAAATTCTCTCCGACCTCAAAAAAATATATGACGAGGCGGCTTAAAACAAAATCCCAACGAAAAAAGACCGTGGATGATTCCCAGTCTTTTTGCTTTTCTGAGAGCTTAAAAAACGAAGCCCCGGAATTTTGTTAATTCCGGGGCCAAGGTACTACTCTTCTTTAAAGGCGACAACCTGGCCAGAAAAGTCGCGAATTTTTGCTTCTTCTTTCATTTTATTTTTTTCCCTATCGGCCTTTTCCTCTTCTGACCACTTCAGATAGGCCTTAACAGCCCTTAAGGCAAATAGATGCTCATCTTCTCCCTTGGGAAGGTAGAAACCAACGGTGAAATTAATTTTACCATACTTAGCCTCAGGATTAATAATGAGGGGATCAACGATGGCCGAGCGATACTGAAAGAAGCTGGCGGTTTGAGAGGCGCGGTTTAATAAAAAATTGAAACCGATCCAGACAAAAGCCCATAACCAAAAGTAATCTCTCAATATTGCCGGCACCAATTCTTCTTTAGGAAAGACAAAAACAAAATAGCTGAAATACAAAAAAACTAAAACAGTGGAAACAGTACCTCGACCAGCAGAGCCATCAATAAAGTTCTCCCATTTTGACCAGCGATTGCGCATATTTCTCCTATAAAAGCGCGGGTAATAAATTGCGCCTTTATAAAAATTGAAGGCATAACAAACTACTGCAGCCCAAAGAAAAAGAATTTGGAAAGAAAAAAATATTTCCGGGAATAATCGGCCGTAGGTATATGGAACATATTCCATATAGCTAAGATAGAAAATGTCTTTCTGGGACAAGAATGGTAGGGCGACAGCAAAAATCGCCAGAAGAAGATACACGTAGGAAAAGGCGGCTTTACGCCTTAACATGCTTTTTGTTTTCATGATTTATAAGGGTTTTGAGGGTAGAATTGTTAATGAAATATTTGATAAATAATAATATAATAATAATTGAATTTTGTCAATATTAAAGAATATAAGTTTAAAAATAATATTAATCCCCACGAGGCTTATTTAACTAAGATAAAAGAATAAGAATCTCTATAAAAAACAAAGCCCCGGAATTTTGTTAATTCCGGGGTAAAAATTACTATCTCACCTTAAAGGCGGCAGCTTGGTTGGAAAAATCACGAATTCTAGCAAGCTCTGCTGCCTCAGCCTCTCTCTCAGTAATCACATCCTGAAGCCAAGCTTTAGCGGCGGCTAAAGCAAAAAGGTGTTCCTGTTCTTCATCTGGTAAATAAAAGCCAACGGAGGCTTCCTCATCCTCTTCATGGCCACCATCGGGATCAGCAATCGAAAGATTAATTTTTGTTCTCTTAAAATTAAAGAGAAAACTGGTCTGAGAAGACAAGCTGAGAATAACATTTATAGTAACCCAAAGAGCTACCCATGGCCAAAAATTATTTTTTAACAACGCTGGCACCGGCTCGGCCTTAATCAAAACAATAATACTAAAATATAGTATCACCAAGGCAGTGGCAAAATAACCACGAAGACAGGAAAAATCCTCAATATAATCCGACCAACGATCTCTCAGCGCCTCATTATAGAATCTTGGAAAGTGAAACGCCCCATAATAAAAATGGACAAAATAGAGAACTCCTGCCAACCATATCAACAAGGCCCTGAAGGAAAACGTTTCGCCGTATCGGGGATAAGTGGAAAAAGGTATATGCCCATCCTGAATGAAATAGAAGGGACTGTCGGGCAACAGGAAGGTTAAGGAGAAACTGGCTAAGGCCAGAAGAAGATACGCATACGAAATAACGGTTTTTTGCCGTAAAAGTTTTTCGGTGTCCATGATTTTGCTTTTTTGTTGGTTGAATATAAGGTGAATATGAAAAATTTGATTGTAAAGAATTATAATATATTATCATAATGATTGAATTTTGTCAATACTAAAGAATAATGGCTTAGCAAGCTTAAAAATGCTATTAATTCCCAAAAATGCTACAATAATAGTCCCCATCACCTGATTATTTTTAGTAATCAACCAATAAATAAACTGATCATTAACTAAAAAATATCAATATGTATTATCTAGATAAATATAAAATTGTCTTAGCTATTATCGCGATTTTGCTGATTGTGGGCGGCTTAAGTTTGTTTTCTCTTAAAAAACCGACAAGTACTACCACCGATACTACCGAGCCACCAGTAATGGAAGTGGATGAACCGGAAAACAAGGAAATTGCCGTTCCCTTTACTAGCCAAGCGCCGGAAGGCAATTGACAGGAGCCTTGGCAAAATGCCTGTGAAGAAGCTTCGATTGTGATGATTCAAAATTTTTATAAAGACGAAAGTTTGACCGCCGAAAAAGCCCGCCAAGAAATTTTAGAAATCTTTACCCTTAAAAAAGAAACTGCTCCCGCCTCGAAAGACGAATCCTTAGAGCGAATTGAAGAGATTATTAATAGTGGTGACTTAAACTGGGATGTTCATATTATTGATAATCCTAGTCTAGAGGCAATTAAAGAAGAGCTGGCTGCCAATCGGCCGATTATTGCCCCGGTCTACGCCCCTAAACTCAACAATCCTAACTATAGCGCCCCGGGGCCAGACTACCACGTCTTAGTTATCACCGGCTATGATGATGCGAGTCAAGAATTTATTACTCATGACCCTGGTTTAAGTGGCGGGGAAAATTATCGCTATCCCTACGAAATTATCATGGGGGCTCTGCATGATTATCTGGAAAATGAAGATTATGGAACACAAATAAAACGTGTCTTATTTACCGAACCACTTTAATAAACAGATAGAAGCTCACAAAAAAGCGGCAAATTGCCGCTTTTTTATATTTACTTTTATTTTATTTTTTTGCCTTGGCCACAGTTTTTTTCGGATTAGCCTTTGATTTTGGCGAAGGAGTAGCCGCTACTTCCGGCTTCACAAAAGTCTGCCAATGCTTCTTTAAATCCTGAGCTAAAGCTTGTACTTCTTTAGGACTGGACTGTAATTTTTTTTCATACTTAGCCGCGACTGCATCGATAATGGCCCGATAGGCGGGCTCGCTGACGACACGGGCTTTCTCTAAGCTCTCAATGACATCAGCTTTCATTTTAATCGCCCAAGCTTTAGTATTTTTTTGGTTTTTCTTACCACCAGGACCGAAAAAGAAATAAGCACCGGCGGCGAGACCGACCAAGCTGGCACCCAAAAGACCGAGCGGCATCATCTTTGATTTTTTTTCAATTTTTTTCTGTTGCATATTATTAAAGTTAGTTTATATAAAATAGATAAGCTTATTAATGGATTTTTATTATAACACATTTTTGAGATATTGAAAAGCTAAGACCAAAAAAATAATATATTTTACAAATAAAAACCCCGAAATTTCATTAATTCCGGGGGGCAAAGGTACAAATTCTTTTTACTTGTTGTCCGCTTCCTCTTCTAAGGATTTAAGATAGGCTTTAACCGCCTGCGCAGAAAATTTCTCCTCTGGTTCTCCTTTGGGAAGATAAAAGCAAATACTGGCATGAAGATTCTCATAAAGCCTGCCCTTGGAATCACGGGATAGATGATCAGTATAAGCAGTCCGGAAACTAAAACAGGTAGTGGTTTGAGAGGCTTGATTTAATAAAATATTAAAGATTATCCAAGCCAAAACCCAGAAGCCAAAATTATCTTGCACTATTGCCGGCAGGGGTGATGTTTCATATAAAACAAAAACGAAGTAAGCAAAATACATCATAACCAGCACAGTTGACACTAAACCGCGTGAGATAGAAGAATCCATAAAAGGGCTCCAAAATGTCCAGCGGCGGCGAAGATTTTCCCGGTAAAATTTAGGATAATAAATTGCTCCCCGGTAAAAGTTAAATGCGTAGAAAATTGTTGCCATCCAAATAAAAATAAGATTGGAAGAATAGAAAGTTGGCATTATAAATGGCAAGATGGCGCTGGCGAAGGCCAGAAGGAGATAAACGTAAGAAAAGGCGACTTTGCGCCTTAACATTCTCTCTGCTTTCATGATGATGAGTATTTGGGTTAAGTAAAAATTCAATTGTCAAAGAATAGAAAACATTATCATAATAGACCTCTTTGGTCAATAATAAAAACCTTGGAACTGCGTGCTCCAAGGTTTTAAAAAAAATTCTTTGCTGGTTAGCTTACCAGCCATAATTCATTTGTCCATCGGGACGTTGATCCCATCCAGGGTATTCACCAGCGGGGATGTAGGCAGTCCAGGTCACAATAGAGCGACCTTTCAAACTGGAGGAAGTAACCGTGCTGGCACAAATGCTTCCATAATCAGCCTGCGGGAAGGTAGCGCGGATTTCATCCGCCATTTTTTGAAAATCAGTGATACTGCCCATATTGCGCTGTATCAGGTGGACATTAGCGAATTGTTCGCTTTTTTCATTTTTTGCCAAGTCCGGGCGCCAGTAAATAATTTTGTTTGAAGACATGATGCGATGGTTTTTATGATTTGAAAATACTATTTTAACTATCAAAAAAGTGTACTATAAATATACTTTTTTGTCAATATAAGTAAATAAAGCCTTACTTTACAACGAAATACATTTATGGTAATACAACAGTGATAGTTAATAGTAATAGTCCTTTATCAACCCTTTAAACAATCAAGTCATGGCAACACCAATTTTCACCGAAGAAGAAATTTCTTCTTTTAAAAAAAGATTACAGGAAATTGAAACCGATCGCCTCACTTTTCCTGACTACCACAGCAGAGAGGCTGCAAAAAATATTGTGAACAACGCCTTTTTTGCGCAAGCAGTCTCACGAATTTCCCAGGATCGAATAGAAGATTTCATCAACTATCTGTTGATTATCGTTGGCAGCAAAGGCGAACGGGGCGACATCCCTGTTTGGCAAGGCTTCTCTCATGCAGATAACGAAGCCTATCTCAATATCCTTAAAGGCTATGAAAACCCCCTCAACCGCCGCTATCTCCACATGTTTTTGAAGGCGATCCTGGTGGCCCACCGCAACTGGGCCCTAACTGCTTTTGTAAAATTTCTCAGAGGTAACAAAGTGGCCGGTGGAAAAGCGGATAAACTTGAAGGCTTTGGCTATTTCCACAAAGACTCCGGCTGGAACGAAGCTCAGGTGAGATCCGTAGCCTTAATTCTCTTTGATGACTGGAGCACGGTCTCCAAACTTTTCATGCAATATGATTCCAAACTAAAAGAGAGAGTCAGTGCTGAAAGTGACGATAACTGGAATATTCCCTACTCCGCCCAATTTGCTGCCACCAGTAAAACTATCAATGAAGAGCTGATTAAAGCCATCATCTCCGCTCTGGAAAAAAGAGATTTAGCACCACTGCCAACTGATCCTAAAAAAGCCTTTAAAGAAAGGATCCCCAAAATCTTCAAACCGGGAGACCTTATCCGCAAGAATGAAATTAGCGATCTACCACCCCTGTCTCTGATTGAGATAAAAGTAAAAAAACGCTTAAAAAGAGGCGATGAAAATGCTCCCGGCACCGTTCAGATAATTTTGGTGAGTCCCGCTCAGCCCCGCTGCTACCTTAATATCTGGAGAGTGGCTGATGGCAAAGCCTACCTTACCGGTAATGACTTCTCCAGCTTCGACCATGACCGGAAATGTCTGGAAGGAGCAATCTACCAAGGACAATGGGAAGAAGGAGTTCAAGCCCAAAAAGGCGCCTATCGCTACCCCTACGACTACATTGGCTTATTATAAGCAGATCAAACGCTTTACTGCAGGTAACTTTCTCTGAGTTACCTGCTTTTTATTAGCCTTAAGGGTACAAAAAAACGAGCTGATAAGGCTCGTTTTAATAATTCTATTTAAGACGAATAGAGAGATTTTTCAATCTAAAAGATAGACTCTGCCTTCATTAGCATCAACTTCAATTTCATCCCCATCTTTAAAGATTTGGGTGGCCACCTTGGTGCCAATAATGCAGGGCTTTCTTAATTCTCTGGCAACGATAGCGGCGTGACAGGTAATACCGCCGATATCCGTCACGATAGCAACCGCCTTCTTCATGGCCGGCAAAATACTTGGATTAGTCATCCGGGAGACCAAAATATTTCCCTGATGGACTTTAAATATCTCGTTAATCGTATTAACAATCTTTACCCTCCCCCTAACTATTCCTGGATAGGCGGGTTGGCCGCTGACAAGCTTAGATTCCTTAAGGTCATCTTGATGCAAATTAAAATTCATTTTCTTTTTTACTTTTTTTGCTTGCTCCCCCTGAAAAAAAACGGTATTGCCTTCATTGGATGCATGAAGACTATAGTCCATCCTAGCTTTTGTAAGGGTGCTAAAATCTTGCTTTTCCAGTAAGGCCTGCCGGAATTCTCGCGGTGCCAAAAAACGTACTTGCTCTAAGTTAAGGCCGGTTCTCCGTCCAAACTCCTCCAAAATTTTCTCTAAAGCGTAATAGCCGAAAAACTGAGAATCTTTACTATAAAGGCGGGCAGCCACCGAATCTCTAACAATGGCAAAAATCTTTTGATGTTTCTCGTCAATCTTATATTCACGGATAATTTTTTCTTGACTGCGAGCCAAATCTTTCTTTTCCTTAGCCAGCTTACGCGCTAAGAGATCCGGATTCTTTTTCAAAATCTTATTCATCCGCTCTGTAAAATCTTTAAGGCTCATTTTCTTCCCCTCTAAGCCGTACTCCAGCCATTCATACTGCCGGGCGTGTTCCTCTAATTTTTTTAATCTTTTCTTTTTATCAACAATCTTACAAATTTTAATAAGGGCCAGTTCCTCCTTGGTCCAAATGCTATCGGACAAAGATGCACTTAAAGACTGAAAGGCTAAATACGGTTTAATCTTTGTCTTGCCGACTTCACGGGCTTGTTCCTCTAAATAATTACGCAAATAATCACTCACCAGATTAGAAGGTGTTTCTAGACACCACATTGGTCCGCGCGGACAGTGAACATCTTTTTGCAGCTGATTAAATCTTTCAATAATATCCACCACTTTCTTGTCACTCAATTTCTTTTCATTAAGGCTCAGCTTGCTCTGTGCCCAGGCAAACATCCGCTTAGAATTATTAAAAGTGATTCTATGCAAACGGTCCCAGGCTTTAGGGTTGTTAAAAAGCATGGAAAAATGAACATTGTTCATTTTCTGATATTCTAACTTAGAAGCGAAAAGATTGCAGGAACGCTTAATATATTCAGCGCTTAAAAAATTACCATTAATGAATCCCCAATTTTTTGCCATTACCGTATAACCTTCCCAAGCGGCGGCCACAAAAAGATAATTGGCATAATCTTCTTTTTCCAAAACGAGCCACTCGGATTGATAGGGGATGTCGATTTTTTTCTTGGCAGTTGCCAAATAATACAAGACTTTGGGTGCTTGACCCATCTTGCCGACCACACCCTGATCCAGGAGATTCTTTAGTTGCTTAAACATCGCCCGCGGGCTCAACTTGGTAAAATCCGTCAGGCTCTTGGCGCTAGCAAATTTATGCTCCTGCAAATACTGCTTGATTTTCTCGCTGGTATTAGTCTTCATATTTTTAGTTCATAGTTAATAGCTACTATGAATTATAAATACTAAAACCGGCTTTGTAAAGATAAAACAAAAAGACGGGATGACACCCGTCTTTCTAAGGCTAAAATCTCACAATTGCCACCGTCCGGTCATCTTTAGGCTTCGTTGATTGATATTTTTTCCATCTATCCGGGTCCTCCCTTTCTGCCTCCTTAAAAGCATTTTCCCAATCTTCAATAGTACTACCGCTAGGAATAGCCGGGTAGCCGTCTGAGAAAAGCTCAATGAGTTGTATTTGCTCTCTAGGAATTTCTAAGGTTTTTACAAACTTATCGGGAGTGCTAAAGCCGTCAATGGCGCCATAGCCCAAAGGGGCCTCGGGATTATTTTGATAGGTAAATTGCGCCAAGAGCAAAGGCATTATATGCTCCCGACTGCCGGCAATATCTCCCGTTTCTTCAATATAGCGCGCTCTTTCCTGAGCAACTTCAAAGTCAATTTGCTTAGGGTCACGATAGACTTTATCGCCATTGATTCGCAAAGCGGTATCACCGAGATAAGTGATTAGAAAATTAGTACCGACAATTCTTACTGCCACAAAGAAACAAGTAAAGCGATATTTGGGCTCAAGCACATCATTCATTATTCCTAAATCTTCATAAACCTGGGCCAGCTTTTGGTTAAGATGAGAGACTAATTCTACTCCATTTAAAGAACAGCCTAGAGTCTCGTCAACCACTAAACGGGAAATAATTTCTCCGCCTGTCTTGCCTTCATATTGCCGGCCGCTCTTATCAGTCGCCCCGTCCGCCAACACAAAAGTCTCATCGTTATAGCCGAAGCAATCTTCATTTCTGTCTTTATTTTTTCCCTGGGTAAAAGAAGTGACGGTCATATAAATAATTATTTTCTCAACTTAATATCCTAATTAATCCCTGATTAGCATCCACCTCTACTAAGTCGCCATCTTTTAATCTTTTGGTCGCAATTTTAGTGCCAATAATACAAGGGGTGCCTAACTCTCGGGAAACAATCGCGGCGTGACAGGTGATGCCGCCCGCATCGGTAACGATGGCGGCTGCTTTTTTCATGGCCGGCAATAAATCTGGATTAGTAGCAATAGAAACTAAAATTTCACCTTCTTTTATTTTTTCAATATCTTTGACTTCCAAGATAATTTTTACAATTCCCCTGACCTTGCCCGGCTGCGAAACTTGCCCTGATATTTCTTGAGCACTTTCATCGACCGTCTTCATATTAATTCTTTCTGCCATCTTTTTTGCCTCTTTACCGACAATAAATTTACTAACTCCTTGCTCCGACAAAATTACCGAATAATTCATGCGTTCATTGAGAAGATTAACATCAGGCTCTTTTTTCTTCAACAACATTTCTTTAGTTTCTTCGAGTAATAGAAACCAAACCTGTTTAGAGGTAATATTCAGTCTCCGGGCAATTTCCTTGCCAACTTGATTATGATAATAGCAGGAATGGGTATAGCGCCCCTTGCGATAGGGCTTGGAAAAAAGGAAGCCCCGTAAAACTTCAAATAACTGCTGATGTTTTTTATCAATCTGATACTGACTAATTATTTCTTTTTGCCTGCTCAGTAATTGCTTGGCCTGCAAGTAATCGGCCGCCAGCTTTTTGTCCCAATTAATCCTTTCTTTCTTCAATTCATGGAAGCGGGTAATAAAGTAATCTAAACTCCAACCCGGGCCTCGAAAGTCATAAGGTATCCAGAAATACTTGCGGTAATGGCTCTTTAACTTTCTTTCCAGTTGCACTCCCTGTAAAGAATTATCTTTAACTAATTTAATAAAATCTGCCTCTTCTTTTTTTAAATCACTTTTTTGGCTAGAAGTGGATAATAAGCTAAAGAGATTATTAGCCAAGCTAAGATCCTGAGTCTTGTCCAGCAAGTATTGAAGCATGTAGCCGGACAGATGGCCGTCTATTGCTTCAATAAGCATCGGTACTAAACCGGAGACAAATTGTTTTTGCGTTAAATCTAAAAAATCTTGATACAGCCGATATAGTTCCCGATTAGAAATACTCTTAATGTCTTTAGGAAAATTCTTTTTACTGTGAAATAAAATTTCATCACTATTATCTTTAATCTCAGCTACTACCTCCCGACCGAATTGAGGCTCAGCTTTAATTTTTATAAAAAGCCTCTCCGCTAGCTGCAAGCCCGAATTACTATCAATACAGATAAACTGCCTATCCCAGCCCTCCCAGAGAGTAACGGCACTATCTGCCCGGCCACAGCCATATTTAGAAATCTCAGAACTGACGGCATTACCCAAACAAAAAGCCACCTGAGGGACGATGTTATATTCTTCAAATAATATTTCGAATCTTTTGGTTTTAGCGGGCATATATGGAAGTGATGAAACCTGAAAAATAGTATAAATTAATTATTTTGCCAAATCTTAACAATCTCAGCCGCGGTCGTAACCACACCAAAAGTCTTCTGAACTAATTCTAGGGTCCGATTATGTAAATCTTCATGCCGACCGCCACAAGCAAGCAAATCTTTAGGAACTACTACCTTATAACCTAAATCAAAAGCATTCCTGATAGCCGTCTCCACGCACCAGTAGCTATCCATGCCAGTGATAACTAAAGTTTTTATGCCCTGGGCAGATAATCTCTTTTCCAGCTCCGGATTAGAAAAAATATTATAGTTATATTTTACAAACACGTCTTCGGCTGGAGGGTTAAGGCGATAGAAATAATAACCGTCACTATTGATATCACAAGTAATATAACGGCCGTCAAGGTCATACTGCTCTTTTTGTAGTTCCGTGAGCTTAGAACGGTCATAAATCTGCTGGCCGTAAAATATGGGCGCGCCCGTAGCGCTAGCGGACTTGATAAATTCCTCTAACCTATCTATCATCGGTTCGACCATACTTAAATCACGCCCTCTTCGTCCCAACAAGCCGTCAGGGGCGGCAAAATCTTTCTGGATATCAATTACCAAAATAGCCGTATGCTTAGGGTTTAATTTATCTTTTAGTTGCATATTAAAAAAATAAGATACAGTTAAAAATAAAATTTTAAGCTCTTTTTAAAATTCTCACTATCCCCTTATTTGCATCCACCTCCACCAAATCACCATCTTTTATCACCTTACTAGCATTTTCAGTGGCTAAAATACATGGCTTCTTTAATTCCCTAGCGACAATTGCCGCATGTGATAACAAACCGCCAGCGTCAGTCACAAAAGCGGAGGCTTTTTTCATTAAAGACAAAAATTCCGGTCTGGTCATTCCTGTAATTAAAACATCCCCTTTATCAAATTTTTTTACTTTAAAGGGGTCGAGTACAATCCTGGCCTTTCCCTTGGCTAAACCTTTATAGGCGATAGCTCCTTTTAATTCGTTACCAGAAAAACTCACGAGGTATTTTTGTAAATCTTTATAAGAAGAGCCGGTCAGTAGCTTTACATTTTTTCCTGCACAAAAGAACGCCAAACCTTTAGAGCGACTAGTAAGCTCTTTCTTGGATGGTAATTTATTATTCTTTAAATAATTTTCCATCTCATCTATTGTTAAAAAATCTGCTAGTGCTAAGGGATATCCAGTTTTCTTAGCGATTAATTCTGTATATTTTCTTAAAGCTAAATCGACGGCGTTAAATAAATTTTCTGTTTTTAGTCTGGCGGCAATAAGCCCAGGGCTTAACTTTTTTTGTAATCTTTCGGGCAAATAGTCGACCACTTTTTTCATGGAAAAATGAGGAGGGACGTGTAGATAAAAATTAGATTTAAGCTCTAATAAATTATACAGGGTGAGATCGCTGTTATTTTTTAGTCTCGCCATTATTTTAAATAGATTTTCAGCCGTAACAACGGTATCTTTTGCCAACTTGGCGGCCAATTTATTATCCTTCACAATTAAAGCAGCTATGTATTTACCATATTTATCCAACACTCTTTTAGCGATATAGTTTGAACTCACCTTTTGCTCGCAGATTAATAAATTGGTATCTAAATTTTTTCCAATATAAGGCTTTAAGCCGTCTGTATAGGCATAATATAGAGTGGTAAAGGCTGTGTGCCAATTGCCTGACCAATTTTTAACCCACTTTTCTGATTTAATTTGAGAGATATTTGCTTTTGTTTTCATATATTAAGTTAAGATGGGATTATTACTCTCCCTATTTTTCATTTTTTCTATACTCATCCAACACTTTAATCATTCCCTCAAAGCCCGGCCAAGCTTTTAGAGCCTCTACGGCATCGATGGCCGAAATATGCCATTGTTGCTTGCCGGATATAAAGCCACTAAATAAAGGGTCGTCTTGATAATTTTTGCAAAAGTCGGCCACCGTCTCTTCATTGATAATTATCTTCCCTGCCATCACATTAGCTGCCGTAATCTTTAAATTCTCTTCATTAAATTTCCCCTTAAAATAATATCCCGCTTCGGTATCATTTTTCATGTTAGTTGATAGCAGTTGGTATAACTCTTTCTGCGATAAATCTAAATATTTATCATATTCCTGGAGATTAAAATGACAATCAGCCACCATCCCCTGATAAAAACAATAGTCAGCAGACTCCCTCTTTTCTTTGTTATTATTCTCGGCACTAGCTAGTGCTTTAAAAATCGGCAAGGCGGCTTTAGGATTTTGAAAGTCATAAAGGAGATCGCTACCTAAATCAATAAATTTTCTTGATAAATAATCATTTTCGCTTAGAGCTTTGGTGGTCAAAGCCTCTAGCGGGCCTAAATCTTCTAAGCGTCTAGGCTCAACTTTTTGAATATTTATCTCTTGGGCTTGCAAAACCAGAGTATTATCCATTTCCCCATCAGGGTTTATTTTATAATAATTATTAAGTAAACCTCTTTTAACGTTTTCGCTAACTTTTAGGACTAATTCATTCAATGCTGATTTATCATCAGTGGCTCGGTACTTAGTCTTTTTTAGTAAGGTCAATAAGTTTAAATTATTAGTTAAATTATTAGGATCAATCTCAGCGGCGGCAATCATCTTATTTAAGGCCAGGTCAATTTTTTGATCATCATCTCTTTCCCCACTAAGAATACTGCCTGTCGCTTCTGAGGCTAAAGCGGTACCTTCTTTGGCTAAGAGATAGGCTTTATATTTATCCAGAGAGTTAATCTTACTTAATTGCAAGCGTTCATCTTGATCTAATTCCCTAGCGCTATTACTCGTCATTTCAAAAAAAACATTATCCCCCTCTATCTTTAACAAAGCATGCCCCTCCAGCAAACAAAACTCCGCTTGGTCGCCAGTAATACCTATTTTATCTAATATAGACAGTGTAATAAGCAGACGGCTATCACAGTCAAAAGAACCCTTAGCTTTGGCTCCCGGCTTTTCCGGGAAGGCATCTTTAATATAAATAGTACTGGCTTGTTCTGAAAAATCACTACTAATGGCATTATTGATATAAGCCACCATTTCGGTCATAGAAGCAAATTTTCGGCCATTAAGATCAGCAATAATACCATCTTCTAACTTTTTTATTTCTGCAGTTTGATAGGCGGTTGGTTTTTCCGAGGCGAGATTATAGGCCATTAGGGGCCCAAAATCCTTATATCCTTCCAACTCGGTCTTAAACTTCTCTTGACTAGACGGAGTCACACTAATCTCATTTTGAGGCTGATTAAAGTCAGTAGAAAACTCCGCTTGCCCGGCCGCCTGAAGCGGGGCTGATAAAGACAGAAGAGCTAGACCCCGATAGAGCAAATTCTTGCCCCGCGTCCGCCAAATTGAAGCCTGCGTCTTTTCCGCTGGACTAGCCTCTGGATTATCCATGATTTCGGCACAATCCTTTTCTATTTCAGAAAAGTCCGAATTTAATTCTTCTAAAACATTCTCCTGGGAAGCTTCTTGCTCGGCCGCAATTAGTTCAGAAACTTCTTCCGAATTTTTTTCACTTGTGTAGTTTTCAACACTATTTTTTTTCATAATTTTCAGAATAATTTTCTAAAGACTGCCGCGCTTGTCGTATTTCGATCTCATCTTTTTGCTTTTTTAATATTAAAACAATTCCCTTAATGCGGTTAAAAATTTCTTTGATAAGAAGATGTTGATTGTGATAAAAAGCTGGTATTTTTTCGCTCATATTTAAAATAATATATTTTATGTTGCCGGAAATCATCTAAGTTAATTATAACATCAATCTAGTAAAAACAAAAAATAGACTGATATTAGTCTATTTTTATTAATCAATCAACTATTTGATTAAACATTAAATACTGTACAGTCGCTATTATTATTCTAGTTTAAAATCAACATAAATAATCCCACAAGCACAACAAAAGTAGCTAAGACTTTTTTTAATATACCAGTTTCAGCAAAAAATTTCTTACCAACAAAAACATTAAAAAGCGCAGATAATTTAAATACAGCCACCACTAGACCAGCACTTGCAGCAATTTTTATCGCGGATAAATATAAATAACGATGAATGACCACTGATAAAGCAATTAATATGAGTATTTGCCAATACCTGGAGAGATCACTCTTAAAACTTGGAAATAATTTAGGCTTAATGCCAATAAAAAATATATAGTTTATACCGATAAATAGTTGTATCAGCGCCAGGTAAGCAAGTGGGTTAACATTAAAATTTGAAAGAAGTGCTTTATCAAATATTACGCCAATTGCTCCTAAAATAAGACTGAGGATAATATAGAGAATATATTTTTTCCTGCCTTTTCTAAAAATGCCGTTGCTGTATTTGTAATTACTAAATTCAAGGATTAATATGCCGCCCACCATTAGTATTAGCCCTGAGGCTTGAAAAAGGCTTAATGTTTCTCCCAAAATAAGATAGGCAAATAGTGAGACCACTAAAGGTAATATGGCTAAAATAGGTGCCACCTCACTAATTGACTCGTGTTTTATCACTTTAAAAATGAGTAAAGATGTTATCGTCGAAAACACCGAGGCAATATAAATGAGTATTAGTATTTGCCAATTAATCGGCGTAAGATCTGCTACCAATAATAAGGGGATAGAAATAATTGCGTTACCAAACGCAAACATGGCCGTAAAGTTGAAAGTACGGGCATCGCTTAAAGCTTTTTTTTCTAAAATAGTTTCAATTACGACAAAAACTACAGCCGTAATAACAAGAATAAACCAAATCATTTTTTAAAATATTATAAAATAAAAATAGCATATAAGCACTATTATTGTCTATTTAATTAAAATATAGATATATATTTTGCAAATATCAGAAAGACGTATATTTGTCAATACTAAACAATAAAATTGACAATAGGCCCCCTATTATTGTAAGATTTTAGATTCTTTAACAAATTGAAAAGCAATGAAAACAACAGCCGTTAACGCTCCTATGCAGTTAAGACAGGAAATGCATATTGGCAGCTTTATGGATGTAATACTCTTAGACCTCATCAAGCGCTTTAATCCGGATACAGAAATAGTAATCGGATGGAACGCGCTGGGTAAATTCAGACAGAAAGATGGAACAAACAACGCCGAAGCTTTCAATCTTTTATTTGATAGAGCAAAAGCGTTGGTGGATGGCTATTGCCAACCAAACAACTATATCCACTTTTTGGATGACGACCCTGAAGTCTATAATTACATCTTAGAAATTGTATCAAAAATGATCTCCGAGAAAACAGTAAAAATCAAGGAGTATAATGCTTGGTACTGTGAAACCTGTAATTCCTACCTGGGACCAGCTGAACAACCTTTAAAATTGTGCAAACAATGTTCTACGTCCCTTACCCAAAAAATGGCCACCGATCTTTTTATCAAGATTGATAAAAAATCAATCAGAGCATTAACTGAAAATTTTGTTTTCATTCCCGAGAAGATGAAAAACAAATTTTTAGGCGTATTTTCTGACATGCCAGATGAATTTATCATTACCAAAGAAAGAACCGACGGCTTTTCCGCCGAACCTATCAACGGACTCCTTAAAGGCAAAGTGTTTGACCCTAAATTTGTCTATTCCCTTTTCCCGACTCTCGCCGTTAAGCTGGACCTGCCGCCGATAAAAACTGTGATTTTAGGGCAAGACATCTTGGGGCGCTACCTTTATTACTTTCTGGCCAACAACCAGCCAGTGCTGGACCCAGAAATTAACGTAATTGTTCACGGCATGCTCACGCGCGCCGGTAAAAAAATCAGTAAATACGGAAACTTTCCGGAAATTACCGATATCAACAAATTCCTGGAAAAATACTCCTGGGAACATTTGAAACTCCTCTACCTTTCGGCCAATATCGGACAAGCGATTGATTTTGACCAAAAGATAATTGATGTCTCCAAACTGGTAATCAAGAAGAAAAACGTCCTCTTATTTTTGGAACAAACTGACGCACAGAAAAAATTACCGGCTGATGAACGGAGTGAAACGGAAATGGAAATTGTTAAGAGCTGTCAAAAACTAATTAGAAAGCTCTCACAACTAGAACTGTTTGAATTCTACTCAAGCTACCACGACCTCTGGTTCGACCTCCTTTCACGAAGATATATCTCGGAACTTCGTAACAATCAAGGCAGTAACTCTGGCTTAAAAAAAATCAGAGAATTGCTACCAACAATCCTATAATAACTTTCGAAATTTAAAAAGCTATCCCCAATAAGGATAGCTTTTTCATTTCTAAAATTTAGTTTTAAGGTATGAAATTATCCAGACTGCCATTATGCCTGGCTTCTTCGGAAAATTCGTTAAACTTCTTATACATGCAATCTTGGCAGGACAGAGCGTCAAACTTCTTCATCTTCCGGAAATAGGAACGCAGGTCTTTATCAAAATTTTCAGGAGTAAGGGGCGTACCCATGCCTTTAACATATTTCTTCAGGCAACAGGGATAAAGAGTGGAATCAATGCCGAGATTAATGGAAAAATGGGAAAACCAGCAACGCTCCGTACTATTAGGTGTGTCCAGAAAATTAAATCTGGGTAAATTAACCTGGGCGCGGGGATTGATTAAACCAATAACTTCCTGGAGTTTACTATCCATGTCTTCCCTGATGCCCTCATAAATCTTTTTACCAGCTTTGGTAAATACAGGGGTATATCTGATGTTATCCACCCCCAAACTTTCAACCAAATGGTAAGCAGGAACAATCTCCTTGTAGTTAATGGGCATAACCAGAAAGTTTATGCCAACCAGGAAATTACGGTCTTTGTCGCTGGCCAGCAGCCGGATATTCTCGATTAATTCCTCAAAAGAGGAGTTATCGGCGGGACGATGGACGCGGCTCCAAGTTTCGGCGGTGGCAGAATCAAGAGAGATTCTGATCCATTTCAGATACTTGTTAGCAGAATACTTTTTGATAAAAGCTGGGGTCAACTTGGTCCCGTTGGTAATAATACCCACTTCGATCTTGCATCTGAACAAAGCATCAAGCACTTTTTCAAACTTTTCGTAAACAAAGGGTTCGCCGCCACCGGTAATGATAGCGGATTTAAGCCCTTTCTTAGCAAACAGCTTAATGAGTTTGATTAGGCGGGAATAGTCCAGTTCCTGTGAACCGGGGTAGGAATAACGGACATCCTTCTGGATGGTGGAAGATTTGCTTTGATACAAGCAATTAGGACAGCCAAAGTTACAATCGGCCGTCAGGTCAAGGCGCAGGGTAAAAGGCAAGGCAGAATTATTCCGGTCTATATCTTTAATATAAGAAACCAGCCAGTTCCACTTGCTCGTGCTGAAGTAGTCATCTGTTTTCATCGTTAATTTAGTTTTTAATGAAGTTAAAAATCTGTTCAAAAATACGATCTTGTTTAATAATCTTATAGCCGTGGTCGCCGCTATCAGTCTTCAAAAGACTAATCTTATGACTGTCAGCATATTCTTGCACGCTGGCAAAATTTATTTGCTTGTCTAACTTATCAGCAACCAAGAGGATTTTCTCTGGTGATAAGCGTAATTTTTGAGACTTTTGGTCTAAAACAAACAAACTTTCCTCAGTCTGACTGTCTGCAGATAGGCGCACGACTTCCCTGAAGAATACCAGCTTATCCCTTAATATGTCAATAGTCTCTTGATGAGCCGAAAAGTCAATTAAGGGGCTGACCGCCACAATTTTAGAGAAGGCATCATCTTGGGCTGCCAAGGAAACGGAAGCCCCAAAACTAGAACCTACTAAAAAAATCTTACCAATCTTCAAGGTCAGATTACGACCAGAAAAAGCCTCAAACATTTCACCTGCCTTAAGGGCCTGAGCAAAAGCGATTACTTGCGCGCCTAAATTAGAAAAGCTCATTTCTCCCGGAGCCTCCCAGTAGCCGGGATAATATAAATTTATAAATAAATAACCATTCCTGACAAAGTAGTCAGATATCTCCTGAGTTTGTGCCGGCCGCGGCAAACCGTTTAAAAAAATAATCACATCAAGTGCTTCCCCGCCAGCTATAAGCTCTTGCTTGCCAGAAAAATAACCCAGACAATCATTGTAAGCCAAACAGCCCTTAGTCTTCTTATCCGGTCCGATCTGCTCGGTCATCAATCTGATCGCAGCTTGATAAAAGGCGATGGAGTCAGCAGCTCTAATTTCTATAGTCTCAGCATTTCCCAGATTTTTTTTAACGTAATTATAAACGGTCACAGGCAACTGAGAGACTAAAACCTGCGAGGCTAAAGCGGCGCTCTCCTGATAGCTGTTAAAGCGGTATTGATAGAATATCTGAAAAATTTTTACAGCAAAAAGGATATTTTTTAAAGCCGCGTCTTTAGAATATAAATTTGTTTCACTATTAATTAACAGCTTATTATTAATATACTGTAAATTTTTCATTAAACGCACGCACTCCTCTTTTACCCGCAATTCTAACATCTCCGGAAACTGGATTTGGGCAACAAAGTCAGCTCCATAAAACAGCTGGAAGTTATACTTTAACTCAAATAAGAAATAATAGGGGCGTTCGCGATGCGTAAAAAAACCTTGAGCAAAGTTCTCCGGCGAAAAATCATCTTTGGCAGCGATATTAACAAAAAACTCCCGTTTCATTTCCATCTCAATCGCCGCTTTCATTAACTTGATTTTGCTAAGCAATTCTGGACTTATCTCCCTCGCTACCACCAAACAGTCAATGTCACTTTTTTCCGTTAACTCATTAGTAATGAAGCTGCCATAAATATAGACGCTCACAATCGTGGCCGACAAAAGAGAGTCTGATGAAATCAGCTTCTGTAAGGTTTCGCGCAAGTGCTTGTTTTCGGCCGTCATAAAATATGTTTTAGGTATATAT
The DNA here is from genome assembly GCA_964616855.1 of uncultured Gammaproteobacteria bacterium. Lineage (GTDB taxonomy): Bacteria > Patescibacteriota > Patescibacteriia > Patescibacteriales > UBA12465. Next base: position 305,847 of record CAZTUJ010000001.1, on the reverse strand, counting down.
TTACCTTGAAATTACTATAAAACGCAAAAAAAGTCAAAAAAAACTCCCCCTCTTTGCAAAGGGGGAGCGAACAAAATTAAAGTACGATTAATGTATCAAAGCGATAAATAAAGGTAGGAGTCATAGCTTTCATAAAGAGAAGCTCCGACTATTACCTCATTGAGGCGATGTTCTTTGGCTCCGGCTAAGGCGGACAGGTCATTGAGAGCTTCTGCCATCAGTGGGTTTTCCGAAACGATTGAGATACAAGCGATTTCCGCCCGCAGATTTTTGATTTCTGCACTTTTGAAATTGCGGATTTTGCTGATAATATCAAGCAGATTCGGACCAAAGTTGAGTAAGTCCTCATTTTCATAGTCAGCACTTGCTTCGGGCCAGGCAGCAACGTGAATTGAGGTCGTGTCTGGCTCTTCAAAAAGAACGTGGTAGATTTCTTCGCTAGCGAAAGGAATGATCGGCGCGAACAGTTTAAGGATGGTTTCCATGGACAGAGCCAGGGAGTAACGGAGCGAGTCAAGTTCCTCGGTAGAATATTTTTCGGATTTCCAAACGCGATCCTTGCAAAGTTCAAGGTAATTATCGCAATATTTTGACCAAAAAAACTTTTCCAGAGTAACTCTAGCTTTATTGAAGTTACAAACTTCTAAAGCCTTACTGCACTCGGCAATTACTTTCTGTAATTCCGCCATAATCCAACGATCGGAAAAATTAACCAATACGGGGTTGGGCTGTGTCAGAGGAATGGAATCAAATAAGGGCTTAACGAAACGAGCTACGTTCCAAAGTTTGTTTACCAGTTTACGACCGGCTTGCAAATCAACTTCGGAATGACGCAAATTGTTACCCAAAGCAGAACCAGTGGACCACCAGCGAACAGCGTCAGCTGAATACTGCTTAACAGCATCATCAATCTTAACGATGTTCCCTTTTGATTTCGACATCTTCTTGCCGTTTTTATCCAAACCCCAGCCGGAAATCATTACTTCCTTCCAAGGAATGGAGTCGGTATGGAACCAGGATTTTACCACCGTGTAAAAAAGCCAGGTCCGAATAATTTCGAAAGCCTGTACTCTTAAACTAAAGGGGTAAATCTTGGCCATCAAGCTGTCTTCTTCCATCCATTTGGCGTTGATCAGCGGTGACAGTGAGGAAGTCATCCAGGTATCCATTACCTGAGTTTCGCCACGGAAATTATTACCGCCACAATGAGGGCAGCTAATGTCCGCAGGGCCTTCGTCACGAGGGTCAACCGGCAACATTGAATCTTCGGGTAAAATGATTTGACCACAATCAGTACAATGCCATACCGGAAAAGGTACGCCATAGTAGCGGTCACGGGAGATGCACCAATCCCATTTAAGGTTGGACACCCAGTCATCATACCTGATTTTCATTGAATCCGGATTCCAGTTAAACGTCTGGCCTAAGCGCAGAAATTCTTCTTTGCTGGTCAAAACATTGATAAACCACTGCCTTGAAGACAAAAATTCAACCGGTGTTTCGCACCTTTCGTGAACCTTTTTGCTGTGGGTAATTTCTTCTTCATGATCGAGTAAGCCAAGTTCCCTCAGCTTCTGGGCAATTGCCTGACGGGCGGCCGGAGATTTCAGTCCCTGAAATTCGCCAGCGTTCTCGTTCAGTCTGCCGTCTCGGCCAAGAAGAGTGCGGGTTTCCAGTTTGTCGCTTTTCCAGCGACGAACATCTTCAGCGTCACCCCAGGTGCAAACCATCATTGCCCCCGTACCAACCGACATCTCAACTTCATCATCTGATAAAATTGCGACTTCGTGGTTGAACATGGGCACAATGGCTTTACTGCCAATCCAGCGAGCATAACGCTCATCGTTAGGATTAACATAAAGGGCAACGCAGGCCGGAAGCAATTCCGGTCTGGTGGTAGCGATAGTTAAGGCTTCATCAGAGCCAAGGATGGAAAAGTTGAGATAAAACATCTTCGCTTTTTCTTCTTTGTCTTCCAAATCAGCTTGAGCCAAGGCGGTCTGACAACTGGGACACCAAAAAGTTGGTGCTTCCTGTTGGTAAACTAAGCCTTTCTTGAAGAGGTCAATAAATGACCGTTGCGCAGTTTTCTGTGAAAGTTCACCGATGGTGTTGTAGTTCAATGACCAGTCAACGCCAATGGCTAAAGATTCCCAGAATTTTTGGTAGTTGATTGCCCCTTTTCGGGTCTCTTCAATACACAGGTCAATAAACTCCTGACGAGGAATGGCCTGTTTGTTAATTTTATACTTGCTTTCAACGTAACGTTCTGTTGGCAGACCGTTATCGTCGAACCCCATAGGATAAAAGATATTGAAACCCTTCATCCTCTTGTAACGAACGATGATTTCCGCCTGAATATAGGACATAGCATGTCCAATATGCAGGTGATCAGCGTTTACATAGGGGGGTGGTGTGTCCACAGAAAAAACAGGCTTTTCACTGTCGCTTGCAAAGCGATAGATGCCCAGCTCTTTCCATTTTTCGATCCATTTGCCCTCTATAGCAGGGGCTTCATAATTTTTCTCCATGATATCGGGTTATTAAGTTGTTAATGCTACGTTTGATTTAACTCTAAATATTACAACAAAAAATAAATTTAGTCAATAAGTTGTTGGACGGTATAGAAGGTGAGTCTAGACATCTTTATTTGTGTAATTGAAGCAAAAAACAGAGCTTTTAGGCTCTGTTTTAGCTTGCGCTTAGTCTATAAAATCATTCTGAGGCTTTATTACCATCTCCTGGCTTAGAGGTCATAAATCTCTGCAACCACTCAGCGTCTTCCGTCGTTAAAACTAGATTACCGTCCGGCTTGTTAGATGTTTGTCCTTTATTGATATTAATTTGAGACGGTGATGAAGTCCAAATATCAAAATTGGTAATCCCAAACATTCCCATTATTATCCCTTGTTTTTGACTGATATTTTGAACTTTATCAAATGGTATTATTTTGGATTTTTTTACTATAATTCCGGAATTAATAGTTATACTATTTTCATCAACCAAAAATGACCAAGATCTATATAATAATATTATATAAATATAAAAAGGAAGTCCCAATATAACTGCAATCGCTAAAAAGATTTTAAAAAAATTGCTGCTACCTGATAGTGAAAATGCTACAGACAAAAAGAAAATAAACATTAACAAATTCGCAAGTAAATAATACTTAGCCTCGATAGCAAAGGCTGACGGCTCTTTAACTTTAATCATAGTTTTATTTATATATTAAATTGAGACAATATTATTGCTCTCTAAAATACATTTTTTTACCTCCTCATAAACTTGTAGCCAATCTTTGCAGGCAACAGCAAATGGAAACCCGAGGTTATCATGATGATCATACAAAAAAACCTTACCCTTATAATTAATGTCGAGATAATCTAACAATTTAGCATTATCATCAATAATACCAAATACTTTGGGATACGACTCTTCTAGAATTTTAGCCTTCCATTCATTACCATTATTATGCACTAGTTCATTTGGCCTACATATAACTGGAGCTGAGGGAAAATTATGTTTTTTTAACCAATTCTTTGTTCCCTCTAAAACTCTTTCCGGCCTAATAGTAATATAAGCAACAATGGGAATAATTTGATTTATTCTATTAAGATAGGCACTAGAACCATCAATTAACGGCAAATTTTCTTGAGTTTCATTGGAATTAATTTTTTTATCTATCCATTCAAGAGCCTCTGCGTGTTGCCAATAAGGAACGTTTTGGGTATATCGATACTTCTCAACCATTTCTTTAATAGTGAGATTCTCTGGATTACCAAATTTATTCTGCATTTCCTCAATCCAAAATCCAATAGTCCAAGACAAAGTCTCGTCAATGTCGACCGCTAATCCGCTACTACTTATGGAATTTAAGCTATCCATATTTTAATATTTATATAACAAAAATAGCATAAAAATAACTATTTTGTCCATTTGCCCTTCAAATTATATATATTGAGGATTGTTTATATATACATCTGTTAAAATTATTTTAGACAAATTAAAAGCCTTGAAACGTAATTGATACGCTTCAAGGCTTTTCAAGAATTTAACTTAACAGATATTCTACAAGATTTAGCAAGTCAGCGCGCTTGCCAATCCGATCTATATAATTTGAATCATATGTCCTAAGGAAGTTTGCAGTGCAATCTTTCCTTGAATGATCAACAAAATTATATTCAATATACACCGTGTAGAGATGCCAGTCGTCAGAACTTAATTCCTTCATAAATACAATTTCACCAGAAATCTGGTCTTTTTTATCTTTTGGAGACTTTTTGTTAGTAATCCTTTCCTCTAAAAGAAATTGGGCCTTAATTCTAACCCTTTTGAATTTGTAATCATGTTTGTAGCCATTTCTGACTGCAGGAATTTCGTGATCGGAACGATTTGGATCTTCATCAACCCTTAAGTTGATTTGAGAAAAATAAATTTTCTCAGCCTTTAGAGGGGCGCTGTTATTCCCCAAGGGCATTACTTCTTCCCCAAACCATTGAACCACACTTAAGGCACAAGCTTCTAACTTAGTCACCTCGATTTTTTTTGTAAATAACATAATTTTTTCCCTTTCTCAGGTTCAATCGGCAACATTGCCGAAAGACTACCGTCGCGGCAGTTTAATAATCTCAAACAATTAAGAACATTAAGCTATCGCGAAGATATTGTAGATTTTTTTCTTCTTTTATTAAAGTTCTACGACCTAAAAAGTATAACATATTGGTATGATTTTGTCAATATATACTGGTATTGTGCACACATATATTGCGCTTTTTGGCCAAAAAATTCCATCTCCCCTCCAGATATAACAAAAACCCCAATATTAATAGGGTTTTTGGCTTGGCTCCCAGGGTGGGATTCGAACCCACGACCAATTGGTTAACAGCCAACTGCGCTACCGCTGCGCTACCTGGGAATATTAAATTGTAGCGGGAGTGATATTCCTTACTCAAAAAACAAAATATTTCAACAGAAATATTTACTAATATAATACCAGATTAGGACATTATGTCAATAATGCTAAAATTAAAGAAAAAGCTCTATTTGCTCCCTCTTTTTATCAACTTTGCCCAACCTTTATCGGCTTCTAGGGCCACTAAATCCCCATCTTGGAAAAACTGCGTGGCTGTCTTAGTGGCAATTAAACAGGGCTTTTTCAGTTCCCTGGCCACAATAGCGGCGTGACAGGCAATCCCGCCTTCATCAGTAATAATGCCAGCGGCTTTCTTGATGGCGGGCATGAAGTTAACGGTAGTCATGGGTGAGACTAAAATATCCCCTTTTTTCACCTTCTTTAAATCAGCGGTGGTAAAGATTAATTTTGCTATTCCCTGCACCTGCCCTAAGTTAGCGGCCCGGCCCCTGATAATCTGATCCTTTACTGCCAGCTTCTCTTGTATAAAAGTATATTCCGGATGCATGCTGGCATAATCGGAAAGAGTTTGAATACAACCGTAGCTATAACCCACACAGATATAGTTTTGATAGCGCTGTTTGAGTTCTGACAGTGGCGGCAACTTATCTAAGTCTTCTAAACCAATAACATCCACATATTTCTTCACTTGAGGAAAGAGTTTCTTTAAAGTATTACTAAAAACTTCATTACTGGCCGAGAAATAGTGATCACTGGCTCTGAGCTTCAAAACTAATTCCCTGACTTTAGGGTCTATATTCTTAATTTCGGAGACATAGACGATGAATAAATCACCGACCATATTCTTTTTCACTAGAGCAATGAACTTCTTGAGGGCTGGTAGGCTGTCTAAAACTCCCTTTTGCCAAATCGGCTCCATCTTCTTGATTTTCCGCTGATAGCCTTGCAAAAACAAAAGAGCCTGCTCCGGCTCTTTTTGACAATATTCAATAAATTTCCGGGCAATAAAAGCCACGGCGAGGTCGTTTTCCCAAATCTCACAAGTACCCTGATTAATATAGTCCACTACGGTCGGGCGATAGGGGTTAATAATCTTTAACTCCTCAATGCCCTCTTCCATCACCACCGGCCAAAGCTGTTGGAGAATCAGGGTAGTATTGCGAGTAAAATTCTTCCGAAAGATTATTTTTTTGGCTTTGCGTGCCATATTTCAGCAATTAGTAGTCTCTCAGCTTCTCCAAGCCTTTGAGCTTCCTGATTTTTTCTAAAGCCTTGCTTTCAATCTGACGGATACGTTCGCGCGTCACTTCAAATTCCTGACCCACTTCTTCTAAAGTATGAGCCACGCCATCGGCCAAACCGAAACGCATCTCTAAAATCTTCTGTTCACGCGGAGAGAGTTGAGCCACAATATTTTTGACATAGTCTCTAAGCAATTGCAAAGCGGCAGCTCTATCCGGAGTGACATTTTTAACATCTTCAATAAAATCTTCCAGAGTGGAATCTTCTTCATCATCACCGATACTAGTTTCTAGAGAAATCGTATCTTGAGAAATCTTGATAATATAGCGCACCTTTTCAATATCTTCTCCCATTTCGGCAGCAATTTCTTCCGCTAGGGGCTCTCGGCCTAATTCCTGAATTAAAGTGCGTTGCACTTGCTGGAACTTATTAATCGTTTCCACCATATGCACGGGAATACGGATGGTGCGGCTCTGATCGGCTAAAGCGCGGGTGATGGCCTGACGAATCCACCAGGTAGCGTAGGTGGAGAACTTATAGCCCTTGCGATATTCAAATTTTTCTACCGCTCTAAACAAACCAATATTACCTTCCTGAATTAAATCTAAAAGACTCAAACCTTTAGCGCCGGCAAACTTCTTAGCAATGGAAACCACCAAACGGAGGTTAGCTTCAATAATCTTTTTTTCTGCTTCTTTATCTCCCTTTTCTTTTCTCTTGGCTAGCTCCACTTCTTCATCACCACTAAGCAAAGGCACTTTGCCAATTTCTTTCAAATACATCTGAATGGAGTCGGCGCTAAGTTTAGAGAGGTCGAAGGTAACGGCGGCCGCGGCTTTCGCCGAGGTAATGTTGGGATTCTTTTCCTGCACATCTAAAATCCGACCGGAATCTTCAGCAATGCGGATGCCGTTCTTTTGTAAATCCCCTAAAAAGACATCATATTCATAAACATACTCTTCGACTTCGGGGAAAAGATATAGTAATTCCGTTTCCGTGACAAAACCACGAAGACGGCCTTTTTCTAAAAGCTTCTTCAACTGTTCTTCATTGGGCTGCACCACTTCGCGCGGCGGTCTTTCCGGCAGCTTGGCTTTCACCACCGCCTTTACCGGCGCTTTCTTCAGTGGAGCCTTCTTGACCGGGGCTTTTTTAGCTAAGGGCTTTTTGGCCACCACTTTTTTAGCCACCGTCTTTTTGACAGCAGCTTTTTTGACCGGGGCTTTTTTCTTGATGGGCGCTTTTTTAGCCGGAGCCTTTTTCACCGGCGCCTTGCCCTTCTTGTTGTTTTTTTTGCTAGTAGCCATAGATTTATTTAGAGAGAATGCAGCGAGTTGAGCTGCTCGGTCAAATTTTTAATTTCCGTCATCAACAGGTCCATGCCATTATCTTCCCCACCGGCTTCAGCCGTACTAATTTGGTCCTGCAATGATTTAATACGCCGCTTAAGACTAAACTTTTTCAATTCCAGGAGAATTTTCGCTACTTCTGCCTTCAGTTGATTAGCGTCATAGCTGTAGTAGTCCTTCTCTCCCAAGAGGGCGAGACGGTCACAAATTTCCCCGCTCCCATCGGCTTGTTCTTGCAAATATAAGCGAAAAGAATTGTATTCAAGCAGGGCAAATTTATTATAATAGATAATCAAGTTCTTGTAAAACGCCTGGGCGCCTTCCCCGGCTAAATCATCGGGCTCTAAGTGGGAAACGGTATAGGCAATGAAGTCCGGAGACTTGAGAAGCAGAGCTAAGAGAATCTCGGACAAGCGCTCTTCCCTGGTAGCACTGGTTAGAGCGGGCAAAGGGGCGGCTTGGCGTTCGGCGTTAGGGAGAGCGTTCTTTTCCAGCTTGGCTCCAGCCACACTCTCGCGCAGAATCTGTTCAGAGATGCCCACATTTTCCGCTAAGCGCTGGAACCAATAGTCCTGGTCAATTTTGTTGGCCAGTTTCACAATCATATTCAACATCAAACTAGTTACCTCCTTCTTGTCGCTCAGCTTGCGCAAATCCTTGTCTGTTTTTACTTTATCAAAATAGTATTCCATCATCGGCCGAGAATTAATGACCGCCTGTTTGAAATCTTCGGGGTTGGCCTGTAAGCATTCATCCGGATCCTTATACTGCCCAGGAAGAACAATAATTTTAATATTAATATCCAAAGACATCGCCTCGCGGATACCGCGGTCAGCCGCCAATTGGCCGGCATTATCCATGTCAAAAGATAGGGCAATGTTGTTGGTAAAGCGTTTAAGCAAACGTAATTGTTCAGCTGTTAAAGCCGTGCCGGAAGAGGCGACAGTGTTAGTGAAGCCATGTTGATGACAAGCAATAGCATCCATCTGTCCTTCTACCACAATGGCAAAGCCCCGTTCTTTAATCGCTTTCTTGGCCTTATCTAAAGCAAAGAGCACCCGGCTCTTGTCATACATTTCTGTTTGCGGACTATTAATATATTTACCACCAGGAGTAGCGTCAGCTTTTTCTGGATTAACGCGGGCAGTGAAAGCAATGATACTGCCACTGACATCACGGATGGGAAAAACAATGCGATCACGAAAACGATCATAGGCACTGCCCCGCTCGCTCCGTCCGGCCAAACCGGCGGCAAAGATTTCCGCTTCACTAAATTTCTGAGCGCGTAAATATTCCAACATGGCCGTCCATTTCTCTGGACCATAGCCCACCTGCCAATCTTTAATTGTCTGAGCGCTCAAGCCCCGTTTAAGAAGATAGGCGAGCATGCGCTGACCCGCTTCTTCGCTTTCCAGCCAATGAGTATACTGGGTAGCGGCACTCTGTAAACAATCTAACAGTCGTCCCCGTTTCGAATATTCCTGTTTATTTTCCTGACTCAAGACTACCCCTGCTTTGGGGGCCAGTAAACGTAAAGTATCGGGAAAACTCAAGCCTTCCATTTCCTGCACAAAAGAAAGGACGTCACCGCCCTTACCGCAACCAAAACAATGCCAAATCTGCTTGTCTGGAGAAATCACAAAAGACGGAGACTTTTCCCGGTGAAAAGGACAGAGCGCTTGAAAATTAGCACCAGCCGCTTTCACCTGGATATATTCCCGAATGACCTCGACAATATCCAATTTAGTTTTAATCTCTTCGGCGGGAGACATAGTTTAAGAAAATAGTTTTCGCCACCAGGAAGGCTGGGGCGGGACCGGCGGCAAAGAGTTTAAAGGAGGGGCGGACAAACGCCCTAAAACATCGCCCGCAGGGGCCTGAAAAGGGGCGCTGACGGCCTTTGCCGGCACTTCTGGCCTGGTAGAAGGATTGCTGGAAACTTGGCCCAGGAGGGCGCTTAAACGGGCAATTTCGCCCTCTACCAATTCCCCTTCATAATCGGCGCTGTGGCGGGTCTGGCCGGCATAGCTCGCCTTCTTCTGATCTAAGTGTAGATTGAAAAATAGAGTGTCACTACCTGGTGTTTCCTGAATATATAAATGAAAACGGGGATAGAAATCACGGTTGAAACGGCGAGCAAAACTTTCCTGACCGCTCTGACGATCAACAATAAAAGTATAGCCAGCGCGGCGAAGCCACTGGGCCGGACTAACTCCCCCTAATTGTGTGTAGGCTAATTTAAGCTTCATCTTTGCTTTTACGAAAAACTATAAATTTATAAGTAAAGAAATTAATCACCCCCAAACAAAGGTTAACAATAATCTGCGAGAGTAAATACCAAACACCAAGATTATTGACTAACAGGTGCATGGCGGCCGCATTAATGTTGAGACTGATAAAAGCGGCACTAAGATAAAGAACTAATTGCCGGGGTAAACGCTTGTTACTATAATTACGGAAAGTCCAAAGTTTCTGCAAACTGAAGCTCACCAAGAAAGAAAGGAGAAAGGCGACAGAAGTAGCAACAATAATATGCCAGTGAAAAACTCCGTGGAAGATAAACAAAGCAATTAAATCAACAGCGGCCGCAAAAGCACCGGCAAAGAAAAATTTAATGATGGCTTTACGCTCCTCGCAAAAATGAAAGAGCCGAGGATAGCATTTGGAAAAAAAAGAGCGGAAACGATAGTATAGACGATTAATGATGGGCATAAATAGATTACCACTGACAATAAGTGAAGGCCCAAGCGGCTAAAGCGCGGGCCTGAAGAAAGCGATCATTCTTGCTGCCGCTGTCTAAAACAGCGACGATTAAACTACGACCCTGAGCATCCCGGAAGCGGCCGACAAAGCAATAGCCGGCCTGCTCGGTATAGCCGGTTTTCCCGCCTAAGGTTTCTAAATTATCTTTTGAACCACCATCTAAGAGCCAATCAGTTGATTCTAAATGCTTTTCCTGTCCCTGCTCTGTTTGAAAACGATAACTAGAACGGGAAACAGCGGCGGCAATATCAGGCTGATTCAAAGCGGCTTGGGCTAAACGGGCAACATCTTTAGCGGTGGACAAATTATCATTATTTAAACCAATCGGATCAGAGAAAGCGGTCTGAAGCAAGCCTAAATCTTGAGCCTTCTGATTCATGGCAATAATGAAATCAGCATCACTGAGACCAGTGGCCCGAGCCAGGGCCAAGGTGGCGCCGTTATCAGAAGCGACTAAACTAGCATTGAATAAATCTTTGACCAGCACCGTCTCTCCCAAAAACAGATTAACCTTCCCGCCCTCAACCGCATCCGCCCGCGTGATGGTATAGCTCTTATCCCAGCCTGGTTGATGATCTAAAAAAACTAAAGCAGTCATCAACTTAGTAATACTGGCAATCGGCTGGCGATGTTCCGGTGCTTTGGTGTTGAGCCAAAGATGGCCGTCATCAGTTAAAACAGCAGCACTAACGGCCGCAATCTCTGGGGCTGGCTTAGTTACTAAAGGCCGGTCGCCATTAGCCGGTAAATGCTGACCGCTGACACAAGCGTCAACGCCCCGCCAAGGACCGCTGGCATACATTGTCGTGGTGGCCGGAGTCCAGACAGACAGCAAGACCGCCACTATGTTGGCCGCAAAACTTAGCATGCTTTTTCCTCCTCCGCTAACGATAGCTCCAAAGCTTCCGGTTGGTGCAAGCTGGCGTAGTCCGGTAATTCCTGAACATTATTTAAACCTAAGAAACGGATAAAATCTAAAGTTACCTGATAATAGTTTTCGTTCTTCTGCTTATCAAAATTTTCTTCAATTAAACCGCGTAACAAAAGGTTGCGGATAATTAAACTGCAATTCACTCCCCGAATCCTTTCTAACTCCAATTTACTCACCGGACCGCGATAGGCAATGATAGTTAAGGCTTCTAAACTAGGCTGAGAAAGCTCGCCCGTAGTTTCACTTTTCAAAAAATCTTTAATCAAAGCGGCATGTTCACCAGCACTGGCTAATTGATAATTATTGCCGGCACTAGTTAAACGCCAGCCGCGCGCCGACTGTTCATACTCAGACGCCATTTCTGCCAAAGCTTCTTCAACCGCCGCGCTTTTAGCACCCGCGGCCGCACTCAATTCTTTCAAGCTTAAAGGCTTATTGGCAACTAGCAAAATGGCTTCAAGTTGGGATGATAGGGTGGACATAAATATTTTATATTTTTAACACTCTAATTTCACTAAATAATTCTTCTTGTTCAAACACCAGCTCCCGTTGTTTTGCCAGTTCTAAGACGGCGAGGATGTTAACAATTACTTCCACCTTGCTCTGGGCTTTTTCCAAAAAGCGCTGGAAGCTCAAAGATAACTGTTCGGCTAGCAGCGAGCGGATATGGATAATACGTTCGTCAATGCTAATTTTGGCCTCTAGTCTTTCTTCTGGTAATTTCTTTTCCTGCCGACGCAAGCGGGCCAAAAGCTGGCGCCAAACTGTTTCCAAGTCAGCGGCTTTGAGCTTTAAGGGAGGACTAAAAGTAGCTTCGGTTTGAAGACCACGGCGACCACCTTTAACAAAAACCGGGGAAAAAGAAAAATGACCGCGGTTAATCAAAGCGGAAATCTTTAAACTCGCTTCCACAAAGGTCTTATACATCCGTAACTGGCGCTCTAAATCATCAACCTCTTCTTCGGCCGCCTCTGTACTGAGATAAGGGAGAAGGGCTTTAGATTTGATATAGAGAAGCCGAGCGGCCATCACCAAAAAATCAGCAATCTCTTCCGGATCGATATTTTCCGTATGTTCAACGTAGGCAACATACTGATCGGCAATTGTGGCCAGAGCAATCTCGGTAATATCCATCTGCTCACTTTCAATTAATTGAAGAAGCAGACCTAAAGGACCCTGGAATTTATCGGTACTAAAATCTATCATAGACTACTTAATCATCGCTTTAGCTTCAACATCGCTCCAAAGCTGACCGTCAATACAATCATAACCTGCACCATGTTCCTTATTACCAGGACCATAGGCGCGGCTGTCATTTTCACTATCGCTCGGGGCACGGAAAACAGCACAGAAAGAAAAATCTTTTTCGCCTGATACTTTATATTCAATCGCTTCCCGACTCTCTGGATCAACTAAACTTTTAGCATCAAGATAAATGTCAGGACTATTTTTAATCTCGTCCAAATTTACCGGTAGACGGTTATACTCATTATAGTAAGTGTTAACGGCGTTCTCTAATTCATAAATATTATTAACTACAATCTGATCTAAACGCTTAGCCCGAGCCACACTCGGAGATTCCACAAAGAACCAGGCAGTCACAAAAGCGGCCAGCACTAAAGCAGCGGAAATCCAGGTAAACAAACACATCACTAAGTCACGTGCCTTTACTTCCTTGCGCTTGATGTCGTAGAAATAGAAGGAAAAGACGGCGGCAGCAATAACTAACATGGTAACGGCTTTAAGAATAAAGCGCACCGTTAATTCTCCAGAAAGAAAATTATTGATGACACCGATGAAAACACCAAGGATAATTAAAGAAGAAACTAAGATGATGAAATAAGTCAGCCAGCGGCGTAAAGACGAATCTAATTCCAATTCCTTCTTATTCAAACCGCGGTTAATAAGACGGGAGAGAAAATAATAAATCGGAGCGGCAATGAATAAAGCGGAGATGGCAAACTTCAACTGAGCATCGACGCTGTTATAACTGTTATAATTTAAAGCGTCAATCACGGTCTTATCAATCACGCCAAAGATAATCATGCCCACAGATAAGGCCATAAAAATCAAAGCGGCTAAAGACAGGAGATAATAAAAAGCATACTTAGCGTTGTGACTAGTCATATTTTTAAAAAATTAATTTTTAAAATTTTGCGTTCTTCGGCGTCCGCGGGAAAGGAATGACGTCGCGGATATTAGTCATGCCCGATAAATACATAATAGCCCGTTCAAAACCTAAACCGAAACCGGCATGCTTAATGGAACCATAGCGGCGTAAATCCAAATACCAACGGTAGTCTTCGGGATTCATCCCTAAAGCGGCAATACGACTCTCCAATAATTCATAGCGCTCTTCGCGCTGACTGCCGCCAATAATTTCGCCAATACCGGGAACTAGTAAATCCATAGCAGCTACAGTCTTGCCGTCATCATTTTGACGCATGTAAAAAGCTTTGATTTCCTTGGGATAATCCGTTAAAAACATCGGCTTATTAAAAACTTTCTCCGCTAAATAGCGTTCGTGTTCCGTTTGTAAATCTATGCCCCAAGATACTGGGTAATTAAAAGTCTCTTTACTCTTAAGTAAAAGATCAATCGCTTCCGTGTAGGTCACTCGACCAAAATCGGCAGCAGCAACAGCTTGTAAGCGCTCAATTAAACCGTTATCAATAAACTGATTGAAAAATTCCATTTCTTCCGGTAATTCCGTTAAGACATAATTGATAAGATACTTCAACATTCTTTCGGCTAAATCCATGTCGTCTTTCAATTCGGCAAAAGCCATCTCCGGCTCCACCATCCAGAACTCAGAAGCATGGCGAGTAGTATTAGAATTTTCCGCCCGGAAAGTCGGACCAAAAGTATAAACTTTATTTAAACCCATGATCAAAGCTTCAGCATTGAGCTGACCACTAACGGTGAGCCCGGCGGCTTGACCAAAAAAATCTTTAGCAAAATCCGGCGCCCCTTCTTTAGTCTGTGGCACTTTCTTTAAATTCAGCGTAGTTACTTGAAACATTTCCCCCGCCCCCTCGCAATCGCTGGTGGAAATAATAGGGGTATGAACATAAGCAAAGCCTTCTTCCTGAAAAAATTTATGAATCGCGTAGCTCAAAGCCGAGCGTAAACGAAAAACCGCCGCAAAAGTATTGCTCCGCGGCCGGAGATGAGCAATTTCCCGCAAGAATTCAAAACTGTGACGCTTCTTCTGCAAAGGGTAGTCTTCCTGGGCTTCGTTAATTAAAGTTACAGACTGAGCCTGCAGTTCAAAAGGCTGACCAGCTGCCGGTGAAGGAATGAGCAAGCCGCTCGCCTCTAAAGACGAACCGATGTTTAATTTTTCTAAAATAGCAAAATTCTCCAGCTTATTATTAACCACAATCTGTAAGCCCTTAAAGAAAGAGCCGTCATTGAGTTCAATAAAGGCGACTTCGCCCGAAGAACGGACCGTGCGCACCCAGCCAGCGACTGTAATTTCCTTCTGCAAGAAAGAATCAGTTTGGCGATAAAGTTGTTTAATCGCAGTATACATAAATTTAATTATTTTTACTTAGGGGCGTAAGCGCTTAACATCACGGGGCAAGAAACAAACTTCTTTGACATTCTCGACCCCAGCAATCTTCATCACCAAGCGGGCCGGACCGATACCGACGCCGCCATGGGGCGGACAACCGTAACGGAAGAAGTTGAGATAGTCGGTCAGTTCTTCTAAATTCATATCTTTCTCCACCGCTTGCTTTTCCAAAATATCTAAACGATGTTCGCGTTGAGCGCCGGTGGTCACCTCCAAACCGCGATAGAGTAAATCAAAGCTCTTAGTTAAACCAGGATTATCCGCATGGCGCATGTGGTAGAAAGGACGGGCGGCAATAGGATAGTCAACCACGAATAAAAAATCATGGCCTTCTTCTTCCTTAACTATCCGGCAAATTTCTCTTTCTTCTTCCGGCGACAAGTCATGATCCTTTTCGCTCTTAACACCTAAAGCTTTTAGTTTTTCCTTCACCACCGCTAAGCTTAACTTAGGAAAAGGAGCGGTGGGCACTTCGATATCAATCCCTAACTCTTTCACTTTAGTAAAAGCACTAATTAAAGCCCGCTCCTCTAGGTCCATAATATCGTAGTGCGATTCAATGTTGGCAAATTCAAAATCCCAACCGGTAAATTCGGTCACGTGACGACTGGTATAGGAAGCTTCCGCTCTAAAGACCGGACCAGTCATAAAAACTTTTTCAAAGCCAGCGGCAATGGCCATTTGCTTATAAAACTGAGGAGACTGAGAAAGATAGGCTTTCTTCTCAAAATATTTTACTTCAAAAACTTCGGAACCAGTCTCGCTGGCCGTATTCATTAAACAAGGAGTGTAAATCTGAGTAAAATTCTCCTGCAGAAGCTGAGCGCGGAAGCCTTCTTCCAGCTTGGTCCAAATTTGAAAAATTTGACGATGTTCAGGGCGGCGTAAATCCAACCAACGCCAATCAAAACGATTTTCTAAGTTCGCCTCATTATCAGCTTTCGCTAAAACCGGAATCGGCAAATTAGCATCAGCCAAACTTAGAATCTCTAAATCAGAAATTAACAATTCAAAATCTTTGACCGGATTAGGATCATTCTTTTTGGCCGGCTTCTCTTTCAATTCCCCTTTAACACTAATAACACTTTCTAAAGTCAGACGCTCGGCAGCTTGATAAGCGGCGCCACTCTTCTCTTCTACCACTAACTGCATGTTACCGCTCAAGTCATGAAGGTCAATAAAAGCCAAGCCCTTCATCAAGCGAAGATTACGGACGAAGCCAGTAAGTTCACAGGAACCCTGAGCTTGAGTTTTAGCGGCAGCAATGCTTATTTTTGACATATTTTCAAAATTTAATTATAAAAACACTCTCTTTTCAAGGATTTTTCTTTCTCTATCTTAACTCATTTTAGGGCTTTTAGCAAGTTAGAAAAAAGAAGAGTAAATAGTATTTTTCCTGAAAAAAATCAAGAAAATTTCGATTTAAGAGCGCAACCAGTTAGCCAAGGCCGTATTCAAATTCTCCCACTCCTTTAAGAGCTGAGGGGAGAATTTTACATTCTTCCAAGTACCACCCTCAACTAAGCGTAAAAGCTTGATGCAATTATCAGATAAAGGTAGGAGGGCGCCGTTTTTAGCTTCCCCGCTCTGGCTAAGAGCACAGTTGCCGCAAACCAAGCCGCCTTGGGCTAAGTCAAAATTATTCTTTCCTGGTGCCAAAATGCCACCACAAGCCACACATTTCTGCAGTTCCGGCTGATAGCCCAAGAGCGCAAACAAGCGCCAAGCAAAGAGGGCGAGACGGAAACGACCATCCTCCTTAGGCAGATTTTCCTCCCCCGCGGCCGCTTCTAAATTTAAGAGCCACTTTTCCAGCCAAGCAAAAAGCTCTGGATCAGGTTCACCCTCCTGCACTAAGCGCATAAAAAAACGCAGGGCTTGGCCAGCGAAATAAAGACGATTAAGATCTTGTTTGATATTTAAAAAAGACTCCTCCACTAAAGCAGCCCCGACTAAGTCAAAGCCCTTGCCCTTAACCACTAACAAGCGGCTAATGCTAATTGGTTCTAGATGCGGCGCTAATTTGGAACCAAGTTTGCGGGCACCTCGGGCAGAAAGAGTCAAACGGCCATGAGCGGGAGTATAAACAGAAACGAGGCGGTCAGCCTCGCGCCAGTCACGTCGATTAAGAATAATTGCCCTGGTGGGAAAAGTAGATTCCATAGACTTCAAAGCTGTTCACTATCTAAATAATTTTGTAAAAAAATAGCAGCGGCAATCTCATCACGTCCAGCTTTATCCCGTTTTGCCCCTGACAAAGCATCCGCCGCCTTACTAGAAAGACGCTCATCGATTTCCACCACCGGCACCGATGATTGTGCTTTCAAAGCCTGTAAAAAACTTAGGAATAAAGGATTAGAGGCTTCCGCTCCCGCCATTTTTCGGGGAGAACCGATAACTAATAAACCAATATTTTCCGCCTTAATAATCGCCAATAAAGAGCGCAAATCGGGAACGGTAATAAAAGGCAAGGCCATTCTGGTTTCAATGTCCGCTAAAGCCAAACCGATGCGCTTTTCGCCCCAATCGACCCCCAAATATTGTTGATCCTCGCTCAAAACCATATTATTCCAAAGTTAAGATTTGATGTCCTTTATCAGTCACGGCAATCGTATGTTCAAAGTGAGCACTTAAAGAATTATCAGCACTAATAATGGTATAACCATTAGCCGCAACCGTAACTTGATGAGTGCCGGCGTTAATCATCGGTTCAATGCAGATAACCATGCCTGGCTTTAACTCCAAATTAGCAGTGGAACGGGGATTGATGAGATAATGATAGACTTCCGGATCTTCATGAGCTTGGTAACCAACACCGTGGCCGACTAAGTCCCGGACCACCCCATAGCCAGCGTCTTCGGCCATCTGCTGAACGGTACCGCCAATATCATTCAAACGAGCCCCCGGCTTCACTTTTTTAATCGCCGCCACTAAACATTCCTGAGTCACCACTAATAATTTCTTGGCCTCTTTGCTAATCTCTCCGACCGGCACAGTAGCGCACATATCGGTATAGAAGCCGCCACCGGGTGAATGAGGATTGGTGGGCAAGCCCAGTTCCCTTCTGATTTCCGGTAAGACCGGCCATTCCATGCCAATATCCAGGTCAATAATATCGCCCTCAACTAAAATTCGACCAGGGATAGCGGCGCCATGAACCACTTCATCATTGATTGAAGCACAAATAGCGGAGGGGAAAAAAATACCACCACCCATCGGATAGTCTTTAAAAGCCGGGCGACCACCAGCCGCCGCCACCATTTCTATCATCGTCGCCTCTAAATCAGCGGTATTAACTCCGGGCTTAACTGCCTCTTTTAAAGTCTTGAGAATCTTGGCTAAAATTTTGCCGCCGGCTCTAATGGCAGCGATTTCTTCATTTGTCTTGATATAAACCATAATTTTATGACTGTTGCAACTGCTTCTGGGCTTTAATGGAGAGAAATAAGAAGACCGCCAAAAGAAGACCAGTATTAAGGGGGGCTACCCAAAAAGGATATTCATGACCAAAGCTTTCGGTCACCATTAAGGCGCCGAGCATACCGATAGAATACATCGCCCCATTTTTAAGATAAGCAAATTTAGAAATGAAATTCATACCCTTGATGGTAAATTCCCGAACAACAAAAGCGCCGAGACCATTGCCTAAAATAATCAAAGGTACGCTCATGGTAAAGGCAAAAGCACCAATGACACCATCAATAGAAAAAGAGGCATCTAAAGCTTCCAGATACAGGATTTTACTCCAGGCCCCCATCGCCGGATTCATCAGTTGCTTTTCTTTTTCCTCGGCATTCTTCTTAAAACCGTCAGTAATAAAGAAAGCGGAAACGCCAATGGTAGCGGCTAGGGCTAAGGTTGGATTCCGCTGCAAAGCTAAATAAACGACCGAAGTGGTAAAAATCGAAGAAATCGCATAAAACCAAGCACCTTGGCGATGGATAAATCCTTCCACAAAAAAAGCATATTTCTTCTCTTCTAAAAAGAGCCAGGATAGGAAAACAAAAAAGAGGTAAACACCACCACCGAGCAGTAATAAAGGCTTGGAAGAGGCCAGATAGCCAGCCACTTCCCCACTATTAGAAAAAGCGGCACCAATAACCTGACCGATTGAGAGCTGGGGCGCGGCCATCCAGACAATGGCAAAGGGCAAAAGACCGCGAACCACGAAAACTGCGAAAAAAATACCCCAGACCAAGAAGATGCGTTGATACTTCTTGGGCATCGTCTTTAAAATATTGGCGTTGACAATAGCGTTATCGACGCTACTGATAATTTCAAACAAACACAGACCGACAATAACAATCAATAAATGTAGCCACATAGAATGAGCAGGGGTCTAAAAACAGGCTCCCGATATTAAAATTATTGCTTAAAGCTTTCCAAAATATCACGGATATGGTCACGATCAACTTCGGTTAATTTCAGTTCCAGTCTTTTCTGATAAAGGTTATACATATCACGATTAATCACATACTGGGAAACCCCAACACCGGTTCTCAGCTTTTCCTTATACTTCTTCACTAGCGACAACACTATTTCCCGATTATCAGAGCTCAGGCTCTGAAAGTGGTAGTTTTGCCGTACCAACGAATTTAAATTGCGCTCAATGATGTAGCTAGGCTGATCTTTAATGTCAGCTAAAAAATCTTTTAAATCCATATAATAAAGCTTATAGGCTGATTATAACACAAAAATGTAGCTGAAGCTACATTTTTGTTATCATTTTTAAGAAAATTTTAAGATTAGAGGCCGTCGTATTCGCGCATTGTTAACTGCGATTCAATCTGCTTAACAGTCTCAATTACTACCGAGACCACGATGAGCAAACTGGTGCCGCCGATAGCCATCGACTGCGAACCGGTAAAATACTGCATCACTAAAGGTAAAATGGCAATTAAACTTAAGAATAAAGCGCCAGCAAAAATTACCCGGTGAGCGGTATAGGAAAGATAATCGCTAGTCGGCTTGCCCGGACGAATGCCCGGAATGAAGCCACCCTGCTTTTGCAGGTTTTCGGAAATACGATCAGGATGGAAAATGACTTCGGTGTAGAAATAAGTAAAGGCAAAAACTAGAACGAAATAAACAACTCCGTAAATCAATTGATTATTAAAAAGTTCAATCACCTTAGACGCTAAAGAGGCAATCCAGGTAGTACGAGCGTGCAAGAAAAACTGAGCAATCATCGGCGGGAAAAGGACAACAGAAATAGCGAAGATAATCGGGATAACACCAGCCATATTAACGCGTAAAGGCAAATGGGTACTGGAGCCGCCAAAAGTACGGTTACCGCGGATTTGCCGAGCATACTGCACGGGAATATTGCGCTGGCCTTCGTTGATAATAACCACACCGACCACCGTTAAGATGGCAATAAGGACAAAACCAACCAGGGTAAAGATCTGCGTCTGGTCAAAAGTCAGCAAGAATTGCTGAATCTGGCGCCAAACACCAGCCACGATACCAGCAAAAATTAAAAGTGAAATACCGTTACCAATTTTCTTTTCGGAAATCAATTCGCCAATCCACATTAAGAAGACGGTGCCGGCGGTAATAGTAATAATAATGGCCCCAAAATCGAAAGGAGTAATATTCCCTAAGATTCCTTGGCTAGAACGTTGCAAAAGCGTAATCATGCCGTAAGCTTGCATTGCGGCCAAAGGTACAGTTGCCCACCGGGTCCACATGTTAATTTTCTGACGGCCACTCTCTTCTTTCTGCATTTCTTCAATTTGCGGAACAATCATGCCTAAGAGCTGAAAGATAATGGAAGAGGTAATATAAGGAGCAATACCCATCATCACGATGGAGAAGTTCTCCATACCACCGCCGGAAAAGATATTCATCAAACCGAGAATCTGATTGGAGGCAAAAAGGTTCTTTAAAGCCGCCGCATCTACTCCCGGAACGGGAATATGAGCCGCAAAACGGAAAATTACCAGCATCCCTAAAACGAAAAGGACGCTGTTACGTAAATCTCTAGCTTTCCAAATTTGTTCTAATTTTGCCAACATAAAACGATTGATTATGATTATAGGCAAAAGCCAAATATCTTAAGCAGATATCTGGCCTTTGACCGCCGCGCTCATTGCTACTTTTTCAAACTTGGCTTTCACCGTCAATTTCTCTTTGCCTAAAATCTTTACGGGAGAACCGGCATTCTTAATCAGTTCTTTCTCGAAGAGAGCGGTCGGGTTTACCATTTCACCATCCTTAAAGTGCTTATTGATAGCGCTGACGGAAACAATCTGGTTCTTCGGCTGTAGAGAGCGGAAACCACGCAATTTCGGCGTCTGTAAAAGCTGTTTGCGCATACCAAGACGCTTCAAACCGCTGACACCGGAGCGAGACTTCTGTCCTTTCAAACCGCGGGTGCTGTAAGTACCGTGGCCGGACGCGTTACCGCGACCAACCCGCTTTTTTTTATGAGTAGCGCCGACGGCGCGTTTGAGATTATTCAGTGACAGCATAAAATTAAATGATTATCTTAAAATTGGCGCTTATTTTTTAACGGCGCTCTTTTTCACAAGCGGCTTAGCCTGTTCTTCTACTACAGGAGCTTCAGTTTTTTCCTCTACCTTTAATTCCGATTTCTTCTCAGAGTTCTGTCTCTTTTCCGGTTGGCGCAAGCTGGCCAAAGCGGCTAAGGTACAACGAGCGTTATTAATCTTATTATTAGTACCTAAAACTTTACTAGTAACATTCTTGATACCGGCTAATTCTAAAATTGCCCGAGCAACACCACCGGCAATAACACCGCGGCCTTGCTTAGCTGGTTTAAAAATAATGGAAGCGGCGCCTAATTTCTGACGAACGACATGAGGGATGGTTTCGTTAACAACCGGAACTTTAAGCATGGTCTTCTTCGCGCGATTAACAGCCTTGTTAACAGCCATAGTCACGTCAGCTCCCTTGCCCAAGCCTACACTCACGCTCCCCTTACGGTCGCCAATAGCAACGCAAGCGCGAAAATTCATACGCTTACCGCCAGCCATAACACGAGTAACGCGGGCGATTTCCAAGATGCGCTGTTCAAATTCATCCTTATTCTCGTCGCGGCCACCACGGCCATCACGGCGCGGAGGACGGCCACCACGGTTGCGCTTTTCCCGATCGCCGTATAAATCTTTAGCGACAGCGGCTGCGACTTTCTGGTCGGAACTGCCGGCTTCTACTTTTTTGTTATCGTCTGCCATATTAAAAATCTTAATACTTATTTAGGTTTAGAAAACTAATCCTTGTTCACGAGCACTATCAGCGACTGCTTTGACGCGGCCATGATAACGATAGGAGCTACGATCAAAGACGACTTCTTTGATGCCCAAAGCTAAAGCTTTGTCTGCCAAAAGCTTGCCTAAAGCAGCAGCATTTTCGCTCTTTTGAGCACTCTTCCCTTTCAATTCGCGCGTATGCGCACTAGCTAAAGTGCGGCCGGAAGTATCATCGATGAGCTGCAAATACATACCCCGATTGGAACGGAAAACATTTAAGCGCGGACGAGCAGCCGTGCCACTGATTTTAGCACGCACTCTCACCTGACGGCGGAGCTTACGAGCTTTTTCTTTTTTGATAACATTCATCATATAGTTTAAATCTCAATTGCCTTATTTCTTAGCGGCAGTCTTACCGGCCTTGCGGCGCAAGACTTCATCAGCATATTTAACACCCTTACCTTTATAAGGTTCAGGAACACGCAGCTTACGAACTTTATAGGCAGTATTACCTAAGAGTTCATTATCAATGCCGCTTAAAGTAATAGCATTACCTTCCACCACCGCGCTAATGCCGGTAGGTAAAGGAAATTCAATCGGATGAGAATAGCCTAAGCTTAAATTTAATTTATTACCACTAACCGCCGCCCGGTAACCAACGCCGTTGATTTCTAATTTCTTAGTAAAACCGACTTTAACACCGGTCACCATATTATCAACTAAAGCACGATATAAACCCCAGTAAGCACTAGCGTCTTTAGCTTTCAGGTCCACGCTTACGCGCAAAGAACCGTCAACAACTTCAACCGAAGCAGGCGCTTTGATTTCCCGAGACAGTTCACCCTTCGGTCCCTTCACTACCAGGATGCCGTTTTGAAACTGGGCGCTAACGCCTTCAGGGAGATTAATTGGTAATTTTCCTAGACGAGACATATGTTCTGTGCGCGGCGCTAGCCATAAAGGCTCAAGCGTCCGCAAAATTAGTTAGTACACTTCACCGATAAGTTCACCGCCGATATTATGCCGACGGGCTTCTTTATTAGTCATTAAACCGGAAGAAGTAGATAAAATAGCAATACCGAAATTATTCAAAACGGTCGGGATTTCAGCCTTACCCACATAAACGCGGGCGCCAGTCTTACTGAGACGCTTGATGCCATTGATATAAGGACGGCCATTTTTTTGGTATTTCAAAGCAAGCTTCAGTTGATCAAACTGACTATGGCGGGCATTCAAACCACCAGCAACGATTTCGGCACGGCTAATCCAGCCTTCCTTTTCCAAAATCTTGGCGATTTCATATTTCATTTTACTCATCGGCATCAACACTTCGGTCTTTTTGACCGCCGAAGCGTTGCGGATGCGTGTAAACATGTCTGCGATTGGATCTGTCATATTGTTATACTATGTTTAGATAATATTGGCGGCCGGTATTTACCAGCTAGATTTCGTAATACCCGGCAGGTCGCCGTTATCGGCTAATTCACGAAAGCAAATACGGCACAAGCCAAAATCGCGCATAAAGCCGTGGTTGCGGCCGCAGCGCCAGCAACGGTTGATCTTGCGGGTAGAAAACTTAGGTTTGCGCTTCGCTTTAACGATGAGAGCTGTTCTTGCCATATATAATATTTAAATTATTTTTCGTTCTTTTTGAAAGGAAAGCCAAAAGCGGTAAATAGCGCTAAGCCTTCTTCGCGAGTTTTCGCGTTGGTATTCAAACAAATTTCTAAGCCATAAACCTGATCGATATCTTCAGCTTTAAGTTCCGGAAAACAAGAGTAATCTTTTAAACCGACGGTCATGTTACCGCTGCGGTCGACACCTTTGTCGCTGATACCGCGGAAGTCACGCACCCGGGGAAAAGAAATATTGACCAATTTTTCCACAAAGTCATACATCCGATCGCCGCGCATTGTCGCGACAGCGCCAATAACCATGCCTTCTCTAACTTTGAAAGCGGAAATAGATTTCTTGGCCTTGGTCATAATCGGTTTTTGGCCGCTGATCTTGGTTAGAGTCTTTTCAATCGCGCTGATGGCTTCTTTTTCCTTGGCGTGTTTACCAAAGCCGATGTTAATCACAACTTTTTGCAAACGCGGCACCAAGAGGCTGTTCTTATAAGCGAACTGCTCTTTCAATTTCGGCACGATTTCTTTTTGATATTTTTCTTTTAAACGCATAGTATTGAAATTACTCGATTACAGTCTGGCATTTTTTGCAGACCCGATATTTTTTGTTGCCTTTTTCACCCGCGACAATCTTAGTGCCGACTCTGGTTTGGCGACCACAGGAAGGACAAATTAAAGCGACATTGGAAGCGTTGATGAAAGCCGGAAACTCAATGCGTTGACCCTTTTCGCCTTCGCGACTCGGACGCATATGCTTAACCAAAAGGTTGAGACCTTCAATGCTCACTTTGCCTTCTTTGGGCAAAACCTGCAAAACCTTACCGGTCTTGCCGCTGTCTTTGCCGGCTAAGATTTTAATATTGTCGTTTTTCTTGATATTCATATATTCGAATTGACCCTCTTAAAATTATAAAACCTCGGGAGCCAAGGAGGCGATTTTCACAAAACCGGCGCGACGCACTTCTCTGGCCACTGGGCCAAAAATGCGGGTACCCTTGGGATCTTTCTTCTCCTTATCAACGATAATAACACAGGCGTTATCGTCAAAGCGGACATAAGTCCCGTCCTGACGACGAATTTCCTTGCTGGTGCGCACCACCACCGCCTTTACCACATCGCTTTTCTTAACAGCGGCATGCGGAGAAGCACTCTTAACCGTGCCGATGATAATATCACCAACATGGGCATAGCGTTTGCGGTAGCCGCCTAAAACGCGGATACACATCAACTCTTTAGCGCCGGAATTATCGGCTACCTTTAATCTTGTCTGTACTTGAATCATACCAGTATCGTTCGCTGTCGTCCCCAAGATGGGGCCGAAACAGCCAACCTGCTTTAGTTCTCAATTACCCGCCAGCGTTTGTTTTTGCTCAAAGGGCGGCATTCAATAAAAGTTACCTTATCGCCTTCTTTACAAACATTCTTTTCATCATGAACCTGATATTGACGGCTAACAGTATAGCGTTTCTTATATTTTTGATTAATTTTAACCGAATCCACCTTCACGATGGCGGTTTTGTCGCTCTTGGTGCTGACAACCACGCCACTGAAGCGCTTGATGATTTTATTGTCCGCCGGAGCAATGGCTACGGCTTGTTTTTGTGCGGGCATAGAAGTTTAAATTAAGCTTTGGTGTTTAAAACCGTTAAAATCTGAGCCACCGTCTCGCGGGTCTGTCGGATTTCACGGATATTTTTCAGCTGGCGATTTGAATCTTTAAAACGCAATTCGCGCAACTTTTCGCGGGATTGGGCTAACAGCTTATGTAGATCCGCCGTAGTTTTAGTTGTAAGCTCTTTCATTTCCATATAATTGATTAAAATAATTTTGAGGACGCGGCGTCTTTATTTGCCTACGACTTTGCATTTAACCGGTAACTTGTGGGCCGCTAAAGTCATCGCTTCGGTCGCCGTCTTTTCATCCAAGCCTTCCAGTTCAAACATAACGGTACCGGGCTTAACGACCGCCACATAGTGATCGACAGCACCTTTACCTTTACCCATCGGGATTTCGCCGCCATGGATAGTGACTGGCTTATCCGGGAAAATTCTGATCCAAAGCTTACCAGTCTTCTTGATATAGCGGGTCATGACCCGGCGCGCGGCTTCAATCTGACGAGAAGTCACCCAGTGGGCGGTCGTCGCTTTTAAGCCGTAGCTGCCGAAACTGACCTCAACCATCCGAGTGGCGATGCCGCCGCGGCGGCGCTTATGGTCTTTCCGGTATTTAGTTTTCTTGGGCATTAACATATCGGTAATGAAAATCGTTTAATTTTTATTTAAGCGGCGATGAGTTCCCCTTTGCCGTCTTTTTCTTTTTCAAAAACTTCACCTTTATAAATCCAAACTTTGATGCCGATGGCGCCATAACTAGTATGAGCCACACCGCGAGCATAGTTGATATCAGCACGTAAAGTCTGTAAAGGCACTTTGCCAGATACCAATTTCTCGGTCCGAGCGATTTCCGCGCCGTTTAAACGACCACTGATAACCACTTTGACACCGAGAGCACCGCCTCTTTCGACGCGACCAATCAATTGCTTCATCACTTTACGGAAAGGCATGCGCTTTTCCAAATCCATGATGGTTGCCTGGACGGCAATCTGAGCACTGAGCTGCGGGCGACTAACCTCTTTGATGTTGAGGTTGATTTCACCCATACGGAAATTGCGGAGAAATTTATCATGAATCTTCTTCTTTAAATCTTCCACGCCGTTGCCGCCGCGACCGATAATCAAACCAGGCTTCCCTGTCCAGATATCAATCGTAATTTTATTCAAACTGCGAATGATTTCTACACGGTCGATGCCGGCTTCACGCATGGTCTTGATCAAATGCTTACGGATGACAATGTCTTGCTGAATATTCTTGATATAATTGCTACCGCTCTCAAACCAGATGGAAGGCCAAGTCTTGGTAACGCCTAAGCGCATTACGTTTGGATTTACTTTTTTACCCATACTATTGTTATACGAATTAATTGCTTTAGCTAAAAATTATTTACTGCCCGCCTTGCGGTTGAAAACTTTAGTAGTAAAACCTTTGCTGGATTTAGTCTCAGCCTTAGCCTTAGTGTCAGCCTTGCCTCCCTCTTTCTTGGTTGCTGCAGAAGCCCTCTTTTCGGCATCAGCCGCTACCTGTTCCAATTTCACCGGCGCCTCCACCTTCTCTTTGCGGGCCGTCTTCTTGCCGCTAGCAACAATTTCCGCCAAAGTGACATGGATGTGGCAGCCGCGTTTGCGGATAACCGTCGCCCGACCGTGGGCTTTAGGCATCCAGCGCTTCAGAGTAACTCCTTCATCAGCTTTGATTTCTTTAATTAAAAGATTGCTGCGTTCGATGCTGAAGTTATGTTCGGCGTTAGCAATAGCGGATTCAATCAGTTTCTTTATCGGTTCAGCGGCCAGTTTGTTCAGAAATTGTAATTGCGCTAAAGCGCGGTCAACCGACAAATGGCGGACGACATCAATAACCAAACGCGCTTTGCGCGGAGACATTCGTAAATGATTTAAACTTGCTTTAATTTCCATAGGATTCGCTTGTGGCGGAATCAGCGCAATTGCGCGTAACCGCCTCGCATTTTAATTATTTGCCACCCTTAGCCTGAGAAGACTGAGCCTTCGCCATCTTACCGCCATGAGAAACGAATTTCCGAGTCGGGGCGAATTCACCTAAACGATGGCCAACCATATTTTCCACGACATAAACGGGAACATGCTGTTTGCCGTTATGAACGGCAATGGTGAGACCAACCATTTCCGGGACAATCGAACAAGCCCGATCCCAAACTTTGAGAACAGTTTTGTCGCCCGGTTTCAAATCCTGCACTTTCTTCAAAATGCGCAGATTGACGTAAGGTCCTTTTTTCAAACTTCTTGACATATGCGTTTATTATTTTGGATAAAACTTTTGATACAATAAATATTACTTTCTCTTCGCCCGGCGCTTAATGATTAACTTATTGGAAGAGCGCTTGCGTCGAGTCTTAACACCCAAAGCGGGTTTACCCCAAGGAGTCTTGGGATGGCGTAAACCGATGGACTGATTGCCTTCACCACCACCATGGGGGTGATCAACCGGATTCATCGCGGTACCGCGAACAGTCGGACGGATACCCATATGACGGCTGCGACCGGCTTTACCTAAAACGATGTGACGTTTATCGGGATTGCTGGCCTGACCAACGGTGCATAAACATTCTTTTTTTACTAAACGAATTTCACTGCTCGGCATCTTAATCTGAGCATACTTACCTTCCACACCCATGACGAAAACAGCATTACCGGCGCCGCGCGCCACTTTAGCGCCGCGACCAGGTTCAAATTCTAAATTATGAATGGCCACGCCGGCAGGAATATGCTGAACAGGCATAGCATTGCCCGCTTTAATTTCAATTAAATTCTTAGAGCTAAGGACCTTATCGCCGACAACTAAAGCCACCGGTGCGATAATATAGCGCTTTTCGCCATCAGCATAATTCAATAAAGCGAGACGAGCGCCACGGTTAGGATCATACTCAATCGAAGCCACAGTTGCCGGAATTTCAAATTTATCACGTTTAAAATCAACTAAGCGGATATATCTCTTTTCCCCGCCGCCACGATGGCGAACAGTGATTTTGCCCTGGCTGTTACGGCCACTGGTTTTTTTCTTAATAACAATCAGCCGCTTTTCCGGAGTGGTTTTAGTAATGTCGACGCAATCATCAAAAGTAGCGTTGCGACGGCCGGGAGTATTGGCTTGTACTTTTTTAATACCCATATATAATCGGTTACTTGTTTATAAATTAAACGCCTTCGTAAATCTTAATGCTCTCACCTTTCTTTAGAGTGACGATCGCCTTCTTCCAATCTTTACGCTGACCCTTGATGCGGCCGCGAGTAACGACTTTACCCTTCATACAGATGATATTAACACTCAAGGCTTTAACTCCGTAAACCGCGTGAATCGCTTTAGCGACTTCAATTTTATTGGCGGCACCGGTAACGACAAAAGCGTATTTATTCTGAGTGCCTAATTCCGTCGCCTTTTCGGTAATTAAAGGTTTCACTAAAACACGGAAAGAACCATCAAAACGAGAAGCAGCCACGCCTTTCTTAGTGCGGGCACTCTTCTTCTCCGTATTTTCAGCGGCATAAAGCTCTTGCATGTTTAATTCGCCCTCAGCCTTGGGGGCAGTTTTTTCAGTTTTTGCTTTAGCGACCGGGGTCTTTTTTGCGCTAGTTTGTTTTGCTCCAAATAAAGCCATATTATTCAAAATTCAAAATTGAAAGATTAATTTTTACCGTATTGTGTTTCCAAAGCCTTCATTCCCTCTTCGCTAATCATCACTTGGCGGGAAGTAAGTAAATCAACAATATTGATATTTTCTGGATTAATAATGGTAATGCCTTTGAGATTGCGGCCAGAATATCTAGCTTTTTCGTCCTTCTCGCTATTGATAACCAGCAAGCTGCGGCGATTAGCCGGTAAAATCTCTTTTTCAAAAGCTTTCAACATGGCGTTAAACTGTTTAGTTTTAAACTCCGCCATTTTTAAAGTATCAATCAAAACTAAACTGGATTGAGCAATTTTGTCAGACAAAGCCATCATCACCGCTTTCTGACGCATCTTTCTGTTTAACTTCTTAGAAAAATTACGATCTTTAGTCGGACCGAAGGTAACACCACCACCAATCCATAAAGGAGAGCGGCTGGAGCCGACACGAGCGCGGCCAGTTCCTTTCTGCTTCCAAGGTTTTTTACCGCCGCCGCGAACTTCGCTGCGATCTTTAGTGTGCGCTAAAACCTGACGTTCATTAGCCTGTTGAGTGACAACCGCCTGATGCAAAAGATCAGCGTTGGCCTTCAAGCCAAAAAACTTGGGGTTAAGTTCCAACTCTTTAACAAGAGCGGCACTTTGATTATAAACTTTGACTTTGATTGACATATAATTAAACCGGACTTAATTGATTAAGCGGCCGGAGCCTCTTCTTTAGTTTCTTCAACCACGGGCGCAGCTTCCACTGGTGCTTCCGCTACCGGGCTTTCAGCCACCACTTCTGGGGTAGCTACCACCTCTTCGCTGACAACTGGAGCTTCAAGCTTCGCTTCCACTGCTTCTGTTACTAAGGGAGCAGCGTTGATTACTAATTCACCCTTACCCTTAATCATCACTAAACCACCATTAGCACCCGGCACAGCACCCTTGATATATAAAATGTTATTTTCTAAATCTACTGAGGCAACCATTAAATTCTGCACAGTCACTCTCTCGTTGCCCATGCGGCCACCCATGCGCATACCTTTAAAGATATGAGCCGGACCCTTAGGACCGACGGAACCAGGCATGCGTAATTGATCTTTATTACCGTGACTTTTGCGTCCGCCTTTGAAACCATGGCGCTTAACTACGCCTTGGAAACCACGGCCCTTAGAGGTACCGGTCACCGCAATAATGTCACCCGCGGCGAAAGAAGCGGCGCTGATATTGTCACCGATTTTAACGGCCACATCACCCTCAGTTCTGAATTCACGCACATGCATCGGGGAGACGCCAGCTTTTTGAAAATGTCCGCGCTGAGGTTTCTTTAAATTTTTCTCTTTACGAGCACCGAAAGCTAACTGTAAAGCAGAATATTTATCTTTAGCCTGAGTCTTGACCTGAGAAACGACACAAGGGCCAGCTAAAACCGGAGTCACGGCTAAGACCTTGTCATTTTCCCAAATCTGGGTCATCTGCATTTTTTTTCCTAAAATGAATTTCATATTTTTTAAAACAAAAAACTGGTAAATTTACCAGCTTAAAAACAAAAGCTAAAATTGTGCATCTCCTCCTTGCCCTCAATTTTTTGTTTGTTTTTTTGCTGTTTTCTCCCAATAAGCCGCAAATTTATCTACTTGCACTTTCTTCAATAAAATTAGAGAAGAGTTACAAGTTAACGCCTTGGCGGCACTTAATCAATATTTGATTGTATTTTACTGCATTTTTATCTCTACGTCAACCCCAGCCGGCAAATTCAAATTTGTCAGGTCTTCGATGGTCTTGCCGCTCGGATCAATGATGTCAATAATACGCTTATGAATACGCATTTCATACTGGTCACGGGCATCCTTGTGCACAAAAGTGGAACGATTAACGGTGTATTTGCGCTTTTCCGTCGGTAAAGGAATCGGACCGAAAAAATTAGCATCACTGCGTTCAATCGTGTCAACGATGGTCTTCGTGGACTGGTCAATAATCTTGTGATCAAAAGCTTTGATCTTAATGCGGATTCTCTGTTTGTAATCCTTTTCGTCTTTCTTGGGTTCAGACATAGAAAAATGTACGTTTATATTTCTTAAATAAATTAATAAATAAACACTACGAGCTCGCCCTTACGGGAAGAGCGAGCTTAAGTGCTGACTTATTTGGTAATCTTCACCACGGCGCCGGCGCCGACAGTGCGGCCACCTTCGCGGATAGCGAAGCGTTGCTTTTCTTCCAAGGCAACCGGAGAGATCAATTTAACGGTGATGGTAACAGTATCGCCAGGCATAACCATTTCGGTACCTGCCGGCAATTCTACCTCACCAGTAACATCGGTCGTACGGATATAAAACTGGGGCTTATAACCTTTAAAGAAAGGCTTATGGCGACCACCTTCATCCTTGGACAAAACATAGATTTGAGCTTCGAATTCAGTGTGCGGAGTAACGGTGCCCGGTTTGCATAAAACCTGACCGCGCTCAACTTCGTTCTTCTTGGTGCCGCGGAGTAATAAACCGGCATTGTCGCCAGCCTGACCTTGGTCAAGAGACTTGTTGAACATTTCCACACCAGTGATGGTGGTTTTCTTGGTATCCATTAAACCAACGATTTCCACTTCTTCACCAACCTTGATTACACCGCGTTCGATACGACCAGTAACCACGGTACCGCGGCCTTCAATGGAGAAGATATCTTCTACCGGCATCAAGAAAGGATGATCAGTATCGCGAGGAGGTAACGGAATATATTCGTCTAACTGCTTCATTAATTCCATGATCGGAGCGGCATCAGGGCCGGTCGGATTTTCCAAAGCCTTCAAAGCGCTACCGCGAATAATCGGGGTAGTGTCTCCCGGAAATTCATATTTCTTTAATAAATCGCGAATTTCTTCTTCAACAAGATCGATAAGTTCTTTATCTTCAACCATATCGCACTTGTTCAAGAAAACAACGATATAAGGCACGCCCACTTGACGAGCTAACACGATGTGTTCGCGGGTCTGGGGCATGGGGCCGTCAGTCGCAGAAACGACTAAAATAGCGCCGTCCATCTGCGCAGCGCCGGTAATCATGTTCTTCACATAATCGGCGTGGCCAGGACAGTCAACGTGGGCATAATGACGAGCAGCTGATTCATACTCAACGTGCGCGGTGGCGATAGTAATACCGCGCTCGCGTTCTTCAGGGGCGGCATCAATTTCACTTACGCCTTTCTTGGAAGCGTTCATGCCATTGGCACCGAATACCGCCAACATTGCGGCGGTCAAAGTAGTCTTGCCATGATCGACGTGGCCGATAGTGCCAACATTGACATGGGGTTTAGTGCGTTCAAATTTTTCTGCCATGTTTTTATGCTTACGGCCCCCTAAAGGGGTTTCTTTCCTATATAGAGGAAACCAGCCGTGAAATTAATTAATATTTTTTTAAATCTAAGAGTTATTTTCCGCTTTATCCTTCACCTGTGGAGGGATATTCCAATTTTTACGGGCTTTGCTTTCTTCAGCTAAATATTCGGCATTATCTTCATTTTTCCATTCAGAGATTTCGCGATTTATTTTATCAGCTAAATCTGCTTCTGTCAAATTAGGCTTAAATACTGCCTCTTTTTTATCTAAAGTTGCCGGATTTACCATATTTTCGTAGCGGTCAAGGTCAATAATAGCAAAAGAATCTTCTGGCGTCTCAGCATCGAAAAAGATGATGGCATCATTAGTTTTTCTAGCTAATCTTAAAGCTTTTTTTAATTGTTCGCGCATATTATCAGCGCCACCCTCCCAAGCGGCGGATTATTTGCCGGATTTTTCTTTAATCTGTTCCAAAACATTGCGAGGCACTTCGCTATAGTGAGAAAATTCCATCACCGAATTGGCGCGGCCCTGGGACATAGAGCGTAAAGCGGTGACATAGCCGAACATTTCCGCCAAAGGCACCTTCGCTTTAATCGCCTTAATCTTATTAGGACGATCAATCATTTCTTCAATCTGACCACGTTTAGAATTAAGGTCGCCAATGATATTACCCATGTAGTCTTCCGGGGTGGTCACTTCTACCTTCATCACCGGTTCCAACAAAATCGGTTTGGCTTTCTGACAGGCATCTTTAAAAGCAAAAATACCGGCCATCTTAAAGGCAATTTCCGAAGAGTCAACTTCATGATAGCTACCGTAGAAAACGGCCACTTTAACATCAACCATCGGATAACCAGCCACAACGCCGGAGAGTAAACCTTCTTTAACACCTTTTTCAATCGCCGGAATATATTCTCTCGGAATGACGCCGCCTTTAACTTCATCAATAAATTCATAGCCCTTCCCTTCACCCGCCGGTTCGACGCGTAAGGAACAGTGACCATATTGACCGCGACCACCTGATTGCTTGATATATTTATGTTCAGCTTCAGCAACTTGCGTAATAGTTTCACGATAAGACACCTGGGGTTTGCCGACGTTCGCTTCCACGCCAAATTCACGGCGCATGCGGTCAACAATGATATCCAAGTGTAATTCGCCCATACCAGAAATAAGAATCTGATTAGTTTCTTCGTCAGTTTCGACACGGAAAGTCGGATCTTCTTCGGCCAAGCGAGATAAAGCCACACCCATTTTTTCCTGATCAACCTTAGTCTTCGGTTCCACGGCAATTTTAATAACCGGTTCCGGGAAGACAATTGATTCTAATAAGACTGGAGCATTTTCATCACTCAAGGTGTTACCGGTAGTAGTATTTTTAAGACCAATAACGGCAGCGATATCACCAGCGTAAATCTCTTTAATTTCTTCACGGTGATTGGCGTGCATTCGGACTAAGCGGCCGATGCGTTCTTTATTGCCAGTAGAGGCATTAACGATGTAAGAGCCGGCCTGTAAGACGCCCTGATAGACGCGGACGAAGCAGAGCTTACCCACAAAAGGATCGGTGGCAATTTTGAAAGCTAAACCGACAAAAGGAGAATTATCATCAGCTTTAATCGGAGTTTTCTTATCGGCATCATCAACATCAGAAGCTTCTACCGGCTTAACATCTAAAGGAGAGGGTAAGTATTCATTAACGGCATCAAGCGCGAACTGGACACCGATGTTCTGTAAAGCGGTACCGCAAAGGACGGGGTAGATAGCATTATCGATCACACCCTGGCGGATAGCTTTCTTTAAATCAGCAACGCTGATTTCTTCACCATTTAAAAATTTTTCCATCGTGGCTTCTTCACACTCCACCGCGCGTTCAACTAATTCTGCGCGGAATTTTTCTACCTTCTCTTTAAGTTCTTCCGGGATCGGCACTTCGGTAATAGTCTCACCAAAATTACCAACAAAATTATAGGCCTTGCGATCTAATAAATCGATGACGCCGCTGAGGTTATCTTCCGCTCCAATCGGTAACTGAATAGCGACCGCCTTAGAATTTAAGCGTTGTTTAATGGAATCAAGGCTCATGTAAAAATCAGCACCCATCTTATCCATCTTATTAACGAAACAAAGGCGCGGTACTTGGTATTTATCTGCTTGACGCCACACGGTTTCTGATTGTGGTTCTACGCCGGCCTGGCCGTCAAAAACGGCAATAGCACCATCGAGCACACGCAAAGAGCGCTCTACTTCCACGGTAAAGTCAACGTGACCAGGAGTATCAATGATATTGATTTTATTCCCCTTCCAAAAACAAGTAGTAGCGGCAGAGGTAATGGTAATGCCTCTTTCCTTCTCCTGCTCCATCCAATCCATCTCGGCGGCACCTTCGTGTACTTCGCCAATCTTATGCTTTTTACCGGTGTAAAACAAAACACGTTCGGTAAAAGTGGTCTTACCAGCATCAATGTGAGCCATGATGCCGATGTTACGGATTTTATCAAGAGAATAATCGCGAGGCATAAATATTATTAGTTGAAAATTATAAAGTGAAAAAGCAGAAAGTTACCAAGCCAGGCTTGATAACTTTAAGATTTAACAAAAGCTTGTTTATCGAGAAAAATGCGCGAACGCTTTATTGGCTTCAGCCATCTTGTGAACAGCTTCCCTCTTCTTAACCGCAGCGCCTTCACCATTGGAAGCATCTAAAATTTCACCGGCTAATTTTTCTGCCATGGAGCGACCACGGCGGGCATGAGCAGCCGTAATCATCCAGTGACAACCAAGATAAAAGCGACGTTCGCCTCGAACCTGAAAAGGCACCTGATAGTTGGCGCCGCCGACACGTTTACCGCGAACTTCAACCAAAGGAGAAACTTTCTTCATCGCCTTGTTAAAAACATGGCGAGGGTCCTGCTTCGTCTTATCTTTAATCAAATTAAAAGAGCCATAGACAATTCTTTCAGAAACGCTCTTCTTACCATCCTGCATCACATAGTTGATCAGTTTGGTGATATTTTTATCGTTGTATTTACTGTCCCCGACGATATCTCTCTTAGGGGCTTGTTTTCCTCTCATAATTGCTTGAAGGGTCGCATCAACAGCTATTACTAATGCGCACCTGATTATATGAAGGAGGGCAAAAATGCCTCTCCGAAATAAACAAAATTATTTAGCCGCTTTCGGTCTCTTGGCGCCGTAGCAGCTGCGGCCTTTGCGGCGAGCTTCAACACCAGAGGCGTCGTAAACACCACGGACAATCTTATAGCGAACACCCGGAAGATCTTTAGTCTTACCACCTTTAATTAAAACGATGGAGTGTTCCTGTAAATTGTGGCCCATGCCCGGGATATAAGCCGTAACTTCCATGCCATTCGATAAACGGACACGAGCAATTTTTCGTAAAGCGGAGTTCGGTTTCTTCGGAGTAGTGGTGGTAACTTTAATACAAACGCCCTGCTTGAAAGGAGCGCCTTTAGCGTTAACATTCTTTTTGCGATGGAGCGAGTCTAAGCTCGTGTGCAAAGCCAAAGAAGACTGGCGCTGGCTTTTGGATTTTCTGCCCTTGCGGACCAATTGATTGATTGTCGGCATAATGCTTCAGCGGTTATTAAAACCTCAGGATAATTTTTATAAATTAAAGGGTTTGAGCCCGGAAAAAGAGGGACGATCTTATCCTGACCGCTCTCTTTTTTTATTAAACCAATTTCTTGTGATAACAAAATATCCTGACTCATCAGGATAGAGTTATTACTCGCTTACTTTATCAAAATCAAAAAAATAAGTCAAGATAAGCGAAGAATTACCACTACAAATTTTTCCCACTGCTCTTATACCCCGGCTAAAAGTCGAAACAGAGCATCAATTAACGGTAAGATATAAGAGAAACCCAGCCAGGCAAAAAGGATTACTAGGATGAAGCCAAAACGCTCTAGGCTTAGATATTTTTCCTGCCAAGCCGGGCTTAAAAACGAGGCTAGAATTTTAGAACCATCAAGAGGAGGAATGGGTAAAAGGTTAAAAACCATTAAAATTAAGTTGATATAAACGATTAAAGCAATTAAGCCGGAAAAAGTCAGGCTAATAAAAGGTAAAAATCTTAAAATTAGAGCAAAAACTACGGCTACGGCAAAGTTAGCCGCTGGCCCGGCTAAGGCCACCTTGGCGTCGCCCCAGCGGCGGTCACGAAGGTTATAAGGATTATAAGGCACAGGCTTAGCCCAGCCGAAAACAAAGGGCATACCCGCAAAGAGCATCATACCCGGTAAGAGCAAGGATCCGAACCATTCCAGATGGGCGATCGGATTCAAAGTCAAACGACCAGCATTACGGGCCGTCGGGTCACCGAGACGGTCTGCCATCCAGCCGTGCATATACTCATGGATAACGGCGGAAAAGATTAAAACGATGATTTGGAATAAAGCCAGCATAGAAAAAAATTAAAGCCTCCTTAGTTAATATTAACTTTATTTTAGCATATCTTGATTAATTTTAAAAATATGCTAATATTTAAGCATCAAAATTATAAACATAGCGGCCGCCGAAAAAAGCCCGTTTTTTGGTGCATTCCTCTCGGCCGTTTCCTAAAGTATATGGCAAAAAGATGTGATTTATGTAAACGCGGCGCCACTAAAGGTGCTAGCCGCTCTCATTCCAAGATCCAAACTTTAAAGAGACAGAACATCAACCTCCAGAGTCGGAAGGTTGGCGATTTGAAATTAAAGCTCTGCACCAGCTGTTTACGGACAATGGCTAAGAACGAAAAATAAGGATTTTCATGATTGCTTAAAGAAGCGCCTTCTCGGGCGCTTTTTTGTTATTTCCGAACTACGCTCAAATTGACGCCGACGCCAAAGCTGTCTCAAAATTAAGAAGGTAATGAGCGCAGCATAATATAAGCAAGCTTTTACTTCCGTAAAATTAGGCAGCTCCCAATAAGCTCCCGGTAAACCAGCGCTCCAACGAGCGATAGCTAACAGATACTGTAAACAAAGATAAGCAGGCCAATATAGAAAGCCACCGACTACCCCCAAAAAATCACCGACTAAAGCCAATAACAAGCTAAAAACTAAGGGGCCAAAAACACCAAAAGCGAAAACATTGCTAAAAGGAGCGATTAAAGAAAGACCACCGCTCTTTAGAGCTAACAAGGGCCAGACTGCTAGTTGCGCGGACAAAGATAAAGAAAAGGCTTGAAACAAAGGAGAAAGTAAGCGTCGATAAGGGTGCTGATATAAATAAGGCTCAGCCAGACTGTTAAAAATGGGGCTAAGAGCAATCATTCCGGACAGAGCTAAAAAGGATAATTGAAAACCCAAGTCATAGCGCCAAAGTTCAGGATTATACCACAACATTAAAACTCCGGCTAAAGCTAAGGGGGTCCAGGCAGAACTGAGACGGCCGCGCCGCCAGGTATAGAGAAGGATACTCCCCATAATCAAAGAACGGAGGGCAGAAGCCTGGGCACCACTCAGTAAAACATAGATGCCCGCGAAAAATAAAGCCGGCCACAAAGCGAGACGTTTATTTAAACCTAAATAGACACCTAAAGTAATTAATAAATTTAAAAATAAACTGATGTGGCCTCCAGAGATAGCGACGATATGGCTGAGACCGGAAGCTTGAAAATACTCCTCAGTCTCCGGATATAAAGTCTTCTTATAGCCCAAAAGCAAAGCGGAGGCCAGACCCGCTGCCGGCTCTGGTAAAGCGGCGTTTAGTTTCCCTAAAGCCCAGCGCTTAGCGGTAAATAAACGGAGCATCGTTTGATTGGCGGCCGGATAGACTTCTTTTCCCTTCACTTCTGGCCAGGAACAGATGCCTTCAATTCCCTGAGCCGAGAGATAGGCGGCATAATTGAAATCAGGAAAAACCGGAGGCTTTTCTAAACGGCACTTTAACTGCAAGCGATTACCATAAGTTACTCGAGGATAAAGCGGCAAATTAGCAATCAGCTTAGTGGCGGCTACATCCCTAGAAAAAGAAGGAGGTAAGGGACATAAAATCACAATCTGTTTGTCCCAAGCTGGCTCGGGATCGGCGCAGACCCAAAAATCCCAAACGGCTGTCTGCCCGAAATAATAATTTAAATAATCGGGACTGGAGTCTAAAAATTGAACCCGCCAGTTGGCTAAGTAAAAGATGGCAATTAATAAGAAAAAACTTCGCCAGCGCCGAAAAACTAAAGATAGAAAAAAGAAAATTAAGCTGTAAAGACCCGCCTTTGGCCAAAGCCAAAAGGAGGCGCTGATAATGCCGCTAAAAAAAGCGCCTAGGCGCAAAAAAAGAGATGGCAACATCTCTTGATTATAAAACAATTAGACTGAGCAAAACTTAAAAAAATATTAAAAATCTAGACAGCTTCTCTCTGCCAGTGCAAATAAGCGCTGATAAAATCATCCAAATCTCCGTCCATGACGGCGTCGACATCAGTATCCTCAAAATCAGTACGATGATCCTTGACTAAGCGATTACCATAAAACCAGTAAGAGCGGATTTGCTGGCCCCACTCCGCCTTCACCACCCCGCCTTTCAAACGTCTTTCTTCTTCATCTTTCTTTTGTAATTCTAATTGAACCAAACGCGCTCGCAAAATCGCAAAAGCATTCTCCCGATTCTGATGCTGAGAACGCTCACTCTGACAGCTAATACTAATACCAGTGGGTAGATGAACGAGACGGACGGCTGAGTCAGTCGTATTAACACTCTGACCACCAGGGCCACTAGAACGAAAAACATCCAAGCGCACTTCTTCATCTTTAATTACAATCGCGGTGGCCGGAATTTCCGGAATCACCTCAACGGAAGCAAAAGAAGTTTGCCGTAAACCATCGGCATTAAAAGGTGAATTTCGCAATAAACGGTGAGTGCCGTTTTCACTCTTTAGCCGGCCATACACCCGATCGCCGCTAAATTTCAACATCACACTTTTAATCCCGGCTTCATTACCAAACAGGCGATCAATAATCTCCATCTTCCAACCCTGTCTTTCCGCAAAACGCAAATACATCCGTTCCAACATCTGCGCCCAATCCTGCGCGTCCACACCGCCCGTACCAGCATTAATACTCAAAAGAGCATTATGCTCATCATAAGGACCGGTGTAAAGAAAGGCCGTTTCCAAGTGGTCTAATTCCTGACGCCAATTCTCTATTTTTAGACTAAGTTCTTTTAAAACGACCTCATCATTTTCTGCTGTCGCCAAACTCGCCAGTTCCCTGCCTTCTCGCAGAGACTTTTCCAAAAATAACCACTGCTGATAGTCCTTTTGCAAATTTTCTGCTCGGCGGCTAACAATAATTGCTTGCTCTTGATCCTGCCAAAAATCTGGAGCCTCCATCAACAAGCGTAATTTATCTGCCTCCTCTTGCCCCTGATTTATACCCAAATCAGCCGCCAATTGCTGGCGGCGATTATCCAAATCATTGATGATTTTTTCCAGATTATCCATATAAGGCCATAGTACTATAAAAAAACGCCTCCGTAAACAGAGGCGTTTTTGCAAAAGATAAAAATAGGGAGATTAGCGCTTGCTCCACTGCGGTCTCTTTCTGGCACCCTTGAAGCCTGGTTTCTTTCTTTCTTTCTTGCGCGGGTCACGGGTTAAGAATTTATTTACTTTCAAAGTTTCTTTTAATAAAGGGTCGAGCATCATTAAAGCTCTAGAAATACCGTGGCGGCAAGCTTCAATCTGACCGGTAACACCACCGCCTTTAACAATGATAGAAAAATTAAGATCGCGGACATGGCCAGTGGACTTCAAGGACTGAGTAACAATATTAATGCCTTCGCCGACAAAATATTGAGAGCCTTTCTTGCCGTTGATCATGATAGCGCCCTTGCCGTCTTTATACATACGTACTTGGGCAACAGAAGTCTTACGGCGACCGACAGTCTTAATATATTCGCCGGTAAATTCCACGGTTTCGGCAACCGGAGCCTCTTTAGCGACTTCAGCTTCAATCGGTTTTTTTTCTTTAACAGTTTTTTGTTTCGTTTCCATAAAACAATGAAATTATCTAATAATTAAGCGCTTCATCTGCGCGTCACGCAACTTGGTCGGGGGCAGCATCTGCTTCACCGCTCGGCGCAAAACTTCACCCGGATCTTTGCTGAAAACTTCGGACATTCTCTTGGTTTTCAAACCGCTGAGATAACCGGAAAAGCTGAAATATTTTTTCTGTAAAAGCTTTTTACCACTAAATGACATCTTACCGGCATTACTGACTTCGACGATGTCGCCGCCGTCAATATGAGGCTGGAATTCAGGTTTGTTCTTTCCGCGCAAAATCATGGCGATTTGGCTGGCTAAACGACCGACCGCTTGGTCAGTGGCGTCAAGCTTATGGATTTGTCTTTCAATTTTATTCATATAATTGCACGAAAAATTAAACGAGTTCAATCTGCACCATTTCGGCACCATCGCCTTGGCGCGGACCGAGCTTAGTCATGCGGGTATAGCCGCCGGGGCGGGTCTGATAGCGCTGGCCTAAAACTTCCATCGCTTTCTTGATCGCATTCTTTTGGAGCAAAACTTTAATCAAACCGCGACGAGCATTCAAATCACCAACCTTAGCGGCGGTAATCATTCGCTCCACCAAAGGACGGACAGCCTGAGCTTTCGCTTTGGTCGTTTTCACTTTTTCATAAATCAGGATGCTGGAGGCCAAATTGCGAAGCATAAGCTCGCGCGGTCCTTTCTCCCGGTCTAAAATTTTATTCGCATTTCTGTGGCGCATATATTAAGGATTATAAGGAAGCGGTTATTTTTTGGCTTTCTTTTTCGCCGGTTTTTCCACTTCTTCAGCGGTAATTACCGCTTCTTCTTCAGTATTTAAATCGGCTACTTCTTCCTCTTCCATGATAACCGGGGCCGGTTCCTGGGCATGAGGTAAAAGAGCATTGAACTGATCAACTAAGATTTGAGCCGCCTGATTAAAGGCTTCCATCGGGCTCAGAGTACCGTCAGTCTTCAAGGTAAGCAGTAATTTATCCCAGTTCGTCATTTTACCGACACGGGTATTTTCTACATCCAAGCTGACAGCTAAGACCGGGGAAAAGATGGAATCTATTTCAATATAACCTAATTCGTTATTTTCACGTTTAGCGCCTTCGCTTAAACGATAACCGCGACCAGGGCGGACAAAAATCTCTAAATCTAAACTAGCTTTCTCTTCAGTTAAAGTGGCTAAAACTAATTCCGGATTTTTAATTTCCACCTCGCTGTTCTTAGTGATATCAGCGGCGGTCACGACTTTCTTACCCTTAGCCTTCAATTCTAAGCGCAGTTCTTCATCGCCATGCATCTTTAAATGCAATTGCTTAATATTCAACATGATTTCCAAAACATCTTCTTGAATGCCGGAAATAGTGGTGAATTCATGGCTGGCGCCTTTAATTTTCACACCGACAACGGCTGCACCTGGTAAAGAAGAAAGCAAAACGCGGCGTAAAGAATTACCTAAAGTCATGCCGTAGCCAGGATACAAAGGTTCCACGACTACTACACCCTCGTTGTCATTCTTTCCTGCGAGGAAATCCACTTTTTTTGGCAAAGCGATATTTTCCATAGAAACATATGTCATCAACGCACAGTCTTACGCCTGAAGCCCCTAAAGACTCAAGCGCCTCCTCAGCGCGGTAGACGACAGATTATTTTGAATAATACTCAATGATCATCTGCACGTTGATATTGGTAGGCAGATCGTTGTCAGTCGGTTCGTGCAAAACTTTCGCTTTCAATTCGGCGGCTTGTAAATTGAGCCAACCCGGTAATTCCGCTTTCTTTAATTTTTCAGCTAATTGCTTAAAATAAGGATTTTTGCGGCTGCGGACGCGAACGGAAATTTCCTGTCCGGGCTTCACAATATAGGAAGCAATATCGGTCTTAACGCCATTAACGTCAAAATGACCGTGATTAACTAACTGTCGTGCTTGGGTGCGGGAAGTGGCAAAACCGAGGCGGAAAACAACATTGTCTAAACGTGTTTCTAAAAGGCGTAAAAAATTCTTACCAGAATCACCGCTCTTCTTAGAAGCTTTTTCAAAAGTCAAACGGAATTGCTTTTCCATGACATTATAATATTTCTTCGCCTTCTGTTTTTCCATCAACTGGGTACCGTAATCGCTTAACTTGCGGCGACCGCGGGTCGGACCATGAAAGCCCGGGGGATAATTACGCTTAACCATGGCGCATTTCGGAGTATTACACCGTTCGCCCTTTAAGAATAATTTTTCGCCTACGCGGCGACACTGTTGGCATTTACTGTCTAAATTTCTTCCCATATGTATTAGTTGCGATTATTAATTACACTCTTCTCGGCTTTTTCGGACGGCAGCCGTTATGAGGAACCGGGGTGGTATCCTTAATGGCTGAGACTTCCAAACCGTTGGCATTTAAAGCGCGGATAGCCGCTTCTCTGCCGGTGCCGACACCGGAGACGAAAACGCTCACTTCTTGCAAGCCATATTCTTCTTTCGCTTTTTGAACGGCAATTTTAGTAATGATTTGAGCGGCGTAAGGAGTGGCTTTCTTGGCACCCTTGAAACCGGCCATACCGGCGCTGGCCCAAGAAATGACGTCGCCGTTAGCATCGGCCAAAGTTACCATGGTGTTGTTGTAGGTAGCGTTGATATAGGCGCGACCAACCTTCACCGTGCGGGCAGCACGCTTTTTGCGCTTCTTTACTAATTTTTTCTTAGCGCGCGCTTGCTTATTTTTTTCTAATTTCTGTTTGATTTCTTCCGGCAATTCATCATCAGCGGCAGAATCAAGGGAAAAAGCCGGGGCTTCATCACGCTCGTCATCCGCTTCTTCAGCAGGAACGACAGGTGCTTCCGCTGGAGCGGGAGTAGCCGGTAAGACTTCTTCTTCAGGATTTAAATTCTTTTCTTCGGACATAATGCTTGTTAATAAATTAATCTAGAAAAGCCGCCAGACTAGGTCTTCAAGCCGGCTTTGGAACGACCGCTAGTGGCAGTCATGCGCTTATTGCCGCGAACCGTACGACTGTTAGTCTTAGTGCGCTGGCCACGAACCGGTAAGTTGCGCATATGGCGCAAACCACGGTAGCAACCGATTTCTTTTAAACGCTTAATATTACTTGCGACCTCACGGCGTAAATCACCTTCAACCGTATGCTTCTTTTCAATCTGTTCACGCAAAAGGTTCGCTTCTTCTTCT
Organism: uncultured Gammaproteobacteria bacterium; assembly: GCA_964616855.1. GTDB lineage: Bacteria > Patescibacteriota > Patescibacteriia > Patescibacteriales > UBA12465. The sequence continues at coordinate 262,517 of CAZTUJ010000001.1, read as the reverse complement.
TTTAAGTCTTTAACTTTAGTTTCCGGTTTGATATTGACCGCCTCTAAAATCTTCTTCGCCCGGCTGTTGCCGATACCGTAGATATAGGTGATGGAAATATCCACCCGTTTGTCGTTGGGAATGCTTACGCCCGCAATTCTAATAGCCATAATATAAATGTTTAGGTTCCGCTCAAAGCGGATCCCAATGCTTAATTATCCTTGTCTTTGCTTATGCTTAGGATTTTTACAGATTACGTAGACACGGCCTTTACGGCGAACAGTCTTACAATCTTTGCAAATTTTTTTGGCACTCGCTCTTACTTTCATAAAGTCGTGAAAAAAATAAATAAAGTAGGGGTTAAATCCAAATTAAGGGGCGTGCTTAGAGACGGAAAACGATCCGACCCTTGCTTAAATCGTAAGGGCTGATCTGTAAGCGCACGCGATCGCCGGGAAGAAGACGGATTTTATTCATCCGCATCTTGCCGGAAAGATGGGCCAAAATTTCATGGCCGCTATCTAGTTTCACCCGGAAAGTGGCCGCCGGCATTAGCTCCGTGACCTCGCCTTGCATTTCTAAAAAGTCTTTGGCGTTCAAAGTTTCAACAGTTTCCTGATTTTTAGTTTTATTTTTTGACATTAACACAAAAAAATTTGATAAAGACAAATTCTAGCCTTATCAAAATTTTTAGAAATATTCCTGTTTAATCTTATTTTTAATCTCAATGGCAATAGTATATAGACAAGCACAAAAATTGTCAATAGTAAGCCCTAAAAACAAGGCTTTACTCTAAAATTGCCTTAATTCTTCGCACTCCAGCTGAAGACGCCTCTTCTTTTTGAATCTTAAATTTACCTAATCCTTGTAAAGTTTGGACGTGAGGACCGCCACAAATTTCTCGAGAAAAAACATTATCCCAAGAGGCTTGTTTGCCCCCATTATTTTGTCCCACCGTATACACTTTTACCTGTTCCCCATACTTAGAATCAAAGACACCAGTCGCCCCAGTAGCCTTCGCTTCGGACAGAGGAATTTCTTCATAAGCGACATCTAAACCGAGATTGATGGCCCCATTAACCAGCTCCTCCACGGCCGCAATCTGTTCCGGAGTTACTTTTTCGGGATGAGAAAAATCGAAACGTAAGCGCTCGGCCGTAATATTGCTACCCTTCTGGGCAACATGGTCTCCCAAAACTTTGCGTAAAGCGGCCAGCAATAGATGAGCAGCGGTATGTAGCTTAGTTGTCTCTTCACTGTGGTCAGCTAAGCCACCTTTAAACTTACCAGCCGAAGCGGTCCGAGAAAGTTCTTGGTGTTTTTGGAGTTCAGCCATAAAGCCGGGACGATCAACTTTAATTCCCCGCTCAGCAGCCAATTCTTCCGTTATCTCCAAAGGAAAACCATAGCTCTGATAAAGATTGAAGGCGGCGACACCGTCTAAGTCCTGGGCTGCTAATTTATTAAATTCAATCATTCCCTTCTCCAAAGTGCGATTAAATTTATCCTCCTCTTTATCAAATTCTGTGAAAATAAATTCTTGGTTCTTTTTTAATTCCGGATAAGCCGAGGCGTAGTCATCGATAAAAATCTGAGCGACTTCTTTGAGCCACTTCTCCTGAGAGATGCCAATTTGGCGGCCGTAGCGAATGGCCCGGCGCAGAAGGCGACGGACAATATAACCCTGATCAGTATTAGAGGGAGGCACGCCCCGGTCATCGCCGACAATAAAGGTAGCTGCTTTCAAGTGATCGGCAATTACTTCGAAAGCTCTCTTATCGTCAGCATATTTTTTACCAGACAATTCTTCAATACGCGCGATTGCTCGAATGAAGAGATCAGTTTTAAAAATACTGTCTTGACCGCTTAAAACCATCAACACCCGCTCCAAACCACCACCAAAATCAACATTCTTATGCTTCAATTCCTGCCAGCCGTCAACGCTTTTCTGATACTGCATAAAAACGGAATTGCCAATTTCTAAGAAACGACCGCAATCGCAATTGGGGTGGCAATGAGGGCCGTAAGCCACATCATGTTCCTTGCCGGTATCATAAAAAGTTTCACTATCTGGGCCACCAAGTTCCCCAACGGCATCACCGCGTTGCCACCAATTCTTATCGCCATAAGCAAAAATTCGCTGACGAGAAAAATCTAATTCCTGACCAGAGCCAAGCGCTCCTTTGCCGCTTGTCATTGGCCCCTCTTCAGCGGAAACACCGTAATGAACAAAAAGTTCTTGTAAAATCGAGATAGCCTCATCGTCCTTAGCGATTTTACCATCAGCACTACCGGCATAAACTGTTTGGTAAATACGAGCTGGATCCATTTTTAATTCAACAAATAAAAATTCAAACCACCAAGCTAACTGCTCTTTTTTAAAATAATCGCCCAAAGACCAATTACCCAACATCTCAAAAAAAGTATTGTGGCGGCTATCACCAACCTCATCAATATCTTCCGTACGAAAAGATTTTTGACTGTCCGCCAAACGAATACCGGCCGGATGAGTTTCTCCCAATAAATAAGGGACCAGCGGAAACATGCCGGAATTGGTAAATAACAAAGAAGCGTCATTTTCCGGAAGCAAAGAAGCGCTGGGAATAATGGCGTGGCCCTTACTCTTAAAAAAATCTAAATATTTTTGGCGGAGTTCATTAGCAGTCATATGTTTTTATCTTTAAAACAATATCTTAAAGGATTTAATTATTTAATCAAGCTAAGATCACCGTTAATAACAGTAGGGGCAATTTCAGCCAATTCATCTTCATAAGGACCAGGTGCCCAAGGATTGAGAAGATAGAGACGCTTATCTAAAACATGAGCAAAGCCGATTTCCAAAAAAGTATTAGCACCAATATAGCCATCAATTCCCTTCTTGGTGGCATTAACTACTAAAACGGCGTCAGCCGCTTGAATTAATTGGTAATAACGTTTAATCAAACTACCTGCCTCCGCTTGGCGAAAAACACCATCACCGTTAGCCTGTTTCTCTTTAATGAAGTCTTCATAACTCAATTCTCCGGCTATGATTCTCTGAGTTAAGCGTGGCACCTCAACGCTATGGCCGGCCTTGCTTAAAACAGCGGCCGCGGCCGCAATTTGAGGGGTGAAATCAACACTGCCACAAATAACAATTTTCATATAATTAAATAATGTTTACTTCCGGCTCAATTTTAACGCCAAATTTTTTGAAAACACCAGCCTGAACGCGACGCACTTGAGTTAAAGCTTGGCGGGCAGTGGCACCGCCGTAATTTACTAAAATTAAAGCTTGCTTTTCATACATCCCCACCGCACCGAAACGCCTTCCCTTAAAACCAGCCTGCTCAATCAGCCAGCCAGCGGGCACTTTCACTAAATTAGCTTTGGAGGCTGGAAAAAATTTAATCTCGGGAAAAGCTTTTTGTAATTTTTTAAAAGCGCTTAAAGAAATCTCTGGATTTTTGAAAAAAGAACCAGCGTTAGCAATCACAGAAGGATTAGGTAACTTGCTGTCCCGAATCTGTCTAATTGCTTCTGCTAATTGCAAAAGGCTCGGACTTTTTATCCCCTGCTCCGCCAGTTTCGTGCGGATATCGCCATAGTCGAGACGTAAAACCGGACGCTTACTTAACTTTAAAGTGACACTGGCAATAAAATATCGGCCCTTATACTTATTCTTAAAAACACTATTGCGATAAGCGAAGGCACAATCTTTAAGTTTAAAAACTTTTTCTTTACCACTACGTAAATCGATCGCGCGTAAATTAGCAAAAACATCTTTCAACTCCGCGCCATAAGCACCAATATTTTGCACCGGGGCGGCACCGACTGTTCCCGGCACATAATATAAATTCTCTGCCCCGCCCCAACCGCGCTCAATCGCAAAATAAACCAAAGCGCTCCACCATTCACCCGAACGCGCCTCCACCCAAGCGGCGGTTGCTGTTTCCTTAACCACCCGTACGCCTTTTAATTCATTTTTTAGGACTAAAGCCTTTAAAGGGCGACTAATCAAAACATTAGAGCCTCCCCCTAAGACAAAAATTGGCAGTTTCTGCTTTCGAGCAAAAGCCAGAGCTTCTTCTAAATCATTTTCTTCTCTAATAACAGCAAAATAAGCGGCCTTGGCACCGATTTTTAAAGTAGTATAAGGGCTTAAATCTATTTGTTTCTGAATTTTAAGCATAAAGATATTATAGCCTAAAAAGGTAATAAAAGTCTAGGTAAAAACAAAACGGAGGCTGATTCAGCCTCCGTTAATAAAACTGATAAGAAAATTAAGCAACTTCGCCCAATTCTTGCAATTTCAAGAGCTTGGAATAAAGACCGCCAGAAACATGAGCGAGTTCGCTATGACTCCCCTGTTCAACCACTTTGCCGTTTTCTAAGACAATAATTTTGTCTGCCTGCTTAATCGTACTCAAGCGATGAGCAATGATAATAACCGTACGATTGCGACCGATATGACTTAGGGCGTCCTGAATTAAACGCTCACTCTGACTATCAAGATTAGAGGTAGCCTCATCAAAAATCAAAATTTTCGGATTGGCTAAAATCGCGCGGGCAATACCCAGGCGTTGCCGTTGACCGCCGGAAAGTTTAATCCCCCGCTCACCCACTAAGGTGTCATAACCCTTTTCTAGCTTTAAAATAAATTCTTCCGCATTAGCAATGCGGGCCGCCGCCTCAATTTCTTTCTGGCTGGCGCTAGGATGAGCATAGGCAATATTTTCTTTAACACTGACATCAAATATTTCCACCTCTTGCGGAACAATGGCTAAAAAACGACGGTAAGCAAAGAGATCAAGATCACGCACATCTTGTCCATCCACTAGTACCTGGCCGGAATTGGCATCATAATGGCGATAAATCAAACGCGCTAGAGTGGTTTTACCGCCACCCGAAGGACCAACTAAGGCTACCGTGCTCCCCGCTATTAACTTACAGCTAACCCCGTCTAAAGCTTTGATGCTGGCATCGCGGTATTGGAAAGTGACATCCTTAAATTCAATTTCGCCCTTAATAGTCTTAGGAATAATAGCTTTATCATTATTAACAATCTCACTCTCGGCTTTAAATAAAATTAAAAGACGGTTAACACCTTCGCGGCCTTCTTCCATCCGGTCATAAAAACGAGATAGGCGATAAGTGGAGGCATAAGCTTTCTCGCTCAAAGTAAAGGCAAAAATTAAGGTACCAACGCTAATGGTGCCGTGATAAACCAAATAAACACCGAGGAATAAAACAGCGGCCCGGCCGATATCAACAATCAAATTGCGGCCCAGACCAATCTTCATCATCCAGCCCCACTGCTTATTCTCATTATCTCTAATTCCAGCTTTAATCTTTTCAAATTCAGACAACTCCCGCTCTTCTTGGACAAAAGACTGAACGGCATTGATATTAATAATTGACTGCGTCATCTTGCCGGAGGCAACTTCATAAGAACGATAAATCTCTTTGCGCACCGGATACATTTTTTGATTAGACCAATAAGTGACAAAAATAAATAAAGGGGCAAAAATTAAAAAAGAAATACCGATACGCCAATCCGCCCAAAATAAAGCCGGGATAGTAAAGGCTAGTTGTACCAGCGTCGGCGCGACTTCCCAGCCAATATTGTTGACTAAGGTAGAAATCCGATCAACCCCTCTTTCAATCTTAATAATCTTGCCGCCGGTATTTTCTTTTTCGTGATAACCTAAACTGAGATCAAGTAACTTAGACTGTGCTTTTAAACCCAAGTAATATTCTATCTTCACTAATAATTTTAAAATAGAGCGATCACCAAAATACTGAATAACGGAACGGATCTGATCAGAGCCGAGATAAAGGGCAATCAGCCAAATTAAAAAATTTAAGTCAGTCACCTGAAAATTATATAAACTATCAATTAAAAGCTTAAGGATATAGGGCTTAGCCAAATCAAAAACCGCCCCGAACACGGTAATGGCGAGGATAATATGAATTAAACGGCGAAAAGGCAACAAAAGTCGCCACAATTCCTGCCAAAATTCCCGCCAACTGAGGCTGGGTTTTTTCTTGTTTTCTAACTCGGAAGGATTTTCCATAAAGAAAAATTAAAACAGAGCTTAAGCCCTCTTTACTATAGAATACGGTTGAAATCAATAAATATTACAATCACTTTGATAATAAAGGAATAGTTGACAAAAAGCAAATTATCTACTAAAAATAGAGCAGAACTTTAATATCCACCCATAAAACCCAGGAAGATGAAAACAAATCAAATGAAGGCAGAAATTCTGCAATTGGGGCAAGAATGGAAAAATGCCACCAAAACTGAAAAAGTGAATATCGCTGATAAAATCAGCAGCTACTTCCTCGATAGCCCGGAAGAACAAATACCCGAACTCTTAGGAGCGGTACGTTCCCTGGCTTGGCTCAACGATGCCGGCTTCAACCGCGTAGTCGCCAGCTTGCAGACTGATGCGGAAATTAAAAAACTTATGCCCCTGGCTAAAAAACAAAACGGCCGGCGACATAAATTAGCTGAACGCCACGCTCAATTGTTGGAAAAGGAGTTTGCGTCTGCGGACTTTACCAACAAGACAAAAATCTTCAAAGAAGCAAATCGAAGCAACGGTGATGATGAAATAGGAAAAGCGAATTATCGCTTCTGCCGTCGCCACTGGATGCTACTGATTAGCCTTATCAGCAACCTTGAGAAAGGAATCACGGTATATGATGCTCTCATAAGCAATCACATTAACCATAAAGAAGTCTGGCCAACAGTAGCCGCCATAAAAACGATCAGACTGTGGACGAAGCAAAGCAGTATCGAAGACATTGCTAGCGAACAGCACAAAATTCTGACTGAATTCGGGAGCAGCCTCAACCCTGGGAAAATTCTCATCGCCCAGGCGATTTTAAACAAAATGTAAATTTAAAAAGTGAAGAAAAAAATCCGACCCCAATGGCCGGATTTTTTCTTGAACTTAAAATCTAAACTATTTATCTTGGCGGTATAATTATATTGTTAGAAAAGACATTATCAGATGACTGATACTCCCACAACCCAACACCATTAGTACTAGCAAAAGTATTATTTGTTAATCGGAAGGAAAAACGTAACGCTTATTATCTGTACCCAAATAATAAACAGAGGAAATATCCTTAGTCTTAATAAGAGTTCCGGGCACGGCGGCTTCAACTCGATTAATTTGTAACAATCTATTAACTAAAGATGATGGCGAAAAGTCAAAAAACCAAGCAACGCCAACCACCAATATCGCTAGAACACTAAATATTAAGTATCTATATATTTTTTTCATATCGATAAAATATAAACCAACAGTCTTAAATTTGCTGTCAGTTCTTTTTTTCAAGTAATTTTTTGCCTATACGGAAAATATCACCGGCGCCAATCAACAGTAAAACATCATTTTGGTCTAAAGTCTTACGCAGCCAATTCAGGGCCTGATCAAAATCAGACAAATAGACCACCGGTTTTTTTCTCCCATTTTTTTTAAGGGCGGCCACTAAATCACTACTGGAGATACCTCCCTGTTTTTCCCGAGCCGAACCATATATTTCTAAAATACCTAAAACATCAGCAGCGGAGAAACTATTTACAAAATCTGCAAACAAAGCCTTGGTGCGAGTAAAGGTGTGAGGATGGAAAATTACCACTAAACGTTTGTCCGGATAAGTTTCCTTAAAAGCTTGTAGTGTCGCCTTTACTTCCGTAGGATGATGCCCGTAATCATCAAATACTGGGATCCCTCGATAACGGCCGAGTAGTTCCGCTCGACGGGATGCGCCTTTAAAGGCGGCTAAATGCTTCTTTAAAGTCCGAGGATCTAAGTTAAGGGCTAGGCCACCAGCTAAAACAGCCAAAGCATTTTCTACATTATGTCGACCTAGTAAACTAATTTTAAATTCTCCCCAATCATTAACTTGAAAATATTGCCAAGTTTTTTCTTGACGCAAGGAATGAGCCAACAAAGAAACAGTAAGACCCTTCGGGGCTGATTCCGCTAGAGCGTAAGAAAATATCTTTCCTTTGACCGCAGGTAATAAACTTCTAATCTGAGCATCGCCAGCATTTGCCACTAAGAATCCGCTCTTTTTCAATTTCGAAATAAAATCAACAAAGACTTGGAAATAAGCCCGCTTGTTTTTAAAATAATCGGGGTGATCAAAATCAATATTATTTAATATAATACCGTGAGGTTGGAAATATTGAAGTTTATTCTGATATTCATCGGCTTCGGCAATAAAATAAGGAGAAGACCCTAAAACAGCACTACCCTTAAGTTGGGGTACGCGGGCACCAACTAAAATATTAGGATCAAGGCCAGCTCGTTTTAAAACAAAGCCCAGCCAAGCCGCGGTTGTGGTCTTGCCATGGCTGCCACAAACCGCTAAGCCCTGATAGGAGCTAAAAAGAGCGCCGATCGCTTGCGCATAATTTAAAACTGGAAATTTTTTAAACTTTTCCGGATGAGCCGACAAATAAGCTCTTTCCGAGTTATTTTCTTCGGTATAGGCGCTGGAGTAAATAATTACCGCGTCCTTAGGTAAACAAGCGGCATCGAAACCAACACGCACCTTAATATGGGCCCGGCGCAAGACCTGATCAGTCATAAAGACATCGGCGACATCAACACCGCCAACCTCCTTGCCTTGGGCTCGTAAAAATTGCGCTAACATGGTCATGCCCACACCTTTAATGCCCAGCAGATAAAATTTTTGATAGTGCAAAATATTCATAAATTAAACTCCCTTTAATATTTCCCGAATTAACAAGGCCCCCCGGTCAGCCGCGTCCGCTGGCAACAATCCCTGGATATTGTTAGATAATGATTGACGTCTATTTTTATCCGCCCACAATTCTCGCAATTCTGTGGCTAAGCTCGCCGCTTTTAAACCCTCTTGATTCAAAACGATGGCCGCTTGTTTTTCGGCAAAGTAGGCAGCGTTATCTTCTTGGTGGGAATGAGGAATTGGCAAAAGCAAGCAAGACTTGGCTAGAATCGATAACTCCGTCATCACTCCTAAACCGGCCCGCGAAACCACCATATCCGCCAAAGACAAAAGAGCTTTAAAATCTTCATGGGATAAGGTCTCAATTGCCTGATAGGCGAAACGACTAGGGGCGCCCTCCCCTTTACCAATACCAGTTTGATGAATAATCTGCCAATCAGCGGGTAAATCACGCAGAGCTTCAAAAAATAAGCGATTAAGGGCTAAGGCGCCAGTGCCGCCACCCGTTACCAAAAGCAAAGGATGACTGGAAACTAAGTTAAATTTTCCTCTCACTCTTTCCTGGTCAGCAGCGGAAACAGAGCTGAGGCTAGGATTGCCAATCAAAACGGCGCGATTACCATAATCAGCTAAAGACTTGGGGAAAGCAACACTGACCCGGTCAGCTGCCCGAATCATTAAACGATTAGCTAAACCCGGACGAACATCCTGCTGATGAATTAAGATTTTTGCTCCGCAGAAACGTCCCGCCCAAACTACCGGTACACTTGCAAAAGAACCAGCGGAAATAATTAAAGCCGGGCGCAGACGCCGAAAAAGGAAATAAGATTGAATGAAACCGCTTAAAATCTTAAAAAAATCCAAAATATTAAATAAAGAAAAATAACGTCGCCACTTCCCCGCCGGTAAAGCCAAATAATTAGCCCCTAAAGACTGAAAAATGTCTGCAAACAAATCTTTTTCTAATTTAGGATCATTACCAATAAATAAAAAACGAGCGGACGCATCCAAGTTCCGGAAAGCGACCGCCAAAGCCAAAGGCGCTGTGCTCGGCCCACCGCTGCCACCACCAGAAATAACTATTAACTTATTTGCCGCGTCTTTCATATTTACTATGCTTACTGATATTAGCCAGAATGCCGATGGCCATTAGTGTAGATAAAATTGAAGAGCCCCCAGCAGAAACAAAGGGCAAGGGCACGCCGGTCATGGGAATTAAATTAATCATGCCCCCGATATTTAAAAAAGTTTGAACAGCTAACCAAGCAATAATACCAGTAGCCAGAGCACTGCCATAAATATCTGGAGCGTGTTTGGCAATTTTCAAGCCACGGTAAAATATTAATCCATAGAGGGCGATCAAAAGAGCACTAAAGATAAAACCAACCTCTTCGGCAATAATTGGAAAGATGGAATCACCCCAAACTTCCGGCAAATACATAAATTTCTGCCGACTTTGCCCAAGCCCTCGGCCTAGCCAGCCGCCAGAACCGACAGCAATCAAAGATTGATTAATCTGATAACACTCCTCTTGAATATCGTAAGCGGGGTCTTGATAACAGCGAAAACGATCGCTTTGATAAGAAGAGCTGGCATAGAACATAAGGGCTAAAGCCGAAGCCCCCAGCACCATCGTAAGAACAATATGGGAAAATTTACCTCCGGCTACAAAGAAAGCAGCAAAAGCGGCAAAAAGAATAATAAATAAAGTTCCCAAATCTGGCTGAGCGAGCATTAAAGCGGCGATAATCAACAGACTACTAAGAAAAGGCATGATACCGCTACCGGCCTCCTTTAGCTGCCCTTTTTTCGCCTCTAGCCAGGTAGCTAGATAAATCAAAAAACCTAATTTAACAAATTCCGCCGGCTGGAGAGACTGGCCAAAAACGATAATCCAGCTACGCGCGGTACCGTGCTCGGCCCGCAATCCGGGAATAAAAACTAACACCAAAAGAACGACCGAAAAAATTAAAGCCCACAAAGCGTAACGCCGCCAAAAACGATAATCAATTCGGTAAAAAACAAAGAAGAGACCCACGCCGATAAAAGCGGCGATTAATTGATGAAAAAAATAATGATAGGTGTTGCCAAAGCGAGCGTAAGATACCACCGAAGAGGCGCTAGAAAGCATCACCAAGCCAATCAGCAACAAACTCCCCACGCCCAAAAGGAACCAAGGGTCGGCTTCATGCTCTTGCGCACTCGGCGCTAAAAAATTTTTTAGCTTCTTCATTATTTTCATAAATTTTCTACCACTGCCTATCAGCTAAAAAGATTAATAGTCCTAAAACGGCACCCATGGAGGCAATCACCCAGAAACGCATAACAATTTTTGACTCTGGCCAACCTAAAGCTTGAAAATGGTGATGGATAGGCGAGGACAAAAACACCTTTTTACCACGGAACTTTTTAGAAAGCATCTGAATAATTACTGACAAAGACTCAATTAAAAAAATCAGGCCAATCAAAGGCAGAAAGAGAGCGCTATTGGTCAACATCGCAATCACCCCTAAAGTCACTCCGAGACTCATGGCACCCGTATCCCCCATATAAAAACGGGCGGGAGGAATATTAAACCAAAGAAAGGCGAGTAAGGCGCCAATAATAACTCCGCAGAAAGCCGCTAATTCATAGCGACCCAAAGCAAAGGCGATGATACCATAAGCGGCAAAAGCAATCATCAAAGTGCCACCAGCCAAACCATCGAGGCCATCTGTTTCGTTAACAGAAAAAGAAGTGGCCACAATGACAAAGATAAATACCGGGATATACCACCAAGAAATTTCAAAATTACCGAAAAAAGGAATATGAAAAACCGTCCAATCAAGTTTAAAATAAAACCAGGCAGCGCCAGCCGCGGCAATTAAGGCATAAATCAAAAGACGATGTTTCAGTTTTAACCCCCCACCGCCAAAAACACCACGGCCGCTGACATCAAGCCAATCATCCAATAGACCAATAATAGCACTCGCCACTAAGGCCCCTAAAGGCAACAAAGTTTCTGAGCGGGAGAAAAAATTCAAATATTTAAAAATATCACCAGGCATAACATCAGCCAAAAAAGAAAAAAGCACCATAAAAACTAAAACCGTTCCCCAAATTAAAATTCCACCCATCGTCGGCGTCCCGGCTTTATGCGCATGAAGCTTACTAAAAATTGGGGTATCCCCACCATTACGGATTTGCTTGCCTAGCTTATACTTATATAAAAAATTGGTTAAAGCGGGTGTACAAGCCATGGCAAAAATAAAAGCTAAAGCGGATAACAATAGAATTTTAACAATGTAGAAAATAAGCATAAAAGGTTAGGCGAGAAAATTTATCAAATAAAGAGACATTAAAACTAAGGCTGCTAAAATTTGAGTAAAGACTGTTAGTAAACCGAAAGCGTGACTGAGAAAATGAAAATGCTCGCGCCGAGCAAAAATAGCCGTTAATAAAAAATTAAGGACAATAACGCCTAGTGCTAAAAGCGGAGAGCTGAAAACCCGGCGACCGTCTCCAATAGCGTCAATACCGAAGTCAACATTATAATGGGCGACAAAAAGATCTTGACCGACGGTGGCAAAAATCCTATAAGCGAAGAACCAAAGTACGACCTGGATAATAAGTGCTAACACTAAATAGCGACGATTAGGGCGATAACGCCAATAGGAGCTTAAAAAAACGCCCAGAGCTCGCCGCCAAGTATACCAACGGCTGTAAAAAGAAAAAGCCATAAATTTAATAAATTTTGCCAAAAATTAGGAAAATAACTAAAAAAATCAAAAATAGCTGCCAAACTCTATTGCTGCCATCTTATTTATATATAATATCATATTATTGGCCATTTTAAAAATCAAGCGGATAATGATATAATGAGATTATGTCAGAAAAAATCGCCAAGACCATCTGTCGCTATGCCCAAGAAAAGGGCCACAGCCATCTCCACTTAGAAAAAAAGGGGGCGACTTTAGTTTGTACTTGCGGGCGCGGAGAAAACACAGATTATCTCCGCCTTGATAGAGAAACAGAAATCAGCGTCGCTGAGACCTTTCGCCGACTGGTTGGCGCCTCTGAAAATGAACTATTTGCAAACAAACGTTTTAAGATCACCGACAAACAAAATCTAATTAGCGGCCGCGCTACCCTCCTCCCTTCTCGTGAAGGCGAAAAATTAATTATTACTCTCAGCTCAGAAACTCCATTCATAAAAAGAATATCTGCCCTTGGTGCCAATAAAGAACAACAAGAAATTTATCGCCAAGGAATTAAAAAAAGAGCCGGGGTTATTATTATTGTTTCACCCGAAGAAAATGGCGCCACCAGCACCTATTATTCCCTACTTTCCTTGGCAGCCGCTGGACGCAGCGCCTACTCTCTAGAGACTTACCCCGTCAACCCTCTCTCCGGAATTAATACTATCAATCTGCAAAAATATTCTAGTCCTACCACAGCTCTGGAAAGAGTTGCCCGTTTTGATAGCGAGCTAATCGGAATCGACGCTCCTTTAAACTCAGAAGATTTAAAAAATGTATTCCGCCTGGCCGCGACTGGCCGCTTAGTCATTCTCACCTTAAGTGCTAAAGATGCTGCGAGCGCGGTTAAAATTCTTCGCCGCACCGGCTTAAGTGCCGCCGCTATTGCCGAACAATTAATTTTTATCAGTGCCCAAAAATTATTCAAACGTCCTTGTACTCGTTGCCTACACAGCTTTGACCCTGGTCCGGAAATTAAAAAAACTATACTGAGTGCCTGGCCCTCGGTCCGTAATTTCTGGCCGAAAAAACTATTCCAAAACCATGGTTGTAAACACTGCCGCCAAGGCAATATCGCTCCCAAAACAGCAATTTTTGAAATTATGCGCTTCCTGCCAGACGGACGCCTCCAAGCCGGCTATCAACCGCTGATTCAAGAGGCCCTGGCTAAAGCCGAACTAGGCTTAATTAATATTGAAGAGATTGCTGCCTGGGCCCAAATCCGTAAAAAAATATGAAAGTAGCCTGCGTCATTCCTGCCTGGAATGAGGAAAAACATATCCGTTCCGTCGTTGACAAGGTCAAAGACTTAGTAGATACAGTGATAGTAGTAGACGATTGTTCCCGCGACCGGACAAGCGCCCTGGCAAAAGAAGCCGGCGTTTTTGTATTAAGACATCCGATTAACCGCGGTCAGGGTGCGGCTTTACAGACCGGCAGTGACTATGCTTTAAAGTTAGGAGCAGATATTATTGTCCACTTTGATGCCGACGACCAATTTGCGGCTTCAGAAATTGCCGACATCGTTGCTCCTATTAAAAAAGGTGAGGCTGACGTTGTTTTCGGCTCCCGCTTCTTAGGAAAAAAATCGGATTTACCAAAATTAAAAAAATACCTCATCTGGCCGCTAGGACGCCTAGTCAACCGTTTCTTTGGCGTCAAGACTAGCGATCCCCAAAGTGGTTTCCGCGCCTATACCAAAGAAGTAGCCCAAAGTTTCCGTATTGAAAATAACGAAATGGCCCATTGTAGCGAAATCCTAATTAAACTGAGCCGTGGCCACTGGCGGATAAAAGAAGTACCGATTACCGTTACCTATCATAAATACGGTCAGAAATTTTCTGGCGGCATCCGCATTCTCAAAGATCTGTTCATCCAAAAAATTAGTCAATAAAAAAAGGCGCTCTTGCGAACGCCCTTCTTTCAGTTTTTAGGCTGAAAAGTTGAAGGAACTTATGAGACCATCTTCTCCATTAAAAATAAGAAAAACAGGAGAACGGTCACATTTATCAACACCGGAAACCAAGCTTCCCTCTCTTTTTGCAAAGCTTTTATTAATTCATATCCGAAGATAATTACCGATACGATTAATAATGAGCCCAGGGCAATCTCAGCTTTCAAAAAACCAAAGTCACCCCAATTGAAAAAGAAAAAAATAGTAGTCACACTTAAATTCAAAGAAGCCGATAAGCCTGATAAGCTCTCTTTAATAAAAGCTAAAGTCAGCCAACAAAAAGCCAAAGCTGACCCAACAATTATCAAAATTTCTGCATCCTGAATAGCGGCCGCCGGCTGTCGCAAAACTAAGCGAATAAGGGTATAAATAATCAAAAACCAAAGCAGCCCTAAAGCCTGGCTTTTCCATAATTGTTTCATGATGTGAATATTAGGATTGAACAATAAAATGAACTAGAAATCTTTTTATCCTATAATAGATAATAATCTTTGTCAAAATATGTTACAACAAGCAATCGCTCTAGCATTTATTGCTATCTTTATCTGGAGACTCTTAGTCCAGAAGAAAAAAGGCCAGATCGGAGGTAATGAATTCCTCTTCTGGTTAGCTTTCTGGTCCTTAGGTGGAATAGCCATTATCTTCATCCGTCTACTGGATAAAGTCCTGGTTAGCGCAGGCTTTTCCGGCTCTGGCATCAACTTTTTACTTTACCTCGCCGTTATTAGCTTGTTTTATTTTATCTTTAAACTGCGTCTAAAAATCAGTAAGTTAGAAAAAGAACTAACCGACTTGGTGCGCACCATTACCCTTAAACAATAATCTCGGAAAAATTTCTATGAAAATAGCTCAAATCGTCTGCGCCTTTCCACCCTATGCCGGTGGTATCGGCCAGAGCGCTTATCGTTTAGGAGAAATCTTAAGTCGAGAACATCAGCTCACGACTTTCTCTTTAGCGCCCCAAAATGAAAAAAATCCTCAAGCACCAATAGGCGTCCAACGTTTAGTTTTTCTTCGACCACGCCTCCGCGCTGGTCATGGCGCCTTCCCTCTTACCCTCCCCTTTCGCCTCTTATCCTATGACTTAATCTACCTGCATTATCCTTTTTTCGGTGCCGATTTGTTAATCTTTCTTCTCAGCCGTTTTCGCAAAAAACAAAGATTAATTATTCATTACCACATGGACACGCCTGCCCTGCGCGGGGCTAAAAAATTGCTAGCCCTACCTTCACGCTGTTTATTAACAAAATTAATGAAAAGGGCGGAAAAAATTATTGTCAGCACTTTAGACTACGCTGAAAATGGGCAACTAGCGGCAATTACCAGAATGTATCCAGAAAAAATAAAAGCTGTCCCCTTCGGTGTAGAAACGGAAATCTTTCGTCCGAAAATTAGTGGTGCGGAAAAAGGTATTAATGCCCGCGCCGCTGATATCGTTAACTTTGTCACGCGACGCTTTATTAAAAGAGGCGGACACACCCTGCTCTTTGTGGGTGGCTTGGACAGTGCTCATTATTTCAAAGGTTTAAGTGTCCTTTTTAAAGCTCTACCCATGCTTAAATCCTCAGTTAGCCTTAATATTATCGGCGATGGCGATTTGCGCTCTCAATATGAAGCCCAGGTAAACAGTCTTGGTATCAAACGGCAAGTTAATTTTCTCGGACGCGTCACTGAAGAAGAATTAATCCGCCAATACCAGAGTGCTGATATTCTAGTTCTCCCCTCTATCAACGCTCATGAAGCCTTCGGCTTAGTCCTAATTGAAGCTATGGCTTGTGGCCTGCCAGTAATCGCTAGTAACTTGCCCGGGGTGCGCAGCGTCTTTAGGGACGGCGAACAGGGTTTGCGTTGTGAGCCTGGTGATGTCGGCGATCTTGCCGCTAAAATTAACACCCTAATTCAAGATGAAAATCTCCGCCAAAAAATGGCAAAAGCCGCCCGCACGCTAGTAGAAGAAAAGTATGCTTGGGAAAAAGTGGCTGACCGCATCTTGGACGAATTTTCAGAAAATTACTAAATTATGATTATCGGCATAGCCAACAATCTTTATCCTCCTTACGGCCGTAATAGTGGCGCAGAAATTGTGGCCCACAAAATGGCTAATGATTTGCGTACTGCCGGCCACGAAGTTTTTATTATCACTACTAAACTTCCGGGAGCTGAACGTTCTCAAGAAAAAGATATTTATTATCTTAATTCCCACTACGAACGACTTTCTACTTACAATAATCTACAAAAAATAATCTGGCATCTAGGACAACTCCTTTATCCCTGGCATCACCACCAATTAAAAAAAATAATCAAAGAGCGCAAACCAAGTTTAGTTATTACCCATAATCTCATCGGCCTTGGTTTTTACTTGCCCCGCCTCTTGGCCAAACATCAAATTAAACATGAGCATATTTTACATGATATTCAACTGCTCCACCCCTCAGGACTAATGTATTGGGGAGAAGAAAAAATTATTGATTCCCTGCTTGCCCGTTGCTATCAAATCGGTACCCGCTGGTCAATCCAGGGGGCAAAAAACATTATTTCCCCTTCTCAGTGGTTACTGACGCTTCATCAAAAAAAAGGATTTTTTAAAAAACAAAAAAGCGAAGTCCGACTTAATTTCCAGATAAAGCGTCAAGAAACGAAAATTCTTAATAAACCGGTAGCTTTTGCTTTCATTGGCCAAGCCGAAAAACATAAAGGTCTAGCCATACTACTCGCCGCCTGGCAGAAAGCCACTCTTAACAACGAAGAGGCAAATTTAACGATTGCCGGTAAAGGTAGTCTTTCCCCTTGGTTGGAAAAAGAAAGCACTAACTATAGTAATGTCTCTTATCTTGACAATTTAGACCGAGCTGGCGTCGAACAACTCCTAAACAAAACTGATGTTGTCGTGGTTCCCTCTTTAGTCTATGAAAATTCCCCTACTAGTCTCTGGGAAGCAGCGAGCCATGGCCTCCGCGGCCTCGCGTCTGATATCGGTGGCATCCCTGAGCTTTCTCCCTTCCTAGATTTAACCCTGGTGCCGCCCGGAGATAGCACCGCTTTAGCGGCGGCTTTCAAAAAAATAGTAAAAACCAACTAAAAAACTCCCGCTTACACGGGAGTTTTTGTAAAATTTAAATTACTAGGATTGAAAGCTGCGCAAACGCTTCTGCGCCTGAAGAGAAAATATTGTTTTCTTTAAGCCATTCTCCAAAGTTACCACTGGCATCCATCCCAATTCTTCTTTAGCTAATTTAATATCAGGTAAAGCTAATTCGCTGACGAAGATACGACTATCAGTATAAGCAATATTGGAATCAGAAGAAGTTTCTTGAATAATCATCATCGCTAAATCTGTTAAATTAACATCCACATCTGAACCAATATTAATCGGCCCCTGATGCTTAGAGTGCATGAACTTCAAAGCACCATCAATAGCATCATCAATATAACAAAAAGAAGAAGAAAAGCGTTCATTGCCAAAAATTACTAAATCTTTACCATCTAAAGCATTGTTAATAAAGTCAGGAATCATCTGTTCATCATCCAGCTCCATGCGCGGACCATAGACCCGAAAAAGACGTAAAATTTTCGCATCCAATTGAAAAATATCGCGATAATTAGCGACTAGAGTTTCAGCGAAGCGCTTACCCTCATCATAGGAACTACGTGAAGACAAATGATCGATTAATCCTAACTCGCCCTCAGCAACTTTATGATCAGAAGCCTCAGTCTGACGGGGGCCATAAACAACTGAGGAAGAGAAATGAAGTATTTTTGATTTAAAAGCTAGAGCCAGATCAAGCATATTTAACACCCCTAAAGAATTAGCGGCTAAAGTGGCCAGACGATTATTCAAAAAATTCTTAGGTGACATCGGGCAGGCCAGGTTATAGATTTCCTGCAGACCTTGGAATTCAAGCTTAAACTTCTTCAGCTCCGGTAAAGCCAACCAGTTGATGGGCTTACTAATATCATGATTAATAAAAACAAAATCCGGATTAGATAGAAGGTGATCAATGTTGCCCTCGCTGCTAGTAGAAAAATTATCAACGCAGATAACCTTACAGGTTTTAACCAGTTCATCGCACAAATGAGAGCCGATGAAACCGGCGCCACCCGCTACTAATACATTTTTCTTGTCAAAAATTACTTGTTTAGACATATTTTTAATTGATAAAATCAATAACACTAAGATTGACACCGCCGGTAAAACCGTCGGGAAAAGCATAAAAAGATTCTTTAAGTTCACCTTGACCACTGAAGATCCGGACGTGCGGCATGGCCCCAGCACTGGCACCGGTAACAATATCAGCGCGACCATCATTATCAATATCGCCCGCCGCTACATTCACCCCGCCCTGAAAGTTACGACCAAAGGCTAAAAAAGAAGATTTCAACACCGCTTTATTGGAAAATACTTTAATCAACGGCTCTCTTCCCGCACCGGGGGCAACAATAATTTCGTCTTGATTACGATTATTACGTCCATCAATATTAGCCACTGCCACATTCAGGCCACCGCGAAATTTATTTTCAAAAGCAAAAAATTGTCCCTGTAAAAGACCACGCCGATCGAAAATCTTAATCTCTGGAGTTCCGCCCACGCCACGCGCAGCGATAATTTCCGCCGCTCCTTGGCCATCGATATTACCCGCTGCCACATTCACCCCGCCGCGAAAATTATTTTCAAAAGCAAAAAATTGACCGCGCAAACGTCCTTTATGATCAAAAATTCGGACATGCGGTCCGCCGCCGGCGCCAGCCCCAACAATAATTTCTTCAAAACCATCATCATTAATATCGGCCACCGCTAAACTGAAACCGCCTTTAAAGCGCCGATCAAAAACTAAGAAACGTCCACGCAAAGTGCCATCCGGTCCGTAGATACTGACAAAAGGTTCCTGACCGGAGGCGGCGGCACTAATCACCTCATCTTCACCATTAGCATCAACATCACCGGAAGCAAACACACCACCAGCGGCCTCGCTCACTGGCCAATGATGCAAAACAGAGCCACCTCTATCCGTAATGTTTAGCTCCGGACTACTACTGGCCATTGGGAGACCAGATTCAGGACTAATCAGAAGACGACCAAGATGAGCGTATAATTTTTCTTGAGCGGTATTTAAAGCTCTATCTAAATTAACACGACCCGAACCAAGCTGACCTAAATAAACAGGATTAAGGCGACTAATATTGTCAGCTGATTGCAAAAGAATATTTACAACCTCAGTAGGCTTCAACTGCGGATTAGCTTCCGCTACTAAAGCGAGTGAACCACTAATAACTGGTGTCGCCATGGAGGTACCTGACCAAAAGCCATCATAGTATTTATCTCTTTCCATGGGATTGCCCCCGTAGGTGATGGTGCTAAAAAAACTGACGCCAGGAGCAGCAACATCTACACACTTAAAGCCATAGCTAGAAAAATCAGCTTTCTGATCAAGAGCATCAGTGGCGGCCACACCAATCACCATGTTCTCCCCGTTTTTACCGTCATAACAAGCGGGATAAATCGGATGCTTATCAGTATTATAACCTTCCCCATCTTCCTGCTCGTTGCCGGCGGCCGCGACAACAATTACCCCGGCATCGTAAGCCCGCTGGATGGCATCTTGTAAAGCTTGGCTATAGTTGAAACCAACAAAACTTAAATTAATAATATCCGCTCCGTTATGAACCGCATAATCAATGGCCCGCACGACGGCGCCGACACGCCCTTCCCCCTTATCATTTAAGGCACGCAAAGGCATAATCTGAGCCCGCCAAGTTACTCCGGTAATACCTTGGCGATTATTACCAGTAGCGGCAATAATCCCAGCAACCATCGTCCCATGGGAAACCCCAGACTCCGTCCAACCCTCATCAAATTTAGGTGAAGGATCAGGTATATTTTCCACAAAATCCCAACCATTTACATCATCAATAAAACCATTATGGTCATCATCAATCTTATTACCAGGCACCTCTTTAGTATTAACCCAAATGTTGCCTTCTAAATCAGGGTGATCAATTTGGACGCCAGCATCAACCACTGCAATTTTTATATTAGGACTACTATTTGCCTTTTCCCAAGCAGCAGGCGCCTGCACGCGCGTCAAATACCATTGATTATGATAGTAGCTATCGTTCGGCAAAAAACTGGCACCAGCAGCTGGAACCATGAGAAGCAAAAATGCAAAAAAAGATGTCACGAATCGTTTCATAACACCTTTATCATAACATATTTAATTACTTATTCAAAGATTAAAGGAGACCAAGAAAATATTAAAAAAAGACAAAAAATTATCTATTTCCCTGTTAAAACCTGGAGAGTTTCGCGGGCAGATTGTTCCCAGCTAAACTGCTGAGCACGAATTAGGCCTTGAGCCGATAAGCGATGATGTAGCTCAGTGCTACTGCTGATAGCAATTAGCGCCGCCGCCATAGCCGCGCGATCGCGAGGATTGAAATAAAGAGCAGCTTCACCGGCAATTTCTTTAAGCACGGGCAAATCAGAAACTAGAGTTGGAACACCACAAGCCATTGCCTGTAAAACGGGAATGCCAAAGCCCTCATGGAGGGACGGAAAAATAAAGGCCGTGGCGGCGCTGAAAATCGCGGGCAAATCTTCTTCAGCTACCCAGCCCGGCATTACAACCGAACGGGTCAGATTATATTCTTCAATAATATATTTAACCTCATCATAACCGAAACCGGCGTTGCCAATTAAAACTAATTTATAATTATCACCTGGATGGGCCTCCTTAAAAACTGAAAATGATTCCACTAAAGCGGGGGTGTTTTTCTTTTTTTCCAAACGGCCGACATAGAGAAAGAAGGGCTCCTCTAAACCATATTTTTCTAAAATTTTATGGCGTTCCGGTGTAGCCGCTACCGGCGAATAAAGAGAACGCTGATAACCGTTATGAACGACCTTAATCTTATCGGCGTAACGCTCAGAATAAACAGAAATTATTTCCTGCTTAGTAAAAGAGGAAACAGCAATAATTTTCCAAGCATGCTTCAGCGCGTAAGAGGTTGACCAAACTAGATAATCCAAAGAATTAGAGTCATAGCGGCCGCGCGTTAACAAGCGGGTAATAACATTTAATAAATTTTTACCAACCTTAGTTTCCAAACGCACACATTTTTTCTGATAGAGTCCACACTCGCGGGCAAAGGCGATATCATGAATGGTATTAACCGTACGTCGAGGATGAATCAAAGGCAAAGAGTGAGCTGGTACAAATAAAACATCAGGGCGATGAAATAGCATTTCCCGAGAAAAACGACCCAAGGTCCAAAAATAACGCCAAGGCCAATGTAGAATTTTAAAACTAAAATTAGAATAAGGAGCTAAAACTGCAGCTAAGTCAGCCGCCGGTTCCTTATCGAGGTAGAGAATATATTGATTTTCCCGATCAAGCGCCGCTAGGTGTCCAATGATATAGAAGGAATACCATTCCGTACCCGTGCGGAGAGAGCGGTTGGCGCGTGAAGCGTCAATACCAATAACCATATAGATAAAAACTATTTAGTCGCTAAAATACTACGCTTATAAGAATCAAGGTTATCTAAAGCGATGCCGGTTCCCTTGGCAACGCACAAGAGAGCATCATCAGCCACATAAGCCGGGACACCAGTGGTGCGAGCAATGAGCTGATCCATATTGCGGAGCAAAGAACTACCTCCAGAAAGAATAATGCCTTTATCCATAATATCAGCCGCCAACTCGGGAGGAGTCTTCTGTAAAACTTTCTTGGCCGCGGCCACAATTGCTTCCAACTCATTCTGGATTGCTTCCGTGACGTCATCGCTAGAAACGGTGATACTGCGCGGCAATCCGGTTACCATATCCCGGCCGCGAATTTCCATATACAACTTATCTTCAACGTAAAGAGCGGAGCCGATATTAATCTTAATCTCCTCAGCCGTGCGCTCGCCAATTGCTAAATTATATTTCTTACGAATATGCTCTAAGATAGCGGCATCAAATTTATTGCCGCCCACGCGCACAGAAGTAGAGGCGACAATGCCGCCCAGAGAAATAACGGCCATTTCTGCGGTGCCACCGCCAATGTCAATAATCATGTGACCAGTCGCAGAACCAATCGGAATATCAGCCCCAATCGCGGCCGCCACGGGCTCTTTAATAATATAAGCTGCCTTAGCCCCGGCGGCGATGGTAGCCTCAATCACCGCGCGCCTTTCCGTGGAAGAAATACCCGCCGGTACTGCCACCATTACTTCAGGTCGGAAAAGGCGAATGCCGCCTAAAGTTTTGTTAATAAAATAACGAATCATCGCTTCAGTGGTGCGATAATCGGCAATTACTCCGTCTTTAAGGGGGCGGGCCGCGACAATAGTATCAGGGGTGCGACCCAACATATCCTTAGCTTCGTTACCAACAGCTAAAATTTTATTGTCATCAATGGAAACAGCTACCACTGAAGGTTCGTTAATTACAATCCCCCGCCGCGGTAAATATACCAAGGTGTAAGTAGTGCCTAAATCGATACCGATACGCTTTATAAACATAAATTATGCTAGAATCAAACAAAAATTTAAGAGACAAGAAAATCCTCTTAATAGCTCTATATATTACCCCGAATCAAGCCGAGGAGTCAAATCAAGTAAAATTCCAAAAATTAATCTTCGTAAGTGTCCGCGGACTCTTCTTCCTCCTCTTTTTCCTGATTACCAATAATTTTTTTCACTTTTTCGGCAAACTCGTAAGTATCAAACTCTTCTTTGATAAAATAATAATCAGCCCCCAACTCCAAACTCCGGTTCTTGCTGTCTTCATCACTTAAATCGGTGAAAATAAAAATTGGCAACTCGCTCGTTTCCTCATCCTCCTTAATTCTCTTCACTACCTCGAAACCGTCGAGCTTAGGTAAAATTAAATCCAAAATTAAATAATTAGGATTGAAGCTGCGGATATTGCTCAGCAATTCTTCCAAGTCTTCCTCGCCTTCGCTGGACTCTACTAAAAATTCATCAGCACTGAATTGAGCCTCTAGGCCATAGAGAATATTGACGTCATCCTCTAAGATAAAAATTTTCTTGCTGGACATATATGTATAAATTATCTAAATAGCAAAATATTATTTCTTTAATGGCCGCCACCAAGCTTCATGATCACGATACCAGGCAGCAGTCGCTTGCAGGCCTTCCGTAAAAGGAATTAAAGGCTCCCAACCTAACTCTGTTTTTGCCTTGGAAAAATCAATAGCATAGCGCAAATCGTGACCGAGACGATCTTCAACATAAGTAATCATGTCTTCATCTTTCGCCATTAAAGATAAGATATTTTTGGTTATTTCTAAATTACTGCGTTCACTATCTCCACCCAGACAATAAGTCTCACCAATTTTCCCTTGATGCAAGATTAAATCAACGCCACGATTATGGTCATCAACATGAATCCAGTCACGCACATTACTTCCCTGTCCGTAAACCGGTACTTTCTTGCCGTCAATAAGGTTAGTAATAAATAAAGGAATTAATTTCTCAGGATACTGGTAGGGGCCGTAATTATTGGAGCAGTTGGAAATCGTAATTGGTAATTTATGCGTATGGAAATAAGCGCGCACCAAGTGGTCAGAAGAAGCTTTAGAAGCGCTGTAGGGAGAACGAGGATCATAGGGTGTAGTCTCGGAAAACTTAGACCCGTCTAAAGGTAAAGCTCCAAAAACTTCATCCGTAGAAATATGATGGAAGCGGATGCCGCCATGGCGCTTAGCCGCGTCCAGTAAAACTCGTGTACCTTCAACATTAGTATGGACAAAATCAGCGCTATTAACAATTGAGCGATCAACGTGGCTTTCAGCGGCAAAGTGAACAATGGCATCGATGCCCGGCATTAGACTATCAACTAAAGCACTATCAGCAATATCTCCTTGAATAAAATGGTAATGGGGATTGGTGGAGATATCTAAAAGATTATTCAAATTACCGGCATAGCTGAGAATATCAAGATTAATAATACTATCCTCAGGGTACTTAGCCAGCCAATAGTGGATAAAATTGGAGCCGATAAAGCCAGCCCCGCCGGTAACGAGTAAATTCATAAAATTAATCCGTTAATTTCTTTAATACCTCTTCCATCCCCCCCGGAGCATACTCTTCTTTGCGCCAAGGGGCAAGGCCATCACCGGCTAGACGCGGAATTAGGTGAAAATGCAGGTGCGGAATCTCCTGCCCAGCCAAAGGGTCATTATTTTCCGAAACATTATAGGCTGGATAGCCTAAACGCTCTTTTAAAAGCCGGCCCATTTTCTGAACAACTAAAATAAGCGCCTGTAAATCGTCAGCTGATATCTCTTCTAAATTAGCGGCGTGCTTTTTAGGAACCACTAAAATATGACCTGGATGTACCGGCTTGATATCTAGAAAAGCGAAAACACGCTCATCTTCGTAAACTTTGTAAGACGGAATTTCTCCAGCAACGATTTGGCAAAAAATACACATACTTAAAAATTAACTGATTTTATACGGACTAGCGGGATCAATTTCCCAGCGAATTTCGTCAATATCGTCATTTTTAGCCACGCCTTTATACAGCTTATCGGGTAAATTAATTGAGAGAGCGGGAATTTCAGAAATACACTGATAACCATGTACCACGCCCGGTGGCACCAAGACTGAACAAGGATTGCCCTCACCCACTTCTATTTCCATTTTTTCTCCCTTAGTACTAGAGTCAGACCGGCGATCCCAAAGGTGAAGACGAAAACGGCCGGGACCAATAAAAACAAAATAATCACTCTGATAAACATGTTCGTGTGGCCCTCTAACTACTCCCGGTAAAGTAAGGCTTACGTAAGACATCGCTGGGCTAGAGTCAGTCTCATCGCGTCGATAGATTTCCGTCAACCAACCACGCTCATCTGCAAATTTCTTTAACTCTCTAACAATAACACCATTAATCATATAGCTATTAATTAAATTTCTTTATTTTTCTTAAATCAAGTAAGCCGTTTTGAGCACCGAAATAAGCAATTTTTGAAGCCGTATTTTTTGCTCCTAAATATAAAGATTTTTTAATATCTCCTTTGGTAATTTCTAAACCGGCGACAAAAGAAGAATTAAAGACATCCCCGACACCCGTGATATCGACACGCTTTTTCTCTTTTAACACCGCCTGATGATAAAAACGTTTGCCGTCATAAACATCAGCGCCATATTGGCCATCGGTGATCAGAACAATTCCTGAAACTTTTTCTTTTAAGGCCAATAATAGATTTTTAACACTGTTTAAAAAATCCGGACTCTGACCATGATAACGGGAATCGCTTAAAACAAGCTCAATTGCTTCATCTTTATTAATACAAAAAACATCGGTCTTCTTTAAAAATGGAGCTAGTTTTTTTAAACCCGCCTGACATTGAGACAGCCCTGGATTCCAAGCAATCTTCGGTCCACTTTGGGTAAAAATATAATTAATATTTTTTAACCAATTACCAGACAAAGAGGCGAGATAAAGCCACTTTGCCCCCGCTAAAATTTTACGGTCACTCTCGCCGATCTTTAAATTATCATTAGCGCCACGGCTGGTAAAGATAATACGCTCCCCGCCCTTAGCCACTAAAATAAAAGACAAGCCCGTGGCGGCGCTACGATCTTGAGAAAGGAGATCAACTGCCACCCCCTGCTTATTAAGATTATCGACGATGGCCTGACCGCTATCATCAGCCCCAATCCGAGCTAAACAGGCAACCTGAAAACCAGAAGAAGCAAAATTGACGGCCGCATTAGCGGCTCCTCCTCCAAAAAGGTTGTGAAAATGGTCAATTGTTATTTTAGCGCCATACTCAAAGGCTAAAAGTTTCTGTCTAAGGATATCGCGATGATTATCAATTAAGACACCCTCAGCGGTTAAAAAAGCAATGTCCTTAGTGGCACCACCAATTGTAATAATATCGTATTTCATAAAAGTAAAACTGCTAATATCATAACATAAATTAGCGACGTTTCAAAAAGAAAGGCTTAAGCCGGTGACTCGCCGATGCCAGAAGATTAAAAAAGAGGCCAACAACCAATAAACCTAATAATAAACTCCAAGCTAAAGATTCCCAAAAGGCACCGTTAAAAAGGAAAAACTTTCCAGCCGCCCCTGACCAGTCAAAAATAGTTAGCAAAATATTATAGAGAACTGTTTCTGCAAATAAACCAATCACCGTTAAAAGTAAAAAGGAATATAAGGAACGGTTGGTAAGGAAATTCTCTAAAACTAGATAGACAATTAAAGCGCTTAGAGTTAAGGATAGTAAAGAGACGCCAAAGGGCTGAAAACTCCAGACATCCAAAAACCAACCAGAGGCAGCCGCCAGCAACCAAGCTTGATCACGACCTAAGGCTAAAAAGGCGAAAATATAAAAAATGACTGCGAGATTAAAATTACTCCAGGGCCAAGGTAAGGCGCTGATTAAAGAAAATTGAGCTAAAGCCAAAAAGCCGGCAGCAATTAATAAAAAAACAATGTTGGCAATCTTTTTAGACATAAACTAGGGTAAAACCACAGAAACGACAGTTAAATCATGCAAAGAGGCCACCGGCTCAATAGTGACATCTTGCCAAATTTCATTGCTCTGATTATTCACCTGAGAAACTCGACCGATCACTAAACCACGGGGAATGCTATCACCTAAACCGGAAGTAATAACAATATCTTCAGGGGAGATTTTTTCCATCTGGGGGATATAATTCATCTTAATAGTCAGTCCTAATTCCCCTTCCGACAAACCAATCGTACGGCTGCCGTTAATAATAGCGGCCGCTAACTGACAATCAGCGCTAGTAGTTAAACAAGCACGAGCACTATTATCTTTTACCTCTACAATTTTACCAATAATCACTCCTGATTCATTAATTACACCTAAACCGGGATGAAGGCCATCATTAGCCCCCTTGTCTAAAATAATATCTTGAGCATTCTCGGCGGCATCAAAGAGATTTTGACGGGAAACAATATTAGCGCTCACAGCGCGATAATGGTTATTATTTAAAAAATCAAGCTGCTGGTGAAGCTTGGCATTCTCTTCTAGTAAAAGCTGTAATTGCGCCTGATCAACGGTCGCCCGAGCCAGCTGTTCCTGAGTGCGGCTAAGGGCCGCTGCTAATTCTTCAGCCGAAGAATCGGATGGTTGCCCCTGAAACCAAGAACCAAGACGATGCAGAGAGCGCCCCAAAGGACGGATAGCAACGCTTAAATAATTTTCTAAGGGGCGAGAAGCTCCTAAAAAGTGCAAGAGAAAAATAAAAACGATTGCCGCCAACCAACGCCAAAATTTTCTTGATTTCCAAGGCAGACGCATAAATTATTTGTCCAGAGAAACATTATTTAAAGTGACTTTGGATAATAGTTCCGGATCACTAATCAAGATACCAGCCCCACGAACAACGCAAGTTAAAGGATCATCAACGATCTTCACGGGAATCTTGGCGGCTGAAGAAATAGCCTGATCTAAGCCTCGGAGTAAAGCGCCACCGCCAGATAAGTAAATCCCACTTTCATAAATATCAGAAACAAGTTCTGGCGGGGTGGTTTCTAAAATAGTCTTGATGTTCTCAATTATTTTACCCACTGTCCGGCCAATCGCTTCCCTAATCTGCTTATCATTAACAATAATCGCTTTAGGCAAACCGTTAATTAAATCCCGACCGCGAACCTCCATCTCTTGGGTCTCGCCATTTTGAATAGCCGAACCGATAGTAATCTTTATTTCTTCCGCCAACTGCTCACCAATTAAAATATTAAATTCTTCACGGATGTACTCAATGATATTGCTGTCAAATTCATTACCAGCCAAACGCAACGATTTCCAAGTAACCACGCCGCCCAAAGAAATAACGGCAATCTCTGTGCTGCCACCACCAATATCGACAATCATCGTGGCGGTTGCCTCTGTCACCGGCAAATGAGCGCCCACCGCCGAAGCCATCGCCTCCTCTACTAAATAGACCTTGCGCGCACCCGCTGAACGAGCGGCGTCTTCTACCGCCTTCTTCTCTACTTCGGTTAAATCTAAAGGAATGCCAATAACCACGCGAGGGCGAGGAATAAGGGCAAAATGTTCTTGGTGAACTTTATTAATAAAGTATTTCAACATTTTTTCCGTAACTTCAAAATCAGAAATCACCCCGTCTACTAAAGGCTTAATAGCTTCAATATGCGCCGGAGTCTTGCCCACCATTTTCTTGGCAGCCGTCCCGACTTCCAGAATTTCATTAGTCCGTTTATTAATAGCCACCACCGAAGGTTCGTTAACAACCAAACCCTTCTCGCTCATCACGATTAAGGTATTCTTAGTACCCAGGTCAATGCCGAGGTCATGGCTAAATTTTCCAATAAGTTTATTGAACATATGGAGGGTAGATTAATAACATTTAGCAAAAAGCCAATCGTGCTTAGCCGGCTTGCCGCTGATAAAACATTTTTTATTCTTAGGCGCTTCCCCTTCCTTGCCGCTTAACAACACCCGGGAAACTATTCCGTATTTTTCTTTCAATTGTTTTTCGGTATCAGCCTCTTCGCTCCAGCTAGCTTCAAACCAGCCAGTTTTTTCGCCAATTTCTTCCCAGCTTTCAATTCGGTGAATATTTTTCTCAGAAAAAGCTAAAGCTTGATTATAGAGATTAACATGAATTTCTTGCATTAATTTCTCCAGACGATTCGGTAGTTCACTTAAATCAATTTCTTCTTTGGTGTCATTGTCCCGGCGGAAAATAGTGACTTTATTAGCATCAGCTTCCTTGGAGCCAATTTCTAAACGGACAGGCACACCGCGTACTTCCCAGTAGTTAAACTTAAATCCAGGAGTTTGAGCATCGCGCAAATCAGTTTTTAAACGATATTTGCCCTTTAAAGAGCTATTGATTTTCTCACAATAATTTAAAACTTTATCCTTTGAAGAATCATCTTTATAGATCGGCACAATCACAACTTGCAAAGGAGCAATATTAGGCGGTAGGCGTAAACCGTTGTCATCGCCATGAACCATCACAACAGCCCCGACTGAACGCCAAGACAAGCCCCAGCTATTTTGATGCCCTAAATGAGTCTCCCCATCAGCCCCAAGATATTTCACATCAAACACTTTAGCAAAATTAGTACCTAAATAATGGCTAGTAGCCCCCTGAATCGCTTTGCCGTCCTTGGCCATTACTTCGGCCGTTAAAGTCATAACCGCTCCCGCAAATTTTTCACTTTCTGACTTACGACCGGTAAAAGTAGGGATAGCTAGAAAATCATAAAGAGAGCGATAGATATCAAGCATCTTCTTTACCTCTGCCCTAGCCTCTTCTTCAGAAGCAAAAACAGTATGACCTTCTTGCCATAAAAACTCGCTCCAACGGAGAAAGGCACGTGGACGTTTCTCCCAACGAACAACGTTAGCCCATTGATTTAAACGTAAGGGCAAATCTTTATAACTCTGAATCCACTTAGCGTAAGTTCGATACATCGCCGCCTCACTGGTGGGGCGAATAGCTAACTTGTTAACTAATTCTTCGCCGCCAGCATGAGTAACTACGGCCAATTCCGGGGAAAATCCTTCCACGTGATCTTTTTCCGCTTCTAAATTTTCCAAGGGCACAAAAATTGGAAAATAAACATTCTCAACGCCGTCATCTTCTAATTTACGGCTAAGCTCAGCTTTGATTAACTCCCAAATTTTTAAACCATAGGGCCTGACAATACCGCAGCCTCTGACTTCAGAAGTCTCTGCCAGCTCTGCCTCTCGAACCACGTCTTGATACCAAGCCGGAAAATCAACTGCTTGTTTAGTAATTGTTTTTTTTTCATTTTTACCCATATAATTCAATTCAATTAAGCTAATTAATCAACTATGACTTTCGTGCCAATTTCTTCAAAGCAGCTTTGACGCGCTCGCCGCTATCATTAAGACTGGGATCTAAATCATTTAGAGCGGTACGAGCGTCAGGCAAGGAATAGCCGAGTGACATTAAAGCATCAAGCTCATCACTGAGACCGGCTGGCAAAGTCGCTCCTAAAATAGCACCATTGATATTTTTAGCAATCTTATTTTTTAACTCCAACACCACTCTTTCCGCCGTCTTTTTGCCAATGCCAGCGACCTTAGTGAGTAAAGCGGCGTCGCCGCGGATAACCGCTTCACGAATATCATCAGCGGAAGCGATTGATAAAACGCCCAGAGCTGATTTCGGGCCAACGCCAGAAACAGAAAGTAATAATTGGAACAGTTCTAACTCCGATAAATTCCGGAAACCATATAAGTCGGAGGCATCTTCGCGTACCTGGTGAGAAAGGTAAAATTCCTGTTCTTCCCCCACTTTCAAAGACGATAAAAAAGCCTCACCCACAAAAATTTGGTAGCCGACGCTATTTACTTCTAATATTAGATAATTGTTGCTTTTAGCCAAAATTCGGCCGTGAAGGTAAGCGAGCATATGCTCTTAGTATAATATATCCGCCAATATAATTAAATCTTGACAGAAATAAGCGATAATGATTATTAAGTTCTAAAAACTCCGCCTTGCGGCGGAGTTTATATTTAGAAACGCTTTACTCGAATTAAGCCAGAAATCGGGATAATTTCAATTCCCTGTTTTTCAATTTCATCTAAAAGTAAATTCATACCTAGAGAATCCGAAGACATATGCCCGGCGATAATAACGTTAATATGATATTTCTCCGCCTCTTTGCGGTGTTCTTCATTCATGTGCATGCCAATAACAGTACCAATCCCGTATTGAGACATCTTTTCATAAATATCTTTGGAACCACTAGTGCCACCGGTAAACTCAGTGACGACGACTTTACCTAGACTACGCTCAGGTGTGCCGGCGAAGATTTTAGGACCAGCCTTCAACTTTTCTGCCGCTGCATATTCAGGAATAGTTTTTAAAAAATCAACCAACTCGCCCACTGTTTCCAGCTTATCACCTTCCTGCTCAATGGCTTTAATCACAAATTGTGCCGATAAATTGTCGGCGGGCGTATGCAAGCATATAAAATCTAAACCAAGCAAACGGGCAAAATCAACCGCGCGCTGATGATTAATGGGACTAACTCCACGTGTCACTTCGGAAATCCGCGGTTGAATAACGGATTCGGCTACATTAATCGGCACACCATACTGAGCTAAAACTTGAGCTTGTAAATGCATCACTGTGGAAATATCAGCCAGGGCCAAGCCCTCAGGATGATGGGCAATTACTAAATCAATATCACCACGCTGCTGGGCATATAATAATTCCGGTCCCTCAATATCAATGCCAGCCAAAATCTTTTTTACATCCTTAGGGGCGCCGGCAAAAAGAACGCGCGAATCGGAATAGGGATTAGACAAAGACTCCTGGTCAAAGGCGAGCTTTTCTTTTTCACTTAAATCTTCATATTTTTTCTTCAGCTTATCTAAATGCTTTTGCACAAAAGCTTCCCCGCGTAAATCTGCTTTCAATCCTTGACTAATTGCTAATTCGTAAATTTCTTGAGTATTCATAAATTATATAATTTATTTACTAACTAATTTATTCTTGTAACCGTCCCTAAATCAGCATCCATGAGCACCCAGTCGCCGTCCTGTAATACTTTTGTAGCCGTCTGCGTCCCGATAATACAAGGCTTCTTTAATTCCCTAGCAGTAATCGCCGCATGGGAAAGAATGCCGCCAGCGTCAGTAATGAAACCGGCCGACTTTCTCATGAAAGGTAGATATTCCGGCCTGGTCATACCGGTAACCAAAATATCGCCTTCAACAAAGTCACCTTGATAATGTAAGGGATCGCGGACAATCCGCACCCGGCCACGAGCTTGGCCAGGATAGGCGGTCTGCCCTTTGAGCAAGTGCTCTCCGGGTTCAGGCAAGAGAATAGACTCTGCCCGCTCGGCCTCCGCACCAATAAATTCTTGCCGTTGGCCTCTGGAAAAAAATTGGGCAGACAATTCAAATCTTTGTTGCAATAATGCCACCGCTGGTAGAATCCCTTTTTGAAAATAAGAGTGTAATTCTTCTTTAGTAGTGCAAAGGATTAATTCCGTAGCTAACTTGTTAGACTGGGCAATTTGCTCGGCAATAATAGTCATGAAAAGTTCCTGTTCATGAAAAACCGGCTCGGCATAAACCCGCGCCTCTTCAAAAATGGGTAGATATTTTTCCAACTGCTCAGGAGAAAGATAATCAACAATATACTTAATGTAAATATGGGCTAAATAATAAACAGCGATATGCTCCCAAAAATTATCATAAATTAACCGGTCAACTTTCTGTTCGGAGTGTTCTTTAATAAAAGCCAAGGTATTGTCAGTACTTGATTTTAGGGAATCCGCTAAAGACTGAGCTCGATTCTCATCTTGTTCAATTTCTGATCTCAGAAGATGACAAAAATTATCACGATCAAGCTGACTCACCCAACAATCACTGCTAGTCTGCCGGTGAATGTAAACGACGTAAGGATAAGCCGGAACGCCACCTATAGCCGGACGAACAGACCACATCTCGCCAAACTGAGAGCAAGAATGAAAGCTCCATTTACCTGACCAAACTTTCAGCCAATCATGACGATTTTCAAAATCCTTAATATCCATATATTTATAAAGAGCCACGCAATTTAGCAATTCTTTCAGTAATCGGCGGATGAGTCATAAACATTTTAGTAAACCAAGAAATCTGACCTTTACCCTCTTTTCCTTTAAAAGGAGAGACGATATACATATGAGCGGTGGCCCGATTAGCCGCTTCCAAGGGTTCACGGTCAGCACTAAGTTTTTCTAAGGCTCGCGCCAATCCTTCCGGGTAACGGGTTAACAGAGCGGCATCGGCATCGGCGGCAAATTCTCTTTTGCGCGAAACGGCTAATTGCAAGAGTTGAGCAAAAATTGGAGCCAAAATGGCAAAGACGAGGGCTAAGACCACCATAATCATCCCCAACTGATTATTATTATTGCTGTCGCTATTATTTCGGCGGCCACCTAAAAATGACCAATGCCGGAACCAATCGGCTAACAACACCACCACTCCTACCAACACGGTAGCGATGGTAGAAATAAGGATATCGCGGTTACCAATATGAGAAAGCTCATGGGCAATCACTCCCTCTAACTCGACTTTCTCCAATTTTCCTAAAATACCAGAGGTAACAGCGATAGCGGCGTGCTCAGGATCACGGCCAGTAGCAAAAGCGTTGGGGGCGCTATCTTCAATAATATAAATTTTGGGCACGGGCAAACCGGCGGCTATACAAAGATTCTCTACCAGGCGATAAAGTTCGCGACCACTATTTTTATCCACTTCTTTAGCGCCAGACATTGATAGAACAATTTTGTCACTATACCAATAGCTGACAAAGCTCATTACCACACTAATAATCACCGCTAAATAGACAATGCCGGGCTCATCCATCACCTGAGCGAAGACGTAACCGACCAGCATGATAAAGATGAAAAACCCGGTCATTAAAAACCAGGTTTTTCGCTTATTGACAGCACTATATGAATATAAGTTTGTCATACTTAATTCCCTATTTATTGTCTTGGGTCATTTTTTTAGCAAAGCCATCAAAGGCTCTCAATACTTCTACTGGTGTCAGGAAAACTACGGTATTAGAACTATCTGAAGAAATATCATTAATCGCCTGCAAGGTGCGTAAATGCAAGGCGCCAGGAGTCTCTGCTAACACTTTAGCGGCTTGGGAGATGTTGGTGGAGGCCGCTAATTCACCTTCAGAGTTAATAATCACTGCCCGCTTCTCTCTTTCTGCTTCTGCTTGCTTAGCAATCGTTCTTTCCATTGATTCAGGCAAAGATACATCCTTCAATTCCACATTATTAACTTGGATACCCCAATCACCCGTTTCCTTTTCCACTATTTCTCTGATGCGATCAGCAATTTTGTCGCGCTGAGCTAGTAATTCATCCAAGGTAACTTCACCAACGATGTTGCGCATAGTGGTTTGCGCATACTGCGAAATGGCATATTGATAATTTTCAACTTCAATGATAACTTTTTCCGCCGCCGCCACTTTATAATAAATAACCGCATTCACGGTAACCGAAACATTATCACGAGTAATCGCCTTCTGATCAGGAACATCAACCGCCTTCACCCGGATATCAACTTTGCGGAAAGACTGAAAAACCGGAATTAAAAGACGCCAACCAGGTTGCATAACATAGGAATAGCGACCCATGGTAAAGACCACTCCGCGTTCATACTGATTAACCTGCTTTAAAAAAGCGAGAATTAAAATGATGAAAGCAACAACAATGTAAATCCACATATATTTTAATTATTAAATAATCCTAAAATTTAACGGCCACTGGCTCCTTTTCCGATTCGGCTGCTTCAAAGAAAGAATAATCTTTAAAGCCGAGCATTCGGCCGAAGATATTAGTCGGAAAAACTTGAAGCTTAGTATTGAAATCACGGACATTAGTATTATAGAAGCGGCGGGAGGCCATAATCTTGTCTTCAGTATCAGTTAATTCTCTCTGTAATTCTAAGAAGTTCTGATTAGCCTTCAAATCCGGATAACTTTCCGCAAGAGCAAAAATTGACTTCAAGGTAGAAGAAAGTGCATTCTCTGCTTTTAAGACCGCATTGGGATCACGGCTCTCTTGAGCGTTCATCGCCTCATTACGGGCTTTAATCACGTTCTCTAAAGTCACTTGTTCATGGGCAGCATAGCCTTTAACAGTCTCAACAAGGTTAGGAATCAAATCATGGCGTCTCTTTAATTGAACGTCAATATCACTCCAAGCTTCGTCAACGCGGTTCTTAACACGAATAAGGCCATTATACATCGCTATCAGCACTAAAGCTAAAAGTACGATGAGGCCGAGAATAATCCAAATAGTCATAATTTAATGTGGCCGGGACCAGGGAATCAATTCCCTTGCCGGCTAATTTAATAAATTAGCCTTATAATTATAGCAAAAAAACGAGATTTTGTCTAAAAATTAAATTTGGACGATTTGAATTTCCAAATTCCCTGATTCTAATTTTAGGCTCTTAACCGCCAAAGCCTTATCCGCCTTGCCACTTTGGAGACTAGGGGCTAAAGTCGCCTTTTTAATCTCTTCGCTAGCCGCGCTGAGCCAACTTAGGGCCATCTCAGAACCATCAAGCCAAATCTCTATCTTATCGGCAACGGTTAAACCGGCTTCTTTTCTTAAAGCGTTAATGGTGCGGATAAGCTCACGCTTATTACCCTCTAACTGCAGTTCAGGGGTAATAACGGTATCTAAATTTAAACTTAAATTCCCTTCTCCGCCCAACCAAGAGATTGTCTGGACATTAAGCTCTTCCGCTAAAAGCTCCTGGTAAAGCTCCGGCAAATCGCCACCGCCCTGAAAGTTAGCGGCACTCAACATTTGTCTGATTTTAATACCAGCGCTATCGCGAGCAGACAAACCGCTTTCCGCCGCCTGCCTAGTTAAAGTCATTCTCGCTAAAATTTCTTTTTCCTCCGGACTCAAATCGCCTAGTTCTGACCAATTCTCTAAATGCACTGACTCATTGCGTTGCTGAAAGCTACGTCCTGAGACTTCTTGCCACAACCTTTCCGCGACAAAAGGCAAGAAAGGAGCCATCACTTTAGCTAATTCCAATAAAACAAAACGGGACATCGCTAAAGCCGCCTGCTTATCATTTTCATCCTCACTCTTAAAGCGCTCACGGCTGCGGCGTAAATACCAAGTTGATAATTCATCAATAAATTCGGTAATCGGGCGCACGGCTTTAGGTAAATTATATTTTTCCATCGCTTGCGCAACCTCAGCTAATAAAGTTTTGAACTTCGCTAGAATCCAAGCGTCTAAAATATTATCAGTCACCACTTCACGATTATCATAGTCAGGAGCGTAGGTCGCATAAAAGCGATAAACATTCCATAAGGTCATAACATTCTTACGCAGAGCTTCTTGGACACCACTTTCAGAAAAATTAAGATTTTCTGCCTGCATTACCGGTGAGGACAGAAGATAGGCGCGCAAAGCATCCGCTCCATATTTTTCCATCACCAGCGAAGGGTCGGGATAATTTTTAAGCTTCTTTGACATTTTCTTGCCGTCTTCGGCTAAAACAATCCCGTTAACAATAACATTTTGGAAGGCATGGCTATCGCGGACACCACCAGCAATGACGTGTAAATAATAAAACCAAGCCCTTGTTTGATCCGCGCCTTCAGCAATAAACTGAGCGGGAAAATCAGCCTCCAGCTTGTCTTTATTCTCAAAAGGATAATGTAATTGCGCATAAGGCATAGAACCAGATTCAAACCAGCAATCAATAACATCGGGGATGCGCTTCATCTCTGCTCCACACTCAGCACAGGCAAATTTCAGATCATCAACTTTATCTTTATGAATATCGTCAATCCTCTGCCCTGTTTTCTCTTCCAGTTCCTTAACAGAAGAAACAACATGATGATGGCCGGAGGGGCATTCCCAAATCGGAATGGCGCTCGCCCAAAAACGCTGACGGGAAATTGACCAATCACGTGCCCCTTCCAGCCAGTTGCCAAATCGGCCATTTTTAATATAGTCTGGTGACCAATTAATTTCCTTGGCCGTATCCAAAAGACGCTCTTTAATCTTGGTGACACCCACGAACCAAGAAGAGGTGGCATAATTAATCAAAGGGGTGTCGCAACGCCAACAATGCGGATAACTATGTTCATATTTTTCTTTATGGAACAACAAGCCATGACCAGCTAAATATTTAATAATCTCAATATCAGTAGCCATGTGATCCTCCAAAGGTTTAACGTGTAAACCTAAAAAGTCCTTAACCTCCGGTTTGAAAATACCATCTAAACCAACATGCTGAATAAAGGGTAATTTTTCCTGCCTCCCTAAATTCATATCATCCTCACCAAAAGCAGGCGCAATGTGAACTACCCCCGTGCCATCAGTAGTCGTAACAAAATCAGCGGCGTAGATTTTCCAGCCGTTTTGATGATTTTCTAAATTCTCATCCTCAGAGTAATAATTGAAAAGGGGTTTATACGCTTTGCTTATTAAATCAGAGCCTTTACATTCGGAAATAATGTCAGCAGATTTTTCCTTAAAAATTTCTGATAAGCGCTCTTTCGCCACGATATATAAAGAATCCTCTAATTTCACTTTTACATAATTAATATCTTTCCCTACCGCTAAAGCAACATTGCCGATTAGAGTCCAGGGGGTGGTAGTCCAGGCGAGCACGAAAGTTCCAGGTTCATCGACTAATTCAAACTTAGCAATCGCTGATAAGTCTTTAATATCTTTATAGCCTTCAGTTACTTCTGATTGAGAAAGAGTGGTTTCACAACGCGGACAAATATGCATTGAGCGATAGTCTTTGTAAATTAAATCTCGATCCCATAACTGCTTGAAGGTCCACCAAATGCTTTCCATGTAATCCAAGTCCATGGTCTTGTAAGCATTAGCAAAATCAACCCAGCGACCAAGGCGACCAATAACTTTCTCCCATTCAGCAGCATAGGTTAACACCTTGGAGCGGCAGAGATCGTTAAATTTGCCAATGCCAAGCTCTTCGATATCCTTCTTGCTCTTTGTGCCTAATTCTTTCTCAACAATATTTTCAATCGGTAAACCGTGACAATCCCAGCCCCACTTCCGCGCCACCCGATAGCCCCGCATTGTTTGATAGCGCGGAACCACATCCTTCATCACGCTAGCAACTAGGTGACCATAATGAGGAGTGCCGGTAGCGAAAGGAGGCCCATCATAAAAGACGTAATCGCCTTTAGGCGCCTCCTTAGTAAGAGACTTATCAAAAATCCCGCCTTCCCGCCAAAAAGCTAATACCTTTTCTTCAGCTTCGGGAAAACTGAGACTTTCAGAAACATTCTTATCATTTGCAGTAGACATAGACTTATCGTTCAATATTTATAAAATAATTTTAAAAATTACTTAGAGCGCCAATTTCGACTATAAGGATAGATATCGCCATAAGGATTGGGTGCGTCATCATCCTCCTGGGCATCAGCTTCGACTAATGATCTTCTAATAATAACTTTTTCCTGCTTCTTAGTAGGAGTCAACGTCTTCTTCTCCTTCTTCTTTTTTGAAAATGAGGATTTCATTTTATTCTCGGATTGTTCTTCCCTTTCCCTCTTTACTGCTTCTAGATAATTAATATAAAGGCGGGCACTTTCGCGATATTCCGGCTCTTCGTAAGTATCTGGCCAAACTAAGCGTGGATAAAGCTCTGATTTTTGCTCTGGAGAAGAACTTTCATAAACAGCACGATATGAACGCGATCTCTCGGCATACTGCTGTATTTCTGGTAAGACGGACTGAAAATCAGATGGGTGACGAGGTGAATGAGAATCTAATAATCGCTGGCGCTGACTTCGTTTTAATTCTAATTCATTCTTTTCTCTTTCTTTTCGAGAAATTAATTCTGCTTCCTCCCTTAATCTTTTTTCCTCTAAATCAAAAACGAGCGGATCTTCATAATCGTTCTCTCCATTTTTAACTAAATATTCCGATTCAGATGAAGACGCCTCTTCTTTTTTAGAAGTTTCAAAGATATTAAGAAAATTTAATTGCTTTTCAGACATAAATTCTATAATAGATTCAAATAATCTAAAGCCAGATAGCCAACTCCAGGATCAGTTAGCTCTCCGCTCCGCAGGAGATGACGAAAAGCAGGTAAATCCAGAGTTTCCACGGTAATAAATTCATTTTCTTCTGGCATTTGGGCTTGCACGACTTGGGCATTTTTGACAATGAAACAGTGACGGCGACCTGTGGAATAAGCACAGTCATAAGCGGTGCCAATATATTCCATCTCCCCCTGATAACCAGTCTCTTCTAAAAGTTCTCGGCTAGCGGCCGCGATTGGCGTTTCTCCTGGATCAATAATACCGCCAGGTAATTCCCACAAAACCTTTTCGGGACCGGGACGAAACTGTTTGGCAATCACAATCCTCTCGTCGGGAGTAAAGGCAACCACACAAGCTATCTCCGGCTCTTGTTCAATTTCAAAGACAGCTTCTTTGCCGTTTGGCATCAGAAAAGTACGGGCAAGAATCTTGCGCCAACCGTCTTTAATTTGATCTTCGGAAAGCTTTTGCCAATTCATAAAAAATTTAAGGTAACGCCAGCGGAGAATAATTATTAAACACCGTAGAAATCTTTAATACAAGCATCTAGATCTCTAATTAATTCTAGGTCTAAGGCTGCTTGCGGTGATAACCAGACGTATTCTTTGTGTTCATTCGGACTAATCTTAATGGGCGGTTTTGACTTTAAAACTAAACGGAAAGAATGATAAATAAAATGGTAGTCAGGATATTGGACATAAATCTTATCGACATATTCTAGGTCCTTTGAATCAATGAGCAGGCCTGTTTCTTCAAAAATTTCTCTCACCATCGCCGACATTTTATCTTCGCCGTCGTCAATCTTACCAGCAGGCAATCCCCAAGAGTTTCCTTCTGGTTTATGGTCTTGCCGGCGCAGGAGTAAAATATCGCCATCATTTTCTAAATAGCAACTGACAACAGCAAACTTCGGATTAAAAACAGCGGGCAAACTTTTATGAATCATATAGGAAATGATCAGGCGGGCAAAAATTACAAATCTTAAATATCTTTAATGGAGTCATTCATCCTCTTAAAAAAATTATAACCAAATTTTAATAAGACCCACATAAAGGGAAAGGCAAAAAATGAAAAGAAAACAATCATTAAGACTGGAAAAAAACTATTGATATTAATAATAATGGAAATAAAGCTGATTAAGTAAAAAAGGATGACTCCGGATAGAAAAACTTTCTTAACATTTTCCGCCACAAACTTTTTAAAAAAATCAACTCTGAGCAAATTCTTTTTAAAAATAAAGAAAATAACTACTAAGGCAAACGGGATACTTAAATAATCAAACAGAATACCATATAAGGCAAAACCGAAGTCAGCATTTAAATCAATCAAGGCCATCGCCACTAAGAAATAAGGAGAGAGGCCAATAAAAGCTAGCCAGGAAGCTGAAAAAAATTGAATAAAAGATTTAGAGGCTTCTTTACTTAGAGAATAATTCATACTTTTTGCTTTTCACAGCCTTCATTAACTTTATTACTATGGCTTAAAAATTTTATAAATCTTCCTCAGTCATTATTTTAATCCCATTCTTTTCTAATAAAGAGGCTGTAATACCATTGCCCTTAATAATTTTCCCGGAAAAACCCCCATCATAAACCTGACCGCACCCACAAGAAGGACTTTTTTGTTTCAGGATTGCTTCCTTAATACCGTATAGCTTAGCTATCTTTAAGACTTCCTTAGCGCCTTTCTTAAAACTATCCGTAACATCTTCCCCTGATTTTGTAATAATCTTTTTACCCATTTGTTCGGCGGCTTCCCTCGGAGTTGGTAAGCCACCTAATTGCTCGGGACAAATAGGAATCAAGACTTCTCTTTTTGATAATTCTAATATCTTCTCGTTTGCCTTGCCTTTATTATCGTAGCGACATTTAACCCCCAATAGACATGCACTACAAATTTTCATATATTTATTTTCCACAACATTTCTTATATTTCTTCCCACTCCCACAAGGACAGGGATCATTGCGACCAATAGTGCGGCCAGATTCATCCTTAGCTTTTTCTCTGACTAAATCAAAGTTATCGCGCTTGGCACTTAATTTTTCCATTTCTTTGGGTGCGCCCTCCAAGCGTAAATTCTTAGGCTGCTCGCTTTCTCCTAACTTTAAAAGAGCGGCTGGGGCCATTTGCAAAGCGTCCGCTGTGCGATAAACAGAATAGACTAATTGCTGGCGGATAAGATCGAGCAATTCATGATACATCCGGAAAGCTTCCCGCTTATACTCCACCAAGGGATCGCGCTGGCCATAGCCGCGTAAACCGATACCACGGCGCATATAATCCATGGTCTCTAAATGCTCAACCCACATCTGATCAATCGAGCGTAAAAGCATCCCTTTAGCAACATCAGCAAAATCAATATTGGCTTGAGCAAATTTTTCTACCAAAGCGCTATAGGCGTCGACGGCGCTTTGTTTCAAATAATCAAGCACAGCCTGACGGCCCTCATCATTACCCGCCCCAGCAATAGTCTTTAACTTCTCCATTAACTCTGGACCGGCGTTGAACATTGCTCGCATCGTTTCGGCAATCTCTGCCAAGTTCCATTCCTCCGCTTTATCACCGGCGGTATGGAAGCTAACAATTTTAGCAATTTCTTCATCAACCTGGACTTTAACCATTGCCCCAAATTTCTCCAAAGGAACAGCCCTATTTGCTTCGGTATCAAGTTCAGCCGCTTCCAAAATTTCCCGGCGGCGGCGATAGATAGCCTCCCGGTGCTTATTAATCACATCATCATATTCAACTAAATGTTTTCTGATATCAAAGTTATTACCTTCCACCTTCTTCTGAGCGGATTCTAAAGACTTGGAAATCATGCCATTTTCAATCGGTACATCTGGCGGTAATTTCAAAGTCTTCATCATTGATTTCATCCGGTCACCACCAAAAATACGCATCAAGTCATCATCGGTAGAAACATAGAATTGGGAAGAGCCAGGATCGCCTTGACGACCAGCGCGACCACGCAACTGATTATCAATACGACGAGATTCATGACGCTCGGTACCAATAACATGCAGGCCACCTAAAGCCCGGACTCGTTCCTGTTCTTCTTTGGCAACAGCGATGGCAGCGACATCGTCAGCATCGGGATTACCTCCTAAAATAATATCGACGCCACGTCCGGCCATATTCGTGGCTAGCGTGATAGCCCCCGGACGTCCCGCCTGAGAAATGATCTCCGCTTCTTTCTGGTGATTTTTAGCGTTCAACATTTGTGGACGCAAACCTTCCCTCTCCATCATCCCCGCTAAAATTTCATTCTTTTCAATGGAAATTGTACCAATGAGAATCGGCTGGCCTAATTCATTACGTCTTTTGATTTCTTTAATAACAGCTGTGAACTTATCTTCTTCCGTGCGATAGATTAAATCATTTAAATCTTTACGGACGTTGGGCTTATTGGTCGGGATAACGACTGTTTCTAATTTATATATTTTGAAAAATTCTTCCGCCTCGGTTAAAGCTGTACCGGT
Source organism: uncultured Gammaproteobacteria bacterium (assembly GCA_964616855.1). GTDB lineage: Bacteria > Patescibacteriota > Patescibacteriia > Patescibacteriales > UBA12465. The sequence goes on along the minus strand of CAZTUJ010000001.1, from coordinate 220,092 downwards.
CATACCAGCAAGCTTGCCGTACATACGAAATAGATTCTGGAAGGTAATGGTGGCCATGGTCTGCGATTCTTTCTGCACCTTAACCCCTTCTTTAGCTTCAATTGCCTGATGCAAGCCTTCGCTATAGCGCCGTCCTGGCATCATGCGGCCGGTAAATTCATCAACGATGATAATTTCCCCGTCTTTAACGACATAGTCACGGTCACGATGGAATAAAACCATCGCCTTCAAAGCTTGCTCAAGGTGATGAACATCTTTAACGCCACCAGTAACATAAATATTACCGACGCCTAACCATTCTTCAATCTTATTAATACCAGCTTCGGTTAAAGTAGCAGCTTTTAATTTTTCATCAACATTATAATCTTCATTTTCAGTCAATCTCTGCACCAACTGTGAAAATTTCAAATACTTATCACCCGACTCTTCGGCAGGAGCGCTAATAATCAAAGGGGTGCGAGCTTCATCAATTAAGATAGAATCAATTTCATCAACGATGGCATAATGCAAAGAGCGCTGGACAGTTTGATCTAGGCTATAGGCCATATTGTCGCGCAGATAATCGAAACCAAATTCATTATTAGTACCGTAAGTAATATCGCAATAATAGGCGGCCCGACGGGAAATAGGACGGAAATGGCGCAAGCGCTCATCATACTGACTCTCGTCGTTATATTCCGGGTCATACTGAAAAGCAGCGTCATGAACAATGACACTAGTGCTTAAACCAAGAGCAAAATAGAGAGGGGCCATCCAACCAGCACCAATTCGGGCCAAATAGTCATTAACGGTGATTAAGTGTACCCCCTTACCTTCTAAGGCGTTTAAATATAAAGGCAAAGTGGCCACCAAAGTCTTACCTTCACCGGTTTTCATTTCCGCAATCTGGCCACGGTGCAAAACAATACCACCAATCAACTGGACATCATAATGACGCTGACCTAAAATCCGCCGTGAGGCCTCGCGCATATTAGCAAAAGCTTCCGGTAAAAGTTCATCCAAACTGGTGCCTGCTTTCAATCTTTCTTTAAAATCAGCGGTTTTTTCCTGCAGTTGAGTCAATTCTAAAGCCTGAAAATCAGTCTCTAGAACATTGATTTTATCAACAACTTTCCTGATTTCTTTAATGATTTTATCATTAGGATCACCTAGAATTTTGTTCAAGATATTCATAAATAGATAATTAAACGCTAAATGACAAAAATTACGCCAAAAGCGCTTATTTCAGTATAATATGCTTTCTGTATTTAATAAATATTGACTCTTTTATAAGAAAATGTTAAAACCAAGTCAGTTCATTTTATATCCACCTTAAAAACACGACATATGTTAGTAGAAAATTTTGAACTCTGGCAATTATGGATTATTGCTGGCATGCTGACCGTCAGCATAATCATCGGTACAAGCATTCGCCTGCTTACATTAAAATCAAAAGCGGCATTAAAAGGTTTTTTCATTTTTTCCCTGGTAATTCTATTTCTCGTCTTTCTCGGACTAGCCATTGGAATCTGGCCGGGTATTTCCTACCCCAACCTCGCCGCCAGTCTTATTGGTTTGATGCTGGGGTTAATAAGGGTAAAAAAAGAATAACGCCACCGCTACAGACCCAACAAAAAAATCCGCGACTTTTAACAAAGCGCGGATTTTTCATATATTCTAGGACTGGCAAGACTGACAATTCTGTAAATCTTTTAAACGCCCGAACTGTTGAGCGGCATTAATGCTGTGCTGGTAGTAAAGGGTCTTAATGCCCAACTTCCAGGCATACATATATAAAGCGTTAATTTCCTTAGCGGGGACAGCCGGATTGATAGCTAAGTTGAGAGATTGACCCTGATCAATATAGGCTTGACGGGCGGCCGCATGCTCAATAATAACCTTCTGGCTAATTTCCTGGAAAGTCTTAAAGATTTCCTTCTCCTCTGGACTTAAAAAAGATAGCTGCTGAACTGAACCATCATTATCACGAATACTTGCCCAAACCTCTTTAGAATTCTGTCCTTTTTCTTCTAATAATTTCTCTAGTTGCTTATTCTTAATTGTCACCTTCATCTTATCAATATCTTTAACGTAGCAGTTAGACCAAATCGGCTCAATGCTCTGGGAAACCTGACCTAAAATAAAAGCGGAAGAGGTGGTCGGAGCGATCGCCATTAAAGTAGTATTACGGCGACCATAACCCTTTAAAACTTCCGGCTCGCCGTATTCAAGCGCCATCTTCTTCGAAGCGGCGTAGGCCTGCTCTTGGATATCTTTGAAAATTGCCACATTCAAACGGGCGCTCTCCCGACTATCTAAAGGCATCATCTTGCTCTGCAATAAAGAGTGCCAACCCAAAACCCCTAAACCTAAAGCCCGATTCTGGGTAGCAAAATCATAAGCTCTCTTCATAAAAGTAAAGGACTGCTGTTTGCGGGAATCATTACTGTCGCGCATTTCTTCCAAGCGGCTAATAAAATCACTCATGACGGCATCTAAGAAATATACCAAAGTTTCCACGGCATCCGTATTTTTCCAATCATCATAGTAAAGGAGATTTAAAGAAGAAAGATCGCACACAAAGGACCACTGCTCATTAGAGGGTAACAATATTTCCGAACAAAGATTACTGGCGTTAATTTTCAGTTTCTTATCCTTATAAACATCAACAGTGTTGTTATTAACTGTATCGGTAAAAAAGATATAAGGGTAGCCCATCTGGCTGCGTCTCTGTAAAATCTTCGCCCAGATGGCCCGCTTCTGACTGTCGCCATTTTCCATATCTGTAAGCCACTGGTCACTTACAGTAACACCGTAGGTCATCTCTTGAATGGAGTTACCTTCTGTACCCAAATTCAGGAACTCTTCAATATCAGGGTGCTCCACCGGCAAATAAGGAGCGAAGTGACCGCGGCGGACTGAACCTTGGCTAACAACATTAACCAGGGTTTCAAAGAGTTGCATAAAATGTACCGCCCCTGAGGAGGTGCCGTTATCTTTAATAGCCGTACCCCGGCCCCGCAAGTCTCCGAAATAGCCAGCCGTACCCCCGCCATACTTACTCATCATACCCACTTCTGCTTGGGTAAAGAGAATCTGGCCCATATCATCTCCTAAATAAGAGGAAAAACAGCTAATAGGGAAACCCTTGGACAGGCCGAAATTAGACCAGATGGGCGAGGCCAGAGAATAGTAGCCACGAGACATATAGTCATAAAATTTATCGGCAAAACCGGGCTTATTTAAAATCTTTTCCGCGCTATTAGCAATATCTCTAATCCGCTGCTCGGCGTCTGTTCCTTTATTAAGATAGCCTTTTGCTAAGAAAGACCGTGAATATTCATTTAACCATTGCATAAAAAATATAATTTAAAATTAATAAAAGAATTAAAACAGATCATCGCCGGTAATGCTTTGACTCCGCTTGTTATAGTTAATCGAGCGCTTCACGAAGAAATCGCCATGCTTGGTGGTGACCACTTCTTCATCAAACCACTCCGTCTGTTCCAGCAATTTATCGTCAACTGTGAAAATCCGTTCTAAGCCGATGCTAGCTAAGGAATTATTGAGACGGTTTTTAATAAATTCAATAATGACCGCTTTAGGCAAGAAATCCAGTTCGCCTTTTTCTAAAATCCAATCGACTACTTTCTGTTCTGACTCAAAAGCGCGGCGGCAAGCTTGGAGAATCTGGCCCTTAAAATCATCATCAAACCACTCCGGGTGCTCGGTCTTAATTAAATTAATCACTTCAATACCGAAAAGGCCGTGAATCTGCTCTTCTTTAGAGGTCGCTTCAACAGCATTGGAAATACCCTTAAACAAATTCCGATGCTTATTAAAAGACATCATGATTAAGAATTGAGAAAAAAGAGAAACATGTTCAATAAAAAGAGAGAACAACAGAATAGCTAAAGCATAATCTTTATCTTCTTCGCTCTTGGCCGTACTGACCGCATTCTCCAAATACTCCACCCGCTCCATCAAGACAGGCATTTCTTTAATCTTGGCAAACTCTTCGTTCAAACCGAGAATTTCTAAAAGGTGGGAATAGGCATCCATGTGGCGCACTTCGCTTTCGGCAAAAGTAAAGCCCACCGCTGCCACTTCCGGTTTTGGTATTTTTTTATAAATATCGCCCCAGAAAGCTTTGACCGCCACTTCAATCTGAGCAATCGCCAACATTGAATGCTTAATGGCGTGACGCTCGGCTTCATTAACAGCCGTTTTAAAATCCTGAATATCACTCAAATAATTGAATTCTGTATGAATCCAATAAGAATGGCGAATGGCGCTGACATATTCATAAAGCTCCGGATACTCGTAGGGTTTTAAATTAACTCTTTTCTTAAAAAGATCACGCCTTCTCATGGCTGCTCTTTTTTCACGATAGAGGATATAGGCTTTAGCGACTTCTGGAAAAGGACTGGCCATTAACACTTCCTCCACCAAGTCTTGGATACTTTCTACCGAGGGGCAAAAAGCAGCGGTTTCACCCGTCGCCTGAGCCAATAATTTATCAGCGACTTGAAGAGCTAAGCTGTCAGCCTCTTCCCGCGACTCTAGGCCAGTAGCGGCCGCGGCCTTAAAAATAGCATTACCAATTTTATCCAGATTAAAAGGAACAACTGATCCGTTCCTTTTCTGCACCAAAAAGTGGTATTTATCATTATTTACGCTTGCTTGATTCATAAAATAAAGAAATTACTTAAAAAATAATATATCAACATATAGTGTGATAATTAATAACTATTATACTATATATTGTGTATGCGAGCAAGATGCAAAAATAAAGGGGAAAACAAAAAACAGACGCAGAAGGCGTCTGTTTTCCACAGGTAATAAATGAATAATTTTATTTATTTTCCCCTTCTCTGATCACGCTGCTTTTCACGGTGACTAATAATCATTTCCTCCAGATGGTCCTTAACTTTATCAATCGCCTTATATAAATCTGCCTCCGTTTTCTCTACCCGTAAAATTTCCTTGGGAATCTGCAAGTTAACTTCGGCCCGAAAGATTTCACCTTTATGCTGACCGCCAACCGCCTTTTCGAGTTCAACATCGCAATTAATAACAACCGTATCGCCTAAATATTTTTCCAACATATCAATTTTCGTCTGCACATAGTCATAAATAGCATCAGTTAATTCTAGACGAGTAGCTTTCAAGTTAATTTTCATATAGTTCGGGGCCAAAATTATTCAGTGGCCAAATTAATAAGTGAATCAAAATAAACGAACAATATCCTTATAAGTAACCACGATAATCAGCAGAATCAGTAACCAAAAACCAATAGTATGAATTAAGACTTCGACCGACTGCCGTACTGGTTTGCCTTTAAACTTTTCAATCAATAAGAAAAGGAGGCGACCACCATCAAGAGCGGGAAAGGGCAAAATATTAATTAAAGCAAGGTTAAGGGAGAGCAAAGCCATAAATTGCAAAAGATAAGCAAAGCCTAGTCCTGCCACCTGCCCCGTTAAAGTAGCAATCCCCACTGGGCCGGCTACTTGACCACCCACGCCCACCCCTAAAAACAAATCTCTAATCAAAACAGCAAAAGCCACGATAATTGCCCAAAACATCAAACCAGTAGCGCGAATTCCCTCCCAAATAGCGATGAAGAAAGGATAACGTACGGTTCCGGAAGCGTAGATTGAAACACCAATACCAGGCTTACCCGTGCTACTAATAATTTCTGGGGTAATCTGCAAACTTTTTTCCTCCGTTTGTCCCTTGATTAAAAATTCGGTTGTCTGGCCATTACTAGCCGCTACTAGGGCTTGGAGTGCTTCACTGCTATTTACCTCTTCACCGTTAACCGACACAATCACATCCCCCGCCTGCAAACCAGCGCGCTGAGCAGGTGAGTCTGCTAAAGTTTCCATCACAATAACCTCGGCTTTAGTAATATGGGCTGAAGGTCGGACATCATCAATGCCTTGAGGCAAACCAATCATGTAACCCAAAGAAAGCAACATCGCTGCTAAAATAACATTCATAATGACACCAGCAGACAAAATTAAAGCGCGGCGCCACAAAGACTTAGCGGCAAAACTATCAGGGTCCTGTTTGCCTTCACCGTTCTCACCCTTAATGCGAACGAAACCACCGATTGGTAACCAGTTTAAAGAATAAACGGTATCAGCCGGTGCCTGTTCCGCCGGTAAATCTTCCAAAGCACGATTACCACCAAAACGACGCCATTTACCTTTAATATCTCGGTAAAAACCAAAAGCCCGAGGTGGAAAACCAAAACCAAATTCCTCCGCCTTAACGCCCAATTTCCGGGCAGTCCAAAAATGACCGAGTTCATGAGCGAACACTAAGACCGATAAAACCAAAATGAAGATTAAAGTAGTAATCATAAATTAAATTTCCATTATATCTTTCTCTTTGCGGTCACGGTATTCCTTCAATTCTTCATTTTTCTTAGCTACACATTCGTCTAATTCTTTCATCCCCCGGAACTTCTCGTCTTCCGACATCGCTTTCTCCTCCGCTGCCTTTTCAATCGCATTACGAACTTCTTCCCTAGCCTGACGAATAATAATACGCGCCTTCTCCATCTTTTCATTCAATTTTTTTACCGTCTCTTTCCGAGTCTCTTCCGTTAAAGCCGGGACAGTCAGACGAATTTTATCGCCTTCATTAACAACGCCTAAACCTAAATCAGCTTCAATAATAGCCTTTTCAATTGCTTTTGAAACCCCCTTATCCCAAGGGGAGACCGTAATGGAGCGGGCATCAGCTACAGCGATATTAGCAACAGCGTTCAGCGGATTCATGACGCCATAAGCTTCAACTTGAATATTATCTAAGACCGCCGGATTAGCCCGGCCGGTTCGTAAAGAACCAATATCGCGCTTGAAGAAATCAAGAACGCCTTCAAAGTCTGATTGTTTAGCAGCAAGGTAAGGATTCATAAAATTATATTTATTTATTGTTCTAATTTTTTAGTCCCCAAATAGATAATATCGGGGTTATTCATATCAATTAAGAGCTCCCAGCCGGCACGAGTAGTATTGAGCTTCTTCGTTGTCCAGGTAACACCTCCATCTAAAGAACGGAAAAAGGTGGTATTGGTAACGTAATATATTTCTTGGGAATTTTTAGGATTAACGGCCACGGCGTTAATAATAGCGTCTTTCTCCGGAGTAATCAACTTAATGTTTTCCCAAGTGATACCCCGGTCAGGAGAGTGCACGATGGCTTTATCGGTTGCCAAGAACAAACTTCCGTCCGCCGCGCAAATAACAATATCGCGAAAACCTGAACCAAGCTTAAAGTCTTTTAAAATTGTACTTAAATCGGTCCAATTTTCTACAGAAAAATTCTGCTCCACGTTAGCGGAATCACCGGCGTTAGTGACGGAATTAGAATTAAAGCTGTAGATATTATTCTTAACCGTCGCCACAAAGATTAAACGACTGTCTTGGGGGGAGATAATCAAACGAGCAAGAGCCTCATTAACGCGTTGGATAGTGCGCCAAGATGCTCCTCGATCAATACTTTTAATAATATCCCCACGAGAAGTGCCAATATAAATATTATTACTATTATAATGATCAATGGCGATAGCGGAAACACTGACGCCGGGATTGTTGTCATAATAGACCTGTTGCCAAGTACGACCGCAATCAACAGAACGATAAAGACGATTGGTAATAGCCGCGTAGATAGAACATTTTTCTTTAGGGTCCACTTTTACATCATTAATTGTGCCCTGCCCCAAATTCTTTACCTCATTCCAACCCTTACTAATATTATAAGTATAGTACAGCCCCTTACCAGCGGTGCCCAGATAAACGGCCGCACTATCTTGAGGGTCAGCCGTAATAACATTAACATCAACGCCGCCCAAACTTTGAGGCTTGCCACTAATGGTCGGAATTAAAGATGATTGCTTCCAAGTGCTACCCTTGTCACCGCTAAGCCAAACGCCACCGTCATTAACACCAGCACTATTAGACAAGCCACCAGAGCCGAGAGAGATAGTGCAGGCAGAGCCGAGGAGGGCGACCGCGAGCAGTAAGATTAATAATTTGAGATGAGACATAATATTAAAAATAAATCGCTAAACTTTCTAAAACATTTTTAGGATTAACAAAGCCTTGAAGGAAGGCGCGGGCTTGGCGCAATTGGCTCAGGCAAGCCAAAGCGTGACGAAGGCGTTCTGTTTCTGTCGGGGCTAAAGTAAATTTTTGCCAATCAGGCAATAAAAAAGGATAACGGAGACGGTCGGTCTGGCCTAAAGATAAAAGTAGATAATCGCGCCAGAGACTCTCCCAGCCAGCCAAATATTCCTCAGCTGTCTCACGACTAAGACTGGTCTCTGTGCCCGCCGCCGCAATTACAGCCAGACGTTCCGCTAAAGATATTTGTAAAAAATCAAATAAAAGGCGCACGCGGTCAAGATGCTCTTGATAAGCCTCTTTATCCTCTGCCCATTGCCGCGCCCGTAAGGGTCGGCCTAAAGCAGCGGCGGCTAAATCTTTAGCTAAAGAACGCTTGATGTCCAGACTGGCCAATAAATAGTCATAAACCGAAGAACTAGCCACGGGATAAAAATACAAAATTTGGCTACGGGAAGCAATCGTGGGCATTAAAGCGCTTAATTCTTCAACTAAAAGAATAATAATCACTTTCTCTCGTGGTTCTTCTAAGGTTTTTAAGAGAGCATTTTGCGCTTCTGCAGACAAAGTCTCAGCCTCTTTAATAATACCAATCTTATAGGAATTAAGAAATGAGCTGAGCGACAAGCGCTTGATAAAGTCACGAGCCTGCTCGACCCCAATCTGCTTCTTATCCGTCTCTTTTTCCAAAATATAAAGATCACTATTAAGACTCTCAAAGTTATCGTCACCCGCGGCCACCCCGTCTGTTCGCCATAAATTATGGGCAAAGGCTAAAGCTAGACTGGCTTTACCTAAATCTTTCGGACCAGCAAAAATATAGGTCTGAGCAATATTACCGGCAGTTAAACTTTTTTCTAAAAAAGCAGCGGCTCGATCCTGACCAATCGGTGGCCAAGTGAATTGAACTGGAGTTGATGCCATCATATTATTGACCGACGCTGATGCTATCTAAATTCTTATTACTAATACCCAAGCTAAGGTAGCGCATAATTTGAAAAGCTAAATCGCCATTTCCTAAATAATAACGCTTAGCATCCTGGGGGCTAACATACCAAGCTTCACCATTCTTCTCCACTTGTAACAAAATCTTACCCTTCTGGTTATTGGTAAAAGAAGAATCAAAGTGCAGGCTACCCTTACCACTAGGATTAAAGCCTGAGCGTAATTCTTCGCCATCAAGATAAGAATCATTATCAGAATCACTATCTTTGGGGTCGGTGCCAATCGCTACCTCTAAACCATCTGGTAAAAGATCGCCGTCGCTATCATTCTTGGCAAAACGATTATCGATACCAATAGGAATCTTACGCAAGTCAGCGTCAGTAATGCCGACACCAGCGCGACGCATAATCTGATAAGCGGCCGCACCATCAGCCAAATAATAACGCTTCAAATCTTTGGGATTAAGATACCAGGCCTGTCCCTTATCCTCAACTTGTAAGAGAATATTGCCAGCTAAACGCTTATTTAAGGAGCCACTGGCCGTCACTGTCTGGTTTTGAGCGCTGCTGGCAGGAACAATCATATTTAAAGTAGAAAGAGCCGGTTTGCTCAAACTAAACTTCTGGCCGGCAATAATCTGCTGGCTCTTATCCATCTTCAAGCTCAAGGTCTGAATCTTATTATTCTGCGCCCAAAAAGCTTGACCAAACTCACCCTTAGTTTTATCAATATAGGAGATGAGATAAGGACCAGCGGCCAATTGTATCTCTCCCTGTTTGTTGGCGGCTAATTTAACACTACCCACTTCTTTATCTTTATAATAAGCGCCCTCGCTTTCATATAAAGAATAAATTTTAAGCAAAGTCCCAGCCGGCATTAACTCACCTAAAGTGCTGGCTAAAGATACCCGCGTTACGTTAAGACTAATTGTCGCCCGGTTAGCTTGACGGTCTTTCAAAATAGCGTTCCAAAAAATATTGTCGCGTTTAAAGGCGTCGCTGACTACTAGGGCATAAGTACCGGCGGGATATTCTAAATGCAAGTTGCCGGAACTATCGGTCTTACCGCTGCTTAACAAGTTGCCTAAACTGTAACTAGAACCGTTTTTAATCTGTTCGTAAAGGCGCACATCCTTATTACCGACCGCCTGACCAGCGGCCGTCTTAACGCTAACAGAGAGGTCACTAAAAATATATTCAAAGGTCGCGTTCTTGTCAGCGGTGACAGCAATATTATAAGCATCAAAAACACTCTTATTTAAAGTCGCGGAAAAAACATAAAGACCGCGCTTATTTTGATCATAGGCATGAGCCGGAGCGAGATACAAAATGGCAGTCCCATTAGTACCGGTCTTTAAAGAAGTAATCAGTTTTTTAGCATCCTTTACCGGTTTATTATCAACATCAAAGGACTGCTCATAGACAGAAAAAGAAAAATCTTTCTTCAAATTACCCGCGCCATCGCGTAAAATAATTTTCAAATAAGGCAAGCTCTTAGTCACGATGCGATCATAGGAACAGGTAAAACGAATGGCATTAAAAAACCAGAATTCCCCTAAATCTGCCTTTTTGTCATAAATCTTGAGAGCATAATTTTTACGAGGATCGGGCTTAAAACTTAATTCTGCTCGGCCAGAGACATTGGTCGTGCCACTGCCGATTTTCTTGCCTGCCGTTGGCCGGCTATAAATATCAACATCTTGCTCATAAAGCTCATATTTAAAGCCACTAAGAACCTCACCGCCAACACCCAGTAAGTTTAAAGTAAATTTGGAATTTTCCGTACAAGTTTCTGTGCCCGCCTCCCATGAAGAACCAACCTGCCAGTCATATTCATTCAACTGCCCTTCCGCAATTTCTACATCCCAGAGGTAGTCATACTGGCCATTATCTCCTTTTACTCCCAGGACATAAACACCGGAAGGATTTTCAAAGATACCATAGCCATCATCATTAGTCTGAAACTCACCAATCTTATCTCCTTTAGCCTCGTTGTCATCCTCATCCACAATCTGTTCATAGACCTCTACTTTAGTCTTTCCCGGGAAAAGGGCTCCCGCCGAACTACGTAAAGTGACCTTAAAAGCACTGGAATAATATTCCACGTTAGTTAATAAAGTGTCTACGGCTTTAAGACCGTAGAGTTCAAATTTTTTACCATTGCGCGTCAGCTCGAGGACATAATAATCACCCTGACTACCATCAAGGCTGCGGACACTGCCCTGAGGCACGTAGGCCTTAGCGCCGCCGCTACTACCAGTATTTAAAGTCGCTACTAAATCTTTAGTTTGCTTTATCGGATTACCATCAACATCGTAGCGCTGAGTATAGACATTAAAATTAGTATTATAAAGCAGGTCGCCATTATAATCGCGAATAACAAAATTAAAGCCACTAAGGGTCTTCTCTAGGCTTAATTGCTGGCCACAGGCTAGCTCTAAGCCATAATACCAAAAACTAGTAAAATCTTTGGTAATTGACTGAATTTTCAAAGCGTAAACTCCGCTTTCGGCGGCACTATTACGGAATTTTAAAGTAGCAATACCAGTCATGGCGTTGGCGGTCGCACTCGCCGCCCGGTTGCCGGGCTTAGGCTTACCATTAGCATCAATAACCTGATAATACAATTCCGCCTTCACTCCGGGGATATAAGCTCCTCCGGGGTCACGTGCCACCAGATTAATTTGAGTATCGGTGTTGCAAACAGCCGCCTGAGCCGAAGGCACTAAGAAAAAGCCCAGGGCTAAAGCAAGGACAAAAAGAGAAAACTTGGTCCGACTGCACATATATTTAAATCTAAAATTAAAAAATTTATCAGCTGGAAAGCTCTTTTTAGTATATCATAACTTAGGCTTGTCGCCAAACAAAAAACAGGCATTTGTGCCTGTTTTTAGCGATTATGGCAAGAGGAAGCTTTCTTGAAGATTGGTAATTAAGGGGCTGAGCGAAAACTCATAAGTCCGCCCCACGGCCGTTAGTCTTTCTAGACTTAAATCAACCGCACTCTGGCTCTGGTAATCATTAGTTAGATTAGCGCTAAGCGTCAACTGGACTCTGGTGTTGGCAGGTATACGGAGATAGGAGATATCAAAAACAAGACGATTACGATCCATGGTCTTAGCCGAAGCAATTATTTTACCATCTTTTTTCAGCTTAAAAGTATCTAAATCATTACGTCCCGCCGTACCTTCGTTACTAAAGACCATCTCTTTGATATAAACATCTTCTTGGCCGCTAGTTTCGGCAAGCGTAAAAACACCGAGATTGCGGGCACTACCATTACCATTCAAACTATTCTCTGTTGCTTCTACCCGACCAAGAATGGAATTAGCTTCCACCATATAAAAGGTAGAGGAAACTAAAGGGAAATTGCCTGTAGCGGCGGCGGAAGCACCAATAGAATCGGCACTAAGCAATTGCAAGCGTAAATCTTGACCGCCGACGCTGCTAATACTCTTAAGATCGAGCATAACGCGTAAATCAACGGTGGCACCGGCTGGAATTAATAAAACGCCTTGATTCAAATAAAGCGACACTTCACGATCATGTACCGTGCTATGACCCTTTAACCGTTCCCCGGTAGCAGCGTTAACTAAATAAATATCATCAACTAGCTTAGAGTCATAGAGGCCGCCGGAGTTGAAACGAAGACTTTGCACCGATACGGCTTCGTTACGCGCCTGAAAGTGAAGCAACATCACTTGGTTATCCAGGGTGCCCGGCACTAAGACATTACCCGATTGCTGATTATTAATTAAAGATTGAGAAATTTCTAAACCTAGCGCTTTTAGCAATCCGGTTTCTTGATAAGAGCCTTGCTCTTCGTATTGAGATAATTCAAAAGCACTCACAGTTAAAGGTAGAACTGAACTTAATTTATAGTCAATAATATCCTGATAACTCTTAATTTTCACCTTCTTGCCTTCTTGAATATAATATAAATCTTCACTATCAGCAGTCTTAATTAACTGTGCTTCCGGCCAATTGGCTAATTCTTCCGGACTAATAGTTCGCACTGCCTCCCAAGTATTACCGTAATCGATAAAAACGGCCTCATTAATATAAGCCTTGCGCTGATGGGTAGCATGGTTGAGATAATAAACAGTTGCTTCTCCAGGAACTTTAACTTGATTAATTTCTGGGCTTAAAGCCTTTACTTGGCTAATATTAATTAAAAACATTCCTAAAAAGGAAAAGGAAAAGGAAAGGGCAAAAAAGGCAGAAATATAAGTTTTTTTATTGAATTTAAGCATAAATATATAAAAATGCAGACACTTTTAACATAGCTAAATTATATCATTTTTATAAACTAATGTCAATAGTAACCCTAATTAAAACACTAAACCGAGGAGCTCTTTTTTGGTTGCTTTTCCATATTTTTATTGCTATGATTTAGGCATAAATATGAAACATCGCCTGAAAAAAATAATCTTCTTAGCCGGAGATTTATTAATTCTCCACGCCGCTTTAGCTTTAACGCTGTTTGTGCGCTACCGCCTAATTGATGGCCAACAAGATTTAACACCCTACTGGCAGGGACATTGGCGCTATTTTTTTGGTGTCTTCGTAATTTTTATTTTAGTTTTTTATATCAATAGTCTCTATAGTCTCCGCCAAATGGCGGCGATTAAAAACTTTACCCGCCGCACCTTCAATAGCGTCATCGCTGCTTCCCTGCTGGCCGCCCTTTATTTCTATATCTTTCCCCGGGCGGACATCGCCCCTAAAACCAATCTAGCCATTTTTACCGCCATCGCCTTGGCTGCTTTTTTGTTATGGCGACGTCTGGCCTATTGGCTGGCTAGTGCTAATGCCTGGCAAAACAACTTAGCCATTATCGGCAACAATGAAAAAACCGCTGCCCTAGTGGCCAGCCTGGCTAAAAAACCGGGTTTAGGTTATCAAATTGTCCAAATAATCAGCCACGCCGCAGAATTGGCCGATTTAGAAAAAAATATCCGCACCAAAAATATCCGCATTGTTGTCCTGGCTGACGACTTAGGGGCAAACGAAATGATTAGTAGTAGTTTATTTGCCCTGCTCCGCTACCGCGTTAGCTTCATTTCTTACACCAATTTTTATGAACAAATCAATGAAGAGGTGCCGGTAGAAAGTATTAATCAAGATTGGTTCCTAGAAAATCTGCAAGAAGGTGAAAAAAATTATTTTGATTTTCTTAAACAAAGCCTGGACTTCATCCTGGCCGCTATTATCTTCTTGCTCTCCCTACCTTTCTGGCCACTAATTGCCTTAATGGTAAAACTAAGCAGCTCCGGACCAGCCATCTTCACTCAAGAGCGCCTTGGTAAAAATGGCCGCGCTTTTAAATTATATAAATTCCGGACCATGCGGGTAAAAAATAATGATGGCGCGATGACGACAATCAACGACAACCGCATTACCGCAATTGGTTCTTTTCTGCGCTCCACGCGCTTAGACGAAATTCCCCAGTTAATCAATGTGATCAAAGGTGAAATGAGTTTTATCGGCCCGCGTCCGGAAAGACCAGAATTTTCGGCTGAGTTGGAGAAACAATTACCTTTCTATAATACCCGCCTCTTAGTAAAACCAGGCTTAAGTGGCTGGGATCAAGTTTCGGGTGAATATCATTCCTCCTCCCCGGTTGATACTTTAAAAAAGTTGCAGCACGACTTATATTATATTAAGCATCGCTCCCCCTATCTCGACGCCACCATCGCCCTAAAAACGATTGCCACCGTCTTAGGGCGGGAGGGGAGATAAATTGGGGCAACTCAATAAATTTTTGATTATGAATAATCTTGAACAGCCTTTAAACCATAATAAAAAAATACTATTTGTTTCTCACCGCCGCACCCATTGCGGGGTTTATGAATTTGGTAAAGATATTATTGATATTTTGCAATCTTCTCAAAAATATAATTTTATCCCCACCGAATGCTCCAGTCTCAACGAGTTAAAGGCACTAATAGCACAACATCAGCCTGACGGTATCATCTATAACTACCATCCTATTACAATGCCTTGGCTGAGCCAAAAAATACTGCCAAGATTATTCTGGAATAGAATTAGTAAAATAAAAATTCCCCAGATTGGTATTATTCACGAAGTGACCCAAGCGGTTGCTGATAACGCCATCGCTTATCGCAATCAATTTTTAATCAACCG
The DNA here is from genome assembly GCA_964616855.1 of uncultured Gammaproteobacteria bacterium. Taxonomy (GTDB): domain Bacteria; phylum Patescibacteriota; class Patescibacteriia; order Patescibacteriales; family UBA12465. The sequence goes on along the minus strand of CAZTUJ010000001.1, from coordinate 204,884 downwards.
TCGGCTCAATAACTCTCTATTTGATTTTTACATCACCCCCGACCCATCTTTGCGACTATTTAATCCTCTAGTCTACAAAACAGGAAGATTGATTAAACGCTATGAGGGCGGCGGCTCACCCGCTATTTTCACCATCGGTAGTTTTGGCTTCGGTACAAGCAATAAAGGTTTTGGAAAGATTGTCGCTCTCGCTGAAAAAACCCTACCCGAAGCTTTAATTAGATTCAACATTCCTAGCGCCGACTTTGTTGATAAAAATGGTGATAATGCTAGAAAAATTGCCAGAGATTGCCAAGCCTTAATTAAAAATCCAAAAATTAAACTTACCGTTACCCACGATTTCTTAAACGACGAACAATTGCGCAACTTCCTAGCGGGCAACACTATTAATATCTTTCTCTACGGTGATAATGGTGACCGCGGTCTATCTAGTGCAGTTGATGTCGCAATGTCGGTAAAAAAACCAATTGCCATTTCTAGCAGCTCCATGTTCCGCCATATCCGCGACCTTAAACCCTCCATCTGTGTAGAAAAAAATGATTTACTAACAATTGCCAATAACGGCTTCGCTCCTCTTTGGGAAAAATATCAAGATTGGAGTCCAGAAAATTTATGCTGGGACTATGAACGCATTCTAAATAATATTTTTAATCAACGCCCAGAAAAAAATATCAGTATCCGCGGAAAAATTAAAAACAAAGTTTACCGCTTACTCCAAAAACCTCAAGAAAATTTTTCTTGGCTACGAGACTCATCTGCGACTGAAGAAAATACTGAAATAGAAATAGCTCCTATAAAATATCAAGCGATTAGCTTGGGTAACGATAACTCCTTTAATCGTATCCTTGATGAAAAGGCTAGGCAACTCTACGCTCCGGCGGAAAAAATGTTATCTCTCTTGGCGCCAAAAATTTATGCCCAAAAAATTGTCGCCGCCAATATACAGCAAGCCTTTGTTTTTGATACTGTCTGGCGCCTTCTCCCAGAAAACACTACCTCAAAAATATTATGCGTCGGCAGCTACGAAGACACAGCCGCTTTGAGCTTGAAAAAAATGGGACTTAAAATTGAAGAAATTGATCCGGTTAGCAATTATTCCTTACGAGAATATATGAGTAAACCGACAACCATCCTCAATTCCTACCAATTAATTTTTTCCACTTCCGTAATCGAACACGTTGGTGATGACGAAACTTTTATCAAAGATATAGCCGCGCTCCTGGCACCCGGCGGCACAGCTATTATCACCTGTGATTATTTAGAAAACTGGCAAGCAGGACAGGATAAACCGATGGAGGATGAAAGGCTATACACAAAAAATGATTTACAAATAAGGCTACTGGAGCTCATCCCTGATTGCGAGCTCATTGATACTCCGCACTGGTCTTGTCCTGAACCAGATTTTCAATATGGACCTCACCGCTATGCCTTTGCCACTTTAGTATTTAAAAAGAAAGATAAAAGTGCCTAATTTAAAAAATATGAAAAAAGCTCTCATTACCGGCATCACCGGCCAAGATGGTTCCTATCTGGCCGAACTGCTCTTAGAAAAAGGCTATGAAGTCCACGGTATTCGCCGCGCTTCTTCGGTTTTTAACACTGAAAGGATTGATCACATTTTACAAACTGGGGGTGACCGCTTTCACCTTCACTACGGTGATTTAATTGACTCCAGCAATCTTAGCCGTTTGTTAGAACAAATACAGCCGGATGAAATCTATAACCTCGGCGCCCAATCACATGTTCATATCTCTTTCCAGATTCCAGAATATACAGCGGAGATTGATGGCCTCGGCACCCTGCGTCTATTAGATGCTATTAAAAACGCCGGCATCAAACCCAAATTCTATCAAGCTTCTACTTCCGAACTTTTTGGCAAGGTTCAAGAAACCCCTCAGACTGAAAAAACTCCTTTCTATCCGCGCTCACCTTATGGAGTGGCTAAGCTCTTCTCCTTCTGGACCGTGGTCAACCACCGTGAAGCCTATAATATCTTTGCTTGCAACGGCATCCTCTTCAACCACGAATCGCCTCGTCGGGGAAAGATTTTTGTAACCCGGAAAATCACCACTGGCATTACGGAAATTAAACAAGGCAAAAAAGAAAAAATCAGTTTAGGTAATTTAGACGCCAAAAGAGACTGGGGCTATGCTCCGGACTACGTCGAAGCCATGTGGCTGATGCTTCAACAAGAAAAAGCCGATGACTACGTCATCGCCACCGGTGAAACGCACAGTATCCGCGAATTTTGCGAGGAAGCCTTTGCTTTGGCCGGCTATCAAATTGAATGGCAGGGCTCTGGTTTAGAAGAAAAAGGAGTGGACCGCCTTTCCGGAAAAGTTTTAATTGATATTGACCCTAAATATTTCCGCCCCACCGAAGTAGAACTACTCATCGGTGACAGCAGTAAAGCTAGGAAACAATTAAATTGGCAACCGCGAGTAGGTTTTAAAGAATTGGTAAAAATTATGATGGAACACGATCTTCAAAATAATAATCAATAGCCGCCTATCTATGCTCTACCAAAAAATTAACCGTTGCCGCATCTGCGGTAATGAAAATTTAGTCCCTATTCTTGACTTAGGCGAACAGGCCTTAACCGGCGTCTTTCCCCAAGTTGATGAAGTGGTCGAGAGCGGACCCCTGGCTATTGTTAAATGTTTCCATGAAGATACCAGTCAGCATTGCGGCTTAGTCCAGCTTCAGCACGACTACAGCATGGAGAAGCTTTATGGTGATAACTATGGCTATCGCTCCGGACTGAACTCCTCCATGGTGACACATTTAGGGGAAATAGTGGCCAAGATAGAAGCAAGGATGGAGCTAGCTGACGATGATTTAATTATAGACATTGCCAGTAATGACGGCACACTGCTTTCTCAATATCGTAATCGGAAATTAGACTTACTGGGCATTGATCCGACTGCGGAAAAATTCCAAGAATACTATCCGGCCGATGTTGTTAAAGAAGCTTCTTTTTTCTCAGCCGCGGTGGTAAAGAAACTAAAGGGAGATAAAAAAGCCAAGGTCATCAGCTCAATTGCCATGTTCTATGACCTACCCGACCCCTTAGCCATCATGAAAGATATTGCCGCGGTGCTAGACGAAAAAGGAATCTGGGTGGTTGAACAAAGCTACCTGCCAGCGATGATCGATAATGTTTCCTACGACACTATCTGCCATGAACACTTAGAATTTTATGCTCTCAAACAATTCCAATGGATGGCGGAGCGGGCGGGACTAAAAATAATCAATCTAGAATTTAATAAGATTAACGGTGCCAGTTTCTGCTTAACTTTGGCTCATCGTGACTCTAAACACCAAGAAGCCGAATCTTTAATTAAAGACGCTCTTGATGATGAAGAAAAAAGAGGCTTTAACCAAATGGCGATCTATGAAAATTTCCGCCTACAGACAGAAAAACACCGGCAAGAACTTAAAAAACTTCTAACCGATCTTAAAAAAGAAGGCCATAAAGTTTATGGCTACGGTGCTTCCACTAAAGGCAACGTTATCTTACAATACTGCCAACTGTCGGCAGCGGATTTAACCTGTATTGCCGATGTTAATGAATATAAATTTCAGCGCCGCACTCCCGGCACCCTTATTCCCATTGTCTCCGAAAAAGAAGCAAAGGCGACCAAGCCTGACTACTTCTTAGTATTACCCTGGCACTTCCAAGATAATATCGTCAATCGGGAACAAGAATTTCTAAAAAATGGCGGTAAATTAATTTTCCCCTTGCCGACCATTAAGATTATTAGTCAAGAAGATTTATCCAATAAAAAAAAGGCGGTTATTATCGGCGTGGGCGGCCAAGACGGAAAAATTTTATTTGATGATTTATCTACGCAGGATTATAAAATAGTCGGCATTGGCAAAGACTCTCTCTGCACCCGAGAGACTAACTGGCAGCAAAAAATTGATATTAATAATGAGCAAGCAGTGGCCGCCTTCCTAAAGGAATGGCAACCGGATGAAATTTATTACTTAGCCGCCTTCCATCATTCTTCTCAAGACAGAGACAAAAAAGAAGATGGCAGAGTCGCTCAAAGCTACCAAACCAACGTTTTGTCTTTTCTCAATTTTCTTGAAGGCGTCCGTCTTTTTTCTTCTGCTAGCCATATCTTCTACGCCAGCTCTTCCCTGATTTTTGGAGATAACTCTGAAAATTTTCAAACTGAAACAACTCCTTGCAACCCCAATACTGTCTATGGCCTCACTAAAATGAACGGCTTCTGGCTAAGTAAATTCTATCGAGAAAAATATGGTCTCTTCGCCACCGCCGGCATTTTCTATAACCACGAGTCCAAATATCGCTCCGAAAGCTTTGTTTCCATGAAAATAATTAAAGGCGCCCTTGATATTAAAAATGGTAAAAGCGACCAACTTATTTTAGGCGACTTAAATGCCAAAGTCGACTGGGGTTATGCCTATGACTACATTCGTGCCATGCAGCTAATTTTACGAACAGAAAAAGCTGATGATTTCATTATTGCTACAGGTCAAGCCCATTCCGTTCAAGATTTTGTCAATATTACTTTTAATTATCTAGATTTGGACTGGCGTAAATTTGTCCAAGAGAAGAAAGGCATGCTCAGTCCTCAAAAAACTTTCTTAGTCGGTGATGCCGGTAAATTAAAAACTATTACCAACTGGAAGCCCAGTCTCAGCTTCCAGCAAATGATTGAGAAGATAATTGATGATTTAAAATAATATGAAACCAGTCATTAGCATCTGCATTCCCACCTATAATCGTGCCAGATTCTTGGATGAATGTCTCGAGAGTATTGTCCGTCAATTTCAAAACCCAGAAGTGATGGCCGCGGTTAATATTTTTATTCTAGACAACCAAAGCAGTGACAACACCGCGGAGGTGGCAGAAAAATTTACAAACAATTTTTGCAATATTCAATATATCCGAGACGATCAACCCCGAAAATTAGTACCCGGCATTATTAAAGTTGCTTCTTTGGCTGATGGTGACTACATCTGGGTATTTTCCGATGATGACTTACAATCAGAAAATGCTCTGCAAACCATTCTAAATTTTATTAAAAATAAAAATACCGACTTAATTATCTGCAACTTACTGGGTTTTAGAGGAGAAAGTCCGCGTGAATATAAAAATTTATTACAGCTAGACCAGGATTTTATAGCGACAAATCGACGAGAATTGTTTTCTTTATTGAGCACAAAATTTTATACAAGCATCGATTATTATCTTACTCTCTGCTCTAATTGGCTAATTAAAAGAAGCCTATTCCAAAAAAATTATTACATCTTCGAAAAATTTAATAAGCCCTTAGACTTATTTCCCCTGCCCTCCCTCTTACTTTATGCTGACCATGAATACAGTGCTGGTATTATCGCTACTCAAATTGTCCGTAACCGCGGCGATAATGAATCCTGGGGCAAAAAAAATAAGATTAAACATTTTCTCTACTATGACCAAATCTGGAAAGACTACTATCGTAAGATTATTATTGCTAACAAAGAATTTTTACCGCCTGACTTCGAGCGTCAAGTGAGAATTAGAAAAATACTGAGGATTAAAGACTTGAGCAAACTTATTTTATCCTTATCCTTAAGAAAATTACATCTTTATAACCTAGTAAAAAGAATGCTACGTCTCTAGCCTCTATGCTCTTTTCCGTAATTATAATTAACTATAAGACTCTGAAACTGACCGAAAATTGTCTCGACGGTCTTTTTGCTTTAGGAGAAAAAAATGGCTTCTGGCCAAATGATTTAGAAGTAATCATAATTGATAACGCCTCCGCCGACGGTAGCACCGAAGGTATCCAGGCTAAATATGGTGAAAAAATAAAATTAATTGCCAATCAGAAAAACTTGGGCTTTGCCGGTGCCAACAATCAGGGGGCGGCTATTGCTCAAGGTGATTTTCTTTTCTTTCTTAATAGCGACACCATCATTAGCGCCGACATTCTGAGCGACTGTCTTCATCTTTTTCGCCAAGACGAGACTTTGGGTATTATTTCCCCGAGACTCGCTCTGCCTGATGGCAGTTATCAAAAAGCCGCTTTTGGTAATTTTCCGAAATTAAAAAAATTAATCTTTAAACGACAGCAAAAAAATCTAGAACCAAAACCTGATTCAAGCTATCTAGCGGTTGATTGGGTAAGTGGCTGTGCTTTAATGATTAAACGAGAAACCTTTAAGGATTTAAAGGGCTGGGATGAACAATTTTTCCTTTACTTTGAAGATGTTGATCTCTGCCGCCGCGCCTGGCAACAGCAATATCGCGTCGCCGTCTGTCTCTCTACTAGCTTAGTGCATCTCGGCGGACAAAGTTTAGCCCCGAGCCTAGCTAAACGCCGAGTCTATTATCGTTCCCAAGATTATTATTTCCGCAAGCATCATGGCCGCCCTCAAGCCGCTCTTCTTAAAATATTACGCCTTCCTTATATTATTTTTCTCTTCTGCCAAGAGAAAATAAGAAACTTTTCTTTATGAAAATTGCCATCAACGCCCTGCCCTACACCAGCTATCAAGGCATCGAGAGTTTTCTTGCCGGCTTATTGCATGCTTGGCCAGAGACCAAAGACGAGATCACGGTTTTTGCTAACGAAAAATCAGCCGCCTTTCTCCAGTCTCTCCCTAGTCATATTAAGCTTGAAGTAAAGCACTTCTCCAAGCCTAGTCGCCTACGCCTTTTTGGTTATCAACAATTACGTCTCCCGCAAATATTGAAAAAAGAAAAATTTGATTTCCTCTTCTGTCCGTCGCTGGATTCACCCTGGCTATTTTCTAAAAAAATTGTCGCCCTCTATGATGCCGCTCCGTTTATCTTTAAAAATGAAAGCTCGCTGACAGGAAAGATGTACTGGCGCGCCTGTTTATTTTTTGCTAAAAACTTTTCCCAAGAAATTGTTACCATTTCCGAATTCTCCCGCCGCGAGCTCAGTCAACATTTACACATCAAGGCGGAAAAAATCAAAGTCATCTACGGAGGTTTGCCCACCCTACCCACCGCCTCTCAGGAGCCCACTGAAGCTTCAGAGCCGATTAATATGCCATATTTTGTTGCCATTGGTAACGCCCGAGCCCGCAAAAATCTTAGCAGCCTAATTAAGGCCCGCCTCCAGGCTAACGGTAAATTCCAAGATTGTGAATTACTGATTATTGGCAAAATGGATAAGAAGATGGAAAAGTTAGTAGCCATGGCCGGCCCCGGGATTAGATTCACCGGCTTTGTGGACGAACAGGAAAAATATCGCCTTTTAGCCGGCGCCCAGGCCTTAATTTTCCCCTCCCTGTATGAAGGCTTCGGTATTCCCATTTTAGAAGCCCAAATTTCTAAAATACCAGTACTCTGTTCCGATATTCCGGCCTTTAGAGAAGTAGCGGCTGATTCCGTTCTCTTCTTCGATGGCAGAAATCCCAGTGATATAAATGATAAAATCAATCAACTCCTTAATCAGCCGAAACTGGCGGCTCGTTTAGTCGCCCAGGGGGAGATAAATGCTCGTCGTTTCAGCTGGGAAAAATCTAGCAAGCAATTAATAGACCTCATTCACCACCATGAAAATTCTACAGATAAATAAATTATACTATCCGGTAATCGGCGGCATTGAAACGGTGGTCCAAAACATCGCCGAAGGATTTAGCGACCAAGCTGGTGATGAAACAGCGGTCTTAGCTTGCCAAGAAAAAGGAAGGCGAAGCGAAGAAATAATCAACGGCGTTAAAGTCTATCGCGCGGCCTCTTTAGGAAAGGCCTTAGGCATGCCCTTGTCTTTAGATTTTTTCCGGCTCAGTTGCCGTCTCTGTTTACAATATGACCGTATCATCATCCACTACCCCTTCCCCTTGGCCGCTCTAATCTGCCCCTTCATTCCCAAACATAAATTAGTTATCTATTACCACGCCGATATCGTCCGCCAAAAAATTAGCAAAATTTTGGTCATGCCCTTAATAAAAGCCAGCTTGAAAAGAGCGGGACTAATCCTTACTAGCGGCAATAATCTTATTAAACACTCCCCCCTGCTCTCCCAATTTGCCGATAAATGCCGTGCCGTACCCTATGGTGTTGATATTGACTACAGCCAAGGCGATCAGGCTGAAGCCCAATTAATCAGAGAAAAATATAGTCAGCGGGAGAGCCTCATCCTCGCCGTTGGCCGCCTAGTGTATTATAAAGGTCTCAGCTACGCGATCAAAGCGATGACGGAAGTTAAGGCTAAATTATTAATTATCGGCACTGGTCCGGAAGAAAAAAACTTACGTCAATTAATTAAAGATAATAATTTAGAAGATAAAATCACCATCATTAAACCCCAGGCCCACCTTCACCCCTTCTTCTTAGCAGCTGACATTTTTCTCTTTCCCTCCACCGCGAAAAGTGAAGCCTTCGGCTTAGTCCAACTGGAAGCCATGGCCGCCGGCAAAGCCATAGTTAACACCTATCTCCAAACCAGCGTTGAAGAAGTTGGCCAAGATGGAATTAATGGTCTCTCTGTCCAACCAGCCGACAGCCAGGCGCTGGCGGGCGCTCTCAACACTCTCATTGCTGACCCCGAACTACGGAATATCATGGGTGCTCGCGGCCAAGCTCGCTATCAGCAATACTATACCCTCGCCCATTTCCGTCGACGCCTGCAAGAGATTTTAAATATCAGCTAAATCTTTAGATAAGTACCAAAAGACCGACTATCAGTGTCGGTCTTTTTAAAAATAAAAGTAAAATAATTAGACTAAGACGAAATCGACTTATTGCCGCGCTGAAAATGCCAAAAAATAATCGCTGGCACTAATAAATAAGAAATAAGCGTCGCCCAAGCGGCCCCGATGATCCCGAAACGGGCAATAAATAAAAAATTTAAACAAACATTCAGGGCCATGCCCGCAAAATTACTAAAAAAGATAAGGTATAAGCGGTCTTCAGCAATTAATTGCTGATAAAAAGCCCAATTTAAAAATAAACCCACGCTTGACCAAGCATAAACTCTCAACACTGCCACCGCCGGGAGATACTCGACTCCAAATAAACCCACCACTAAGTAATAAGACAAAGCCACGGTCCCGAGAGCGACCACCAAAGAAAAGACCAACATAAACACAAAAAAATGAAATAAGCGCCGGCGATAAATATTAATATCAGTTTTTTTTGCATTCAAAATTGCCGGAAAAAGAGAGGCGGAAATGATTCCTGGTAAAAAATACCAGACCTCAACAAATTTAACGGCCACCGCATACAGACCGACTTCAACCGTGCCCAACATTTGGCCGATCATCACCTGGTCAATTCTTAACAAAATAAAAGAAACAGCCGCTGACAACATCAGGAGCCAAGAGGTCGAGACAATTTGCCTAGCCAAAGACCAACGAAGACGCCAAGCACCTAAGCGGTAACCGCGGCGGCGATAAATCAAGACCAATAGTAAAGACTGCCAAGCGGCATCCAGGGTAAAAATCAGCATCAACCACCCTAAGCCCGCCCCCGAAAGAATAAAGACAATTTTAAGGAGGCTGCTAAGCAAACCAGCGCCAACTTGAGACCAGACATTATTTTTTGCTTCTACTCGAGATTGAAAAAAAGCACTAACTACGTTCAAAGACTGAAAAATAAAACTAGTCGTGAAAATAATAATTAAAATCCGGTTAAAGGAGCTTTGTTCAACCATGAAAGTGGCAATAACCGTAAAAATAATGGCCATCAGGGCTCCTAACAACTTAAGAACGAAACTAGTACCCAGTAACTCTTCCTTTTTCTCCGGACTCTTCACTAATTCCCGCACTAAAATACTATCCACACCAAAGCTGGCAATAAAACCAAAAAGTCCGGCAAAAGCTAAGGCATAATTAATAGTGCCGTAATCTTCTGGACCGAGATAGCGGGCCATCCAAGCGCCAATAAAAAAAGACAAAATTAAAGCAAAAATTTGGCCCGCAAACATCCAGCCGGTATTAAAAAAATAACGCTTAAAGCCATCATGCTCCCACAGCCAACGATAAGAGGCGGGAGTAATTTTGGTCATCAATTTTAACAATTTATTCAACATGAAAGAAAACAAAATTAACTTTGACCATAGACGCTAGCAATAATTTCTGCGTCTTTGCCGCTAGTATTTAAAAGGCTAAGATTTTTTGCTTCCGCCGCTGCCAAGAAATCAATACTGGCTAAATCTAATTCGCAGTCACGGGCATAGTTTAAAAAAGCGGCAAAATCTTTAACAAAGCAATGACCACCGGCGCCTCGGCCGCTCTGAATATTAGTGCCGGAAGCATGCACCGGATCAAGATGACTGGCACCAATCCGAGGATCAGCCGCCATTCCCGCTTTAATATTTTCCCAATCACTACCCTCCTTAGCGGCTAAATCATAAAGGATGTTAGCATAAATAACTTTCAAAAATAAAAAGCAATTGGCCGCATATTTAACCAACTCCGCTTCTTTGGCCCGGCAAGCCAGACGCAGTGGTGCCGGCGGCAAGAGATCTAAAATTTCTTCGGCCTTAGCCCGATAGATAGCATCATCAACGGGATAGCCGACAATATTACGACTAGGGTGCGCGGCGTCCCAAGCAGCAGTTTTTTCGGTTAAAAATTCCGGACTATGAAAAATAAAACGATCAGGATATTTTTCTTGCAAAGACGCACAGGTGCCGGGGAGAATAGTGGATTTAATGACAGCAACCTTCCCGGGACCAACTAAAGCTAAGACTTCTTCTAAAATAGCGGAACTAAAACCTTGGGGAGTGGTGGGGGTGGGCACGGCAATAAAGACAAAATCGCAGATGGCAATCCGTTCGCGGTTAGCGAGATAAGGCTCTTCCTGGGAATAACGTATAACTGTAAAACCACGCGCCTCAAAATCATCAGCGTAATTCTTGCCAATAAAGCCCTGACCGATAAAACCAATTAAAGGTAAATTAGACATAAAAAACAATAATCTTAAATAAAAATTAATAGGTGTTTCTAATAATATTATAGTCGTTATCAGGCGGTCGGGCAATATGTTGACATGATACAAAAAAGCCGTTATTCACGGCTTTTTATTTCTATTGCTAAACTTAATCAGTCTTGGCTCTTTTTGCTCTTTGGCGATCAACCTCAGTAAGATACTGCTTGCGTAAACGGACATTATGAGGAGTAATTTCTAAATATTCATCCGCATTCATGATGCCTAAGCCGAGTTCAATCGTCAAAGGCACAGGTGGGGTGAGCTGAATCGCTTCATCAGAGCCAGAGGCGCGGACATTAGTTAACTGTTTACCCTTAATCGGGTTAACCGCTAAATCATTACCTTTGGCCACATTACCAATAACCATGCCTTCGTAGACTTCCGTATTAGGAGCAATGTAAAGGACGCCCCGCTCCTGTAAATTCCAAAGGGCAAATGCCAAAGCCTTGCCGGTGATCATTGAGACCATGGAGCCTAAGTCATTCTTATCAATCTCTCCGGCATAAGGCTGGAAGCCTAATACTTGAGCACAAAGGATGCCTTCACCGCGAGTATCAACGATAAATTCGTTGCGATAACCAAGCAGACCCCGAGTGGGCATGGCAAAGGTTAGACGGGACTGACTGTTATGGGTTTTAAAGTTAGTCATCTGGCCGCGGCGTTTAGAAACTTTCTCAATCACCACGCCTGATAAATTTTCCGGCACGTCAATCGTCACTTCTTCAAAAGGCTCAACTTTGACGCCCTCCTCTTCCTTAATAATTACTTGTGGCTGAGAAACCTGTAATTCATAACCTTCACGGCGAAGATTTTCTAAGAGAATGGCAATATGTAATTCTCCCCGCCCGAAAACGCGGTAATAATTAGTTTCCGAAAAATCAATCTTGAGACCGACGTTTACTTCCAATTCTTTTTCTAAACGTTCTTTTAACTGGCGATTAGTTACAAATTTACCTTCCCGGCCGGCAAAAGGAGAGTTATTAATTAAAAAATTCAAGGCAATAGTCGGTTCGTCAATCTTAATCGCGGGTAAAGCCGGTTGATCAGCACTCTCAGCAATAGTCTCACCAATATAAATATCGGCCAGGCCGGCGACCATCACGATATCGCCTGCTTCCGCTTCCGTTACTTCCTGACGACCAACACCTTTAAAGGTAAAAAGCTTGGTAGTTTTTCGTGCCCGAGTTTGACCATCCAAATTTTCAATAAAAACATTCTGAGCCGCTTTAATTTTACCTTCATAAACCCGGCAAATAGCGCAACGACCTAAAAAGTTATCATAGGCAAGATTGAAAGGCTGAGCGAGTAAGGGTTTGGCAAAAGCCTCCGCCGAAGAAGCGGGAGCAACATGAGTTAAAATCAAATCTAAAAGTGGGCTAAGATTATCTGATTCATCCGCTAATTCCCTCTTGGCAATTCCCTGCTTAGAAGCGGCATAAATTACCGGAAAATCTAACTGTTCATCGCTAGCCCCTAAATCCAAAAATAATTCATAAACCATTTCTACCACCTCCACCGGACGAGCCGCCGGCTTATCAATCTTATTAATCACCACAATCGGCTTTAAACCTAATTCCAAAGATTTCTTGAGCACAAATTTAGTTTGCGGCATCGGCCCTTCCTGTGCGTCCACTAACAATAAAACGCAATCGATTGAACGCAAAATGCGCTCCACCTCAGAACTGAAGTCAGCGTGACCAGGGGTGTCAACAATATTAATCTTAGTGTCTTGATAGAAGACAGAAGTATTCTTTGAATAAATAGTAATACCCCGTTCTTTTTCCAAGGCGTTGCTATCCATACTGACTTCGTCTCCAGACATGCCGGTTTGGCGCATTAAAGCATCGGTCAAAGTGGTTTTACCATGATCAACGTGCGCAATAATGGCAATATTTCTAATTTCCATAAATAATAGTTAATTACAGTCTTTTAAAGCAAAAATTACGCCACGGGCGTAATTTTGCCTCACTCCTTGATAATAATTGTTTTTTCAAAAATAGTCAAATATAACTGCAAAGAGCCCTAATTAAAGCTTAGTGGTCTGGTCGGCATTAGCCAAGTCTAAAGCGGGGGCGCCTAGATTACTACTATGCACCCTCAATTTCAAAGATTGATCAAAATCTTTCTTATTTTCGCCAATCTTAAAGTCTTTTAATAAATCATTAGCTAACAAACGTTCAACCGAGCCACTTTCCCAATCATTCCTTAAAGTTTCAATTTGAGCACGGCTATTATCAATTTTAGCTAATAAGTCGGCGGCCTTAGTCTGGGCTAGTTGATAGCTCTTTTGCAAAGAGGGATTAAGATCACGCTGAGCCAGACGAGTACTAATATCTAACTGATACTGATGCTGTTTCTCCAAACCGGCAATTCTACGCTCGCCATTATTTAACATTGCCTCCACTCGCTTAGAGGCAACCTTAAAGACCTCGCTCTTCCAACCAGTCTCTAAATCATCCAGTGATACCTGGCGCAAAGCTTTATTCTTATCATCAGCATAATAGAAAAAGACATCAGCATTCTTAGCAGTAGCTAGAGCCCTTAACTCTTGAATCTTTTCTAAAGATACTTCTTGAAAATCTTCATCAGTGATAACAAAAACAGCATTCTTGTCACCAGCTGGTATTTTTTTCAAGGCACTTTCGGCGGCCACTAAGGCCCGCTCCTCCACATCACCATTATATTCGATACCCTTGATCGCCTGGGTTACATCCTGAGGATTGTCGTAAGTTGTCATTGCATCAAGCTTTTTTGAAAAAGTCGCAAACAAAATCTTTAAACCATCAAAATCTTGGTTGGCAATTAACTCCGCAATATAAGGATAGGAATCCCCCACCGAAGGACTATTGTCAAAAATCAAGCAGACATTCGTATATTCTGGCAATTTCTCTAAAGAAGGTTGCCAAGGACGCTCATGAATATCGGGCAAAGGAATGACAAGCTGTGGTATTTTAGGAGACATCGTCGGAATATCTTGACTCTTATCCAAGGAAAGAGAAAAAGTAATTTTGCGACATTCGTCTAATAATTGTTTATATAAGCCTGGATTTTCTATCTTGATTTTTACCAGCTCCTCGGCACTATAATTTTCGCCCGTATCTTTATGTAAATCCGTTAGATAAGTAACGCCCTTTTCCGGACCAGTTTCCGAAGACGGCATCGTCTGCACAAAAATCTTAGCCCGCACTTGCTCGGCTACATCATCAGGTAAAGAGGAAAAATCATAATGCTGCAAAACATCACTTAAAATTTCTTCAATAGCGGCCAAACGGGCAAGCGTTAACTCTTCATTGCTACCATGCCAATTACTGGTCTGGCGCTCATCACTGGAACCATAGAGCACAAAGTCAGAATCTAAAACATCCTGAACATTATCAGGAGTAATCTGACTGAGAAAGTTTTGAAAATTGTTGGCAATCTCTGTTTTTACATCTTCATTAAGCTCGCCAGAATCAGTATCAAAGTAGCCGGCCATCTCTAAAGTAGCGGAACGCGGACCTTCTTCAATATTAATTTTTAAAGGCTTGGCATCGCCGCCATCTTTACCCTCATTAAATTTACTAAAATCATCAGCCTGAACCTGATAAGTATTTTCCGGATTAGGTTCTAAATTGAAAGGATTCTTAATCTCTTTAAGGTCATCGTTTCTGTCCTGAGTTTTGAAATCAGTCTTTGCGACACCTTGGGCAGGAGCAAATTTCAAAAAAATCATCAAAGCCACAAAAAAAGCCCGGAATTTTTTACTATTGGCCGCTTTATACATTAAACTCTCCGAAGACTTATTGCTAACACCATTATTCTCCTGTTCATTCTTTTCCCGATCAAGAGCGCTAAGAGATTCGTCTAAAACCGACATTAGGGCAGCGCCGTCAATCTGTTCCTCCATCACCTTCCCCTCCATGGCGACAATTAATTCCTGGACTTCCATACCGCTAATCTGCAACACCTCTTCCGGCATTAAAGACTGACCCAATTCTTTTTTCAATCGCCAAAGAGATAACAATTTTTCTAAATTGAGACGGGCATCCATCTGGGCTTCAATCTTCGGGGTAATAGCTTCCCCAGTAAGCGGCGCTTGGGGAGATTCAGATAAAACTTCGGCTGCTAATGGCGAGCTTTCTTTTTTATTCCGATTTAAACCTTTGGGCATCTTTAACATAAAATTATTATAAATAATATAATCCTCTTGATAATATTAGCATAAAAAGACTAAAAAACAAAAAAATAGAGGGTCTGCTTTGTTAATTATACAAAGGAGACCCTCAAATTCATTTAATTTCGGCCCGTAAGCCGTCGGGAGATGTTTTAAAGCTTAAAAGCACTGGTTGTGGGGGGTTAATGAAATCCCCGCGACATTCACTAATAAGCACAGTCGCTTCGCCGGTGGGGGTAATAAAAACCCCTGATAAGCTAACCGTAGCCCCCGGCTGGATAAACACAGCCAGATTGCTGTACTCTATCAGCATTTCCTTGCTGGTGTGGTTGGCTAAAAGTACCGGCAATGGTCTACGGAAGCGATCGAAAATGATAAGCTCATTTTCATTTTCCAGGGCAACAAAGCCATATTTTTCCACCACCCGGGAAGAAGTGTCCTCAATATCGGATATATACCTATAGATATAGGCGATGAACTGCCCTGAAGGTGCCTCTGGCCAAAAGAGCACACTATTAGCCGGTACGGGGATAGCGACCCCCTCATATACGAGGTTGATGTCATGGTCGCTTTGATTACATAACTGAGTTTGTGTCCTAGCAATCTGGAAGGAGCAAAGACAAAAAGCAGTCATAGCAGCATACAAGAAAATTCTTTTCATGGTTTTTATGGTTTAAGGTGGTTAGACTTTTATTTGACAAAAGAACGAGAATTTATTGATATTAACAGTAAATAGGAAATAAGTCAAATATACAATTGGGCTACTAATAATAGCAAATTTTTGACGTAAAAATAAAAAAAGCCCGCACAGGGCGCTTTTTATTTACCGATAACTCAAAAGAAATTAAAAAATCTAACTAAGCCCCATACTTTTGGTGAAAATCCTTCTCATCACCAAAAGGAGAAAAGTTCTGCTCTATCTGGCTCGCCTGAACTTTAAAACCAGGCTTCCCTTCATGCATGACTCCACACCAATATTTTTCTGTGCGACCGGCAATTTCCTTGGCATACAAAAGAAAACCATTAGTATAGCCACAATACATACAACCGATCTTCTCCCAAGCGTTAAGATATTTTAACTTATTACGATCGCGTACTAAAATATAATCAGCCCGCCTCACTTTTTCCAAGCCATAAATGGGAAAACAAATAGCTTGATAAATACTTACACATAAATCTAAAAAAAGCAGAGCTAAAAGCGGCAAATAAATAAAGGGGGCCGATAATAAATGGCCCAATATCCGGTCTTGGTGAAAACGGCGATAATCCATAAAATCAAAGTTATTATAGGCTTATAATAAAGGAAAAATAGGAATTTTACAAGTAACCCCCGTTTTAAGTTCACTAAAATTAAAATCAATCAGATATTTGTAATTATCGACCAATGAAGATAAAATAATAATATAAAATATGGAACAGCTAAAAATCACAATTATTACCTGCACGCTTAATAGTGCCGCCCACCTTACTGAAACCATAGAATCAGTTAAAAAACAAAGTTATCAAAATTTTGAGCATCTTTTTATTGACGGTGGATCGAGTGACCAGACAATTGAAATTATTAAATCATTCTACCCTGAAGCCAACTTAATCATAAAACAAAAAAATGGCGCCTACGATGCTTTTAATAAGGGAATGGAAAGCGCTAGCGGCCAAGTAATAGGCTTCCTACATTCTGACGACATTCTTTTTGATAATCAAGCCCTAGAAAGAATTGCCTTAGCTTTTAGCAATCAAGAAATTGATTATTATTGTTCACGAATGCTTATCTATGACAAAGATTTAAAATCATCATTTGCAATATTAGGAGCAAGCCCCCACCGCCAAAGCTTTAAGGATCAATTATACAGCTCAACCTATTTTGCCCATCCAACTTATTATTGTAAAAAAGAGATCATCCAAAAGGTGGGAAAATTCAACACAAAATATCAAATAGCCGCTGATATTGATTGGCTATACCGGCTAGAAAAAATAAGTGATAGCTTCTTCTTTGATCCCAAGCCCTTAGTTAAATTCCGGGGTGAGGGCGGATTGAGCGCCAACCGATATTTCACCGGCTTAAAAGAGGAATTTAAAATAAGGATTAAAAATGAAGGAATCAGTTTTGTTCTCATTATAATATATGGATATCATCTTATGCGAAGATTGATACGCTTTACCCTAGAAACAATAAAACTAAATAAAGCCATTGGCTTTTTTAGAAAAATAATTATTAAGCTGGCGTAAAAAATAATCTAATAAATAAAAAAGGAAGTCTGATGTTCTAGACTTCCTGGCATTTTTTGCGGGGAAATTTATTTAGCTCCCCTCATTTTTTTTACTTCATTTACCAATTTTCTCACCCTAAGGGTGGTTATTAGGGTATAAATACAACTTACCACCGAAAAAACTGTGGCAAAAATTGAAAAATAAAGAGCAAACTCTGCGGTTAAAATGTTCATGGATTTTTATTATTAGGTTAATTGTTAAATCTACCAAGATATCGATAAACTCAACAATTAATCCAATCTTTAAAAACATTATTAAAGTAATATCATGAACAAAAGTATTATATCATAATATATGGTATTTGTCAATAATAAGAAGGGGGCTAATTTTATAAACTATATATTTGCATATTATTAGCTAAATAAATTAATATTAAAAAATTTGAACAATAAAAAATAAGGATATTAACCTTATTTTTTAATCTACGGAGAGGGTGGGATGTGGTTGGAATGGTTATATGTTGAAATTAAAGTAAATTTTCCTAATATACCAGGTTATTGATTCATAAAAATATTAATTTTATCAAATGTCTCCGTATTAACCCCCTTAAATCTTCTAATTAGTATTTTAAGGTTATTTATTTTTTTTATACTGTTAATTATGCTTTTTCGTGAAGCAGGAGGAATTTTTTTACTTTCGTAATTATAAGTACTAGGAGAATATGAATAATAAAAAAATAGACCATTTTTACTTATTTTTTTACTTACTTTTTTTGTTACTTCAGATAAAACTTCTAATAAACTATCTTCGGCCGTGTTACCTGTTAAATAATTTAACACATTAGATAAATTTATAATATCAAACTTACCTTTTAACATTTTATTTTTTTCGGTATCAATATCATTAATATCTGACTGAAAAAAATTTATTTTTTTGTTTTGCATTATTATTTTACATTTTAAATATTCTTTTTCATCTTCAAGATAAGCGTTAATGTCATGAGCGGAAGCCTTAATCGTGTGGCGTTGATGGAAATATTCTGATTTAATAAGATTCTTACCATTATTATTAAAATCTTTATAGATTTTATCAAAAAAATTTCGCGTTTTTAATGATAAACTATTTCTTAGTTTAATATAAAGATTGAAGCTTAAACAACCATCGGATAAGTTATTGCCAAAAAATTCTAAAAATTCATGGTAATTCAATTTATTAACAGCGGATATCTTCAAGTCAAGTATAAAAAAAGCATGTTTATTAATATCAAAACCAATAACCTCTTTTGCTCCAAAAAAATAAGCATTTATTATTTGGTCTCCTGAACCGACTATACTTAGAACTCTTTTACCTCCTAACCCTACGCAGCTATAGTAACTGGACACCATTTCCGTGGCATAGATGTACATGGGAGATTTTTCAGTCATTTTGCTATGAAAAGGTTTCATAAATTTTAATCATTACTCGTTATTATAGATAAATATTTTACCATAAACTACGTAAATACCAAAAAACAAGGCTTTTAACCTTGTTTAGTGTCTTGGCGGAGAGAGAGGGATTCGAACCCTCGATACCGATTAAGGTATACCCGCTTTCCAAGCGAGCGCAATCGACCACTATGCGACCTCTCCATTAATGCTATTTAAGATAGCATTATTTCAATTGTCTTTCAATCACCTGTTTTAAACCTTCAATTTCATCGCCATTGGAGTCGGTAAAGGCCTCATAAGGTCGAGCGCCGATAATCATCTCATCACCGATGAAAATAGCCGGAGCGCCATAAACCGAAAAATTCTCCGCCCCCAACATTAGTCCTCCTATCTTTTCCTTTTTTTCAGAATTAGTCAAGCAAGCCTGAAATTCTTCACTATTTAGAGATAATTCTGAGGCAAAAACAGCAAAAGACTCAAGCGTCAGCTTATTTTCCCGAACAGCGGAAAAAACCTTAGCTCTAAACTCCTGTCCTTGGCCAGCATCAGCCGCACAGCGTACAGCCAAGGCCGCCTGCAGAGAAAGTTCAGAATTAGCAACGGTAAAAGGACGGAAAGCAATTCTCACTTGATTACCAAATTCAGATTGGACCTGATTTAAAGATGTGGCAAAGTCAGCACTAAATAAATCGGCATAATCTTCATAAACAATTAAATCAAGATTCTTCTCTTCTTGACCGCTAACAAAGTCCTCGGAAGAAATAACCGGCAAATTAACAGCCTGATAACTTTGACTGTTCTCTGTGCTTAAAGCGGGAACATTTTCACCTGGTAACAAATCATTAGACGCCTCTTTGGAGTCAATTTGACTGTTAATAAAAATTACTGACATGAAAATAATAATTGCCAAAGCAATTAAGAAGAAAATAATTTTAATCGTTTTTTTCGCTTCCATAGTAATATAGAGGTCGAGCCTAGAGATTAGGCTGGCGCTCAAAATAATTATTAATCTTTTCCCAGGCCCGCGCTACTCTCAGCACCTTGGCCTCAGTACCAGCGGCACCAATTAATTGAAAACCAAAAGGTAGTTCCTTACCCTCCTCAGCCACAAAACCTCCCGGCACGGAAAGGGCGGGCAAACCAGCTAAAGAAGCGCCGGCTAAATAAATATCTTCTAGATACATGGCCAGAGGATCATTAACCTGCGCTCCCAGCTTGAAAGCGGGGTGCGGCGAAGTAGGGGTAAAAATTATATCAACTTGGCTAAAAGCTTGCCGAAAATCATCTTTAATCAACTCCCTGACCGCCTGAGCTTTTTTGTAATAAGCATCAGCATAACCAGCGCTTAAAGCAAAGGTGCCTAACATAATCCGACGCTTGGCTTCCGGGCCAAAACCGTGTCCACGATTAACTTTATAGAAAGCGGCTAAATTATCCGCTTCGGGCTGAGAAAATCCCCAACCAATACCATCAAAACGCGCCAGATTAGAGCTAAGTTCGCTCGGAGTAATAACATAGTAGACAGGAATACTGTAATCATTATAAGGTAAAGAAATATTAACAATCTCCGCACCAGCTTGCTTGAGATCTTCAAGCGCAGAAAAAGCAGCTGTGCGCACACGTGGATCCAAACTAGATTCAAAGTAAGAAGGGACAATCCCAATTCGAAGACCCTTAACACCCTTTTCTAAATCCAGCTGATAGTCGACGGGGGGCTCCGGCAAAGCGCTAGCATCCCGGCCGTCAGGACCAGCAATCGCTGCTAGCACTAAAGCGGCGTCTTCCACTGTTCGGGTTAAGGGGCCAATGGTATCCGTAGAGGAAGTCATAGATAAAAGACCAAAACGAGAAACGCGGCCATAGGTCGGTTTGAAGCCGACTAAATTACAGAAACTAGCTGGCTGTCGGATTGAACCGCCAGTATCAGTACCGAGAGCAAAAAAACTTAAACCTGCCGCCACTGCGGCCGCGCTGCCACCGGAGGAACCGCCAGGAACCCGGCTCAAATCCCAAGGATTCTTAGTTGGTCCAAAGGCGGAATTTTCCGTAGAAGCACCATGAGCAAATTCATCCAAATTGGTCTTACCCAACATCACCGCCCCGGCAGAACGCAATCTAGAAATAGCGGTAGCGTCATAAGGGGCGACATAATTTTCTAAAATCTTAGAGGCCGCCGTCGTCTTCAAACCCTTAGTCATTAAAATATCTTTAGCCAGATAAGGAATGCCTAATAAAGGTAAACGCTCACCAGAACGGAGACGTAAATCTGCCTCCTCCGCGGCCGCTAAAGCCCCCTCGCTATCCACCAAGAGGCAGGAGTGTAGGCTTGGATCTAAAGCTTCAATCCGTCGCAAACAAGCCCTGGTCAATTCTACAGAACTAACAGCGCCATTGTCCAATTCTTTTCTTGCTTGAGCGATAGTGAAAGACTGAGCATCCATATTTATAAAACTCTTTTAACTTTTATTAAACCGGCCTCGCGCTCTCCTTGAGCTAAGGCTCCTTCGTTCTCTTCTGGATCCCAAGACCGTACTTCATCTTCACGCCAGACATTAACTAAAGACGGAGGAGTCTGGACATTTTCAGCCGTGACTGTTTGCAGTTGATCAATATAAGCAGTAATCGCTGATAGTTGAGAACCATAAGAAACTAGCTCCGCTGGCGTTAATTCCAAACGGGCTAAGTCGGCAATATGCTGGATGTCACTATCTTTAAATTGCATAAAAATTAAGAAGTCGATCTTTTTACTGAATTAATTTTATAAATTCTGCTTCCGTTAAAATCTTCACGCCCAGTTTCTGCGCTTCCGCCAGTTTGGAACCAGGTTCTTCACCAACAACAATATAATCAAGACTGCGACTGACACTTTCCTTAGTTTTGCCGCCTCTGGCTTTAATTTTATCTTTTGCCTCCTGTCTTGTCAAACCACGCAAAGAACCAGTTAAGACAAAAGATTTACCCTGCAAAGAACCGCCCGTAAGTATAGGTGGAGACAATAAAATACCAAGTCGGGAAAACTTAGACAGTAGTTCTTCTGATTCTGGCGCCTGCCAAAAAGAGGCTAAACTCTGAGCCACCACCGGCCCAATATCATCAAGACTCATCCATTCCTCCGCACTAACCCCTTTAGCCGCTAACCATAAATCGTGGGGAGAATATTTATCTCCAGACAAACGGCGGGCTAAAGATTGAGCCAGGGTGCTGGCGCTTTCTTCACCAATATGTAAAACACCGAGAGCGAATAAAAACCTAGCTAAAGGTAGATCTTTTTTCAAGGCGATAGCAGCAATCAGCTTATCCGCCTTTTTTTCGGCAAAACCTTCGAGGCCAATTAAATCTTCCCGCCGCAGCGCAAAAATATCAGCGGCGTCTTCTAATAAACCTTCAGCAACTAATTGCTCAATGATCTTCGGGCCTAAACCTTCAATATCAAGAGCGGGCTTAGAAACAAAATGCATTAAACGGCGTAAAGCCACGGCATAGCAACTCTTATTGAGACAGCGATAAGCAACTTCTTCGCCACTGCGCTCCACTTTAGAGCCACAACGAGGGCAAACCTTAGGAGCATTAATTATCTGCTCTTTCCCAGAGCGGAGATTGGCTAAAACGGCCACCACTTTGGGGATCACATCCCCCGCCCTTTCAATAATAACGGTATCGCCTAAACGTAAGTCCAGGCGTTTAATTTCATCTAAGTTATGTAAGGTAGAACGACCGATAGTCACGCCCCCCACTTTAACCGGCTCTAAAATCGCGGTCGGCGTAAGGGCGCCAGTGCGACCCAATTGCCAAACAATATCCAATAATTTAGTAGTTGCCTGCTCCGCCGAAAACTTATAGGCCATCATATAACGCGGAGCCTTCCCCACTGTGCCCAAGTCTTCCCAAAGCTGAAGACGATTATATTTGACTACAACCCCGTCAATGAAAAAAGGTAGATTTTCTTTTTTCTTTTCCCAATGGCGCTGAAAAGCAAAAACCGCTTTTAAATCTAAGCACTCCTGATTATGGCGAACGCGCCGGAAACCTAAAAGTTCCACCAACTTATCCGCCGCCACTCGGGTGGTAATAATTTCGCCCCTAGAGTAGTCGCCTAAGAGTAAATCGTAGGCGTAAAAATCTAGCTTGCGCTCGGCGGCAACTTTGGGATCAAGTTGTCGTAAAGAGCCGGCGGCGCCATTACGGGTGTTAGCTAATAAAGCCCTGCCTTCACGAGCATAAACAATATTTAAATCCTGTAAGGTCTTTTTCGCCATAATAGTCTCGCCCCGAACTTCAATAATCCCGTCATCTAAAAGATGATAGAAAGAGGTAAGATCCTCTGGACGCAAACCAATAGCTAGCAATTCTTTTTTTTCAGGACGGTGCAGACGCAGGGGCAGGCTTTCGATAGTCCGTAAATTCATGGTAATATCTTCCCCCACTTTACCATCACCGCGAGTAGCTCCTTGAACAAAAAGACCACGTTCATAGCGGAGATTAGCCGCGAGACCATCGAGTTTTAATTCACAATAATAAGAATCTTCTGGCTTGATTTGTAAGCCATTAGCTTCAGCGTAATTAAGATTGCGTTGCTCCCAATCCTGCATGTCCTCTTCCGAAAAAGCATCATACAAAGAAATCATTGGCCGCGTATGCGTCACCTTTTTAAACTTGGGCAAAGCCTCCCCCGCCACTCTTTGGGTGGGTGAATCAGGAGTAATGAGATCTGGAAATTCATTTTCTAAACGAAAAAGCTCTAACTTGAGACTATCTAAAGCCGCCGGGAAAATACTTTCCCGGTCATAGACATGATACTGATAGCGATGGAGGTCAATTTCCTCCTTCAATTTATCTATTCGAATTTTAGCGTCTTTTTTCTCCATAAAATAAGGGTAATAACTCTATTATAGCACAAGCAAGGAGACAAAAAAACGCCCTTTTTCAAGGGCGTTTTTAGAAGAAAAAATTTAAACTATTCTGCCGGAGTGGTCGGGGTCGGAGTGGTCGGGGTCTGACCAGCTGCACCGCCCTGCTGACCAGTGGCCTGATTGATAAAGCTAACGATTTCAGAAACTGCCTGGGTGTTAGCCGCTGTTGCCTGCTCTAACTGCACTAAACGAGCACTGCTGGTATTTAACTTAGAGTTGAGCTGCCAAAACAGCATTACTAACACGCCTAAAATTAAACCGGCAATCAAAGGGAAGATTAATTCTTTTTTCATATTATTTTAATTGGCTCACAGTCGAACGCTATAAAAAAGCGGAACCGACTGAGAAAATCTAAATTATTATTTTTGAGTTTCTTGCAGGCTGGCGTTAATGAAGTTAACGACACCAGAGACTGTTTGCGAATCTTTAGCAATTGTAGTTTGCAATTCAGTCATCTTTTTCTCTTGACGATCTAACTGATAATACATGTAGCCGTAGATGGCCGCTAAGACAACTAATACGAGCACGGTCAACAAAGGACCGACGGATGATTTTTTCATAGTAGAGCGCTGGAAGCGCTGGCTCTCGCCGCTCAGGCGAGATGGTCGCCGCTTCGTTGTTAACATAATAAAAATTATCTTAAATAAATTAAATTTAACGGGATAAATATATTATAGCACAAGCAAAAAACGGGGGCAATATTAAAATAAAAAACAAGCCCACCGCTATGAAACGATGGGCTTGAGAAATGAACAAGGAAACTAAGTTAAGGTAAAATTATGGAATGATAAATTTCTTGCCTTCCAAAAGATATATTCCGGATGGCAAAAAAGCCATATTTACCTGATTTTCACCCTGGTTAAGAATAAGGGTCGCAATTTGTTGACCACTTAAATCGAAGACACGGGCTTCCCGGTTGCTGGAAGAAATGATGCGCAAATTTCCATCTTTAATCGGATTAGGAATAATCTGCAAATCAGATTGAGAGAGAGACGGATTTTTAAGTCCTACCATTGCCGCCTCGCCCCGGACATACAGCCAATGATCGCTGACAGCCGCTACGACGCCAAGATTGTTAGCGCGCACCTGCCAAACATTTTCGGACACAAACTTGATACTGGAAAGATCATTAGTATTAAATAAACAACCTTTACTACCAATCCAACCGACAGCCCAAACAGTATCCTGAGAACAAGCAACCGAGTTAATCCGGCCTTCAGTGAGAACGTGCTGGTATTTGAAGCAAGCATTAGCCGGTGATTGATACCAAGCTGCTAATCCCCCAACAACTTCACCAGTCAAAACATAAGAATCTTCTCCGCACATGGTCGCTTCAGCAGGATGTAAATCTTCAATTCCTCCGGCCGGAGATAGCTCCCAATAATTAGGACCAGCAAAGGTTTGGAAATCTTCGGTAAACACAAAAACCAAGCTGTCATTGAAGGCTATAGCTTTGGTGCCGATAAATCCAATTTGGGTAAAGCCACAATTGTGCTCATAGATCTGATTGTCAGACCAGGCAAAAAAACGATCACCAGTAACCGCAGATAAATTCTGAATATTGCTAAGAGCAATTTCCCACTGACCACCGCTGTAACGCCAAAGATCACCATTATCCCGAAGAATAAAAATGAGCCCTTCGCGGGTAATTGCCGAAGCTTTAACAGTCCCTGTCCCCGGAATGAGATTTTCCGCCCAATTTATAGGCTGTCCCGATGCCGGCAAAGGAAACTGGGCCTGAAACCAACGGTCGGAAGCAAAAACATGAATACCGGTCTCAGCGACCGTAACAGAAGTGACTGCCGCGGGCAATTCATAATCAGCCCACTGGGTCTGAGCAAAAGTAAGGTTACCAACGCTCGCGATGAGCATTAACAGAAAAGCAAAGAACAACTTTTTCATGATAAAAAGATTTAGGGTGAATAATAAATTTTTAAAGAAGAAATAGTCCACTGACTATATGGGCAATATAAAATAAAAACTAACAAATGTCAACGCAAATTAAAAGGACCAAACGGATAATATGCTTATGTGCATAAATCGGTTTGGTCCTTAGGACGCGCTCTTCATAACTATTCAGATTTTAATTTCAACTCTTTGCTGTCGGCTGGGAAAAAATTTTGTGTCAAATATTGACCGTTTTGATCAAATAATATGACAGAAAAATAGGCGTCAGCTTTGAGAGATGATTTTTCATCTGCAGTGAGGGTCAGTGTATTTTCACCAATACAGGCATCAACATAGATAGGTTTATCGGTGTTTTCTGACGGCACCAGATAGACGGTAAGGTCAGCTGCTGTCGGAAAAGCCGAAACGTCAATGGTGAATACTGTAGATTCTGAAGGAGAAACGAAGGAGCGATCTTTTTCGCAAGAGACAACAAATGCCATCATTGCTACGGCAAGGAGGATGAGAAACTTTTTCATGGTTATCAGGATTTAGGTGTTTGCGAATTTGTGAAAGAAAATGTAAATTTAAGTATTTAAAGTTTAGTACTTTTAACAATTTTTGTCAATGTTTAGATACACACAGGTTCTTCCCTGCTACTAATATCAATAATTTTAGGTAAAATTACGGGCAAGTAGTGGAAGTGAGCACGCCAGAAGTAAAGACTAAGTTACAATTACTGGTGCCATTATAGCGGACGGAAATAGTTCTAGATAAGCCAGTCACGGGAGTAGAAGAAACTATAATACCTCCCCAAACTGAAGGTGCTGTTAAAATTGTGCCGACATTATAAGAGGCGGAAACACCAGCAGTTCCATTATAGGCAAATCCTAAGGTAGAATTAACTCTGCCGGTAACGGATACAGGATTATCAAAAGTAAAGCCGGAGCCGCCATTAGAAGTAAACTCCATTACACCACTTCGAAAACTAATATTACCAGAGCTAGTACAATAGGGGCCAACCGGGAGATCTTGATCTACTTTTATTCCCGTAGTTTCAATAATTCCATCAACTGCTAACTTAATAGTTGTATCGCAAGCATTTTGCGCATAATTTATACCAACAGTCGAACCAGAGTTCCATAAAAAGGAAGTGGCTGACCAACCACCCAAACCATTATTACGCATGGTCTGGCTAATAGTACCGCTAGGAATGGGGTTTGTAGTTGCCCCTAAAACACCACCATTATCAACTGTTAAAATTCTCGTGCCACCACCGCTGAAGGTACTAAAGGTAACGGAAGAATTAGATCTAAAGCTACCATTAACATCTAATTTAGCGGTCGGGGTCATATCAATACCAATATTAGCATGATCGTAATATATATTAGAATCGGTAAGATTTTTAGCCGCGTCCCAATAAGGAACTAGACCGGCCGTACCGCCACCGGTAACGCCACTGCTAGTTGCCCAGGTGCCGGCGCCAAGCCCATCCGAAGTCCAGGTTTGGCCAGAGATGCCCGCGGAAGTGATAAAATAGGTACCATTTTGAAGTTTAGAAGAAGCAATTGCCGCCGAAGCACTAATATCAGCATCAGTGATGGTAGAGTCAGTAATCGTGCCACCAGTGCCGCCAGAAACTGCTCCTAAGGTCGCCAAAGCCCCTAATCCCAAAGAAGTACGGGCAGTAGCGGCCACTAAATTAGTGGCGGTACCAGTCCAGTAGATATCAGTATTGGTATCGGTCGGCGTAGAACAGGTTAAAGTACCACCAACGGCACTTACATACTGGCCAGCACTACAAGCAGCTGGAAAGCCGGTCAACTTCGACCAAGCCATATCAGTAATTTGAGCGTTAGCTACTGTATTCAAAGTAGCCAAGGCCCCTAAGCCTAAAGAAGTGCGAGCGGTTGCCGGAACTAAGTTAGTGGCAGTACCAGTCCAGTAGATATCGGTAGTCGCCCCAGGGGCCGCCCAAGCACCAGCGCCAGTACCATCAGAAGTCCAAATTTGGCCGGAAGTACCAGCGGAAGTGATAAATAAATCACCATATTGAATTTTTGTAGCGGTAATAGCAGCAGAAGAACTAACGTCCGCATCCGTAACACTAGCGTCAGTAATTGTCCCACCGGTGCCGCCAGAAACTGCTCCTAAGGTCGCCAAAGCCCCTAAGCCTAAAGAAGTGCGAGCAGTGGCCGGGACTAAGTTAGTAGCGGTACCAGTCCAGTAGATATCAGTATCGGTGGGAATAGCTGCTGCCCCTAAGACACCAGCATTGTCTACAGTAATCATGCGATTACCACCACCGGCATAAACTGGGCCAGTCAAAGAAACAGTGCCAGTAGTAGTTAGGTTGCCTCCTAAATTAGAGGTACCAGCAACGTTTAATTTATAAGTGCCGGGCACCGAGGTACCAATACCAACATAAGTGCCATTATCATAAATGATAGAATTACCTAAGGCCGAGCCAGCTGTCCACTTACTAACATAATTAGTGGTGCCAGAGCCAGAAACACCTCCAGCCGGAGTAGAACAAGTCAGAGTGCCGCCAACCGCCGTTACATACTGGCCAGCACTACAAGCAGCTGGGAAACCAGTTATTTTAGACCAAGCAACATCAGTGATTTGAGTGTTAGTAACAGCGTTTAAAGTGGCTAAAGCCCCTAAGCCTAAAGAAGTGCGAGCAGTGGCCGGAACTAAGTTAGTAGCGGTACCAGTCCAGTAGATATCAGCACCACTCGCCGGCGTAGAACAGGTTAAAGTGCCACCAACAGCCGTTACATACTGGCCAGCACTACAAGCGGCTGGGAAACCAGTTATTTTAGACCAAGCAACATCAGTAATTTGAGTGTTAGTAACAGCGTTTAAAGTGGCTAAAGCGCCTAAACCTAAAGAAGTACGAGCGGTTGCCGGAACTAAGTTAGTAGCAGTACCAGTCCAGTAGATATCAGTATCGGCAGGGATAGCAGCTGCGCCCAGAACACCAGCATTATCAACCGTAATCATGCGGTTACCACCACCAGCATAAACTGGACCAGTCAAAGAAACGGTGCCAGTAGTGGTAAAATTACCAGCGAAACTAGAGGTACCAACAACTCTTAATGTATAGGCACCAGGAACAGAAGTACCGATACCAACATTAGTGCCGTTATTGAAAATATTACCGTCGCTCACCCAATTAGAACCATTATAACGAAGGGTGTGGCCCGTAGGCGCGGATGCTGGTACACCTGAGGCAGGTATACTAGACGCTGATAAAAGGCCATCATTATCAACCATAACCATCCTAGGACCACCACCGGCTAAGTTATTCAAAATAGTTTCTAGAGAAACGGTTAATCGACCGCCAACATTAACATCACCAGCAACGTTAAGCTTATACGGCTGCACATTAGAGGTGCCAATACCAACACCGCCGCCACTGCCACTAGGGGCGGAATAAATCTCAGAATCGACGAGAGTGTTTGAGCTAGTCCATTTAGTTACCCAGTCAGCTGTGCCAGAACCGCCACCACTAGGAGTAGAACAAGTCAAAGTGCCACCAACGGCACGAACATATTGACCAGCACTACAAGCGGCTGGGAAACCAGTTATCTTAGACCAAGCAACATCAGTAATTTGAGTATTAGTAACCGCGTTTAAAGTGGCTAAAGCGCCTAAACCTAAAGAAGTACGAGCGGTTGCCGGAACTAAGTTAGTAGCAGTACCAGTCCAGTAGATATCAGTATCAACAGGAATAGCCGCCGCTCCTAAGACGCCAGCATTATCTACGGTAATCATACGGTTGCCACCACCAGCATAAACTGGGCCGGAGAAAGAGACTGTACCAGAGGAGCTAAGATTACCGCTTACGAGTAAACGTAAACCAGCCGTAATGGAATTAGTGCCAACACCGACACCGCCAGCGCTATCAACAAAGATGCCTTCGTTGCCAGCGTCACCAGAAAGCCAATATGAATTTAAGCGAATATTTTGAGTAGCGGAATGATCGCCCATATTATCACCACCACTAGCCGAGCCACAATCAAATCCCTTAGCTAAGAGATTACCGGTAGCATCAACGTAAAGACAGCGATTACCAGAGCCAGATAATAAGCTATTTCGAACCGTACCGGGGATTAAAACAATGTCAGTACTGCTTGCTACTAAATTAATAGTTTTGGCTTGTACTTGGGCCAGCGGATAAAAGCTGAGAGCGAGGATTGAAAAAATTGAATAATAAGCAAAAAATTTGCTTTTTGAGGCAAACATATTTTTTAAATAATTATTTCGTACATAATTAATTATAGCATTTTTTAAAAAGATATAACAGAGATAAATGACCTATTCTACAAACAAATAATCCAAACGATTAATATGGTCAAACCAAGGGGAATAATAGGGATTAGGAGAAGGATCAGCGACAATCCGCCAATAAAGCTCATTCCCAATCGATTCAAAACCGTGCCAAAGGAAAGCGGGCGCGCCCTCAAAAACATCTTTCTGATTAGCTAAATAAAAGCTGATATCGCCCCCTGAATAATTACCAATAAATTCAGCCCCCACATCGGCTAAAACTGCCGCCCGAATTTTTTCTTCACTTTTTCGGTTAAGATTAACCGAAGTAACCTGACGGGTAACACTATTATCAAAACCTTTGTCTTGTGCTCGCCACAAAGAATAGCCGCCGGACTGATGAGAGGAAATAGATAATTCCCTTTTCGCCACATTACTAATCGCACACAAAATACTATCCGGACTTAGAGTGTCTCGAAAAAAAGAAGGAGAGAAATCTAGAGCCCCGCCGCTATTTAAATCATCTTTAGACCAAATTTTTATCACCTTGGGCTTATTTTCGGTGACACTACAAATATAAAAAATTGAATTCTGCCCTTCCCCCATCTTTAGAATCTGAGCCCTAAAACCACCGTCAGTAACACGCAAGCCGAAAAAACGGCTGACGTCCTCCCGGCTATTGCCCCGGAAACGAAAGGCGCTACCATCATAACCAGAATAAAGGGCTAAAAAATCATCATCATTGCCACCGAAGGCAATATGTCCGCTCCCACGTTCAAAGCGTGGCTTAATTTGAAATTCCGTCTCATTAGTAATTAAAGGAGAAAAAGCTAAGCCGTCAAAACGATAAACCCAGCCCCGCTCAGAACTAGCCGGACCGCTGACCAAGCCAATTAACCAAGAATTTTCTAACCCGAATAAAGTAATACTGCTTAAAGTCTGCCCGCTTAAAGCTGGTGGTAATCTCAGCTCTTTATTGTTAAAAAATAAACGTAAATCTTCAGTCTTACGCAAACAACCTGCCCGCAAACAAACAGACTGAGGATCAATATTGGCACGGGATAAACCGCAATCTGGTTCAGAGCAATCAGATTGTTTTTTGACTTCGTATAAAGGCGGAAAAGTAAAAGCAGTCATGACCTCATCCCAAAACATATTAGTCTGAGATGAATCTATATAAGCCATCCCCGAAAAACTATCACCAAAACTAGCCATCGTGCCATTTAATAACTCCTCAGAAGCGGGGGGTGCGAAAGCATTAGGGTCAACCATACCGTTGAGCTCTAAACCCTCGGTATCAGTCGCCGTAAGCGGTGTTTCCATAACCAAATCAGGACTCAGCTGCAAATTTCGAGTGACTCGATAATCAGAAATAGCTCCAGCTGAAGCCACGCCAATCACTTCCTTAATATCAGAAATATCTTGCAGCATTTCCCGACGCACTTGATAAATAGAAAAAATATTAAAAATAGAAAGGGCAAAAAAAATCGCTAAAACGACAAATAAAGGCCAGAAAAATTTCAAAGGCAAACGACGATTCCACCAAGCGATTTTAGACTTGGCGCTTTTTTTCTTAACCATAATAATGAGAATAAAAATAGGCTAATTCCTATTATTATTTTAGTATAAAATAAGCTTTCTGTCTAATAGAAAAAATAAAAAAACAGCCATCCGATTCCGAGGATGGCTGTTTTAAAAGTCTAATTAACTTCCAATTACTTCACGATCATCTTGCCGACCTCGCCGCGAGCGGCATGGCCAGGGACGTCGCAATGGAACGTATATTCACCAGCTTTTTCCGGAGCATTAAAGGTGATAGCGCGAGTCTCGCGAGGAGACACACCCACCGCTACCGCGGATAAAGAGGCGTCATCGAACATAAACACATGGGTATAATCATCAGCCGAAGTGATAGCTAAAGTAACAGGAGCACCAGCCTTAACGGAAATTTCCGCTGGCTTCCAACCGGCAGAAGAAACCTCAAGCTTAATAGTGCTCGCAGAAAGTTGGCTAGGAGCAACCGGAGGGGTCTGCTTCGGTGCTTCCGGAGACATCGGTGTCGCCGCGTTGTTCACTGGAACACCTTCGGTGGTCACAACAGTACCATCGGCAGTAATCGGGTTAGCACCAACAACCGCAACGGTGGCATCCTTTAAAACTTCCGGCATGGCAATTTCACCTGTGCCGTCAGCAGTAGCACCTTCCGGTACATAGGGCTGGGTGTCAGTGGGGACATCCGCACTGTTAGTGTCAACCTTGTTTTCGAGAGCTGGAGAATTTTCACCGCTCTTCTTTTGGCTCATCACGGCCGCAACGACGATGATGGCGACGACGAGAACCAAGCCCAAAATAACGAAAAGCTTTTTGTTCTTGGACTCGCCCGCCGGCTTGTTTGTGTTGTCCATATTTTTTGCTTGGAGCCGCCAGAAGATAAGTCAACCAGCGCCACCAATTTATTAACGGATGATTGCCTGAACCAATTACTTAAATAAAAATTTAAGAAATCGGAACCAGCGGACAAAGCATCCAAATTATAAAACTAATTTAATAACTATATTATAACGCAAATTTTTAACTCTATCAATCAATTTGGAATCCCGCCTCTTCCTGCTGGTCTAAAGCCTTAGTCGGCCACTGGCGCCAGTCTAAGCGCTTACCCACTAAACGATAGGATAATTCCGCCGGACGGTCAGATCGGAAAATCAATTTATTTCCCTTGATTTGATAGTAAGCAGAGGCAAAGCCGCCATAAGGAGTGATGTTTACTTGGACATTTTCCGGGCTGAAATCAACAACCTGACGCCAGACCCAGAGATCACTGCCCTTAGTAATAGTATCAAAATTAACTACAGCTTCATATTCTTCCCCGCCCTCAGAAACGGCACGAGTAACCTTAATGGTACCAACATATTCTTCCTTAACACCGCCGACGATAGAAGAAGCGAAAGTAGAATAGTTAACACCTTGAATATTATAGAGCGGATCGATGGTATTAACTGTTAATTTGTTTAAGTTCGTAATATTATTGCCACCCATATTAACATCGCCACCCATGGTTAAGCTACTACTAATAATAGCATTACCAACAACATGTAACTTCGCCCCCGGACTAGTCGTGCCAATACCCACGTTAGTACCGTTATTGAAAAGATTACCGTTGCTCACCCAATTAGAGCCATCATAGCGAAGAGTATAGCTGGTAGTACCAGCCGGTAAGGCGGTGGGCATAGCTGCTGCGCCTAAGACGCCAGCATTATCTACGGTAATCATGCGATTGCCACCACCAGCAAAGACGACGCCAGTGAAAGAAACGGTGCCGGTAGCGGTGACGTTACCACCAAGGTTAGAGG
>CAZTUJ010000001.1:0-171647 GCA_964616855.1 uncultured Gammaproteobacteria bacterium | reverse complement strand
CAACCGTAATCATACGGTTGCCGCCGCCAGCAAAGACAACGCCAGTGAAAGAAACAGTACCGGTAGTAGTCAGGTTACCCCCTAAATTAGAGGTACCAGCAACGTTAAGACGATATGTGCCGGGATTAGTAGTACCAATGCCAAAGTTGCCCGCATTAATATAACTAGGAGCGTTAGCGGTGGCTATTAATTTTACCCTTTCTACTCCACCCTCATAGAGCGAAAGAGCCCCTTTATTGGGAGCTGAGGCTGCACCATTTACTAAAGAAGCAATAGCCTCAGTCCCTTCTGTGATTATAATTCCGCGGATGTAAGATTCTGACGGTAGGTTGAGATGTAAAAGATTAGTAGGACCAGTGGTGCCTATACCGAGATTACCGCCGCTCTCATAAATAATGGAGCTACCCAAAGCCGAGCCGGCAGTCCATTTAGTAATATAATTAGCTGCACCGGATCCAGAAACTCCGCCCGCCGGAGTCGCGCAAGTCAGGGTGCCGCCAACAGCGGTCACATATTGACCAGCACTACAGGCGGCTGGGAAACCAGTTATCTTTGACCAAGCAACATCAGTGATTTGAGCATTAGCGACTGAACTTAAAGTTGCTAAAGAACCTAAGCCTAAAGAAGTACGAGCGGTGGCCGGGACTAAGTTAGTAGCGGTACCAGTCCAGTAGATATCAGTATTGGTGGGAATAGCAGCTGCCCCTAAGACGCCCGCATTATCAACGGTAATCATACGGTTACCACCACCGGCATAAACAACGCCAGTGAAAGAAACCGTACCGGTAGTAGTCAGGTTACCCCCTAAATTAGAGGTACCAGCAACATTGAGGCGATAAGAACCAGGGTTGGAAGTGCCCACCCCGACACCACCGGCGCTATCAACAAAGATGCCTTCGTTGCCAGCGTCACCAGAGAGCCAATATGAATTTAAACGAATATTTTGAGTAGCGGAATGATCACCTAAGTTATCACCGCCAGTGGCCGTGCCGCAGTCAACGCCTTTAGCTAATAGGTTGCCGGTAGCATCTACGTAAACGCAGCGGTTACCAGAGCCAGAGAGACTAGTGGTAACAGATCCATTTAATCTGGTAGTACCATCAACACTGAGACGATAGGCACCCGGAGTGGTGGTACCGATACCGACGCTGCCTTCAACTATCATGCCGTTTGCGGGGGCGGCATTAGAACCAGAATAAGTTGCCCCTACCGACAAATTACCTTCAATATCAAATTTACTTTGGGGAGTAGCTACACCCACACCAATGGACCCGGTGCTTTTTATAACTAAATATCTATTTGAAGAACCATCACCACCATAAATATAAGTATCGGAGCCGGCAACACTGGGACCAAAAGTTAGATTATCCGCAGCAGTTACTTTTAATAGATTTAAAACGCTGCCACCAGATGATAGAGTATTAATTCCGTAATTATTATTTAAACGAATATTGCCACCAAAAACATGCAACTTATCACCCGGATTAGTCGTCCCTACCCCGACATTACCGGTATTATTACTGATTGCTAAACGAGCATCACTACTTAGATGTCCGCCATAAAGAAAGACAGAATTGTTTAAATTATAAACAGCTAAACGATTATCAAATAGTCCGTCGGTATAATATAAACCAAATTCTTCTCCGGAAAAAGTCTGGCCATTACCAATATAGCCAGCGTAAGAACCACCATTAATCTTACTCTTAAAGAAGGCGACCGCTCCCTGCGGGCTCTCCACGTGCAAACGCACTCCGGTGGTGCTGGTACCAATTACCAAATTACCAGTATTAGTTAAACGCATGCGTTCAACACTATTGGTCAAGAAAGGTATGGAGTAATTATCTAAAGTACCAAAAGACTTATTTTGAGTAACAGTATTACCATCAAAAGCCCAGCCAGCATCGCCCCAGCTCACCTTACAGTCACCATTAATACACAAGCTTAAACCATTAATAGCACTATTAGAATTAATTCCTCCAACCACCGTCAACTTATCAGTCGCGTTAGTCGTGCCAATACCTACATTCCAAGCAGTAGAAGAGGCAAATAAACTAGAGCCGCTAAAATTCCAATAGGTATTGGAACCGGACATATTTCCTAAAGAAGTGATATTACCATCTTGATCAATGCGAAAGAGGTCGGCCGTATCGGTAATATTACGGATGATAAAAGGAGAATAATTGCTAGTAATAATTCTCAGCCCTTCGGTGCCTGTAGTAGAATTAATCTGTAAATTAGCGGTCGGAGCGGAAATGCCAATCCCCACCTTGTTCCCAGAAACAAATAAAGCAGAATTAGCTCCTCCCTGAATAACATTAGTGCCAGAGACTGAACTTGAGCCTAATTTTAAAGTGGCCACTACACAGGCACCACCTTCAAGCGTATAGCCCGCCGAACAGGAGGCACAGGCGTCACAATTTGCATTATAATTAGCACAGTTTGAAGGCAGGGTATTATTATCTTTACAGAAACTATCTGGATAAGTGCCACAAAGGCGATAACCAGAATTACAAGAATTACAAACACCACAAAGATCAGCCGTGTTACAATTAGCACAGTTCAAACCGCTCGCACACTTGGGGCTGGGCGACCAAATCGGGCACCAGCTTAAACCAGGAAGACAACCACCGTTACAATAATAAGTGCCGGCCGTACAACCCAATCCCTGAGGAGAAGCACTAGGGCAATTATTAGCTAAAACTGGGGAGTAAATAAGGGCGCCAGCTAAAGCAAAGGTGATTATTAAAAGTTTTTTTCTCAGCATAAGCTAAAGAATGATTTTATAAAACCAACAATATATATTTTATCTACAACAAGCGTACTGTAATGAATTATTACAAACCATTAATAAACCACGACCATGGGGAGAATAGCTGGAATCAGACATCTGCCAATAAGCACCATAAGCGGCGGAAGAGATGCTCCGGCGACCATCGCAGTCGTTAGCCAAAGCTGTGTAACCAGGGGGTCCAGAATGGACCCAGGCATCAGCCGTCGGCATAGTGCTACTAGCATTAATGGTATTTAACATCTCATAGGTGGTACAAACATGGGAGCCAGAGAAAGCGGCGGCACAGACAGAATTCGCGTAAGCATAACCCGGATTGCCACCACTAGTACCGTTATAGGAAGAAGGGGTAATACCGACAAAAACGGGTACAGTGCTGGCAGAAGGCGCAGTCGAAGTAGCACTAACATTACCGGCATTATCAACCATCAACACCCGATTACCACCGCCCATATATAAAACGTTACTTAATTGTAAGGGGCCGGTAATACGCAAACCGCCAATAACATCTAATTTAGTACTGGGACTGCTAGTACCAATACCAACATTCCAAGAGCTAGAAGAGGCAAATAAATTAGATCCCGAAAGATTCCAGAAAGCATTTTGAGCGGTGCCAACAGCAGAATCAAGATAAGATTTATTAACTGCATCTAAAGAGGAGACCGGGGTGGCGACGTTGCCAATTCTATAATTACCAGCATCAATGCTGTAATTACCTGAACCAACAACAGTCAGTCTAGTTGCAGGGGTGGTAGTGCCGATACCGACGTTAGCATTTAAAAATGTAGCCGCAATTCCATCAGCTCTTCCCGAGCCATCAACTTCTAACAAACCATTGGTAACGGCATTAGCGCCAGCAGTAATAGGGGCGGTTTGAATCTTCATACCGTAGTTGCTACCCATATTACCAAAATATATACTACCAGAACCAGCATTATTCCATCTTGATTTTATATTTCCCAATCTATCTCGGAAGATAAAGTTAGTATTGCCAGAAGCAGTATCTAATTTTCCAATATAAACAGTGGTATTTGCTGTATCAACCACCAAATCTCCAGCCGTCTGTGAAGCTAAACCAGCGGAAACATCTAGTTTCCCGGCTGGATTTGTAGTTCCAATTCCGACGTTGCCAACATTATTAATGCGCATCGCTTCTGTGATTGAATTTGTTGGACGTCTATTACCAAAAGCTATATAGCCAGAAGAACTATCTGTTTCTGAAATTGAACCAGCTTCAATATAACCATGCAAAATACCATGTCCTAATTCTATTCTTGCAGCACCAACACCATTACCAGCCACATAAGGAATATTATTAAACATTTGCAACATTGTAAGTGGAGTGCTAGAAGCCCCTATTGCGGCAATAGCTAACTTACTCCCTGGGTTAGTCGTTCCAATCCCAATATTACCACTAGTCCTTAATACCGTCATAAAATCGCTGCCACCCCATAAACGAAAACTATTATCCGAGAGGTTACTATACAGACCCCAGTGATTACCGGCACCAACTAAGCTCTGGATATCAATTTCTGCATTGGGGGAAGCACTATAAACATGAAGGCGGCTGTTGGGGCTCACAGTACCAATCCCAACATTACCAGAGTCACCATGCTTGATAATCATTCTCGTTCTCTTGGTATATGGAGAGGTGGAGTCTTCTGTCTGTAGTTCAATGCCAGAACCACCCATTATAATATTGGAAGCCAGCCCTCTAACTTGAGCAATAGTTAACCCCGAAGCGGCGGCATATGACAAAGTGGCGCCACCACCTCCGTCAGCAGCGTTTTCTAAATAAAGAGAGCCATTAACGCCAATACCGCCAGACTTAATCGAGCCTAAAACATGTAATTTAGTATTTGGAGTAGTAGTGCCAATGCCAACATTAGCAGAATTTAAACTCCAAATATTAGAACCGACCGTTCCTCCCCAAAGAGCAATTGCGCCAGTTGATGAGGAAATCTGCGAGTCGACATAATTTTTAGTAGCGGCATGTCCGCTTAAAACCGGAGCGCCAACAATCACCGGTTGAGTGAAGGTGGCAACATCGTTAAAGATGGAGGAAGCATTAACATAAAATTCAGCAGTAGGATTAGTGGTACCGATGCCGACGTTGCCACCATTGGGGTTTAAAACGAGAGAATAATAGCGAGATAAATCATCTTTGGTGGTTGCTTGAAGCCAGGTAGTTCCGCCTACATTAACACCAAAATCTAAAACATTACCGCCACCGGCGTAACCAAGTCTGAGAGAACCGACTTGACTAGTACCAGAACTTGCCGGCAAGCCGGAAGTGCCGTCCACGCTTAAAGCTAGAATGGGATTAGTGACACCAATACCAACCCGGCCATTGCTAGTTATTCTTACTTTTTCGCTCCTAGTAACACCATTATCGGTAGTAAAAAATATCATTCTTCCCTGCTCCGCATTAATAGTATTAGCTTCAATCTGTCCAGCAATGCCAGCATATTCCTGCCTCACCCCTCCGTTATCAAGTGCCGAAAATAGATAGCTAATACCTTCACCCGGAGCCTTGGTGCCAGAACGGAAAATATCAATACCGCCAAAGGTAGAAGAAGAAGTATAGTGAGAATCAAAAGTGGCAACCGGGGCAGTTCCACTATCATTATAAACGTATAATTGAGAACTAGGGTTGGTAAGACCGATGCCAATATTACCGCTAGTCCTTAAGATGGTCATAAAATCGCTACCGCCCCAGAGACGAAAACTATTGTCAGAAAGATTGCTATACAATCCCCAATGATTACCTGCACCAACTAGACTTTGGACATCAATTTCGGCATTAGCAACAGAATTATAGACATGAAGACGGCTGTTGGGGGTAATAGTACCAATGCCAACGTTACCCGTCGAGGTAATTCTCATTCTTTCTGCGATATAGGGATTTACACTCTGTGAAATTTCAAAAGCTAAATAACCACCAGCAGCACCGTCAACAGAACCCTCTTTACGTCCGCTTAATCTAGCAAAGCTGGAAATATTATCTGGAAGGCTGGCCGCCCATCTGCCGCCAAGCGAAATAGAGCCGCCAATGTCTGCGCCTACATTATTAGAGGTATGAATTACTAAATTACCAGGCGTGTTATAACTTGCACCAAGAGCCACATTATTCGCAAGAATATCAAGCTTCGCTTGCGGGCTACTCGTCCCAATCCCAACATTACCAGAATTTAAACTCCAAATATTGGAACCAACTGCCCCGCCCCAAAGAGCAATTGCGCCGGTTGATGAAGAAATTTGCGAATCAACATAATTCTTTGTGGCGGCATGAGCACTTAAAACCGGAGCACCAACAATGACTGGCTGAGTAAAGGTGGCAACATCATTAAAGATAGAAGTGCCATTGACATATAACTTGGCCGAAGGCGTGGTGGTACCAATGCCAACGTTACCGCCATTTGGATTAATGATGGTTTTAGCATAAGCTCCAGAAATAAAAGATTGAATCTGCCCGCCATTAGTAGTGTCGTAGGAAAATCTTAATAAATTTGAAGAATTTACGGCAACATCAATAGTTCCTCCCACCACACTTAAACGACTGGTAGGGGCGGAGGTCCCAACACCAACGTTATTTCCTAAAGCATTAAGAGATAAATTACTGTTATAAGACTGGATGGAGGCGTGAGTATTCACTGCCCCTAAATTAAAAGCTAGTGTTGTATCAGATCCTCCTGGACCAATTTGTAACTTACCAGAAGTCGGATTAGTTGTACCAATGCCAACATTTCCGGTATTTAAACTGCCAATATTTCCAAGTAAAGATCCTCCCCAGAAAGCGATTGCGCCAGTTGATGAGGAAATCTGCGAATCAACATAATTCTTAGTAGCGGCATGGGTATTTAAAACCGGGGCCCCTACGACTACTGGCTGAGTAAAGGTAGCAACATCATTAAAGATAGAAGTGCCATTGACATATAACTTAGACGAAGGCGTGGTGGTGCCAATGCCAACATTGCCACCGCTGGTAACTCTAAATTTTTCAGATACAGTACTATCAAGTGATGTCTGAATCGCAAAATAACTATCATTGGTATTTCCTGTAGATGTCCATTCCTGCTCTTTCCCAAACATTAAACCACCAGACTGTCTCTCTGTAGCATCTCCAGTTCTAGCAAAAGCAAAGTTGATTCTATTAATATGGGTGATGCCGGCACTAACATCAAGATTCCTTAAATTCAAAAAATTAATTGGAGATGAAGAATTATCATTATAATTAACCAATAAACGTCCAGATGTATCAAATGATGCATATCTAACTGAAGTGACAGAACTGCCAAATTTAGCATCACCATAAACATCAAGTTTAGCCGCCAAATTAGTGGTTCCGATACCAACGTTACCATTATTTAATAAAACTAATTGATTAGAATTTTTAGCTGTAGCCGAATAAGTACTTAATTTTAAATCTGTTGGCACATAAGTTCCAGCAACGCCATTCTGCTGAGAAACAATTTCTGAGCCGTACGCAAATGCATTAGAAATATTAACGCCTTGAAAATAAAACACACCCTGATAATCGCCAGTTAAAGTAGTGGTTCGAGCACCCGCCGTATTATCATGAGAACGTCTGCTAAACCAATAATTTGAGTTACCTCCGGTGGTTGAATAATTATCAGCATAAATAAGATTATCTCCAGCCGCCCTAACAACGTTAAGCTGACTAGCCGGGCTCGTCGTCCCAATCCCCACATTACCCGGAAAACTAAAATTACCATTACCAACATTAGCGCCAAATTGACCGCTGGAAACATTAGCGGCGTTAAGCTGACCAGTCAAAGGACCAGAGAAAGCGCTAGCGGTAATTGCACCGCTGGTGGTGAGATTTCCAGAAATATCAACGCGCAAACGATCGGCGCCATTATTCTGAAAAAGTAAAAAACTACTAGAAGCATGACTACCACTGCCGACGTTGCCATAGAAC
This sequence comes from uncultured Gammaproteobacteria bacterium, assembly GCA_964616855.1. Lineage (GTDB taxonomy): Bacteria > Patescibacteriota > Patescibacteriia > Patescibacteriales > UBA12465. Next base: position 163,917 of record CAZTUJ010000001.1, on the reverse strand, counting down.
AAATTTTCCGTTTGCAAAAGATTTAAAGCATTATGACCAACAGATAGGCCGACGGCGGCTCTAGTTTCTAAGGTTGAAAAAAATAAAAAGACCGCCGAAATACAAAGTAATGTCAGCGTTTTTGCCGTTAATTTTAGGAGTGTTTTCAGCATACGGACGATGCTCTAATTATACCTTATTTTCAGAATCATCGCAACAGTTTTTCAGCTAATTTTGTGTCTGATTTCTAAAGCAAAACTAAGTCTAAAAAAAACATATTTTTAATACAAAAAACACCCGCCAAAAGGCAGGTGTTTCTTTAAAAAATATAAAGTAGATGGAAATTTTAAGGGGCAATAATAATATTCCCTTTCGGGCCGGCATCGGGGCCGCCACAGCTGGAACAATAGTAGGTAAAACTGCCCTCTTGTAGAGCTTGGAATTCTAAAACTTTAGTCTGCCCCTTACTCGCTTTCTGCATCATGTTATAGCTAGGAAAAATAATATCATAGTCACCATCAATAGCCGTAAAATCAATATGCACCGTGTCCCCAACATTAGCTATAACTTTGGTCGGAACAAAAGCGCCCTTGTCCGCACTAATCTTAAAGTTTCTAAACTTAGAAGTAGAGCCAGGAGCGGCTGGCACGACCACTGTCGGTAAGGCAATTTCTTTTTTCTCGGCTTCCGTTAGTTGAGTGTCGACCCCGGGGACAACAATATCGGTGGGCACATCGGCTTTAAATTCATCTTTCTTTTCCGGAGTCATATTTAAAACATCCTCATAGACAATTGGCTCTTTAACTTCATTTTCCAGGGCGACGGGGGTTTCAGTCACTGGGGTTTTTGCTGCCGGCTTACGGGTTAAATCAACAATAACTAGAGCCACAAGAATTAAAGCAACTCCGAGGAGGGCCAGCAGAATGGCTTTTTGATTGCCAAATTTATTAGAGTTTTGTGGGCTAGACATAGATATAAATTATTAAAACACTTATTCAACAATCATGGTGCCAACTTCGCCGGTCGCCTTATGACCCGGAACATCGCAACGGAATTCATAACTTCCAGGAACTAAGGGGGCATTGAAAGACATGCCCTTAATTTGGCCAGCGCCGACACCAAAGGCCAGAGCCGCTAAATTGGGATCATCGAAAGTAATAACGTGCACCTTCTTATCGGAAGAAGAAAAGGCTAGCGACACTGGAACTCCGGCTTTAACCTTAAAGGAAGAGGGATTAAAATTATTATTTCCCACCTCAATCTTAATTACCTCTTCTGACAGTTTATTTTTTTCTACCACCACCGCCTTCGGTGCGTCCGGACTATTGGGCATAACATTAGCCTTTACCGGCGTACCTTCGGCTGTCACCACCTGTTGCTCCGCATTAATCTTATTACCTCCGGGTAAAACAGCAGTATCAACCACAGGGATATTTGCCGGAGCTGGTGACTGAACATTCTGTTTCTGAACAAGAGACAATCGCCACCAGATAATAGCGACAATTGCCAAAAGAACAACAGAAACAATAACAATGGTTAATTTATTTTTAAACATAAATACAATAGAATCGACAAATTTTATTTCTTTGTCTTGACTTCAACAACTGCTTGAGCGCCAGCATCAACAGTGCCATCATGGCTAGAGCTATATTCAAGCTTATTTTTAAAGCCCAAAGAATATTGCAGTCTGGTGGCTTGATTTAAAATACCACTTTGAGAAAAATCAATAAGCTCCGCATAATTCTCAAAGTTAAGTTCGGTCACATCCCGAGCATACTCTTCACCCACTAATCTTCGCCATTCTTGATAATCGCGACGAGCGATAGCATCACCAATTAAGGCACTTTTAATATTAACCATCTCAAATTCCTCCTTCAAAGCCAAACGACGCTTTATTAAATCCGCCGCCTCCAATTCACCTTGCTGTAAAAGACGATAGGCTTCAGCAAAAGAACTAAAGTTAGAGGCGTCAATCCTCTTTTTCAAAGACTCATCCGTAACTAATGAAGCCCAGGTTTCATAATCCTCATTTAAAATAGCCGTGCTAATTTTAGAATTAAGAAGTTCCGCCTCAGCTTGACGAGCTGAGCTGAAATCAGCAAAAGCTTTAAAGACTAAGGGGCCGGTAGCGGCTAATGCCAGGAGAATAAAGATGCCGGCAGAAAAAAGCCAGGCGCGATGATGAGACGAAGAAGTCATCTGTTTTTGTTCAGACATAGTTTTAAATTTAATTTTTATGATTTAATTATAACATTTTTTCCAAAAATCAACAATTATTTAAACGGCTGGGCATTCAATTTATATTGGCGGTCAAAAGCGCCACGAAAAGAAGCAACAATTTGCGGATCACTGCTAATCATCATCGACTCATCATTATAATAAGAGCCGGCTCGACTCCAGTTATTAGTCCCAAATAAAACTTGATTATTATCAGCAATTAAAACGTGAAAATGAAGAAAAGGATCAAAATTTTCTTCCAAATCTTCTTCAGCCAACTTCTTTTTAGCCAACTCCCCGCCCAACCGATCAACCAGCAGTTCAAAATTATCTAAATGATAGCGTTCTTTTGCTTCTAATAAATAGAAAAAAACGGAATTCGGATTGGCAAAATTCCAGGTATCGGTAATTACAACCACATGGACGCCAGCCCGGGCGCGACGAATTATATCAACCGCCAGCTCTTTGTCGGTAAAATCCCAAATCATGATTTTAAGCTCATTTTGAGCACCATTAACCAAAGAAGAAAGGCGAGTTTGAATACCATCTCCTTCCCTGCCCGGACTAAACCAGACCTCATAATTATAGCCCCCGGCGCTAAGGGCTAAGTCCCAGGGATAATAATCTTTAAGCTTTAATTTTTGCACACCCGAATGGCTATTTACTAAACGTTCAAATTCTCGACCAAAACTGGAAATTAAATTTACATCAGCACTGACCAACAAAAAGCTTGGGTCATATTTTTCCTGTAAATCGGTCCAGTTATAGGAGCCAAAAAGGAGTTTCTGATTAACCTCACCTCGATCAATTAAAACAAATTTATGATGCATCAAGATAGTTTTATTACTAGTTTCAGCCCCGCCTTCCAAGCGCTTGATGCTCCGGGGGGCATCCATAAAAAAATTATTATGGCTTTCTTCTTTGCGGGAATCAGTAATAATTGTCACCCGCACGCCCCGTTTATCAGCCGCGTAAACCGCCTCCTTTAAGCGCGCTGAAGTAAAGGAATACATCGCGATTTCTATGCTTTTCTGAGCTTGCCCGATTTCATTAATAATTCGATCAGAAAAAACCGAACTACCCGGCTCATCATTAAATAATAAATCAGCCCCTACCGGCTTGACCGCGACCGCGGTCACGCCGGGCTTACTCTTGATTAATAACCATTTCTCTACAATCACCCCGCCCTGACGAGCTAAAAAAGCTAATAAAAACAAAGAAATTAGTAAAATTAAAGGCAACAACAACCAACGACGGGATATTTTTTTAAATCTCATAGGTTTTTTGGTAATTAAAAGATGAATTTTCAGATGTGGCAAAAACGATAATAATTGTCTGTGGCAATAATTTATCCAGCAAAGAAAGAATGTCTTTTATCTCTGCATCATTGCGATCTAAAAAAGCGTTATCAATAGTGATTAAATAAGGAGGATTAAGAAGACAATATATTGCTTGAATTAAAAAGACATTCTTGGCATTAGTACAAAATTTATCAGCCCGATAACGCCAATCTTCCTTTTCTCCAAAAATTTCCCGCAATTCTGGATACTGATTAACTAAAGTAGATGCCCGAGAGAGATCTAGATCAGAGATAGCCGTTTTTTCTTTACCCAAAACTGTTTCCAATAGAGAGCGCTCACTATTAAACTTTGGGTCAAAATAATAAAAACCACCATATTTATCAAAAAACTCGTTATAAAAATAGCGCTTTTGCGATAATTTCAAAATCCAAGCGCGGCGGCCATAGACAGCCTGACCGGTCAGTAAACGAGCTAAAAGGCTGCGACCAGAACGAAGCGCCCCAGTAATCAAATAACGCTCGCTCCTCTTAAATTCAAACTTAAAAGCACGATAGGACCGCGACCGCTTGAAAAGCTTAGTCTTGGCACTAGAAAAAATTAAAGATTTTGCCTTCAACTCTTTATTGGCGCCCAGGTGACGAGGGGCAAATTCCGGCACCGATAATTTCAAACCCAAAGCCAAGGGCACGGAATAAAGACCGACACGCAAACTTTCATACAATAAACGCGAAAAATAGACTAAAGCGATAATCATGACAAAGCGAGTATCCAAACTAGCTGCTCCAAAAAAATACTCTAAGCGGCTATTCCAGGTACCGGCCCCAAAACTAATTAAAACCAGAAAGACAAAAACGAGGCTAACGCTGAAGCGCAGCCAAAGATCGCGACGGACCCGGAAATATGAATCAAGATCAACTAAAGAGTCGAATTCCTTCATCACCGATTTTTCCCGTTTAAAGGTTTTAACAAAGCGCCAATCAGAAAGATTAAAATCAATTAAACGAATAATCTGAGAATAAAAAGTGGTTTCTTTAGTCACAAAACGATAGGAAATTAAAGCAGCAGCTGCCCCTACTAATAATCCAATAATAATCGCGGCTAAGGCAAATAATAATAATTTATAACCAAAGACAAAAGATAAAAATAAAAGAATGGCAACAAACATTAGCCAACGAACGGCACCCGCTAAAGAATTGGCCAAACCCGTGCTTAATAAGGGTAGATGATAGGAAATCTTCGAAATCAATATACTTTTATTTTCCAAACTATACTCTTCCGGGCGCTTATATAGAAAAAGCTTAAACCAACGGGCGCGTAAATCATTAATTAAACGGATAATCAATATTCTTTCACTTTTAATAGCACCAAAAGACATGCCTAAATATAAAAGCGCCACTACGAGGATGAGAATTAAAAGTGCCCTTACACTCACGGCCATACCCATGCCAGAAAAACCCTTTAGATAACGATGACTGATTAAAATCAAAGCGACCTCAAAGAGACCCTGGAGGAAAAGACAGGCCAGGCTGAAATAAAGCAAGCGCCTTTGTTTATGGAAAAACTTAGACAAATAATCTAAATGCTCCCGACTGGGCCAGAGTGGGCGATTTTCCAAACGCTGCGTACGACGACTGCGCAATAATTTAACTTTTTCTTGATTTGAAACCATAGCGGGCGTTAAAAAAATATTTATAAATTGAAGTAAATCCGAGTTTTTTTAATTTTCCTGCCAACAAACGGCGGTGACGAGAAGAATAATCTTTAAAAAAATAACGGGTCAAAACTCGAAAGAAGGCTTCGGACAAACGACGTACTTGCTCTTCATCGCTAACTAGCTTCTTTTGTCCGGCCAACTGTTCAAACTGAATTTTTAAATTATTATGCTCTTTATGTAGGCTTTGCTTTAAAAACTGACGCTTGCGCTTAGGGTTATTACTGCGATAATAAGGAAATTGTTGGCGCCACTTAATAATCAGAGCCTTCTCAAAATTAGGAGGCAAAGAAATCCGACCATCGTGAAAACGGTAACCCAAAAAAGAAAAAGGAAGATTAGCTGACTGCATTACACTCTTCTCCAAATTCACCTTTAAACCTAGTCGCTCCGCTTCCGTATATAAATGATTGCGCAAAGGCTCTAGCCTTTCTGGCAAACGATCAAAAATCACCAAGTCATCACCGACGCGCCGATAAAAATCTGCCCGCTCGCCAACGTATTTATCAAAAGCATCAAGATATAAATTATTAAACAAGGCAATCAGAGGCACTCCTTGGACGAGACCATACTCTGGACTAATAATGGCCCCATCACGAATCACTTCATTACCAATAAAAAGAAATAGTAGCTTCTCAACTTTTTCTTCCAAATCAAGCTTATTAATCTGCTCTTTTAAGCAATCATGACGGATATAATTAGAATAATCGGATAAATCTCCAATAAAAACCGAGTCTCTTTGCCAATATTTCTGATAATGCCTAACAGCACTGCGGGCGGCAAAATAACTAGAGTGAGAAGCGCGATAAGAAAAAAGATAGGGTGAGAAATAGGCATCGAAAATCGGTTCGACTACTTGATAAATTGCTTGGGCTTTAATTCTTTCTTTCCAATTATATATATAGATTTCCCGCATTTTCTGGGGATTGCTTTTTTTCGGTATTTTAAATAGAACCGCCGGCGCTACTGGGCTCAAATCTTCCATCTCCTTACGGACCAAACGAATTAACTCCGGTGCTTTAATCTCAACATCATTCAATTTCCAACTATCCCAACCACAATAGCGACGGGCCCGCCCGTCTAATTCCATATCACCGGCAATCTTAAGATAGGCGGTCTCTAAATTCTTTAACGAAATAATCTGCTTAAACATAGAAAAAGGAGCGTAAATGCCCCCTTGATACAATCAATACCCTTAACACCGCTCCTAGAGCGACTGAGCCTGGCGGCCAGCCGTTATTTTCTTGACAATGAGTCCCCCCCTGACCGGTGGGATCTTTCCATGTTTGTCCATGGGGCCTTTGGCCCTTGGGGCCTTTGGCCCTGTGGACTCCGGAGTAAAACCCGGATTATGGATATAATCAAGTCATCCAACGCTACCGGCATTAGCGGCTTTAAAAGCGTCGACCCCTTGACTGTTAATGCCTCTTACGAGTTTTAGAAGCGGTAATAAGGATATTAATTGTAAAGAATAAACTACTGGAGATTAACTAAAACTTTAATTTGACCACTAGAACCATTTAAATCTTCTAAGGCCTTACCAATAATTGTACCCGGTTTAAATTCCGAAGCTTTCATGGCATAGCCATTTAAATCAGCGGAAGTTAATAAATCACCCCGGTGAATACGGCCATTAGCACTACTAGCTTTTACGGAAACCACCCCCATCATTGCTACTACTACCTTTTTCTCACTATCAACCTTACCAGCAATAATAGAAGGATTGTCGGACACAATACCAATGACCGTACGATCATAAGCAGAAGAAGCAGCTTTAACTGACTTATGACCCTGATCTGACATCACCACAACAGTGCCAGCCGCTAAATCTTCGGTGACGCTAAACTCTTCAGCAAAATCGGAACCAGTCTGAGTCTGCAAAGTGCCAGTCACCGCCATGTCACCCGCAACTTTTAGACGATAGGCGCCGGGAGCGGTTGTACCAATACCAACGTTACCACCTAATAAATAAAGCGTGCCCGTCGGGTTAACACCAGTAATAGTAAGCGGACTTGCGCTATTAGTCTGATCATAGATAGAAAAGACGCCCGCATTAACATTAAGCCCCCAAGTGCGAGAATCATCAGAATCAACCAATTTAAGCTGTAATGAGGGGTAAACAATTCTAGCATCGCCAGCAATGTCTAATTTATTACCAGGATTGGTTGTGCCAATGCCGACAAAACGATTGTCGCCATCGATAGATAAAATATTCTCAATAGCACCTTCCCGATTAGTAGCATCAATTTTCAAAAAATTATACCGCACATCATCTAGATCTTTATCACGATAAATACGGAAACCGCGGGCATCCTCTCCCCAAATACCAGAATTTCTTACCATTTCAAAACCAAAGATTTCGTCACCACGACCAAGGCCGGAAGTACGAACAAAAATTTCTCCCCCATTTTTGACTTCCAAGCGAGCAGACGGATGGGTTACATCTAGACCCATGCCCACATCGCTAGGAAAACTATAAACTCCTCCACCAGTACTAGCACCGAAATCACCACTAGAGACATTGCCAGCACTAATGGTGCCAGTCAAAGGACCAACAAAAGAAGAAGCAGTCACAGAGCCAGCGACATTAGTATTACCATTAACAAATAAGCGATAGGCGCCCGGAGCAGTCGTGCCGATACCGACATTGCCACTTCTTAAAATAGTAAGATAATCACTGCCTCCCCAAATTCTATAACTATTATCGCTGAGGTTGCTATACGTTCCCCAATGATTACCAGCGCCAACCAAGCTCTGAATATCAATTTCGGCATTAGCCGCGGTATTATAGAGGTGGAGACGGCTGTTGGGACTCATGGTGCCAATACCGACATTACCGGAAGTATTGATAACCATTCTCTCGGTGGGATTATAACTAACGCCTGAAGTAAGCCCTGAATCAGCAAAAAACTCAATATTACCGCTTTCTCTGAATTCTAAGCCGGAAGCAGCGGAATAATTAGGAATATAATTAAAACTAGATGAATAATAAGAATTGTTGCCAATAAAACTACCAACCGAATCCCAAACTGCACCGGACCACAGAGCCTGATTTGAGCCGGTTCTTTTTTGTAACAACTGATGATAAGCGGTCGAACTTTCAATCTGTAATTTTGTAGCTGGAGTAGTCGTCCCAATTCCAATATTACCAGAATTTAAACTCCAAACATTAGACGCCAAAGAACCGCCCCAGAAAGCAATTGCCCCAGTTGAAGAAGAGACTAAAGAATCAACATAATTCTTGGTGGCGGCATGAGCGTTTAAAACTGGAGTACCAACGATGACCGGTTGAGTAAAGGTGGCGACATCGTTAAAGATGGAAGTGCCATTGACATATAATCTAGCCGTGGGATTAGTGATGCCAATACCGACGTTGCCACCGTTCATCTGAAGTGCTAACGGGTTACTGGAATAGTTGCTAATAATACTGGTTGTGGTCGCCTGCTGAATATACATATAATTTGAGCCTGCGTGCCAAATGTTTAGCTTTGTATTGGTTGTAGAGCTAATTCCAAAATGAATATTGCCATTATACGCATTTACCTTCATTCCTGGATATGTAACATCGTCAGTTTCGCCAATAATGGAAACCTGCGTTGACCCAATTTTTAAAGCTGTTTGCGTATCATCACCAATATGTAGCCGAGCACTTGGGTTCGTGAGGCCAATACCAACATTCCAACTAGTCGAAGAAGCGTATAAATTAGAACCGTTAATATTCCAGAAAGTAGTCTGGGAAGTACTAATAGCAGAATCCAAATAAGATTTATTAACGGCATCTAATGCGGCTACCGGAGTGGCAACATTGCCCACCCGATAATTACCAGCATCAATACTGTAGTTACCAGAGCCAACTACTGTCAGTCTGGTACCAGGAGTAGTTGTACCAATACCGACGTTGCCCGGTATCATTACATCGCCATTACTACCATTAATAGCGAGACGACGCGTAGTAGGATTTGCAGCTAAAGCTCCGCTAAGAATCTCAAAATAATTTCCGGTATTATAATCGTTGGCAATACCCCAATTTGTTGTAGTCCCACCACCAAACAATCTTATAAAACCAGAGTTTGAAGATTTAATATTAATACCATCAACATTACCAACAGATAATTCTAATTTAGCCCCTGGATTTGTCGTCCCAATCCCAACGTTTCCACCAGCGTTTATTGTCATTCTCGCGTTTGCTTTTGTCGCATTACCAGCGCCGCCGTTCTTAGTGGCGAAGTGTAAACTACCCTCAGCTGAACCGCCAAGTCTTTCAAAAAATATACCTGCTTGCTGATAGTCAGCAGCTCCGGTCACCCCAAACAAAATACCGGCCGTTATTCCATCGGTGCCATTAGAGTTTTGAAGATGCAAAAGAGGTTGACCGGTGCCTACAATATGAAGACGTGAATCTGGGGCAGTCGTTCCGACTCCGACGTTCCAATTGGTTGAAGAGGCGTAGAGATTAGAACCGTTAATGTTCCAAAAGGCGGTTTGTGCAGCGCCAACAGCGGAATCAAGATATGATTTGTTAACCGCATCCAAAGCGGCCACCGGCGTAGCAACATTGCCGACGCGATAATTACCAGCATCAATACTGTAATTGCCTGCTCCAACCACCGTCAATTTAGTGCCAGGAGTGGTGGTACCAATGCCGACATAACCGTAAGCAGGCTGTAAAGCTAAAATATGCCTATCGGAACCAGCGCCAGGATGAGGCAAGCCATCGGCAACAGTTCTATTATCTATAGTGGTCTGTAGGGCTACAGCCTCCGTGCCACAACCAGGACATGACCCGCCACTAACGGAATACATAGATAGTTTGCCATCAATACCAATCCTGGTGGTGGTAGCAACATCAAGACCCTCTCTGGGTGATGTAATAGAAATCCCGACATTATTTGTTCCTACCGATATCAGCGAAGTCCCACCTCTTGCAATTTCTAAATTTCCAGAAGCTGCACTTAAGGCGATACTTGCCCTCGTTGCGCCAACTCTTGTAAATCTTAATCCGCTTTGTTCAGTGTCACCAGATTGTGCTAATTCTAACTTCGCTCCTGGTGCCGTCGTCCCAATACCAACATTGCCAGTATTTAAATTCCAAAGATTACCACCCAAAGCTCCTCCCCAGAAAGCAATTGCTCCGGTCGAAGAAGAAACTAAAGAATCAACATAATTCTTAGTAGCGGCATGAGTATTTAAAACCGGAGCTCCCACAACTACTGGCTGGGTAAAGGTAGCGACGTCATTAAAGATGGAGGTGCCGTTTACATATAATTTTGCGGTAGGGTTAGTAGTGCCAATACCAACGTTGCCATTATTTAATATTGTCATTTTAGTGTCGGCCGCAATATCGTAATTATTTGAATCTAGTGCTGAATCTAAAACAAAAGACATATTACCCCTACCATATGATCCTGCAGCGCTAACAATAATGGCATTTTTCCTTTCGGCCGTCATTAATGGATTTAAAATAAAATCAATTCCAGTATCACCAACATTTAAAACATTATGAACAATTGATAACCTAGGATTAGCACCAAACATCGTTAATTTCGACACTGGTGCTGTCGTCCCAATCCCGACGTTGCCTCCATTATTAAACCTGATGTATTCCGTCACACCATCATTACCCAAAAAACTAAGATGATTATCTTGCAAAGAAACTTTCCAGTCGACGCCGTTTGAATCAATCAAATCTATTACTGGATTTGAAGAATCTATCTTAAATCCACCTAATATATGCAATTTTGCGGTTGGAGTGCTTGTCCCAATCCCCACATTCCCTGCATTAGAATTATAAACAGCACCAGCCATACTACCCTGCCAAAAACTACTAGTAGAAACCTGAGTGATAATTTGGGCGGTCGTGCTCGCCAAAGCTGAATCTAAATAACCCTTATTAACTACATCATCATTGGCGGTAATTAAAGCGGTGCGCATCTTAATCAAGCCGTTGACATCAAGGGTGGAGCCAGGGGTGGTAGTACCGATACCGACATAACCATTTGGTAAAATTGAAACGGCAGTATTGGCCACACCGTTATTATTAGTGACAAAATTAAAACCAATATTATTACCAGCTGGGGCTGTAGCGACAATTTTACCAGGCAAAGTCATACCTGAATAACCGCCGGCTGGCCAAAATCTAATCGCAACATTATCCCCTGCTCCAGTTAGAGCATGGCGCAGAGTCAAGGCCGTCTGTTCCCCACTCGTCGCGTTGGTTTGAACGGTTAATTTTTCCGCCGCCGTGGTAGTACCGATACCAACGTTACCATTACCAAGAATTCTCATTTTTTCAGTGGGGTTATTATCCGTTGCCCCGCTTGATCCTGCTGTCGCGGTATTAAATGTTATATAAGAACTTCCGGAGCCCGTTGAAATACCAGATAATAGGGAAAGAACCCCTCCGTTATTATCAGTAGCTGTGGGGGTAGCTCCGGCTGCCTGGAGAGTTAAGGATCCAGCACTTACTGGGTAAGTTGAATAAGGTCTATTAACAGAGATGCTTACATTCCTTGGTGCAGTTAAACCATCATTCCCATAAGGTCCAAGAGCCAAGTTTCCGCTCATAAAAACAATGGGCCTTGCCCCAGAATTAACTACAAATCCAGCAGTGTCAACTCCTCCCGTGTTAGTCCCAAATCTCATTTGACCGCCTAAATTCCAAAAATTAAATTCCGCCCCTCCCGCAATAGTGTCTTTAAGTGTAAATCGAGGATACTTTCTTTCTCCTCTAAAAACATCGTAGGTATTGTCGGAATTGCTGCCAACAACTTTTACATAGTTGCCAGTTGAAGAAGCGGTGCCAATTTCTAAAGAAGCCCCGGGGTTGGTTGTCCCAATGCCAACATTTCCAGGAAAGCTGAAATTACCATAACCAGCATTAGCGCCAAACTGACCGCTGGAAATATTGGCAGCGTTTAATAAACCCGTGTAAGAGCCTTCGATGCTAGTGGCGCGCAAAGCGCCGCTGATATCTAAAGCATAAGTGGAAGAGGTGGCGGTATTGATACTGAAATAGCCATCTAGACGACTGCCACTTTTGGCGACAAAATCATTAACTAAATTATTCCACTCACTAGCCGCTAAAGTACCGTTAATTGCTTTATTGTAATCGCCACCCAAGGCTTGAGCTTGATTAGGTGATAAAACGAAACTGAAGACTAAAACAAAAAACAGCAAACCCAAAAGGCACGCTTGTAAGTTCTGATTTTTTTGTTTCCGTTTCATCAGCACAAAGGGAAATTTTTAGCGGAAAGAAAAGAAAAAAATAAGTCCGAAGACAAAACTTTTCTTACTGAAATTATACCATTTTTTTAAAATGATGAAAAGCTTTTACAAGCATAAAATATGGTCTTGGAAAATATAAAAAAACGCCCTATTTTAGGGCGTTTTTACTAAGTAAAATATATTTAAAAATCAAGCTCTACGCTCCGCTTCGTCTCTTCATAGGTACCGATGCTGGTAAACTTAATAAAGGGGACAAAATGATCGTAATTAACAATATAAAAGCCGCCCGTACTTAAGGTGGTGGTACCAAAAACATTATCAGTTCCCGCCTGACTGGTATCAGCAAATTGATTAGTGTGGCGAAACTCATATAAGAGCCTTTCCGCTCCCGCTTCAGCTGCAAAATAGGCCCGAGTTGACTGCGACTGTACCCCACCCATCTTCAAGCCTGATAAAACTACGGAAGCGCCACCAAAAACAATAATCATTACCGAGCTTAAAATAAATAAAGTCAGCATCACCGCACTTCCCTTCTGTTTGCTCTTAAATCTTCTGCTCATATTTTAATTACTCCGATAATAACGCGAACTAATAGTCGTTTGCACCCGCATATTAGACAAACTCGCTTCGCGCCCGACCGATTGCCCCCCCAAATTGATGGAAATATAAGCCTGCTCGTTGTTTTCCTCATGGACAATAAATTTCAGATCTGTTATCTCAATTTTAGCGGGAGAGAGAAAATCAGATTCGTCCTCGCGATCAACCCGAAAGCGCACAACATCATTATCTTCACTCAAATAATAAACAACACACTCATCGTGGTAATTCTTTAAATACAAAATATCGCCAAAAGCATTAGTACTGGTGGCAAAACGACGATTAGCTGGTAAATGAGGGCAGCCGCCACCAGCGCGCTTAGCCATCCGAACCTCTTTAGAAATCACTTCAAAAAAATATTTTAAATTCTCCTGAACATTTTGAGTGGCAATGGCCTGACGCTGACTATTGAGAATCATTTTAAAAATTTCCGTCATCGATAACATAATAACGACAAAAAGAGTGGTGGAAATAATCACTTCCACAAGGGTAATACCAGGATGAAGATGGCGTTTTCTGTTCATAACTAATCAATTACCTCAACTAAACCAAGAAAATTAACCCGGACAGTCTTAGTGGTATCATTAAGCTTTTCTCGTAAACGAATTTCTAAAAAGGTTGAAGTGCCGCTACTGCCACGGATGCGAGTTAAAGGGTCCGGCGGTAAAAAAGTAACGGCCGCCCTCGCATTTTGACTACCACCAACCATAATTCTGTCAATTACAATATTAGGCGGCAAATCAACTAAACGCCCTCCCAAATTTTCCTCCCCCTCCCCCGCTTGATAAAGCCGATCATCGTTTTCATCAGCAAAAATGACATAACTGGTATTACTACTATTACCCATACCACCGCCAGAAAAATAAACCCCCCAACCTCCAGCCGGTACGGCACCGTCATATTTAATCAGGCCCAAAGCATTAGCCTGAGCATAACGAATATCAGTTACCAAGGCTTGAGCGGTCATAGTCAAGTCGGTGCGGCGATTGGCATTATGATAATTTGCTAAAAAAAGACCAGTTAACAAGGTAATAACACTCAAGCTGACGATTAACTCAATCAAAGAAAAACCAGGCTTTCTTCTGATTATTTGTAATTTTTTAGATTTAACGCCAATCATAGAGTTGAGTTTCAACTTCGTAATGGAAAACTTTATTGCGATCATCCCAAGAAACTAGGGCGGTCACAGTGGCACTGGAAGTAGCAGCATTGATTACAACCACCCGGCGAAAACCCGTAAAAATCATACCAGGGCCTTCCAAAAGAGGTGAATAATACCATTTATCGTTATCAAAATAGAGCTTACACTCATTTAAACTGCCCACTGGCCTTAAAACCGTACTTTTATAATCCAAACAATAGGTTCCAGAGGCCAGACCGGTTTTCCAATCATTACCCTGAAGCCAATTAGTGTCACGGACTTGCCGAACGATTTCCAGACCCTCTTGCGCTAATTGATAGGCGACAATACTGCCGCGATTAATAGTCTGGGCTTGAATACTTTGCGTAGCTAAATTAGCCACGCCAATAATGCCTAAAGAAACAATCAATAAAACCGCCATGATTTCAATCAGACTAAAAGCGGATTTATTATTAATAATTTTTTTAAACATTTTTAACATTTTTTATTCTGCCTTTACCTCTTTCCAAATTGGTAAAGCAAAGTTGATAGTCAAAACCGGAGAAGAGGTCGAACAAGTATATAAATCTGGATCAGTCACCTGCAAAGAAACGGACTTGGGGGTATTATTTAAGAAAATAATACTGGTAGTGGAACGAGTAGCATTAGCAATAATAGCGGCGCCATCGCTCACTTGCCAAAAGAATTGACAAACACCGTCAATACAATTTTGAGCATTACTATTGGGGAAAGCGGTGCTATAGTAATGAGAATTACTTACAAAATTAGTGGTGCTACCAACCAGAATTTCCAAGGGGCTCCAAGTGAAATAAGGGGTGGGAAATTCATGCTTGTAGGTAGTAAAGGTCAGATGAGGGTCGTCTGGATTAGCCACCGCGTTACCGGCGACATTATCAGTTAAGGTGCTGGTTCCGTAGACATTAGTATTAAATTGAAAAAACTCAGTCGGTTCATTATCAATATTCCAAAGCTGCAACCACCAGTAATAAGAAGTATTATAGGCGGGAGTAAAAGCACACAAAGGACCAGGGCAGATTAACTGTGAGGCCGAACCAGGTAAAATGCCAGAGTCAAAGACCGGACTGGAAGTACTATTAACAGTATTGATAATTAAACGATAAGCCGTCTGGGTACCACTCCGTCGCGTCCATTTAAAAACCGCCCGCCGAGCACCACTGGTACAAGCTTCATTAAAACTCCAATTAGGCGCCGACATATCTTTTAATTCTAATTTCCAGAGATAAACCTTATGGTCAAAGGCCCCGCAGCT
The DNA here is from genome assembly GCA_964616855.1 of uncultured Gammaproteobacteria bacterium. Taxonomy (GTDB): domain Bacteria; phylum Patescibacteriota; class Patescibacteriia; order Patescibacteriales; family UBA12465. The sequence goes on along the minus strand of CAZTUJ010000001.1, from coordinate 148,477 downwards.
GCTATCGTTACTGCAATTAAAACTAATCGCCCCAAAAGAACTAGAAGCATAACCGGAAAAAATACCAGGCTGAGGCGCCAAATAATTAGTCATGGTAGTCGGCGGAGCAATACTACTATTCAATTCTAACCATTCACCGGTACTTAAAATCTGCGCCCAACCATAAACACGCTGATCAACTTCGTTATAGCAAGCACTACAATTATTACCAGCGTTACATTGATTAAGACAGTGAGCGTTAGTAGAGGCATAATTATCGGGCGGTGTAGTGGTGGCGCCAAAATCAATAAAACCTAATGATGGATTCCAAGCCAAACCAGAAAAATTATTACTTAAATCCAAGTTAACGCCATGTTGAGAAAAAGAACAAGGAGGAACATTAAAACGAAGCGGAAAAGTAAAAACAAAGTGGCCGGCAAAATCATCATCTAAACAATTAAAACTGATATAACCATGGATTGAATTAGCTAAGCCCCGGACATTTTCATTAATTGAAGCTCGCGCGCCATTACCAAAAGACCAGGCCAAGCCCGCTGTTATTGTTATTAATAAAAATAAAAACCAGCGCCAACGCATATTTTAGCAGTACTCTTTAATTATAGCATTTTTTACTAATTCTTTCATCATTTTTTTACCTTTAGCCACCATTGCCAAGCGGCCGCTTTCAGTATGATCTTCGTAACCAGCTAAATGCAATAAGCCGTGTAAACTAAGAAAAAGTAAAAGATAAAAAAATGATGGTTTTTCTTCAAAAAGCTCATGATATTTAGCCGGTCGACGACAATCGGCTAAGTTAACAAAAATTTCCCCTAAAGCAGCCTGCGTAGCGGCTGGAGCTTCAAAAGAAAGAACATCAGTCGGACGATCATAGCCCCTAAAATCACGATTAAGGCGGTGTAAACGGCCATCGCCCGCTAACACCAGAGACAACTCTCCGTGCAGACGCCAGCGCTTAGCCGCAAAACTTACAGCCCGCTCTAAAGTTTTTAAGGGCACAGTTTGTTTAGTTAAATTGACAATATCAAGCGAAAACATAGAAATAAAACTTAAAAAGGTAAAAAGCGGCGCAAACGCGCAGCTAGTGAATAAAAACGATAAGCCCAAGGTTTAAGAATTAAGGCAAAGGTCCCGGGATAAAGCCGCTCTTCCCCACCAAAACCCCGCTTAAAGCGAGTTACCCCTGGCCATTTTTTTTCATCAATGCCGTAAAAATCATAATAGCGGCAAGCCCTTGCTTTAGCTCTTTTAATCATCTGCCATTGCAAAAGATAAGGGGCCATATATTGCCGCTCACTATCAGCCGAAGCCCCATGCAGATAAACAGCTCTCACCTGGTAAAAAGAAAATAACCCCGCCGCCAAAACCTTACCCTCACGCTTGGCGAGCCAGAGCTCGATAACAGGAGTCCCCTGCTCTAAAAGACGACGATAATGAGCTAAGCTATGCCCCCGAAAACGATCACGCCTGGTAGTGACTTGCAATAAATTCCAAAAAAATAAAATATCGTCACCTTGGCCCTGCTCTATAATAACGCCCTTCTTTTCCGCCAGACGAATATTATAACGGGTCTTGGTGTGCATTCGAGCTAACAAATCTTTTTCTCCTAAACTTAAATCTAAAAATAAGCTCCGCCGTGGCTGGATTGGTTTAATTTTTTCTGCGGAAAAATCTTGAAAATCTCCCCAATTTTCCGGTTCAAAGCGCAAAGACATTACTCCTCTTTGTTGAGCTCGCTCTTGTAAATCTGCTAAAACTAAAGGCCATAAAAAAGAAGCATTTTTCGGATTTAAACATAGGGGTCCGCGCGGCAGATACCAACTCTTCTGACCAAGACGTTCTGTTTCTAAAATTTGAGCCACAGCTAAAAGCTCGGTTTGCTGTAGCCAAGCCAAACGATGAACAAGAGCGGTTGTGCCAATAATCTGCGCCCAAATATGAGATTGCAAAAGCTCAGCCCCATCCGGCAAAGAACCCAGAGCCTTTTCCCAGAGCTCAGAATCAAGATTGTCGATTAGTTCTAATTTCATAATTCTAGTATAGCAAAGGCCGGCTTAAAAACAAAAAGCGCGCCAATAAAGACGCGCTTATTCCTGTGGGTAGTTAAAAGATTATTGCATGCCGGCGGGAGTGGCGGTTTTTGCGCCCGCAGTAACACTGCCGGTTCCCGAACCAAGACAATAAGTCAAAGTATAAGAACCGATGCCAGCTACACCAGCCTGAGTGGCATAAGTATAGGCATTAATGGAAGCACAAGTAGTGCTATCGGCCGGAGTCGGCGCCGCCGGAACAGTCCTTAAAAGCGGAGGGGTAGTGGTAGTGAGCATGCTTAAAGCAGTGGGATAAACATTGTATTCGTTATAATACATTTCTAAGGCGGTTTGGATCTGCTTAATATCAGAAATACGTTTAGCGTCACGGGCGCGGGCGCGGGCGCCGTTTAAAGCTAAAACTGACAGCGTGGAAAGCAAACCAATGATGGCAATAACCACCAATAATTCGATTAATGTAAAACCTTTTTTATTCATAACTTTAAAATTTAGCGCCCATGATTTGAGCTTATTTAAATAATATCATATTTCCAATAAATAGAAAAGCTATTGGATGCCAGCGGGAGTAGCGGTTTTTAGACCGGCAGTAACACTACCCGTACCAGCCCCTAAACAATAAGTCAAGGAGTAAGAACCAACACCAACAACACCAGTGTCGGCCGCGTAGGTATAATTATTAGCTGAGGCACAAGCGGTGCTATCAGCCGGCGTCGGCGCTACCGGCACTGTCCTTAGAAGAGGCGGGGTGGTGGTGGTGAGTTGGGTTAAGGCGGTAGGATAAGCATTATTTTCATTGTAATACATTTCCAAAGCAGTTTGAATCTGCTTAATATCAGAAATACGCTTAGCGTCACGGGCTCTCGCTCTGGCACCATTTAAGGCTACAACCGAAAGAGTGGAAAGCAAACCAATGATGGCAATAACCACCAATAATTCGATTAATGTAAAACCTTTTTTATTCATAATTTTAAAATTTAGCGCCCATGATTTGAGCTTATTTAAATAATACCATAATTATATCAAGAGAACAACAAAAAATCCGCTAATAGCGGATTTTTGCGTATTGATAATAATTAAAAAATTATTGAATACCAGCGGGAGTAGCTGTCTTTGCACCAGAAGTGACGTTACCCGTACCAGCACCAAGACAATAAGTAAGGTGATAAGAACCAACACCAGCCACGCCTGTATCAGCGGCATAAGTATAGGTATTGCTCGTACCATCGCAACCACTACCATCAACTGGCGTCGGCGCTACCGGCACTGTCCTTAGAAGAGGCGGAGTGGTGGTGGTGAGTTGGGTTAAGGCACCTGGATAAGCATTATTTTCATTGTAATACATTTCCAAAGCAGTTTGGATCTGCTTAATATCAGAAATACGCTTAGCGTCACGAGCTCTCGCCCTGGCACCGTTTAAAGCTAAAACTGATAATGTTGAAAGTAAACCAATGATGGCAATAACCACCAATAATTCGATTAATGTAAAACCTTTTTTATTTTTCATAAATTCACCCCCTTTCAAAAATTTCCATTTACACCCTTAATACCGGTTCTAAAGGCGTAAGCGCAAATAAATTATAAGATAATTAAATTATAGCAAAATCAAGAACATACCACAATGACTTGGTCGACTAAATTAGAATTGGCTTGCCATGTTATACATCGGCATTAAAATAGCGGCCACCATAATACCGACGCCAACACCCATCACCACCATAATTAAAGGCTCCATCAAAGTACTCAAATTAGCTAACATCGTTCCCGCTTCGCGACCATAGAAATCGGTAATTTTATCCAACACTGAATCTAAACGTCCGGTGCGCTCACCGACACTAATCATCTGGGGCACCATCTTCGGGACATCGTTGCTGTTTTCCATTACTGTGGATAAAGGATTACCATCGTTAATAGAAGTCAGAGTTTCTAAAATTAAATCACGATAAATCACATTACCCACGACATTAGCCGTAATTTCTAAAGCACGAGTAATAGTAACACCACCTTTCAACAAGGTCGATAAAGAACGCGTAAAGCGCATTAGGTAAATGTATTTAAACAATATTCCAAAAATTGGCATCTTCAATTTAAAAGCGTCTAATTGATAACGACCCATCTCTGTGCGCAAGTAATAACGTCCGGCAAAAATTAAACCCACCACCGATAAGGCAATTAAAATCAAATAATTCTTCATGAAATTAGAGATCGCGATGATAATTCTGGTCGCAAGCGGTAACTTCATGCCAGTTTCCGTAAGAATGGCGGTTAAGTTAGGAATAACATAAACCATCAAGACAACGCCGACGCCAGCCAAACCGGCTAAAATGAAGACCGGATAAATCATGGCTCCTTTTACCTTCGCCCCCATGTCATAACTTTTTTCCATTTCATCAGCTAAATAGGTTAAAACCTCATCTAACTTACCCGAGGTTTCACCACTCTTAATGATGTTAACAAAAAATTCGGAAAATATTTTTGGGCGCTTCGCAAAAGAATCTGACAATAAAGAACCGCTATCGACCTCAAAGGCGATATCGGCAATCATGTTTTTAAGGGAAAAATTATTAGTCTGATCAATTAAAATTAAAAGGGATTCAACCACAGGTACGTTAGCGGAAATCATTACCGAAAATTGGCGGGAAAAAATTACCAAATCTTTAACCTTAATCTGATTAATAAGTAAATTTAATTTGGCCTCCAAGCTATCGCTAACATCGGCCATAGAGAGCACGGAAAAATCACGCCGACGCAAACGAGAGATAACCTCATTTTCATTAATACCGACAGTTAATTCCGACTTATTGCGGCCGGTTTTATTATTCTTAGCTTTGTATTTAAAAATGGGCATAGTTTTTAACTTTCAATCACACGTAAGACTTCTTCAATCGTCGTCACCCCTTTAACGACCTTAACGACGCCGTCTTGTTTAATAGAAATAAATTCTTGGCTCTTCTTCACCGCTTCAATATTAAAATTACGATCCCCCTGATTAATCATTTCTTTAAGTTCATCATTAATATTAATTACTTCGGAAATAGCTACCCGGCCAGTAAAGCCGGTATTTTCGCAACGGCTACAGCCCGCTGGCTGATAAAACTTAAAAGCACTGAGGTCATCGGGGTTAGTTAGCCCTGGCAACTCTTTAACCATAATACCAGCAGGAATGCCTTTTAATTCTAATGATAATTTTTCCAATTCTGAAGCTGGTAAAACAAACTCTTTTTTACAATGTTCACATAAACGGCGAGCTAAGCGCTGAGCAACTACCGTCTTTAAAGTTGAGGCTAGTAAAAAGCGCTCAATTTTCATATCTAAAAGACGGAAAACCGCGCCAATAGCATCATTGGTATGCAAAGTGGAAATAACTAAGTGACCGGTTAAAGAAGCGTGAATAGATAATTCGGCCGTTTCTTCGTCGCGGATTTCGCCGACCATGATAATGTTAGGATCTTGACGTAAAAGCGAACGTAAGCCACTAGCGAAAGTAAAGCCCACTTTCGGCCGCACCTGCGACTGATTAATACCTTTCATTTCGTATTCAATCGGGTCTTCAAGGGTAGAAATATTAACCCCTTCTTGATTTAAAATATCTAACAGTGAATATAAAGTTGTAGTTTTACCAGAACCAGTGGGACCAGTAACCAAAATGATACCACTAGTCTTCTTGGCGGCGTCATTCATCGCTCGTAGAGAATTAGTATTAAATCCTAAATCAGCTAAAGCCGGCGCCCCTTTGGCGGTGTCTAAAATACGCATTACCACCTTCTCTTGGCTAGCCAAGGGCAAAGTGGAAATACGAAAATCAACTGCCCGGCCGCTGACCAATAAACGAATACGTCCATCTTGAGGCACGCGCGTTTCGTCTAATTTTAACTTAGCCATAACTTTAACACGGGCAATAATAGCGTTATGGATGCTTTTAGGTAAAGTCAGAGAGGTGTGTAAAATACCATCAATGCGATAACGAACGCGACTCTCCTTATCAAAAGGCTCAATATGAATATCACTGGCCCGTGCTTCAACGGCGTGACGGATGATAACCGAAACGATGCGGGAAACCGGGGCGCTGTTGATATCCTCATCATCAACCATGGAAGAGTCTTCTCCCCTAATCGCCACCACATCATCACTTTCTTCCTTTGCTTTGACTTCCAAAGCGCTGGAAATTTCCTCTTCAATTTTCTGGTACTGCTTAAAAATTTTCTGCCAATTGCTGATTGAAATTAAATAATACTTCACCGTCAGCTTCTCATCCAGAGCCAAAAAATTAACAGCTTCCATTGCCTTGAGATTTGGCTCCACCATGCCAATACTAATCTCTTTATGCTCGCGCGCAAAACAAACAATATTATAGGTCCGAGCGATTTCTTCAGGTAAAAAATTTAAAACTTCTTCAGGAATAGCTTCATCAGTATGAGCATGATAAGGAAGATTATATAAATCCGCCTTAGCCTCAGTCAACTGCTCTTCATTTAGTATCTTTTTTCCCAATAAAAAATTAGGCAGCTCTTTTTTAGCGGCCACAGCTTGCGCTCTCAGCTCTAGGGCCTGCTCGGCGCTGATTAACTTTTTTTCCTGCAATATGAGCAGAAGCTGATCTTGCTGATCCATAGTTAAAAAATGAGGATAGGACGGCTAATCTTTAGCTTTAACCAGAAACGGATTAGCGTTGCCGAGATAAACCGCTTGCCAGGCTGGAGCCTGCAAATTAGTGCTATTAGGAACCGGTTTACCCACTTGGTTAAAATCAAAATAAATAACGTTATCTGATAATTTTTCAAAATTTTTATTGTCTAAAATTTCTAAATTAATAACCGTAGCGGCTGAGGCCTGTAAAGCGGTCTCGCCTGCCGTCTGCTCGGCGCCAAAAACTCGCACGCTTAAATAAGAAAGCAAGCGGTCTTTAAAGGCAAAAATCAAAATACCAACAATCAAAAGAGTGCCGATTAAAATGTAGATACTAGCGCTACGGCGAGAAGACATAAGGAGGCTTATTTAAAATAATAAGTATAAAAAGTAATCTGAGCGGTTTTTTCCGCAGGATCAAAAGTCAACGATTGAATATCAATTAATTGCAAATGTCCTTCAATTAAGGGCAAAAGGTTCTTCAGGGCCGAATAATCAGTGGCGAGTAAAGACATTTCTGCCTGAATGACTCCGACATGAGCAGCATTAGGAATAGACAAGATGCTCTGGTCTTTAGCTGCTAAAGGTTCGGCATCGCCACTCCCTTCCCCTAATTTTGTCAGATACATGCTGCTGAGAATCAAACCTTTTTGCAAGAGAATGTCCTCCAGTTCACCAAATAATTTTTCTTTAGCATATTCATTAGGCAAAACCGCGTTAACACGAGCAATATCATTATCATCAATCTGATGATAAAGATCAGCGGCGGCCTTAAGGTCGGCTAGCTTCTGTCTTTGTCCTTGATAAAACTGCTCCTGCTGCGCGATGTTATCTCTGATGGCGACCAGGGTAATTTCAAACTTAGGCTTAATCATTAAAAAATAAGCCGCTGCTAGAAAAATGACGACAATAAATACTACCAATAAATTAAAATTGGCATTAAGAAAAATATTCAAGTCATTCTGATTATTTTTTTTAGGCGCAGGGGTAACGGGCATATTTATCTATTTCAAATTTGATTTGAATAATGAAGGATTAACTTTCAGGCTTAAAACAAAATTAACATCAGCTACCGCATTTTTTTCCTGACCCGGACTATCTGTGCGTTCCGTATCAGCACTATCTACCTGTGCAGAGATGACCGCTGGATCTTCTAAAAGGGCTCGCGTTTGCCAACTGACATCCCGAAAAGTTTTAGCGGTTGCTCCCAATGCATAAACGCCATCAGCGCTACCAGAAAAACTATTATAATTAACGCTACTAAGAGTATTTTTTTCCAACCAGTCAAAAAAGTTTGTCCAGTAAATATGATTATTCAATAAAGCCTCCGTTAAATCCAAACGCTGCTTGAAAGCCAAAATTTCATCAGACTCATCTTTCATTGTCTTAATTTCTGTAGAAACTTGATTAAATTTTGTCTCCGTCGCCAAAACCCTTTCATTTTCATAATCAGACCACCAATTAAGGCCAAGGTAGATTTCGGCAATGAAGATGGCCGCTACAAATAAAGAAAAAAGAAGGGTGCCGAGATGTTTGCCAAAATCAAAATCAATCGGAATTTCGTTCTTAATTAAATTTACCTCCAACACTTTAGGGTTCTGAGGGGAATCCGCTAATTGTTGGGCGACAGTTTTATTCTTTTTTAATTTAAAATTTAACACATCAACAAATTTAAGAAATTTCTCTTAAGGCCAAGCCAGCGGCTACCGCCAACTTCGGCCCCACTTCCGCAATAATCGGCTTCATTTCTGCGGGATAAATAATACGACTGAAAGGATCGCCGATAATAACCTGGAGGTTAAGATGGTGGGAAAGATAATCAGCTAAATTCATGAGCAGGGCGCCACCACCAGACAAGATAACTTTTTCAATTTTACGCCCATTACTATTGCTTTGAAAAAATTCCCGCATATACTCAATTTCATGAATAACCGGAGCTAAAGCTTTAACAATTAATTGCGGTAGCTCTTCTTTAGAAGAATCGGACAAAGAGGCGCTGAGATCAAATTTAAACTGCTCCGCTTGATTAAAACTAAGGCCCAATTTTTCTGCTAAAACCGTAGTCACCGTGCCACCGCAGATTTCTAAGCTGCGATTTAAAACAGGGATACTTTCCTGCACCACCGATAAATCCGTACTATTAGCACCAATTTCAACAATCATCACGGTAGACGGATCATTGCCCATCAAACCACGGACTAAAGAAAAAGTTTCAGTTTCTAAACTAGCTAATTCTAATTTGGCTAAACGAAAAATTTCAATATAACGGCGCACAAGTTTTTTAGGAGAACCGGTCAAAAACACCCTTGCTCCTTCTTTGTCCTGTTGGGTGCCGGGCACCATCTTCCAATCTAAAATCATTTCTTCAACCGGCAAAGGAATAACTTTCTTAGCCTCCTCTGCTACCGCCGCATCCATATTCTTTTTATCGGTGGGGGCTAAATTGATAATTGAAGAAAAAACAGAAAAAGTCGGCAAAGAAGCGGTGACGCGGTGCGCCTTAATATTCGCTTCCGCCTTCACTTTTAAGATTGCTTGCGCTAAATAATTAATGTCATCAATCTTAGTAAAATTAACGCCACTGACATTTTCACTAAAAGCGTAATTAGAAAGGTATATCTGTTTACCTTTTTTCCTCAACTCCACCATCTTTAAAGAAGAGTCACCGATATCAATACCAAGAAATAAATTGTCATCCGCTGAAGAAAATAAACCCATAAGTAGATAAAATTATCGTAAAACTAACCTGACCGCAAAATTGTATTCTCTTTGCTTCTAGTATATAATATTTAAAGACGGCCGACAAGGAAAAATGGAAAAATGACAATCCCTAAAGTCGACGTCTAACATCTATTATTGTATCACAAAGTCAGTAAATAAAAAACAAGAATATGGGTTTTATCACTAAATACAAAAAAATCCTGCTCATCCTTGCCTTCCTGGGCTTAGTTGTTTTACTGGGCTACCTCTTATGGCGCTTTTTCTTTCAAAGTCCGCTAACCGGCAACCCTAATAATCCTGAAGGCGGTAATATCGGCGGCCTTGAACTTGCGGGTGAAGGCACTGGTAATTTTTCTTCTTCGACCGGTAATGGCCGCTTAGATGCTAGCGGTAACGTTATTACGACTGAGCCTGGCCAAAATCAACCGGGCACCGGTGCTCCTACCGGCTCTGAAGCGAGCGATTTAGCAGTAGGCGGTTTGACTAAGACCACAGAAATAACTAAGGACCGCGTGCTTGACCCCATTATGGGTAGTGACGGCCGACTTCGCTTCTATAATGATACTGATGGTAAATTCTACAAACTTGATGCTAACGGCGATTTAGTTGCACTTAGTGATAAAGTTTTTCATCAGGTGCAAAATGTCACCTGGTCCGCGCAAGGAGATAAAGCAATCTTAGAATATCCGGACGGCTCAAAAATCACCTATGACTTCAATACCAAAAAACAAGTAACCCTGCCTAAACACTGGGAAGATTTTTCCTTTTCTCCCGACGGTGCCAGCATCAGCGCTAAAAGTATGGGCGATGATGTCGAAAATCGCTATTTAATCGTCTCAAACGCTGATGGTTCCCGGGCCTCTTCTTTAAGTGCTATTGGCAATAACGCCGACGATGTTTATCCTATCTGGTCTCCTAATAATCAAGCGGCGGCGATGTATACGCGCGGTCTCGACTTTAATCGTCAAGAAGTATTCTTTGTCGGCCTAAACGGCGAAAATTTCAAATCAACTGTCATAAACGGCCGGGGCTTTGAACCGCAATGGTCTGATACCGGTGATAAACTTCTCTACAGCGTCTACAGCAGTGATACAAACATGAATCCAAACCTCTGGATTGTTAATGCTCAGGGAGATAACATCGGCCAAAACCGTACCAACATAGGCCTAAGCACTTGGGCAAGCAAGTGTAGCTTTGCTACTAACGACGAAATCTATTGCGCTGTACCCGACAATCTCCCCCAAGGGGCTGGTATGTTCCCAGAATTAGCCGACAAAACTCAAGATAGCCTCTATAAAATTGATCTTAAAACTGGCGTCAAAAAACTAATAGCCGTTCCGGAAGGAGTCACCAATGTTTCCAGTATCATGGTCGCCGACGGTCAAAATCAACTTTACTTTACCGATAAAACCAGCGGACGCATCTACGAAATAAAATTAAAATAAAAAATTTAAATAGAAAGACCGGCGCCAAACGCCGGTTTTTTAATTGTGCTTATGAGCTTTAATTTTAAAAATATTTTATCCTACTTTGAGAACCAACTCCTGCCAGCACAATGCGCTGCCTGTGGGCGCAAGGGCTCACCTTTATGCCCCGCTTGTCGGGCACAAATACGCAGCCTCAAGCCTATTTGCCAACTTTGCGGTCGCCCTAGCTTCTTGGGTCTTTTCTGCTCCGCTTGCCAAAAACAAGCCCAGGCACAATACGCCTTCAACGGTATTTGTGCCTATAGCTACTACTCCGAACCAATTTTACGCGCCGCCTTGCGGGCCTTGAAATACCAGGGAGTCCGCGATATCGGCATAATCTTGGGAAAAATGTGGGGCCGAAGAATGTTAAGCCAAGTCCAAAAAATAAAATCACCACTACTCATTCCGATACCCCTACATCCTCGTCGACAAAGAGCTAGGGGATTTAATCAAGCTTTAGAAATTACTAAAGGCATTGCGATGATCACCGATTGGCCGATAAGCCAAAAATTAAAACGCCTTTCCTACCAAGCCCCCAGTGCCAACAATTCTTATCAAAAAAGATTAAATCAGAAAAAAATCTTTTTTTACGAACCAGCCGACTTACAGGACCGAACGATATTTTTAGTGGACGACATTGTAACTACAGGGGCAACTGCTAACCACGCCGCCCAAGCTCTCCGCCAAGCTGGCGCTAAAGATATAATTGTTGTCAGTATTGCCCAAAGCCTCTAGAAAGGCCTTTTGCTTTACAAATTAAAGGGATTGGGCTACAATAAAAAGGACTTATCTGATTGTCGCGCCCACCAAGCTCGAAGCTAAACAGCTGTTTTCCGACTAAAGCGGAAAACCTAAAGGAAAGTCAAAAATCAAAGGGCTCCCCGAAAAGGGAGAAGCTGGGTGGAACCGCGAGACTAGAATCAGTCCCGTCCCGGCAAAAACAGTATTACTGTTTTTGCTAGGAGGGGACTTTTTTTATGCTTAATAATAAATTAATTTTAAAAATATGAATAACATTGAAACCAAGCGCCACTCTTTAGCCCACCTACTGGCAACGGCAGTAAAAGAAATGTGGCCCCAAGCCAAGTTAGCAATCGGCCCAGCCATTGATAACGGTTTTTACTATGACATCGACTTCGGCGAAGAAAGCATCAGCGACGCCCAGTTGAAAAATATTGAAAAAAAGATGGCGCATCTCGCCAAACAAAATCTATCTTTCGTCCGGACGGAAAAAGATATTGACGAAGCAATTGTTTGGGCCGAAGCCGAAAAAGATCCCTATAAAGAAGAAATTCTGCGCGATCTTAAGGCTAAGGGAGAAAAAATTGTCAGTTTTTATCAAGTCGGCGCCTTCATCGATCTTTGCCGCGGACCGCACGTCGAAAATACTAAGGAGATAAAAGCTAATAGCTTTGCTTTAGATAAGCTAGCCGGCGCCTACTGGCGCGGCGATGAAAAAAATAAGATGCTTACCCGTATTTACGGTTTAGCTTTTGATACCAAAGAAGAACTAGATGCCTATAAGCAAATGATGATTGAAGCGGAAAAAAGAGACCACCGCAAACTTGGTAAAGAATTGGATTTATTCATGAACCATGAATTTGCCCCCGGTATGCCTTTCTTTTTACCAAAAGGTATGATCCTTCTGCAAGAATTAATCAGATTTATCCGCGCCTATTCCTATGGACCCGGCTATCAGGAAGTGCGCACGCCCCAGATTCTCAACGCGGAATTATGGAAAATTTCCGGCCACTGGGAACACTACCAAGAAGACATGTTCTGCCTGCATCACGCTGAAGACGATATTGATTTAGGCATCAAGCCGATGAACTGTCCGGCCCACATGCTCGTCTTTAAGCGCGACTTAAAATCATATAAAGAATTACCCTTGCGCCTAGCCGAAACCACTACTTTATATCGCAACGAAAAGTCCGGCACTTTACACGGCCTAACTAGAGTGCGCAGTCTCTCCCAAGATGATTCCCATATTTTTGTACGACCTGATCAGATTTTAAGCGAAATTGCTACCCTGCTTGATAAAATTAAAAACATTTATCAAATCTTCGGCTTAGAAATAGATGAAATCCATCTCTCTACCCGCCCCGAAAGTTTTCTGGGCGAACGCTCAGTTTGGGATGAAGCCGAAAGTAATTTAAAGCAGGCCCTAGAAGAAGCCTCACTAAAATATCAGATTAACGAAGGTGATGGCGCCTTCTACGGCCCCAAAATTGATGTTAAAGTCAAAGATGCCATCGGTCGACAATGGCAGCTAGCCACTATCCAGCTTGACTTCCAATTACCAGCCCGCTTTGAGTTAAAATATACCGATGCTGACGGTAGCGCCAAAACGCCGGTAGTCATCCACCGCGCCATCTTAGGATCAATGGAACGCTTCTTGGGGGTAATTATTGAACATTACGCTGGTGCTTTCCCGGTTTGGCTCTCACCGGTCCAGGTCAAACTTGTCTCTGTTGCCGAAACTCATATTCCGGCCTGCCGGGCCTTAGGGGAAGAGCTAAGGCAAGCAGGGGTAAGAGTAGAAATTGATGAAAATAATGAAACGGTAGGCAATAAAATCAGAAAAGCAGTTAATGAAAAAGTGCCCTATATGCTCGTTATTGGCGATAAAGAGGCAGGAGCGCCGGACTTAGCTGTTCGCGACCGTGGTGCCCAAGAAACTAGAACCATCAGCCGCGCTGACTTTATTAAAGAATTACAAGAAAAAATTGAAAAATATCAATAAAACAGCAATGAAAAAAACAGGCGGAAATTTCCTTTCCGCCTGTTTTTATGATAAAATTTGATTACTAAAAAAATAAGTTAATAATTTTATGAATAAAAATAAAAGCGCCATTACGGCCCTGGTGATTATCATCAGCCTAATGGCCATAGTGGGCCTCTTCTTTCTTAGTCGCCAAGGTGATAATGAAAAAACACCGCCCACGGAAAATGACATGATTCTTTTCTATAGTCTCTCCTGTCCTCACTGTCAAAATGTAGAAAAATACATTGGAGACAACGCGGTCACAGAAAAATATAGTTTTGACCGTTTAGAAATTTCCAATAACCGCGACAATAGTGCAAAATTAATGGAAAAAGCCAAAGCTTGCGGAATGGAAACACAGGGTTTGGGAGTTCCCTTTCTCTGGACTGGCGAAAAGTGTCTAATGGGCGACGCCGACATCATCGAATTCTTTAAGAAATAGCTTTATGAAAAATAAATATTTATTAACTGCCAGTGCTCTACTTCTCTGGCCCACTTTAGCCGCTAAAGCCGTCTGTCCCGTTTGCGTAGTGGCAGTCGGTGCCGGCTTAGGACTGTCTGAATATCTCGGAATTGACGACAGTATTGCCGGTGTCTGGATTGGTGGTCTGCTCATCGCCATGGGCGCCTGGACAATTAACTATTGTGAAAAGAAAAAATGGCTGCAAAGCTACCGTTCTTGGCGCGACTCTCTAATTGTGCTTGCCTATTACTTAATGGTAATCTGGCCCCTCTATGCTCAGGGGTTTATCGGCGATCCCTTCAACCGCCTTTTTGGTTTAGATAAGCTTGCTCTCGGCATTGCCACCGGCAGCATTGTCTTTGCCTTAGCGGCTTGGAGCTATGAAATTATAAAAAAGAAAAACAATGGCCACGCCCACTTCCCTTTTGAAAAAGTAGTCCTGCCGGTAAGTGCTCTCGCCCTACTTAGCCTACTATTTTATTTCTTAAGTAAATAAAAATATGAGTAACGAAACTAACCCAGTAAAAAATCTGCGGGAATTTATCGATAAAGTCGATAATATGAAAAAACAGGAAAAGATGGACCTGTCTTCTGATCAAGATTTAAGCATTGCCATCATGAACTTAGTGGGAATTGAAGAGCATCTCTTCTTCAGCGGCGCTAAAACCGGCAAAAATGAATACTACGATTTAATTAATGAAGTCCGGGAAATGCGCAAAGATCTCTTAAAAAAAATTATTAAAGAATATGAAGGTGAAGTCTGGTGTATTTCTAAACACCTATTGGCCGCCAGCTATCGACTAATGGAGGTTGGCACTAAGCAACTAAGTCGTGGCCAAAAAGAAGAGGCCTACGAACTCTTCAATAAAGCCTACGAGCTATATTCCCTGTTCTGGGGATTAAATATGAAAATTATCAGCCCCGGAGATGTTAAAAAAATTGACGAACAGGCCTTAGATAAACACGATCAAGAGAAAAAAGGTTTTGCCGGCAAACTTGGCGAACTGGTTCGTAAAGCTATTAACTGTTGCATTGAATAACTAGCATAAAGATAAAAAAAGGACCCCTACGTGGGTCCTTTTTAGTAGCTGACAAAAATCATTCCGCCTCCAAATCTTCGAAGGGTAGTGAATCCGGATTTAACTCCGTAAAAGTCCCTAAATCGGTTTTATAACGACCAATAAAAGGGGGCATCTCTTCTTCGCCGGCTTCGACGTTTTCGTCTTTAAGATAAGCGGGCGGCAATTGGGTTTCTTCCATAAGAACTATATTTTAAAAGATAAAATTATTTTATAACAAATCAAAAACTTTGTAAATTTTAAAAAGACTATTTTTCTATAAACAAAACAATTTTATCCGTCTCGGTAATAGGTAGATGATAACCACTTTCATAGACTCTAATGGCGGCAAATAAACGAGAGGCCGGGTAACGGAAATTATAACCATAGCGGGTGCCAGGGTCATTGGTAATAAATTCATCGGTATCAGCATCATAACCAGTAATAACTAAAAGGTGACGTTCTGGACCTGGGGCAGTAAAATGAGGATTTTTCAAAGCTTGACCGTTAGTCGGAGCAAGAATAATCTTGCCCGCCTGTAAAGCTTTAACTAAATCTTGAGTAGTTTCTAAAGTTACCACTTCGACTTTATCATAATCATAGTAAGCTTGAAAAATTCTGGAAGCTACATCTTCAATACGGACATCACGATATTCACCATATTTTTCTTCTTGCCAATCGGATAGAGCTATAATTTCTTTAGTGGCGGCGGCTGGGCTTAAATCTATATCTCCCTGGGCCCAAGCAATAGCCATCATCGCTCCTGCCTCTTCACAGCCATCTTGCTGACGATCATCCGACCATTCACCTAAGGGCGCCTGGGAACTAAAAGGCACTAATAAAAAAACACTCTCATCGGAAATTAAAGGGGTTGACGTTGAGGGCGTGCTGGTTGCAGGAATAACTTTAATTTCTGGAACTACTGGCACTAAAACCTCTTTTTCTACAATCGGAATGGAAATTTTTGGTAAAGAAAAATCAGCCGCTGAATCTTGTAAAAACTGCGGATAAAACAGAAAGATAATTACTACTAAAGAGAAAAAGGTTTTAAACATTATTATTTAATCGCGGCGGCAACGGCCGGAGCGATGCGTTCATCAAAAGGATCCGGTAAAATTTTATCTGGACTTAAGTCTAAAACTAAAGCCGCTAAATTTTCCGCCGCCTGCACCAGCATCTCGTCGCTAATATGCTTAACACCGTTATCTAGGGCGCCGCGGAAAACCCCTGGAAAAATTAAAACATTATTAATTTGATTCTTAAAATCACTGCGACCGCTAGCCACCACAAAAGCGCCCGCCGCCTCGGCTTCGGCCGGCATTATTTCCGGCAAGGGATTAGCTAAAGCAAAAACGATCGCTTGTGGTGCCATTGTCTTAACCATTTCCGCACTCACTAAGCCCGCCGAAGAAACGCCGATAAATATATCCGCCCCCACCAAGACTTCCGCCAAAGAACCCTGAAATTTAGATTGGTTAGTAATAGCAGCCAAAGATTCTTTTTCAGCATCCAAACCGGGGCGTCCGGCATAAATAGCCCCCTGGCGATCACAGGCAATAATATTTTTAAGGCCATAACCCAGCAAGAGTCGAGCAATCGCGTTACCGGCAGCCCCGGCACCACTCAAAACTACTTTAACCTCGGCCTTATCGCTCCCCCTTAACTTTAAAGCATTAATTAAAGCCGCCAAGACTACCGCGGCTGTTCCGTGCTGGTCATCGTGCATCACCGGAATATCTAATTCAGCTTGCAAGCGACGCTCAATTTCAAAACAACGCGGGGCAGCAATATCTTCTAGATTAATACCGCCAAACACCGGGGCAATTTGCTCCACCGCTTTAATAATTTCTTCTGAATCTTGAGTATCCAAACAGATAGGGAAAGCATCCACTCCAGCGAATTTTTTAAATAAGGCACACTTCCCCTCCATCACCGGCAAAGCCGCTTCCGGGCCCAGATTACCCAAACCTAAAATAGCACTACCGTCACTCACCACCGCAATAGTTTTTCCTTTGATGGTATGAGTATAGGCTAGACTCTTGTCAGCCGCAATTGCCGTACAAACAGCCGCCACGCCGGGAGTATAGGCCAACGAAAGGTCGTGCTTATTATCCAAAGACACTTTTAAAGAAGTACCGATTTTGCCGCCACTGGTGCGGTGTAAAGCTAAAGATTCAGCATTTAAATCAGACATAGGAAACAGATGGAGCCAATTAATGAGAACGAAGGGCCCACAAAATTAATTAATAAGAGTTAATACATAATAGCAGAAAAAAGCGCAAAACAAAAGGCCCGGCAAGCCGGGCCTTTTTTAAAATCAAATAAATTATTGCATCGAAACTGCCTCTAAAGCGGCCGAGCCGCCATCTTCAATCATAATCTCAGCCGTGCTAGTTGAAACAATATTAGGAAGACAGGCTTTTAAGCTGGTCTGATAGGTCTTCCAAGCCGCCTGCTGGGCTTCTTTGGCCTTATTCACAATTTCTTTATGCTTTATCTGGAAATTTTTGACGCAGACATTTAAATTTTCGCGCTGATTCTCCAAACTTGCAATTGCATTTTTCTGACATTCACCACGAGCAGTGATAGCCGCATTCAACTCTGTCCCGGTTACAGTAACGCGGGCTTTAAGAGCTTCGTCCTTCACATCAATAGCAGCGGCGACGCACACTCGCATTTCTGCCGTTATTTCCCGATACTTAGGAGCATTTTTTACCTCATCTTTGTCATCGTTATTTCTCTTAACGCCCCACAAAGAATTACCAACTTTCTGAATCCGTTCATACAAACCAATAAACTGCGGGGCTAAAATCTTTTCCAACTCGCCCCTATTATTACTAGCTGAGACATTTTCATTTTTCCGTAAAGATTCGTTCGCTTCTTTTTTTTCAGATTTTTCTGCCTTTTCCATTTTTTCTGATTTTTCAGATTTTTCTGCCTTTTCCATTTTTTCTAAACGAATGCCATACAAAGCACCGTTCTCTTTTTTAATAACTCGGAAGTATCTAATTTGATCAGGAGAAGAGATTTTTTCAACCACCACCCCGCTAGCGGTACTGGTGCTCATAATTACTCTTGTCTCTTCTTCATTATTATCATCATTATAATCGTTTTCCGCACGCGCTGGTAAAAAAGCAAAAACGGAAAAAACTAAAGCTAAAAGCAAAGTTAAAGCTAATATTTTTTTCATAAATTTAATAATTAATTATTAGATTTATATTATAGCAAAAAATAGAGATAAAGACCACAAACAGTTCATCCTTGTGAAGAGCTTAAAAATAAGCTAAACTAACAGAGCTTAAAAATAAAAATATGATTAATGACAATAACAAGGAGAAAATGCTCAAACCGCTATTAAAAATGGCGACACCCATCATCCTGGTCCAGTTATTCCAAGTCGCCTATCAATTTACCGACGCGTTCTGGGTCGGCCGTCTGGGCGAAAAAGCGATGGCCGCTGTCACCATGAGCATGCCCATCCTCTTTTTTATGACCAGTCTCGGCATCGGCCTAGCCGTTGCCGGCTCCACCCTGACCGCTCAATACTTTGGCGCTAAAAATGAAAAGATGCTCAGCCATGCTGCCGCCCAGACTATGCTAATGGTTTTAATAATCTCCGCCCTCTTCAGCCTCATTGGCTACATTTTTGCCCCAGACATTCTCAAGCTCCTAAGAACCGACGCAAGTATTCTAAAAGATGCCCAAGCCTATCTCCGCATCTCTTTTCTCGGCTTAATCTTTAATTTCTGTTTCTTTATTTTTCAATCCATTATGCGCAGTATTGGCCGGCCACAAACTCCGGTTTATATTGTCATCGGCACAGTAGCCCTAAATTTTATCCTTGACCCCCTCTTCATGTTTGGCTACGGCCCCATACCCGCCCTAGGCGTTACCGGCGTTGCCCTAGCCACCATCGGCACCCAAAGTATTGCCGCTTTTATTGGCTTAGGTATGCTCTTTGCCGGCAAACACGGCATTCATCTCCACTATCGTGATTTCATTCCTGACTTTGCTTTCATTAAACGCGCCTTTTTTTTGGGACTACCAGCCTCAATTGAACAATCTGCTCGTAGTTTGAGCCTCAGTATTATTACCGCTCTCATCGCTGCTTTCGGCACCCTGGCCGTGGCCGCCTATGGTGTCGGAACTAACATCCTGCAATTAATGCTGATGGTTTCCTTTGGCTTAGCTGGGGCTAATGCCGCTTTAGTTGGTCAAAATTTGGGGGCCGGGCAAGCGGCTCGAGCTAAACGCTTCGCCTTACTTAGCTTAAAAATATCTTTCCTCGCCTTCAGCTTCCTCGGCTTAATTTCCTTTATCTTCGCGCCCCTGTTAATTGGCTTTTTCGTACCTAACGATACCGCCGTTATTGCCGCTGGTGCCCATTACCTACGCTTCATCGCTCCTATTTTCGGTCTCATCGGTCTGCAAATTATCATTGGTAGCACCCTACAAGCGGCTGGTAGCACCACGAAGGCAATGAGTCTAACTTTAGCTTCTCAATGGCTAGTACAAATTCCCCTAGTCTATCTCTTCTCCCGTTTCAGTAGCCTAGGAATCGATGGTCTTTGGCTAGCCTTCCCCCTTACTAACGTCATTATGGCGGCCGTTTATTTAATCGTGTTTAAGCGCAGTGCTTGGGAGAAGAAAAAATTAATTTCTGAAGAAGAAAGACTAAGCGAGCAAACCCGACAAGAAGCAGAGCTGGAAACAGCCATCCCCCTAGAGAGCTAAAAAATTGAAGATTGAAAATAAAAAACTATTCCCATCAGGGAATAGTTTTTAAATACTAAAAACTATTAATAATACTATGAGAATTTCTTAATGTAGGCATCCACATCAAACTTGCGGCGACAACCTTTGTCATTCATATAGCGAATTTGTCCGAAAACCGGACGTTCAAACCAAGCCCGATCATGAACACCGCCTAAACTCCAAGCAATACCCGCATAGCCATTGGGGTCACGGCCGTCTAGCTCATATTTATCATTGAGATAAATTGCAATCTTCATGGCAGTTTTAAGGTCAGGCGTCCACTCTAAAATTTTCTTGGCCCAATACATTCGTAAATAACCATGCATCTTGCCGTTTTTAAGCATCTCTTGCTGAGCGGCATTCCAGAGAACATCGTGAGTCAGGCCACGCTCCAGCTGAAGCCGACTATAATTATATTCGCGGTTATCAGAAAAATGTTTAGCCAAGCTCCGCTTTGCCCAATCGGGAAAACCATCAGGATTATCATAATTATCATTATACAAACAAAAATTATCCGCCAATTCCCGGCGTACAATCAATTCCTCTAAAAAAGCTTCCCGGTCAAGCAAAGGCACCGCCGCTTTCATTACCGCCAAAGCTAAAGTCTGAGCACTAAGCTGACCGAAATGAAGATAGGGAGACAAATTAGACTGACCCGCTAAGCTTGGATCATTGCGACGCTGAGAATAGCCGGATAAACCATTTTTAAGAAAGGTTTTCATTGCCGCCTGGGCCGCCTTCTCTCCGGAAATAAATCCCTTTACCACCCCAATACTTTCATCGATAGTTAAGGAAGAACGCAATTTTTTCCAATCAGGAGCGACAGTAGAAACAGTCAAGGGGTGCTTTTTCAGTTTAGGAAAAGGCTGAAGATATTCCGACAATAGTCTATTGATCTTCGGGCGCAAAGTATAGGCGCCAAATTCTTGTTTCTGTGAGGCTAACCAAACCGGTACAATATTATGAGCGTCCACTTCAAAAAAAGCACAGCCGAGTTTAGCTCCCACTCCTTTTTTCCAAAGCCGAGACAGACGTAAGGGAGAAAAATCAGTAAAAACAGCCCCGGCACCTAAACGTTTGCATAAACCAGGGATCTCTGTAACCGGCTTGCCACTAACAATCTGAAAAGAAATATTAAATTGCTTCGCTTCAATTGCCAATTCCTGCAAACCAGCCAACATAAAATCATATTGCCGAGCTGTCGCCCCCAAAAATTTTGGCAATAAACAAAAAGCAATAATTAAAGGCTGCTTATTTTTAAAAGCCAAGGCCTGAGCAGACAGAAGCGCCCAATTATCATGCAGACGCTGATCGCGGGAGAGCCAATATAAAACTGGACCATCTTTAATAGCTTTATTATTCAAAGTTCTAACCCGTTGTTCCCAGTTAATCATTTTAATTTAAGTGCCCAAGCCGATAAACGATCTAACTCACCCGGCAATAATGGGCCTTGCTTAGCGGCCACCATTAAATCTAAAGGTTCTCCGGCGAGCAAGGCGCCTTTTTTTAATAATAAGGCTAAAGTCGGGGTGGCCGCATAGCCTAAAATTTTTAATAAAATCTTAAGAAAAAAATTTTTATCTTGAGCGGGTAAACCCGTGCTAAAGACCGCCACTCTTTTACTCCTCCAAATATCGGCAGGCAAAAATTTCAAAAAATTCTGCCAGGGCTGACTCGCTCTACCAGCGTGAGTCGGAGTAGCGACAACTACCCGCTCCACGGCGCTAATATCAGCCGCTACGGTTTCAGCTAAGGGCTTAGCTAGTACATCCGAGCCTAAAGTATCAGCTAAGAAATTAGCTGCTTGGGCGGTATTACCGAAAACAGAATCGTAAATAATGAGAGTTTTCATAAAATTAATCAATTGCTTGAAAAAAATCACAATGAGCCGTCGGCGGCACCTCCGCTTGTGCTTCGCTGCAAAAAGGGCGACCGTCCGCTAACACTTTAAAACTAGTGCAACGCTGACACTGCGTCGCCTCATTTCCCCAATCGCTGACAAAGTCAGCCTCAATTTCATGAGCCATATAAATTTAGATTAAGGTGACCGTTCCGTGTTGAAGATCCATCCGGACGCAGTCATTATCTTTAAATTTCTTAGTAGCAATTTTTGTGCCAATTAAACAAGGCTTGTGCATTTCTCTCGCGACAATCGCGGCATGGCAGGTAACTCCGCCCTCATCGGTGATGAAAGCGCCGGCTCGTTTCATCGCGACAATATAGTCGGGACTGGTCATGGTCGCGATAATGATCTCGCCCATCTGAACTTTATCACTATCGGTCGGAGAAAGTAAAACCTTCACCCGCCCCTCATAAAAAGAGACCGCGCCCGAAGAAGCAACCGCGCCTTTTACCAATTGCTCTTTATTCTGTTGAGATATTTCCCTTAAAATCTTATTCTTCTCCGAGGCTGGTAAAATTCTAATTTTCCCATTCTTGGTGGCAAACATAAAATCTGAGCGAAGCCGACGGGAAGATATTTTAATCAACTTATCTTTATTTTTTAACAAACCAGACAACTCTTCTGTAAAAAGATATTTAAGGTTAATATAAGGAATGCCTAATTTTTTTTCTAAAGACCAAAGAACGCGAGCGTAATGATAATGAAGTTGGAATTCCAACTTTTTACGTTCGTCCGTCCAAATCGCTAACTTATTAATAATTGCCAAATACCGTAACTCTTTCTTGGTGAAGTGATAACGTTTAATAATATTTTGCTTCTGCCGTAAGCGCTGGCGCCAAGCAGATTCTTCTTGAGCAATCGCCTCTCGCCGCTTATAATTACGCCCCAAGGCCTTTAACTGACATAAAAAATACTTATTATCCCAATACTCCGGGCCATCATAACCAAAAGGCAGCCAGCCATAATTATCAGCTAAAGATTGAGCCGCAGCTTTAAGATTAAGCTTAGAAGCTTGCACTAAAAGCCATTTTTTTAACAAATCATGTTCCAGCCTGCTAGCATAAGTATTAACATCAGGGGTGCTGAGAATAAGATATTCAGTCGAACTCACTGGTAAAAGTTTCTGCAAGCGTACAGAAAATTCATCCGCCGCCCAAAACCAAGCGGGGACATTAATCTCATCGTAGTCCAACCAAGCAGCCTGAATATCAACGGCCAAAGAAACTAAATCTGCCGGGGACATGGTCTGCAAATTTATCCGGCGAAGACGTTTTAAAAAAATACTGACTGCTTTAGCTTGTTGTGATAAGATAACTTCCAAATTATCAAAAAACTGCTGATTATTAAAATAGTCATCGGCGATTACCTTCTCTGCTCGTCGCCAATTAGCCCTTAAATGAAATTGCACATCGCGCCCATCTTTAAAATGGCTGTAGATAAGAACCTGATTGACACCAAAAAAATCTTTTGACCGCTGAGAGGTCTGTGAAAGATTATTCCAAGAAAGCGGCGTTAACATCAGCTCCCGATCGCGCATAACCTTATATTTTTCCATATCAATAAATAAGTGAATAAAGGCTAAGGCCTATAATTTAATTATATCAATATCCCTTTAATTACACAAAAAGATAAAATAAAAAGACGCTACCACTGATAGCGTCTTTTTCAAATAACAAATAATGGCTTAATCTTCCATGGCCTTTTTTAAAACAGGCCATTCGTCTTTTGGGTGCCAGACAATTTCACCGCCTGCCATTAAAGTGGCAACAGCCGGATCATTCTGATGAAACTGTTTTGCCTTAATAGATAAAGCAGCCACGACCGGAATACCATTCCAATCGTTTTTACCCGAGCGGTTAAAGGCACAGGCGATTGCCACCAATTTGGCTTCGCGAGCGGTAATAATGTCATGTAATTTCTGAGTAGTGGAGAAATTATTTACAACGTCTTCGACAATAATTACCCGGTCACCGGCTTTTAAGGAATGCCGTTCAATGATGGGAACGCTTTGCTCCTTTTTGCCATTGGCAGGATCAGCTAAGGCCGTCACCTTCTTCTCAGCAAAGATGGTGGATACACCTAATTCTTCGCCTAAAGTGCTGGCCAACAAGATTCCACCCATTGGGGCCCCCAGCACCACATTGCCAGTCAAATTCTGTACCGACAACTCTTCGGCAATCAGATTGGCAAAATAGGAGCGAGCTGCGGGATCGGGTTCAGCTTTGGCAAAATTAAAGTACTCATAACCTACGAAGTTTTTGGGTCCGTCTTCACTGGGGTAGGTACCGGCATAGGCCACCAAAGGACCAACAATGCCATCGACATCAATCTTGCTACAATAGTAGCCTTCATAGCTCTTAAGGAGCTCTAAAGGATCACCGGATTCAAAACGAAGTGAAAGCTTAACCTCCTGCAATGTGAGACGACGGCTTTCCTGAGGGCTGATATTCAAATCAGGATTACCTTTAACAAATTGAGCACCCATCACTACAAAAGTAGCCTCTTCATTCAAAGCCTGGCGCACGCCGGTAAACCGTTTTTGGTGTTCGTTAGCCTTCCTCATCCATTCGTCACGAATACTAGGAACAATGGTGCCAACCCAAGCGGGCAAATTTTTATTCAAAAATTCAAGTTCCTCTGGTGAACAAACCACCAGATCAAAAGCTAAGGGATGCTGCCAATTTTCATACTTGCCAGCTTGACTGTGATAGACGGCGCTGATGTTCTGCCAATCCTTCAAAATCTGCATTCCGGGAGTCATGCCGAAACGAATTTGAAACTCTTCCCGGCTAATGTCGGTCAGAGCAGAAAGCATGGCCAGCTTGGTGTCGGGCATAAGCAGCCTCAGTTTAATGAGAGTTTCAACACTACAGAGCGAAGAAACAGTGAGGATGCCAATGGGCAGGTTTTGATATTTTTTC
The DNA here is from genome assembly GCA_964616855.1 of uncultured Gammaproteobacteria bacterium. Classification (GTDB taxonomy): domain Bacteria; phylum Patescibacteriota; class Patescibacteriia; order Patescibacteriales; family UBA12465. The sequence continues at coordinate 123,752 of CAZTUJ010000001.1, read as the reverse complement.
AGGACATTGGTAACGGTAGCAGAGACGTCCCCAATCTTGAGATCCAAAAAAATCTCTACGGGCAAGTCACGCTTTTTTAATTCAGCGATTATCTGCTCTACAATCAAAGGCCCGCCAGCATCCAGATTGTGGACCCCGTCGTTCAGTTTGATGTAGGCCAAATAATCGAGTAATTCGTCGCCGGCCAATTCGTCCAGCAAATTTCTCAGATAATCCATTAACGCCTCTGCGGAGGCAAACCCGTCTAAGGGCAGCACAATAAATTTTCGTTTCATGACGTAAAATTTTTGGTGAATACTAAATTGATTGTAAGTAACTATAAGAATAAGCTTATCCTAATTAAAAATGGCAAAAATGTCAAATTAGAAAAAACAAAAAACCAGGGCCCTAAACTTCTAAAAAGGGCCCTGGATAATCATATTTTTTCTTAAATATACCTCAGCTTTCCATAATTTCTACATCGTTCAAATAAAATAAAAATTACTTAGTAATTACCCCATACGACCAATTCATTGTTTTGCTTCTTTCCGTTGTAACCTTAATATTTTTTTCCTCTAAATATTTTTTTGATTCCTCTACAATCATTTTTTCAAGGTTATTAATCTCATCTTTTTCGCTGTCGGATAATTCTTGTCTATCTCGATATTTCTTTTTAAGTAGTTCCTGATATCTATCATTCTTTTCCTCAATAAAATGAAAATTTATCGGCCCGATAACTGCCCTGCCGCCACTTTTAAGCATCCTTAATATTTCAACCATGGAATCATCGGCGTGCTCTTTCTTTCTTGAAATTGTTGGCGGCCCAGCGCGTGATATCAGTAAATCAATAGAATTGTCAGGTATTTGCGGAATACCTTTAATAATATTACCAACAATGCCGTTTTTTACTTCCGGTCTTTTAGATAATACATACTCTCGTGCGTCTACAGAAAAAACTGTTTCTAATCCCTTAATAGTCGCGGCCCTTTCTATAATCTGAGCACCTGAGCCGAGATCGACTACTTTTTTATCTACAAGATCGTCAAAACTAAGATCTAAGTCGCCCAACATTTTTGTCGCTTTATTTATTATTTCTTCGTCTGGCAAAGAATCAATACGTTCAGTATCTTCCCTCATCTTTCTTATTCTTTCCTCCTTTTCTCTTTTAATAATTTGATCAAAATTTGTAAAACTGTCCATTCCTATCATCTCCATATTTTTAATATTTAACCTTCTTTACTAATATATTAATTTACTTATAGCACCTCGCCCTAGAATAATGATAGCCTATCAAAAAAATCATAAATTTGGCCTATTTAAAGCCGTGGGGGCAGAAAAGTAGTGTTGAAGTAATTATTATTATAAAAATTAAATTATTTTACTAAAAATTCAAACTAATAACACCATTATATTTTTTACTGACAATCTCTCCGCAAAAATTTGTTAAATTTGGCCTTACACAATATGGATATTTATTAGATGAAGAAAAAAATATCTTAGAGGAAAAAACTTTACTAATTAGATTATCAGCAAATTGGCACTTATCTAAATCACCAGAAAAAATGACTAATTTTGAATCTTTTAAGACCTCAAATATTTTATGGCTGTAAACATCAATATTTTTTATTAAAACAAAACGTTCTTTTAAATCTGGGATGCTCTTAATCTCTTTTATTAGATCATCTTCTTCACCAGACTCTATAATTACTGCCTTCTCAATTTTATCACCTATCTGTTTCCTAAATTCTTCCTTAGCCATTGGGTAGGCTGATAGAAATAATACTTTATGCCCGCTTTTTAACAATTCCGCTATCAAACATACACTAAAAAATGAAGAACCAGTCTTTTCAGCGCCAGAAATCAGCATGGGAAAATCGTTATGGTCAAAATTTATCTTCTGATTATTTAATAAGAAACTCATATTTAAAAAAACAGATAGGGGCGTCTAAAATTCTGATATCTTTATAGCTTTAGACACTCCCCTTCAGTGATTATCGTAATTGTATCATCAACGACTTTAAGGGCCGACTCATCATCCAGGCCATAGACATTCTTTTTACTCTCCTGAGCAGCTTTTTTTAAATTCTCCTCACCAAACTCTAGGTGTTTCGGAGAATTAAAATGAGGATAAATATAAAAATCTACTAAATTTAAAGCTTCTTCACTTTTATATCCGAATTGATCCTCATAATACTTTCTCTTAGCGTCGCCGGAATAAGCCAGGCTTGGATTTGTTACCATACTCCCAGCACTGATCCCGGCATAAACTCTAGTTTTTAATAATTCGGGCAAAAGTTCAAACAAACCAGATTTTTTTAACCAATACATTAAATGATAGGTGTTTCCTCCTGAAAAAAACAAAACATCGCCATTTTCTATTTTTGGCAACCAGACTTCTTTAGGAAGAGCGGAAATATCAACAATGTCAATGAATTTAAATCCTTGTTTCTTAATATTATAAAGGTCATTGATAAACCAATCCTTAGTTCCCCGAGCAACATTCATCGCTGTCGGTATAAAAACAATCGTGGTTTCCGACGCTGGCTTTCCCGTTAATTCAAGCAAAGCATTAGCAACTGATTGATTGGAAAGACCATTAGAAGTCAGGAGTAATTTCATAAAATCAAGTAAATTATTAATAATAATATTATATCACGTCGTTCCAAGGCGATAAACTCCCTATAAAAAATAGCCCTAAAATAGGGCTATTTTTAGTATGCGGAGAGGGTAGGACGTAGTTGAAACGGCAATATGTAAGAAATCATTAATCTACTGGCTAAATTGGTAATAAATTTAAGAATTTGCTATTATTTAAATAATTATAACAATTCCCTTAACGACTTTGATAAATTTAAAATATGACTAAAAAAAAATTAATAATTTCTTCTATTTTTATTATTTTTTTGGGCGTAGCTCTGTGGCTATTTTTGATAAATTATTCCAACCATCCTATTGAGTCGTGCCCAACAGTACTCTCTTCACGAAAAAATATGAAAAAATGCGAAGTAAAAGGTACATACCAAATAGATGGAGCCACTGTTTACTACGTAACAACAACCGATGAAGCTGTTGGTCTCTGCAGCGGGGGCGATTGTGAATTATATGAGGATACTAAAAATTTACTTGTTGAATCAAATGGAAATATTATTAGCATCATGGGGCCGGAAGATTACACTCTATTGTCACGAATAGAAAGAGCATTTCCATTTTGTGGGGAAAACTTGATTATCGAGGATGAGAATGTCTCTATTCCCGGTAAATTAACCATCAATTTAACAAAGAATAACGAAAAATATTTTTGGAAATATAATTTTAGCGACTATAAATTCTCGGACTGTAAATTGAATGGAACAGCTTTATTGGGAATAAGCGACAAAAAATCAGACCTTAGAGAGTTAAAGGCTACTTTCATGTCTTCTGAAATAATGGATTGTGACAATAACAGCATACTTGATAAAATGTGCTTACGTATGAACACCGGCCTGCTAAGTAATACTTGCAATGCCAGCTCTAAAACTGATATAAAAAAAGAGGTGTGTTTGGTTGCAAAGGCTATGTATGAAAATAATTCTAAAATCTGCCAAGGTATAAGCCAAAACTATGCATACAGTGTCAGCTGCTATGCTAATGCTGCCTTCCAATCAGCAGACGAAAATATCTGTAAACAAGTTAAAAGCACTAATCTGTTCGCACCTACAAGCCTCTCGGGTGATTATTGCTTCACTTTATATAGATATTATAAAGATAACTACGAATAAAGATTCTGTAAGTAATGACTTTTTACAAATAAAATAGCCCTTATTCAGGGCTATTTTTAGTATGCGGAGAGGCGGGGATTCGAACCCCGGATAGAAGCAAAAACTCCTATAACAGGTTAGCAACCTGCCGCTTTCAGCCGCTCAGCCACCTCTCCTGTAATTATTCTTCTCTTTTAAATTTTATGGTATAATCACTATATAAAATCTCACATTGCTTGTCAAACTATATGGCCTCAGAAAACACATCTACAAACTTCATTCAATGGCAGGTACCAGAATATAAAAAGCCGAAAAGGGGCAAATACTGGTATCTTCTGGCCGCCATTTTCGTCTTAATCTGTCTCTTCCTCTCTTTCTTCACTATTTCTGCCTGGAAAATAGTCTTTTTAGGTGCTAGTTCTAATTTTCTCTTTGCCTTAATTATCTTGATTTCCATGGCTATTATGATAGTCCATGACAGCCAAGAGCCGCAAATGGTAACTGTTAAGCTTGACCCAGAAGGCATTCAAATTGGCCGCCGTTTTTACGACTATGACGAAATCGCTAAATTCTGTGTCCTCTATAAACCCCGCCAAAGCGTAAAAAACCTCTATCTGGAATTTAGCAATAAAATGATGCCGCGGCTAGCCGTGCCCTTACGCCGCCAAGACCCCCTAACCGTCCGCAACTATTTGGTCCGCTATTTAAACGAGGATTTGGAAAGGATTGCCCCGCCTTTATCAGAAGAGTTGACGAAATTGTTTAAGCTATAGTATAATTCGCCTATCGTATAAATCCGATTAGCGCCCCCATAGTTTAATGGATAGAACGCAAGATTGCGGATCTTGTAATCCAGGTTCGATTCCTGGTGAGGGCACACCAATTTATCTTTATCATAGGCGCTTTACAGCGCCTATTTTTATACCATGCTTCTAAGCGTCCCCCTGCCGGCGCTCAACCGTGTCGGCAAAAGTACTGCCCAATCATTAAAAAAACTTGGTCTGGAAACGGTCCAGGACCTGCTTTTTTATTTCCCTTTCCGCTATGATGATTTCAGCCAAGCCACCCCTATCGATCAGGCTGAGGCGGGGAGGAATATTAGCGTTACTGGCACTATCGAACTGATTCAAAATAAAAGAAGTTCTCGGCAAAAACGACAACTAACCGAAGCCATTATTAGCGATGACAGTGGCCTAATTAAAGTAATCTGGTTCAACCAGCCCTTCATTACCCAAAACCTAAAACCAGGCGACCGTGTTTCTTTAGCCGGTAAAACTGCTGAAAGCTATGGTCAGCTGACCATGGTATCACCGCAATATGAAAAAATTACCGACAGCGGCCTGATTCACACCCAAGGACTCGTGCCCGTCTATCACCTTAGCTCTGAAATTACGCAAAAACAATTACGCTTTCTTATCAAACAAGCGTTGGCGGCTGTTGATAAATTAGAAGAATGGTTACCTAAAAAAATATTAGAGGAGTTAGGGCTAATGTCTCTAACGGAGGCCATTAAGCAAGCTCACTTCCCTGAAAACATAGAACAAGCCCAGGCAGCCCGGAAACGCCTAGGCTTTGGTGAACTTTTCGTCAGACAATTACGGTCTCAGGCTTTAAAATATCAATTGAAAAATAAGAAGGCACCGAAAGTAGAATTCCAGGAAATGTTCACCCGCCGTTTTGTCCAATCCCTGCCTTTCACTCTCACCCCCGGCCAAAAACAAGCGGCTTGGGAAATTTTACAAGATATTGATCGCCCAGCACCAATGTCGCGCCTACTTGAAGGCGATGTTGGTTCTGGAAAAACCGTGGTCGCGGCCATGGCTCTGCTCAATACGGCTATTAATAAATACCAAGGAGCCCTGATGGCACCGACAGAAATCTTAGCCACCCAGCATTATCAAAATTTATTAAAACTACTAAGCGAGGCAAATGTAAAAATTGCTTTACTGAGCGGTAGCCAGGCTGAGGCTAATTTTGATTTACCCAAAGGGAAAAATAATCGCCGCGAATTAATTATTAATGAAGCGGAAATAATTGTCGGCACCCAAGCTTTAATTCAAAACTACAATATCCCTAAACTAGCCTTAGTGGTAGTCGATGAACAGCATCGCTTCGGCGTTAAACAAAGGCAGAAACTGCAACAAAGCGGCGGTGGTCTTTGGCCTCATTTTCTTTCCATGACTGCCACCCCTATTCCCCGTTCTCTCGCCCTTTCTATTTATGGTGATCTCGACCTATCTTTAATTAAAGAATTACCGAAAGACCGAAAAACAATTATTACTAAAATAATCGCTGAAGAAGAGCGGGATAAAGCCTATGCCTTCGCTCGTAAACAAATCGAAGCCGGCCGCCAAGTTTTTATCATCTGCCCCTTGGTTGAAGAGTCCGATAAGTTAGGAGTAAAATCAGCTACCACTGAATACCGCCGCCTGCAAAGAGAAATTTTTCCCGAAGTAGAAATAAGTTTGATTCATGGCAAATTAAAAAGTGTGGACAAAGAAAAAGTAATGAAAGCTTTTGCCGATGGTGAAACTAAAATTCTAGTGGCCACCGCCGTGGTCGAAGTTGGCGTTGATATTCCTAACGCCAGCCTGATGATTATCGAAGGGGCTGAGCGCTTCGGCCTCGCCCAGCTGCATCAATTCCGTGGCCGTGTCGGCCGGGGCGAACACCAGTCATACTGTCTTCTGCTGACCAGCCGTGAACAGCAAAGTCCAAAAACAGCCGAAAGACTACAAGCTCTCAGTAAATACCATGACGGCCTTTCCTTGGCCCAAATAGACCTCAAGCTACGCGGAGCCGGGGATTTATATGGCCTAGTGCAAAGTGGCTTTCCTGAGCTTAAAATTGCCTCCCTGTTCGATTATGAAATGATTAAAAAGGCACAAGTCATTGCGGCTGATATTATTAAATCCGACCCAGAATTAGAGAAATATCCCGCTCTTAAAGCTCAGTTAGCTAATACTATCGACACCGAAGCCCATTTGGAATAGTCTTGACAAATATTTAAAAAATACCTATTATATAACTATCGTTTTTTCACAAATTGTTTAACTAAAATAATTAACAGATGATTTACTCAGCGTTTTTAAAGTATGGCGGCACGCCAATTTCTTTTCACGAAGACAATATCTCTCTCGAAGAAAAGAAAGGGAAAAAATCAAGGATTGTAATAAACAATCCAACGAATACCTCTGAAGAAAACAACCGGGCAGTCCCTGCTAAAGTATACCTCCATGAGGTAGAAATAAAACCGGAACATAAAGCCGAAATTATTGGTCGATTCCGACCAAAACCAAAAAAGCAAACGGAAAAGCTTCGCCGTCAAAGAAGTTAGACCAAAGAAGATCTTCCTTACAGACCCCCAGAAAATCGGGGGTCTTGTTTTATATAAAACAATTTGAGTATAAAAAAACGCTCCCAAGTAAAGAGGGAGCGCCTGTAGGACGAGTGGCAGAAGTTTAGGAGAAACTTTCCATAACTTCTTTTGAGAAGGAACGAGTGTTTTTTAGGGGACGTGATTGCCAGATTACTCTGACTAATTTTATTACCAATAAAGGCAGAGTGGCCAAAACGGCAAAAATTATTTTCCAGCCCCGTAATTGCAGGGCGTTGATGAGGTATTTTGGATTGTTAACCCTATTACCGGCTTTTGATAAACCGTATAAAGAAAGGGTGTAGATCGTTAACGACCCTAATATTATCCAAAACATCTGATAACGTGACAATTCGAGCAAGAAGCCCATACTTTCATATTCTCTTGGTTCCTGGAAGAAATAGATGAATGCGAAGAACATCCAGCAAAAGAAGATAAAAATGGAGATAGCTCCCAAAACAAACAAGGTAACGGCTGCTTTTTTCATGATTTATTTAGATTTAAAAGTTTGCAAGGCCTGACCAAGATTGATCAATCCTTATAAACTTTTAAACCTGCTTTTTCAAAGTACGATAACTAAATTATAGCATTTTTAGTAACTATTGTCAACACTTAAGCGCCTCTAACAGAGTATAATGGCTAATATTAAACTAATATATCCACTAATTCCCCTAAATTTTTAATCTTTAAAAGCTTTAATTTTCCCGATTTATACTCTGCCCCTTCCGGAATAATAGCACTCTTAAAGCCCAATTTCTCCGCCTCTTTCAACCTTTGTTCTAAACGAAATACCGGCCTCAATTCTGCGCCCAAGCCGACTTCACCAATAACCGCCATCCCTTCAGGCAAAGACTTACTTAAATAGGAAGAAATAATAGCGGCACAGACAGCTAAATCTAAAGCCGGGTCATTAATTTTTAAACCACCCACAACATTTAAAATAATATCTCTGGTCACTAAATTAATCTTACTCCGCTTGGCAATCACTGCACTTAATACTTGCAAGCGATTTAAATCTAAGCCGCTGGCTTTACGCTGCGGATAACCAAAAACAGTTTTAGTAACTAGAGCTTGAATGTTAACTAGGAAGGGGCGACTGCCTTCAAGGACGCAGCCAATAACTGACCCCGCAATCGCGGTAGCGCCCGAGCCCAAAAAAACCGAGCTGGGATCCTTAGCTTCCACAAAACCAGTACCCGTCATTTCTAAAACACCAAGCTCATTAACAGAACCGAAACGGTTCTTGCTGGCGCGCAACAAACAATAGTTACTACCGGGTTCATTTTCTAAAGACAAAACCGTATCCACAATGTGCTCTAATGACTTCGGACCAGCAATCTGGCCATCCTTAGTAATGTGGCCAATGAGTAAAACGGTAATGCCATGCTCTTTAGCAATTTCTAAAAACTTCACTGCCACTGCCCGGATTTGACTCAAACTACCTGCCTCCGAGGGAATTAAGGAAGAATAAACAGTTTGAATGGAATCGACCACGATTAAAGAGGGCTTTAATTTCAAAGCCGCTCCGGTAATTTTTTCCACACTAGTTTCACCAATAAAGCGCAGACGGCTTAAATCACAAGACAATCTTTCTAAGCGCGACTTTACCTGGGTCGCCGATTCTTCCCCACTGACATATAAGACTTGTCCGTCTTTACTTAAAGCGTTAGCCAGCTGGGCACCCAAAGTACTTTTACCAATTCCTGGTTCACCGCTTAATAACAATAAGGAACCAGGCAGGATACCGCCGCCAAAAACGCGGTCGATTTCCTCCCAGCCACTTTTAATGCGAATTTCTGGGCCACCCTTGAGGGTGCGCAAATCAATGACAGTAGCACCACCCATCTTTTTAGACTCCTCCTTCTTCTCGGTCTGCGTATCCACCACGGATTCGCTCAAGGTGCCCCAGGAGCCGCACTCTAAGCAACGCCCACTCCACTTAGGGAATTGGGCGTCGCAGTGAGAACAAGAATAAATTTTTTTAATGGCCATAGTTATTTTTCCCAATAGGCGCCGTCAACGAGCCATTGGCCGTTCTGCTTAAGGAAAGTTAAGCGTAAAGTCTGCTGATAATTATTTTCACCGCCGTCTAATTTCACTTCTCGGCGTTGAGTGACTATTGTCACCTCGGCATTACCTTGGGCTTCGTTAAAACTCTTCACTTCCGTACTGATAGCTTTAGTGGTGATGCCATAATAAGTGCCATTATAAGGGTTTTCAGCGCGCATTTTCTCCACATACTCATCCGCCCAATCACGCATAGAAGCGGTCATAAAGATGTTTAAATCTTCAAAATTACGATAATTTGACTCATTAGAGAAAGAGCCTAGGCGCTCTGCAAAAGAAGCAGATAATTTGGCGACATCATTAGCATTGGTAGTATGCTCCGCCTCTTTAGAAATATCATACTGCTGATAATTACGAGGCTTGTCGCTGGGAGTAATATCACTGCTATCCGGTTCTGGCAACTGGACCGTGCTTGAAGCAGTCGGCTCAGTTGGCAAGGCGGCCTCCTGCGGCTTCTTAATAAAAATAAAGTAGATGATGGCGGCAATAATCAAAAGGCCGACAACGATGATTAAAATTCCTAGTTTTTTACGATTTTCCATATATTTTTAAATTAAGTTTGCTCTTGGGCTAAACTTTCATTGAATTCTTTTTTTGCTTCTTCAATTTCCAACAACTGCCGCGGATCGGAAGTAATCAACTGGTCTTCAGTATAGGAAGCAACCACTTTCATGGCCACGTGCTTATTGCCGGCGAAAAAGATGCCTTCACCGACGCCACACTCTAACAATAAATATTTTTCTCCTTCCGTCAGTAAAAAGGTCTTTTGGATTAAATCAATCGCCGCTGGCGACTGCTTCAGCAGAATTTGCAAAGAAGAGTTGGTAACAATTGCCTGGCCATAAGGAGAAGTAAGGAAGTCGTTAACATCCTGAGTAATAGTAGTTACGCCTAAATAATATTTACGACAGCGTTTAACCAGGGCAAAAATAAATTTAGCGCTGTCTTCGTTCTGCATCATCCACCAAGCTTCATCAATAACGAGAATGCGCTGACGCATCTCACTGCGCACCGTATTCCAAATATAATTAACGATAGTGTAAATGGCCAAAGGGCGAAGTTCGTCTTCCAGATCACGAACGGAAAAACAAACTAATTGATTATTCATCTCCACGTTAGTAGCGCTGTTTAATAATCCGGCAAAGGTACCTTCGGTATATTTCTTCAAACGTAAAGCTAAATCACTACCACCCTCCATCCCGTCTAAAACCTGTTCAAAGTCAGACATCACCGGCGGCTCAATAGCAGATAAATCGGAATCCGGAGTAATATCTTTTTTAGCATAAGTTTCCAACAAAGCTCGATCGACAATTGAGTCCTCGTCATAATTCAGCTTGCCCAACATTAAGCGCACTAAACCTTTGAGAGTAATAACAGCGCTACGAATAATGTCCTTAGGTTTAGCCTCGCCACCAATAGCTCGAGGCAAGTCAAAAGGATTAATCTTATTTTCTGAGGCCAGAGAAATATTAATATAGGTGCCACCAACTGCTTCCGCTAAATGCTTATATTCATATTCAGGATCAATCACAATAACCTCTGAGCCCATCATTAAAGAGCGTAAAATCTCTAATTTAATAGCATAGGATTTACCAGCACCAGAAGTAGCGAAAACGACGGAATTAGCATTCTGTAAAGAAAAACGATCAAAAAGAATTAAACTGTTGTTGTGACGGTTAATACCATACAAGATGCCCCGATCGCTTGTGAGCTCACTAGAAATGAAAGGAAAGGAGGAGGCAATGGGGGAAGAATTCATGTTAAAGGTAATATACAATTCATCGTTACAAAGAGGTAAAGTTGAAGCAAAGCCCTGCTCTGCTTGGTAATATACGCGTCGAGAATAAACTAAACGGGAACCGAAAATATCTTCTACTTGATCGGACATGCGATCTAGTTCTTCTAGTTCATCCGCGTATAAAGTCACATACAAAGAAAATTGAAAAAACTTTTCCGTGCCCTGAGTTAAAGCATCGCGCAAATATTCAATATCACGCAAAGCCGTTTCGCGTAAAGGGTCGCGAGCCGCCCCTTTTTCAGCATCGGAAATAATCTGGGCTTCCAAGGCGCCCACCTTATTCTTTAACTGCTTGAGAATAATGGCACTTTTTACCGGATAAAAGAACATGGAGACGTCAAAGGTGAGGTTTAAATTGATAATCGGAGCAAACCAACCGACGCTGATATAGCGAGGGTAACCGATAACAAACAAAGTCCGTACAAATTTTGAACCTAAGCGTAAATGTTTAGGGGTAATTTGCAAACTGGCTGGAGAAATAATATCACGTACCGTCAAAACACCACGACGGAAAGCTTTCTCTTCCTCGATAATTTCCCTAGTTAGCTCCGGATCCGATTCAATTGACCGCTCTTTATTCTTCGCGGCTAAACCAATCGGCGTATTAAGCGTGAGCTTCTGTTTGTCTTCGTTTTTACTAAAATTAATCATACGGACAACTTAATTTTTTTCTACCCGCAATTTCTGCAAGTCGACTAAATTCTGATTCTTAGCCGTTTCGGGATTATAAGTCTTATAATATAACTCAATTAAACTCTGGGTATCTAAACGGGCAACGCTAACGCCCATTGATTCTAAACCACCGACCACGCTATCTAAGCGACGATTCAACATTTCTTTGTAACGAATAAAACTCTTCTCTTTTAATTTAATCGAAGTCGCCGGCTTCACTGCCTCGCCCAACAGAGACATAAAACTCTTATGCTTATCCGACAAGGGATTATAGGGCACAACCACAAAGAAACGCTTATTCATAATCTTGCCGATAGAAGTCAGCTCCTTAATGTATTCGATATATTCGGCCGTCTGCATTTTCAAAAGCTTGTTAATCTGCTGTTTCTCTTTATCTTTCAAATAATTTAAATAATTATCAATATCTAATTCCCGAGACTGAATAACAATCTCCAGCATGAAGTTTAAATTATTCAAAAACATCACATAGGAATTGATAACCGCATTCTGTTCATCTTCACTCTTAAGAGCAAAGTTAATACTGGAAACCAGCAAAACGGCACGCAAAGTACCATCTTTCATGATAACCACATCATCTTTAATCTCAGCGATATCTAAATATTGCTGAGTGGAAATATTAACCTTGTTGCGAGCGAGACTATTTTCAGGCATAAAAATTAAACTTCTTCAGAATTATCGCCGCGATAGCGGCCTTTAGTATCAACGACTAAAGAAAGATCGGCTAAGCGGGAGGAATGGTAAAATTCCTTCACAGCTACTGGTGCCTCCGCCTTAACAATCGGGATTGAGTCAGGTTTATCAATAAAACCAAGCTGATGATTCCACACCCGAAGATTAGGCCGACGAAGTGTCTGAATAAGGTTAAGGATAAAAAAGTGGAAAGGGCGGCCGTTAATCTTCAAAAAGGCAAAAGTACCAGCCAAGGCGAAAACCGTAATGCCAATAGTTAGAAATAAAGCAAAGTCAAAAACTTTATAACTAATACCAATAATTATTGCCGCTCCTAAAAAAATTAAAAACTGACGAGTGGTGATGGGCCCAATAATCTTGCTTTCAACATCAATGAATTGAGGAACGGTAAACTGTTGCATATTAAAACATTAGCTGGCTATTCATCGCGACAATGGCTTCAATTTCATCCATGCTTAGAGTTTCTTTATTATCTGCCTGACGGGCAGCAATAATCTCGCGCAAAGTCATACCCTTAGCCACCGCTTCTTGCGCCAAACGAACATAAATACGATTAACAGGACTTTGACGCCAGGACTGCACTCCTTCCACCATGCGATCATAGCCATCTTTTTCTAATAACCTAATTTTCATAACAATCTTAGCGGTAATTTCTTTAGGATTATTGCCCAAACGTCGAAAATTAGTTAAATCTAAATATCTCAACTCTTCCAAGGGGCCCATTACTTTTGGCCGAGAACGCACATCTTCCATCCTTGTCCGAGTCTCGCTAGAAGCTGCCGGTCGTGGAGAAATTGTCGCTGCCTGAGTAGCAGCCAGTACCGCCGCCTCCAAATGACTACTCGAAGAAATAATTTTACCTAAAGAATCATCAGGTTTTGGCGACTTACCTTTAAATAATTTCGCCCATAAGCCTGCACTGGCCACCGGTGCTTTCTTAAAAGAAGCTTCTGCCTCTAGCGCCGGCTTTAATTCATTGGCAACAAATTGGTTTTTATCATTTTCTAAATTATCGGTTTTTACAGCCACGGGAGTCTCCATCACCAAAGGCTTAACCTCCTTAACAACCGTATTTGTTAAATTACCAACAGGCGCTGACAGCGACTCCAGAGTTAAAGACGGGGACGGCGGAGTTGGAACTGCTACGGGTGGAGCCATATAAGGTACTGGGGGCGTAGGTAAAGATAATTCTTGGTCAGGGGCTTCTAACTCATGGCTGGGGTCTAACTTTATAGGCGCGGCTTTAAATTTATCCGCGAGAGCGGCGGGAGCCTTGATCTGACCGCTAGCTAAAGCTGCTTTGAAATCATAAGCACCAGCTTCCGCTTTATTAACTAAATCAGTAATAGCTGCCGATACCGCTGGAGGGGCTAAAAAATTATTACTCACTGGTTGTTCCAAGGCTCGAAGTAAGCGATCGGCAGCAGCAGCATCAAGACCTAGGCCACCTTGACTAACAGCCCTTTCTAAAGCCGCCCGAGTATCAATTTTGGTACGAATACCCTTACGAAAAGTCATGAGAATCTGTCGACAACGGGTCATTAAATCCTGACTCGGCAAAACAATCGCATTATCCTTCATCAAAACTTGTAATTCTTTTTCCTCTGGACTTAATACTGGCAAAGGCTTTAGCCCGAGATAAGTGGAAACCGAAAATAAAAGACGTTCCTGTAGTTCTTGGTTTAAGGACTGAGCTTTATCCGCGCTTAAACCCATTTCGGTCATAAAATAGGCAGTCAGGTTGCGCACAGGAATCTGCTTGACCATAATCTGCATAACAACCATAGCCAAACTAACTCCATATTTTCCCTCCAGAGAAGACAAAATTTCCATCGCTGCAGGCGAGGAAACTTTATCCCTTAATTCCTTGGGCAATTTATTAAATTGTTGCAGATAATCAAACATGAAAAACAAAAAAACCTAAAAATAAAAAGCAAAAAAAATCTGTTTCGGGCATTATCTTCATTTTAGCATATTTCCCCAAAAATTGGAAAGCGGAAAAATGTCTAAAAAAAGGCTTAAAAAACAATAAAGCCGCCCTAATAAGGACGGCTTTTTTCGTGTCTAAAAACTATGATTTTAGAGGGTAGTAATGGGACGGCTTTGGGTGATATAAAACTTCTTTTGGGCATAAGCCCACTCAATGTCGCAAGGAAAGCCATAGTGCTTTTCAATACCGGCACAAATCTTACCTAAAGCCACAATCTGCAGACCACTTAACTTCTGTTTAGCCTGTAAATTCTTGGCTACCGGCGTCCATTTAACGCCCTTACGCAAACATTTAACAATCTGACGTTCTTGTTCGGCAATATTAATATCTAAAAGCGAAAAGTCCTGCTTATCTAGAACGTAAGAGTCAGGCGTCACTGAACCAGAGACAATGGCCTCGCCTAGACCATAACCAGCTTCAATAATCATCTGCCGGCGATCTTGGGTCACAGGATGAACCGTGAAAGCAATACCAGAAATTTCTGAGTTAACCATCTTTTGCACCACCACCGCTACACTCACTTTAGTCTTTAACATTTTTTTCTCATGACGATAGAAGATGGCGCGGGGAGTAAATAAAGAAGACCAACAAAGTTTTACATTATTTAATAAAGTTTTATCCGTAGTGTTAAGATACGTCTCTAATTCCCCTGCCCAAGAAGCGGCCGAAGAATCTTCTGCCGTAGCACTAGAACGAACAGCAACAAAAGTGGTTTTTAATTTCTTAAACTCAGCAACAATTTCTTTTGCCAAATCAGCCGGCATCTTCGCCTGGGCAATCAGGGCACGAATACTGGAGGAAGCTCCATCCACCGAGTTAATATCATTATAATTCACCTTGTTCAACAAAGAGCTAAGCTCTTGCATTAAATCAGTTTCTATTAAAAAACGATCGAAAGCTTCCGCTAAAATTACAAAGCCCGGCGGCACCGGAATTTTTGCCTTGGTCATTTCACCCAAAGAAGCCCCTTTGCCGCCAGCAATGGCAGCGTCAGCCTTGCCAATTTTAGAAAATGTTTTTGTAATCATAAAAACAATTAATAATTATATACTTAATATTATATCATTCTCTTAGTAAACTCCAAATTATAACCCTTTAGTCCTTGCCGATCATATCAACTTTACCGTGAGTAGCGTCAACATCCAGAAGCATCCCGTCAGTAATTACCTTGGTCGCAATTTTAGTACCAACCACACAAGGAATGCCTAGTTCTCGGGAAATAATAGCCGCATGACAGGTAATACCCCCGACGTCGGTCACGATAGCAGAGGCTTTCTTAATCGCTGGCACTAAATCGGGGGTAGTGGCAATAGAGATTAAGATATCGCCGACTTTCATCTTGGCCATATCCGCAATAACGTTAATCACTTTTGCTTCCCCGCGCGCCCGACCGGGCGAAGCGCAATCGCCTGCCAACATCTTCACATCAGCAATTTCTTCTTTAATAATATTCAATTTGGCAATGAAAGCTTGCGCTTTTTCGCCGACTAAAAATAAATCCGAAGGAATTTTAGTACTGGAATAGTAGATGCTAAAATTAAAACGTTCATTCAATAATTCAGCGGAAACACTGTGGCCGCGGAGTAATTGAATTAACTCCGAAGGATTAAGGTAACGAACCTGACGTAAAGACAAATAATGACGGCGCGAGACTTCTCGGTAAACATTTTCTAAAACAGCAATGGCATTGAACATCGCGTCCTTTCTTGAACCTTTAGTAAAAACGAGATCACGAGCAAATTTAAAGATACCCAGATGCTTATCATCAATCCTTAGCTTTTTCTCTAATTCGCGCTGATGTTTTTCAATATTTAATCTATTATTATCAATCTCCCTCAGGGCAGTATCAGGATCAATTCTTTGTCTAATTAAACTACTGAGAATATCAATAAAATATTCTAGATTCCAAGAAGGGCCAACCATGCCGTAGCCTAAAGAACCAAACTCATCCACGTGCTTTTTCAACTTTGCGGCAATTAACCGACTAACATCATTAATCTCTAAAGCAATAATTCGAGACTCCGTTAAACTAAAGTACTGTTTTAATTTTTCATCGGCAATAATTTCTTTCAGAATCAAGAGTAGAGCCCGATATTCCTCGGCTGAGCGGGATGATTCCAGGGGTGTGGTTAAGGTAGAAAAAGTATCACCCATCGATAAACCGGCCGCCTTCACCTTCTTATCCAAATAAGTCATTAGGTACTTGGAAAAAGTGCCATCACCAAAATCTAAAACTGTTTGGGGAATATGTAAAAGGTGTAAATCTTGATAGATTTGAAAAAAACTTTCAAAAACATCGGCTAACTCGGCGTCACTTAAAGCTTTAAGGTTGGTTTTTTTCAACTTTGCCGCTGCTTTATATAATTGTGCTGCCCTATCTCCTAAATCAGCGATGTAGCGCTCTCGCCAACCAGAATCAGCCTTAACGCTTTCAAAAATTTCTCGGCTTAACTCATAAAAATCTTCTTTGGCGGTCAAAAGCTGACAAAAATTATTTTGAAAAATGGTAACGAGGGTGCGGAGGCTAGATTTAAAGCCATAAAATTCAGAAAAACGAGCAGCCATATGGGCGTTCCAGCCAGGAGAAGTAAACAAGGGGTAGTAATTAGGCATCTCCTCTAAACAAAAGATTTCTTCGCCAGCATTACTGCTATTGTATTTCTTTAACATGGAAACCAGCTCATCAAAAAACTGTCCCTCTGGGTTAGCAAAGAAATATTTTTTACCATCAATCACGGTAGTAGCTAGAAAGCCGCCTTTCACTAAATTAGCCAATTCTTTATGAACGTTTGCCTGATCTAAATTCAAAGACTTTGCCACTTCACGCGCGTAATATTTATCCGTTGTTTGCCGGAAGAAAAAAGACAAAAGGGCTAAGCGCGTCTCAGAATTAATGATTAATTTAAGCATATATTTATGAAATAATTTTCTTATTATCCAAGAAAATTATATAAATATATGGTATAATTGTCAACTATATATGGTAAATAATACTATATTAATTTAGGCCCTAGCGATAAGCTTAACTAAACCCTTGTCCGCATCAACCAAGACCAAATCCCCATCTTTTAGGGCTTTAGTGGCGATTTTAGTGGCAATAACGCAGGGTTTATGCATCTCTCTGGCTACAATGGCGGCATGAGAGGTAACTCCGCCCTGGTCCGTGACAAAAGCGGCCGCCTTTTTCATGGCCGGTAAAAGATCGGGCTGGGTGGAAATGGAGACCAAAATATCCCCTTCTTGCATTTTAGCAATATCGGCGGTGACATTAACAATTCTCACCCTGCCCTTAGCCTGACCCCGGCAACCGCATTGCCCACGTAATTCCGAAACTTCCTCCTCTTGATCGTGCTGAATATATTTTTCAATAATCTGCTTAGCCTCTTCTCCACTATAATAAGTTTCCGTATCCTTGGCGGTGTAATATAAAGATAAGGACGCTCTTCGCTTCAATTCTTCCCGATCAAGCCGATCTTCAAAAAGAGCCGCCTTAATCTCTTTAGAAGTCATAAAGCGTAATTCTTTTAAAGTAATTTCTAAGCGAGCAGCTATTTCTTCTAAAATAAAAGTAGTTTTATATAAAGCAAACAGCTGAGCATAGCGGCGATAAATTTTTGTCACCATAAAATCACCCCAAGCCGCAAAAAAACGATTTAAGCCTGAGGATAATTTTATTTTTTTCACCAGCAAAGCCCTAGAGTTAAGTAAAGCTTGTGTCCGTCGTGCTTGTTCGCTTAAAGAAGCTTTTAAGTCATGATCACCGTTAACCAAGCGGACTAATTCTTTCAGATAGTGCTCAAAGTTATAGACGCCCTGCTCTTCTGTATAAATATATTTCGTATAAAAATAACGATGGTAGTGTTCTTCCAGCTTCTTCATAATTTCGGGAGAAATTTTTTCCTTAAGTGCTGAGACTACTTCCGAGAATTTGGCTTCGTACTCTTCACTGTGAGTATAGAGGCCAAAAAATTTCACATCTTCTTCTTTAAATTTGCGAAATAACTCCCGAAAAATCGCAAATTGCTCAGGATTTTGCTGAATCATGATTCCGATTCTGATTAAATTATCCTGCTCTTCTTTTAACATTGAATCTTTGTCTGGTTGCGTTAAAAGAGCTAAAGACTCTTCAATCTCCTCGCTTTTAACGCCTAAATCAGACAAAATTTTCTTGCCCCGTTCAGTTAAATTATCACCAAACATATCCGCCGCTACCGGGATCCAGCCATACTGATAATATTCTAAATGAATGTCTTCGTGATCTTGATAATATTGCCACAATTTATCTTTAGTTAATTTTTGCAAACCACTTTCGGGGATTTTAGCCACCACCTTATTTAATTTATCCGCAAAAAAGCGAATCTTCACATTAACTTCTTCCATAAAATCAATATCGGCCACAAACTTGTTAACCAAATGTTCACCCACCGCAAAAGCATCTTGCTTATCAAAATAAAACCAAAGATTATAGCCGCGATAGATACAACACATTTGCTGATAGGCGCGACCGCCAGGCTGGGCAAACTGATTGGTAAAGCAATAGAAAGGAATGGCCATAAACCAAGGATTAGCATTCATGATTTCTTCCGCTAAAATCCAATCACGCTTAAAAGCCTGTTCTAAATTCTGCTGACGACTTTTTACCAACAAGGCCTTCAGTTCGCTTAGCGCCTGATACTGGCTGTTTAAAAAATAATATTTCTTCTTACCCGCTGTTTCCGTAGAAATAATGCCCTCAGCCATTAAGCCGCTTAACTCCCGGGAAACATTAGCGCTGTTCTTCTTTAAAGAGGAAGCAATTTCCCCAAGATAGAACTTTAGGCCTTCATTACGGCTAAGTAGTTCTAAAATTTCGTAAGCAGTCTGCGATTTAAAAAGATTTTTCATATATTTGTTTGATAAGCAATATTTATTGCCTTATAAACAAATATTAACAAATAATCAAAAAAAGTCAAGATACGGTGACTTAATTACCCTTAATATTGACAAAATATTAATAATATTATACAATAATCTGATTGTCGAACCTTACAATAACATAAACCTAAAACCAAAACAGATTAATGATGAAACACCTAATTGTTATCCGCCACGGTCGTAAAGACGGCGACCTTATCGCCGCCGACCAAATTGCCGAAATCAAACGCCATGGTATTCCTGGACTTAATGAACTGATTGCCAAAAAAATGGTCATCCTCCACCTTGGAAGCGCCCTTAAACGCACCCGGCAAACAATAAAGGCTTTCGAGCACTTTATTGATGAAAATGGCCTCTGCCGTTGCCGTGCCTATATTACAGCCGATCCGCGCTTTGGCAGTTCCGAGATGTTTGCTGAATTCAGTAGCAACAAAGAGTTGGAAGCTAAAGCCAAAAACACCACCTGGTATCAGGCCTTTCAACAGTATAATCCGGATTTTATCCAAACGACCCAACAAGCCATGATTTCTTCCCTGAAATCAATGTTCAACACCGCCCTTGATGGTGAAATAATCATTATGGTAAGTCACACCCCCTTAGTGGAATGGCTCGCCTACGCCATCGACACCAATGAATACCTCCCCCGGGATATAAAGTTAGCCGAACTAAGCGGCTTTATCTTTAATGAAAATAAGGGAAAACTATCGTTCGCCGACACCGTCGGCTTTGAAATCTAAAATTTACTCGTACACCCAAAAACCGGCTCCCTAGGACGCCGGTTTTTCATTTTGATAAACTATACCCAAATTCTATTTAGCTTTAACAATTCTAATTATCCCCTTATCCGCATCCACCTCCACTAAATCACCATCTTTCAAAACTTTAGTAGCAATTTTAGCTCCAGTCACGCAAGGAACACCCAGTTCTCGAGAAACAATGGCGGCATGAGAAGTAATTCCCCCTTCATCGGTAATAATCGCTGCCGACTGCTTAATAATAGGCATAAAAGCGGGAGAGGTGTAATTAGATACTAAAATTTCTCCTTTCTTAAAATTCTTAAACTGGTCGGGGCGATAAATTATTCTCACCCGGCCCCGCGCCTTTCCTTTAGAAACGATGATTCCCCAGATTAAACCGCTAGCTGGTCGAGAAGCTTTTAAAAAAGCTTGGCTCAATTTTTTCAGATTGTGCGGCTGATAAATAAAAACAGATTTTTCTCTGCCCTGCTCGTACAATAAAGCAAATTGCCGCTGAGATCTTTTTCTAATTTCCGCGAAAGGCAAATCATTATTTCCAGCCAAAAAAGATCTTAATTCTGCGCTCGTTAATGAAACAGCATCAAGATAAGAAAAACCTGGATGCACACGAGCAATTAACTTCGCTAATAATTTATAGAAATATCTAACTCTCACTAAAGCTTGTTGATAGAATTCAATTCTTTCCGTGCGAATAGAAACGTACTCATGAACAATATCGGCCAAGAGGGCGGTTTTGGCGGGCAAACGACGGTGTAAAGCTACAAATAATCTTTTATTTTCCCGCGCCTTCTTTTCTGTTTGGATAATGTTTTCAGATAAATTCTGTTCAATAATCTCCTGATAACGTCTCTTTATTTCTGCCCTATCAAGGAGTTTCTCTTTTAAAGAATACTCAGTTAATGCCGCATATTTATCTATTAAGTATAGATAATCGATGCGCTTACCCATAGCTAAAAGCTCTTTTTGAAAATGTTGATAAAAAAATACACGATCAGGACTGGAAATTATCTCTAGCTCTTTTTCATTCTTAATAAGCTTCTGTAGTTTGGGAAAGAGAAATTCCTCTACCCAGAAAGGAGCGATAAAATAATAGGAAAAATTATCAATAGTAGCCTGCCATTTTTCAAAAAATAGAGATAAGCTGTGACGATTACTCTGACAAAGAGCTGCTTTTTTACTAACAACAGCAAGACGCTTAGAAGCCGACAGATAATGCTTCTTTTGCTTAGACCAAACCCCTAGGCGCAACATTGCCAGACCCTGCCGATGATATGAAGTTAAAGTTATTTTTTTCTCTAACCAGCAACCATCAGAGCCGCTAGCTAAAGGCATAGTAAAAACTTTACTCTTTAACAACTTCCAAGAAAAAAATCCAATAATCTCAAAACGCTGGACTGTAAAAGGGCGAGAAGCTAATTGAAAGTAATTATCTTTATCTTCAATTATTTTGTTTACTAAATTATTATCTGGTAATACTCTTCCCATAAATTAAGATTTTATAATTCTAACCACTCCTTTATCCGCATCCACCTCCACTAAATCACCATCCTTTAAAACTCTAGTGGCAATTTTTGTACCAATAACGCAGGGCTTTTTCATTTCTCGAGCAATAATGGCGGCGTGACAAGTGAGGCCGCCTTCATCAGTCACAAAAGCAACGGCTTTTTTCATGGCAGGCAAAAAATCAGGCGAAGTCATATAAGTAACCAGAATATTACCCGGCTTTACCTTGATGGTTTCACTCACCTTATTTACCACTACCACTCGACCCCGCACCTTACCCGGCTGAGCGATTGTGCCTTTAATATCTGTTAATGCCTCTAATTGAGTCTTTTTAGTTAAAACTGGCCCGTCGATAATAATAAAATCGCCATCAAAATCTAAACAAGAAATATTGCGACCATAACGATGAGGGCGACCTAAAACCAAACTATTAAAACTAAAATATTTTAAATCTTGAAAAGAAAGGCCGTGGTTTCTAGCGGCTTCTTTAAAAATTGGGCGCGCCCAGAACAAAAGCTCATAAAAAACATCCGTTCTCTTCGTGCGCAGATAAACTAACTCCCGTGCCTGTTGATAAAGCAAAATCAGAGGGCGCGGTATCACCGGATAACGATGATGTTTTAGTGGTTTTAATTGCGCTTTATGCTCAACTAACTCTGATAATTTATAAGGGCGAGCGAAGCCATCACGCGATCGCATCCAAGCATACTTTTTCCAAATAATTTTTAAGTCGACTCCCGAGCGCATATCCACCTCCATCAACTCGAGAGCATTCTTTTTCAAAGGATAAGCAGCGTCGCCTATATATTTATCAATATTACCTTTAATATACTTTGGCGTTACTGCTCGTAGCTGTCGCCACAAAACATGCTCTAAAATATGGGCCGTCCAGATAAAGGAACCAACTTGATGAAAGGTGTTCTGTAAATAAACTAATTTCTTTTTTAAACTTACTTTTTTATTTTTAGACAAATCAATAATCTCTTTACGCTTTAATTCTAAAAAACTGTCTAATAAATCCGAAATTTCCTCAATCTTATGATTAGCCAGCCAACGCTCTATTCTTGGCTCCGCTTCCGCAAATATCTCAGGCGAAGAATACCATGACCCTTCTGTAAAAAGAGAGGCTTTCAAACCCCAATCACCAAAACCATATTTTTTAAAATCTGCGCGGGAATATGAGCCGGCGATCAAAGATAGCATAAAAGCATAAAAATTTCTTTTCAGCCATGGCTCCCAATGATAATGCAAAACTTTTTCTTTAATCAGCTCAGACATAGAAATTACTTAATAATTTTAACTACCCCCTTATCCGCATCAACCTCTACAAAATCGCCATCTTTCAAGGCCTTAGTGGCAACTTTTGTGCCGATAATACAAGGCTTCTTCATTTCCCTAGCTAAAATAGCGGCGTGACAAGTGATGCCGCCCTCATCGGTAACAAAAGCAGCCGCTTTTTTCATAATTGGCACCATACTCGGAGTTGTCATGGAACTTACTAATATTTCTTTATTTTTAAATTTATGAAAATCTGATCGATTCTTGATGACTCTAACTACACCGGAAATAATTCCAGGGAAAGCCACCCTGCCCC
This sequence comes from uncultured Gammaproteobacteria bacterium, assembly GCA_964616855.1. GTDB lineage: Bacteria > Patescibacteriota > Patescibacteriia > Patescibacteriales > UBA12465. The sequence goes on along the minus strand of CAZTUJ010000001.1, from coordinate 100,653 downwards.
CGATAGCATCTAATTTCTCTTTCTGGAGGCAAAGCTTTCTAAAATAGTTAATACGAGCACCGGTTACGATAGTGGTCTCGCCACGACTAAAACAAACAACCGAACCAGCCTTCCTGGCTTGTAAAATTTTCTTGCTAGGAATTTTTCTAGAAACTAGCTCATCATAAGAACAAAGCAATAATTCTTCATGACTTAAGCCAATCTGATGCGCGAAAAGGACTAATCGATCATAATAAGAAAAGAATACTTTATTCATAATATCAGTGCGGTGAGTGCGGTAGTAGATAAAAAACTGCATGATATCTACATAATAAGCCTTTTTCTGTAAAATCTTCTTAGCTCGAAAAATCGCTTTTTTAGTAGCGGCCCTGTTCTTATCAACCCCGCTTAAGCTTTTATCCTGACTCCACTCCGCCAAAAGACCCAACGCTTCTTGGTAGTTTAAGAAACGATGCTCACCATAACGAGAGAAAGTCCAAGAATATTTTTTAATAAAACGATCAACATTCTTAGATTTTAAAAACCATCTCTTCATTAAATAATCCAGATTAGGCTTAACTGGTAAATTTAATAAGGACATTAAACGGTCGGCTTCCTGTGCTGAAACTTTTTCTAAAAGGGCGGAGCGCACTTTATCTTCAATTAAGTCATCACAGATATGATAAATGGCAAGCGCGGGCTGATAAGCTAAAAAATCTTTAAAAAAATCTCTCAGATTTTTTTCTTGATTTTTTAATAATAATTTTTTTTCTTTGGCTAAAGTTACTTTCTTTAGCCTTAAAAAATGCTCCTTAGAAGAAAAAATTCTTTTAACCACCTCTCCAGAAAAGCCGGAAAGATGATAATCGGGATAATAATAAACGCCATCAATTTCTAATAAATCTCTTAATTGATAATCTAGACCGGTAAACTCCCGCCAACTCTTTTTATTGCTAAATCCTTTAATAAACAAGCTACTTATTAAAGGCACATAGGGCCGATAGACGGTTTTAATTAAATTTACCCCTTTATATTTAAACATAGGAATTACTTAATAATTTTAACCACCCCTTTATCTGCATCCACCTCTACTAAATCACCATCCTTTAAAATTCTGGTAGCAATTTTTGTCCCAATTATACAAGGTTTTTTCATTTCTCGAGAGACAATGGCGGCGTGGCAAGTGATGCCACCGGTATTAGTAATAATAGCCGCCGCCCGATTCATTGCTGGCACTAGTGAAGGATTAGTAGAAAAACTTACCAAAATATCGCCCGCTTGGAACTTTTTAATATCCGCCACCGCGTTAACAATTTTAACTAAGCCCTTGGCCTTACCCGGATAAGCAACCTGGCCGGAAATTGAATCAACGGCCGGCATCTTTAAGGAAGGAACTTTCATCATCTTCAAAAAGGCGGTCGCTTGTGTGCCCACCGAAACCTTATCTTTACCGCTAACGGTAGAATAAGCAGACAAACGATAACGCTCCGCTAAAGAGGCGACATTTGGCTTTTTTTTCTTATACAAGAAATCCCTAATTTCTTGAGACGTCAAATATTTTGCCTGCGTCTGCGAGCAAAATAAACGCCGACCTAGTTCGGCAAACCAAGGACTCATCGTGTAGTTAAGGTAATAAATTTGCATTTCTTTACGTAGCTCTTTAATCAAAGAAAAATCGCGCAATAAATTAACACGGCGACGATCAGCGGCACTTAAAGTCTTCTCCACTTTTTTTTGCCAAGCCTGCAGCTCTTCTCTCTCCCTCTTGTTCGTTAGTAAAACCTTAGCCGCCTTCATTTTCCAGCGTCCCTTTAATAATTCAAAATAATATTCTGGACTAGTGGCCTGACCATCGTAGTAATATTGCAACCAGCCAAAACGCTTAGATAATAATTGAAGGGCGCGTCTTTGCCCTAAAGGTAAATCTTGCCAAGAACGGGCCGTCCGCAAAGATGCGAGTTTTTTGGTCTCGGTTTGCCAATTCGCCAAAAGTCGCCAAGATGCTTCCATTTCCGAGCGTAAATAAGTGGTCTTGGTGGGGCTAAGTAAGCGACTGAAAACAAGGGCGGGGTCGCCAAATTTAGAAAGAAGCGGCGATAATTCTTTCTCGACAATTAAAGAATAGTTATTCTCGCCCATTTCCACATACTGAGGAATAACCCCCCAAATACCAATCTCAATCCAAATATCATAAAAACGTTCGTAAACTTTAGCTAAAGCCGTAGCTGATAATTTCTGCCAGTTTAGAGAACGGCAAAAGCGAGAAAACTCTTTAACTTTCCGGAAACCTAAATAATGTCGGCCAACAACTTCTTTTAATAAGGCCGGCTCTGCTTGTAAACGCTTAAGAAAATAAGCGCCAGCGGCGGCAAATTGTTGAGCATCGGGCCCCCAAAATACTTGGCCATTGCGGAAAATAAACAAAGAATCAATAAATAATTTCCCTTTAGTCTCCTGCCGCAAACCCTTATCAAAAACATCATTCCAAAGGAGCCAAGGGTGGGGTGGGACATTATAATCTTCAACAAAAAGAGTAAACTTTTTAGACATAAATAAAAAAACTAAGTCGACTTAAGCTACTGCTGAGCGCAAGCTTTTTCTAAATCTTCCCTTTCTTTAATAATTGCCGCTAAGGTATCGGCCTTAACTAATAATTCTTTTTCACTACCATCTGCCTCTGAATAAGTGATAAAGCTACGCTGGCCATTCTCGTCATTAATAATTTCCATGTGAATGCCTTTTGTTTCCGCCCAGCCATTACCGAGATTAGCGGTAAATTGATTGCGAGCTGTTACCCCTTCTTGAAGTTCTATCACCTTAGCCACAAAAGACTCAGCTACGCCCTGATGACTAACCAAATATCTTTCTAATTTTGCTCCGTGTTGCTCCAACTTGTCTTTGTCCTCAACTAAACGATGAAAGCTATTACCCACGGCCTGATATCTCTCCAAAAGCTCAGCAATATTTCCAGCCTGACGTAAATATGAGGTTGTAATCTTATCTTTATTTTCCACAACATCTCGGTCGCTATTTTTTATCAGCCATTCGATATATTTACCTTCCTTGAAGGTCCGTAAACCAGCTTCTCCGGCCGGCCCCTTGCCTAAAGCGAAACCTAAGCGCTCATCACGATATAATTTTTTGCCAACCGGTAAATAATTAGCCACTTTTTCTTCCATCGCCACCAAACTGTCATCAGTCTCAATGTCCATTTCGTCAGCGAGCATCGTCAACATCGCTGTTTCCGCCGCTCTATCCATCAAGCTCGCTCCCGCTACCGCTCTTTCTGGATAAGGGCGCAAATTTTCACCATGAGTACGCGCTAATTCCCTGCCCTCAGGGGTTAGGAGTAATTCTGAATTAGGCCGATTGGGGTCGTTCTCTTTAAGGCTATGACGGAAAAGCTCAATCACCACCTTAGTGGGTGGCGTTTTTTCAGCTTTGTTTTCACTTAAACTTTGCAATTCATTAAAATTAAACATAAAATATAATAATTTATTTTCCTAAACAATAGCTAGACTTATATTTCTCCGGGTGATAGGCCTTTAGACGTTTAACCTTCGTCTTTAAGCCCAGGGCGGCTAGTTCTCGCCGTAATTCCTTTTCATCAACCGGCTGATCATAACCGAGAGCAATCACGGCCGGCGGAAACTTTTTTAAAATCGCCAAACGATTGCCCTTAAGGCCTAAGATTGTTTTTCCCTTAATTTTTTCCGCTTGTAAAAAATCAGAAACTACTGCTTTCCTTAAATTTTCCCCCTGTTGCACTTCCTTATTTTTAATCTTTTTAACATTCACATCCCGTGCAATCACCACCACCAAATAATCACTTAGGTTGGCAGCTTGCCGCAAATAGGCGGCGTGGCCGGGATGAAAGTAATCAAAGGTTCCGAAGCTTAAGACAAATTTCATATTTTAAAAAACGCGGCGAAAATAGCCGCGTTTATTTTAACTTTGTAGATAAGCGCGGAGAGCCTCAACTTTATCCGTCTGCTCCCAAGAAAATTCGGGACGGCCAAAATGACCATAAGCAGCCGTTTTCAGAAAAACCGGTTTCTTTAAACCTAAGGTCTCAATAATCGCTTTCGGACGGAAGTCAAAATTATCTTTTACGGCCACCAAAATCTTCTCTTCAGCAATCTTGCCGGTACCAAAAGTATCTAAATATATACCTACCGGCTGAGCCACACCGATAGCATAGGCCACTTGCAATTCACAGCGGTCAGCTAAACCAGCAGCTACGATATTCTTAGCCACATAGCGGGCCATATAAGCACCACTGCGATCAACTTTAGAGGCATCCTTGCCGGAAAAACAACCGCCGCCATGGCGAGCAAAGCCGCCATAAGTATCAACAATAATCTTACGACCAGTTAAACCGGTGTCGGCGGCCGGGCCGCCCAAGGTAAAGGCGCCGGTGGAGTTAATATAAACTTTAGTTTCAGTATCTAATAAATCGCCGAGAATCGGTTTAATCACCTTTTCTAAAATATCTTGGCGCACTGTTTCCAAAGAAATCTCCGCTTGATGACAAGCCGCAATCACCACTGTTTCCACTCGCTTCGCCTGATTATTATGATATTCAACTGTTACCTGACTTTTGCCGTCAGGACGTAAATACGGGAGTTCACCATTTTTTCTCACTAAAGCTAAACGGGCTGTTAAGCGGTGAGCAAGAACAATGGGCAGAGGCATATATTCCGGGGTCTCATTAGTCGCAAAGCCATACATCAAGCCCTGATCGCCCGCTCCTTGTTCTAGATACTCACCCTTATTTTCATCAACGCCTTGAGAAATCTCCGTGCTTTGTTCGTGCAAAGCCGACATAATGCCGACACTATCGCAATCAAAGCCAGAAGCGGGAGTATCATAACCGATGCCTTTGAGAATCTGACGCACCGTCGCATCAACATTAACATAATGCTGCGTCCGAGCTTCGCCGCCCACCACCACCAAGCCATTAGTACAAAAACACTCCACCGCGGCATGGCTATCAGGATCACTAGCCAACATCGCATCTAAAATACCATCGCTGATCTGATCACAAATCTTATCAGGATGACCCTCGGTCACCGATTCAGAAGTAATTAATTTAATATTTTCTTCAGACATATATTTTATCTTATTAAACAGTAAGTTTTAGGTGCCAGCTTCCCAGGAGCGTAAATAATTAAGTTGCTCTGGGCTTAACTTATCAATACTAATGCCCATAGATTTCAACTTAAGCTTAGCAATCTTGTTTTCAATCTCTTCGGGAACCTCATGGACGCCAATAGCCAGCTGCTTACCCTTAGCCACCATCAAGGCACTTAAAGCTTGGGTAGCAAAACTCATATCCATCACACTTGCCGGATGGCCTTCGGCCGCGGCTAAGTTGACTAAACGGCCTTCGGACAGGACATAAATCTTTTTTCGACCAACAGTATATTCATCAACTTGCGAGCGCACTTGCTTGCGCACTTTCTGGGCCATCTTTTTGAGCGCAGCCAAATTAATTTCCACATCAAAGTGTCCAGAATTACAAACAATCGCTCCATCTTTCATTAATTTAAAGTGAGGAGCATCAATCACGTGTAAGTCGCCAGTCAGGGTGCAGAAAAGATCACCAATTTTAGCGGCTTCTTTCATAGTCATCACCGCAAATCCATCCATGGCTGCCTCCAAGGCTTTAATATCATCGACTTCAGTGACCACCACTTTGGCCCCTAAACCACGAGCCCGGTTAGCGAAACCGCGGCCACACCAGCCATAGCCAGCCACTACAATCGTCTTGCCGGCCAAAAGCATATTGGTAGCGCGAATAATGCCATCGAGCGTGGACTGACCGGTGCCATAGCGGTTATCAAACATGTGCTTGGTCTTAGCGTCATTAACAGCAATTACCGGTAGTAAAAGCTTACCAGAGGCGGCTAAAGCCCGCAGACGAACCACACCAGTGGTGGTTTCTTCCAAGCTGGCAATAATATCACCAGCTTGTTTCCGGTAATCTTTATGTAAAAGCGAAATCAAGTCAGCGCCATCATCTAAAGTGATGTGGGGGCGAAAAGCCAAGGCCGCCTGCAAGTGACGGTAATAAATCTCACGATTTTCACCATGACGGGCAAAGACCGGAATCTGATAATGGCTAACCAGGGCGGCTGCCACCTCATCTTGGGTAGATAAAGGGTTGGAGGCCACTAATAAGGCCTTGGCGCCAGCGGCCTGAAAAGTCCGCATTAAGTTAGCAGTTTCAGCGGTTACATGCAAACAAGCAGCTACCCGTAAACCCTTTAGAGGCTTGGTACGAGCAGCCTCCTGCTTGATATGCCCTAAAACCGGCATATCGCGCTCTGCCCACTCAATCCGGCGACGGCCATCATCAGCTAATTTAAGATCATTAATATCGTAAGTTTTTTTCATATCTTTGTTATTTTAGAGGCAATAAGGCCCTGCGTCAAGTTAATTTAATAGCATCGCCAAAGCTCTGGCGATAGCGCTTTTCTAAATTTTTAATAGTAAAATAATGATTTTGAGTGCCCTTTTTCTCAACCGCGTAAACAGCCACCGTGGCCGCTAGGCGAGCGCAGTCTTCCAAGTTGAAGCCTAAGGCTAAGCCTTTTAATAAACCGGCGCGATAGGCGTCCCCTGCCCCAGTCGGATCTAAACTTTCACGCGCTGTTACCGCTGGAATTAAAATTCTTTCACCATTTTTAATTATTTCTGAGCCTTGTGCTCCTTTAGTAATAATTAAAGGTTTGCTAAGACAAATACTAGCTACAGTTTTCACCTTTAAAGCGCGACGGATAATTTCAATTTCATAATCATTACCAATCACCAAGAAGGCATCTTTAATAAAAGCGGCCAACTCTAGGCTGGTAAAATTTGTTACCTGTTGTCCCGGATCAAAGATATAAGGCAACCTGCGTTTGCGTGCCCAAGCTTGAACAGCCAACATTCGCGCCTTATCATCCGGAGAAATAATAACATAATCGCAAGCACTATTGAGTAAACGAGAAAAAGAGGGCAAAGCAGAAGGGCCGGGATAGAAACCGGCAATCTGATTATCATCCGCATCGGTAATAATAAAAGCCGAGGCACAATTTTTTTTCTTGTCACTAGCGACAGCACGTAAATCTACCCCCTGAGACCGCAAATGACGGCGATAGGGAGTAAAATCGGAACCAACTGCCGTTAAGACAGAAGGGCGCTCCTTGAGGAGCGCCAGGTTATAAGCGATATTGCCGGCGGTGCCGCCGAAACCAATAATTAACTGATCTAATAAGAAGCTGAGACTTAAGTCATGGATTTTCCCGGGAAGAATATGAGCAGAGAAACGACCGGGAAAATTCATGACGCGGTCAAAAGCTAAAGAACCGGCCACAGCAATTAAGGGTCTTCTTTTGTAACTAGACATTTTTTTGATTTTTACGCAGTCTTTCTATTTCCTGCTTAATAGCTTTATATTCTAAAGACGAGGGGGAATAATCATCCAGAGCGGCTGACAGTACTGAGAGTGGAGAAACGGGTAAGTCAGCGGCGGTCGCCGGAACATCGGCATTAATTTGCTGACTATCAGTAGGGCCATTATCAAGAAAAAGATCATCATCCTGGGCAGAAAATCCGGCTTTAGCCACGATTTCTTCGATAAGACGCTGTAAATTAGCGTCAATTGGAGTAGGTCTGCCACCGCTAATTAAACTAACGCTCTTGTCCGGAAGAATGGCCACAAAATTTTCCTCTAAACCGCCCGCCTCCGACGAAGAAATCTTTAATTTCTCAAATAAAGTGAACAGAGTTTTTAATTTTTCCCGATCGGATTCTTCTAAATTCTTAGTATTTTCCGCATTTACCAAATATTGATTAAAAGCGAGAGCATCAACACGATCAATTCCTAATTTAGAATAGTAATCCTTCAACCAATTAGCTACCGTCGGCTCCTGCATAATCGTACCCACCATTATTTTTTCAGGAGTAATCTTGGAGTGATTTTTAAGTAAGCTCTCTCTAATCTTATTCTTAAATTCATCTCGCGCCGCTAAAGAATCAAAACTTCGCAGGCGCATTCTCAACTTTTCATAAATATTATAAAAAGGATTATCTAAGACTAAAACTAAGTATTTCTCCATCAATTCTAAAACTTCATTTTCTTCTAATTCAAACAAACAAACAAATTTCGCCCGCATCAGATAAGTCTGATAGCGGCTATATAATTCCAACGCCTCACGCTTGAGTTCTGGGTTGCGAGCAAAAACCTGATTAGTCGTGGTAATGAGCTCCCTTGCTTCAGACACCAAATCTTGCTCGATTATCATCTCTGATAAAGATTGCAAATCTCCTAAAAGCTTGGGGTCCTGTAGGTCATTAATAATAGACATATTTTAAACAATTTTACCCTTCTTTTTAAAATCAGCCAAAATATCACCCGGCCTCAATGAAGTACCATGCGGCCTTCCTCTTTTTTCCAAAATTTCCAAACTAGTCTTACTAATACCTATAGATTTAAGCTCATCCACAACATGATCGGCGGTTAAATTAAAAGCGATATTTTGCTGAATTCTGCCTTCTTGAGCTTTGAAAGTATTACTCTGGTCAAGCATTTTTACCAAAACCCGACCAAGATTAGAAAGTTGAAATTTACCATTACCATCTTCACCGCCATAGGCCAAGCGGTTGAGACCAATAACAATCTTCTGCGGATCCATCTTCGCAATTTCCGAAGCGGCGGCGGTCACATGCTGGCTATCATCCCAAACCGTCTTGCCTTTTTTATCAGTACTCTTCTGAATTAAGCTTTCTAACTCGCCCCTTTCGTTAATACCAACAGTCTTAGCCATTTCCCAGTGCCCCACCCTTTCTTCGGACTCAGAAAGATCATTCTGGACTTGAAGAATTTCCTGGCCTTCTAAACCGATGTCAAGACCGCGCTTTTCTCCAGCATCATTATCCTCATTGCGCAAGAAAGAATACATGCCCTTAGCATCTGCCCGATAGCCTTTAGCATTTAATAAATCATTAAAGTTGCCGTCGTTGGAAAGTTTTTCCATAATAGCCACTTGGTCAAATTTATCCTTACGACGAACAGCGTCTTCAAATAGCTGCAGCAATTCGTCCGAGTTAGTAACGTCTTTATATTTGCCCTTGCGGTCATTAATAACTTTGCGATATTCGCCTCGCCCCTCTAAAGCCTTAGGCGGAGCGATACGAGCTAATTGTTGCTTATCCTCATTTACTATCTTAGTCTTTTCGCTAACAACCTTTTCTTTAGCTTTAATCTTCTTCGTTAAATCCTGATGCTTAGCATCATCAACAAAATTACCGGCAATCTTGGCGTTTAACTCATCTTGCTCCTTAGTCATGCCATCCTGTAAATATTTTCTATCATCTATTAAAGCCTTCTGCTCTTTGCTATTAGGAACCGCTGCCGCAATCTGAACATCTAAATCTAAAATTCTCTGAGCCTTATCTTGAATCTCATTTTCAATTTTTTGCTTCTCTGCAGTTGTAATATATTTTTCCCTTTCTGACTTTAACTGACTAAGCTTATTAGTGTGTTTATCTAAATCCGCTTTATCAGTTGTTAACTTCTCGTTGACGTCCTTTCTCTGCCCCGGACGACTAAAAATTTCTTGACCAGCCCGTTTTAAACCTCTAATCCCTAAAAATCCATCAACATAATTGTTGGCCCAATCCTGACCAGCGCCAATACCTTTAAAGACAGCCCCAGCTCCTCCCTTTTGTAAATTAGAAATACCTTTCAAACGGATGGCATCCTCATCATCCTTCTTACTCTTTTCAAAACTAGATTTAATAGCAGCACCGATGGCCATAGGCCGAAAATCGGCACCGATGGCCTTGTGAAATTTTCTGGCAGCTAAATTATCGCCAGTAGCAACTTTCCCGCCCCACTTCTTACCAAAGGCTGCCGTAGCCGCCCCCATAGCGGCCAATTTACCCATACCCTTGCCCGCCACTGAACCAGCGGCGCCACCAATCTGCTGGGCAACCTTAAGGCCGCCGATAAGCATGCCAATACCGATGACAAATTTAATTAAAACCCCAGGGGTTGAGGCCTGTGTACCCATACTCGGAGTGGTAGCACCTTCGACCTTAGCGACGGAACCGGAGAAAGCTTCCTGTTCCGCACCAATGTCGGCCGTGCCGACGTCAGTAACGTCACTGTAATTACCGGTCTGTAAAGCGGCAAAAGACAACCAGATAAAAAAAGCGATAACTGGACCGACCACGAGATTACTAATAAATTCCTTCCACCACTGGGAAGCATATTGAGCACCGCCAGGGAAAGCGGCTAATAGATAAGCTAAAGGAGATAAAACCACATAAATCCAAATCATTACCAGGCGCATAACTAACATCATCATCATAGTGGTAATAACCACTAAGGCGATAATCATGTAAATTAACCCCAGGACATAGGCGCCGACAATTTGCCAGAAACCCACTTCAGCGCTACCTTCGGCCAAAGTTACAATTTCTCTAATGCCTAGCATTTCAATTAAATTTCCGCCAGCTACATCTTTAAAAGCATTAACGAAAGTGAGCATGATAATCTGAGCGACGTCAATCAACAAGCCACAAATGGTTTTAGAAAAATTAATCAATACTGCCATCAAGACCAATTTCGGCAGCCACTTCTTGTAACTATAATTTTCCAAATGCAAAATTGTGGAAAAAGCGATCACTAAAAGAATAACCACAAAAAACATGTTGGATAAATCGCGTACCACCGTCCAACCTTCTTGTACAGCCCCAGAGTTAATAAAGTTCTGGTAAGAGGCAATTAAAATAAGGGCCTTCATCACTAGAATTAAAACTAGCCCGAGAGCCCAGATAAAGACGTAGATAATACTGCCAACCACTTCTCCGGCCCAATCGCCAGCACTAGCTAAAACATGGGGAGCGACTAAAAAACTGGCGGCAAAAATTAGAAAAGTCGCCAGCCAGAGTTTTTGATTTTTTAAAAAATTGGGCGTTTTTAAATGCATATAAATATTCTAAGTGCCGGAAATCCAGCTCCAAAAAGTCTGGAGCAAAGTAACGCCGGCACGCAGAGGATTGGACATAACCTCAATAACTAAAGCGGGAATAGAAAAAGCAAAAATTAAAACGATAAAAATAAGAATGCTAATAGCGCCAACACCGAAAGATTCAATTATTTTTAAACTAACGCCCATCCTTTCGCGCTCTTCAATGGTTAAACCGGGGCGATCGCGCCACTCTGAGCCTAAATCGGCAAAGAATCTTTTACCAAAAATGCCTTTCAAAAATAAGTGAACGTAGACATAGAGAAAAGAAAAACCAAATGACATGAATATATTACGCCAAGCCCCCTGGAGGAGCTTGCTGGTGCCGGCGCTGAAAGCAATTTCTGCCTGACTAAGCTTCCCTTTCATCTTTAAAGCCATCTCTTTTCTCTTGCTCATTACCTGACTGCGCAAATCTTCTTGTTCTGGTTCAGCTTCTTCGTTTTCCTCTCCTCTTTGCGACTCACGTAAAGCTCCCGCTCGATCGGAGCTGGATTCAGTCTGATTGTTAGAATTTTTTGCAGTTTGGGCAGATAAGAGCCGGTCATCAACGGACATAATCTCAGGAAAATAATTAAAGCTTACTTAAGCTTATTATAGCGCAAACTGGTATTTTTTTATACTGTTATTCTTATTATTATTTTACAATAAAAACCCGAAAAAGAAAAGCGATAAAAGACCCTTCTCGACAGCCTAAAACTTTACTTTTCAAGCCTGATAAGGTAATTTAGAGAAAGGAGTTAAGTATTAAATTATTATGGAAAATAACATCGAATCATTAATTAACCGCCTTTTCCCGGAAAAATTACCAACCCCGGAAGAATTGGCAAAAAAATATCCCCCTCGCCAAGTACCGACCGGTGCCTTAGTTACGCGTGTCGCCCCCAGCCCCACTGGCTTTGTCCACTTTGGCGGCCTCTACGCTTCTTTAATTTCCGAACGACTAGCTCACCAAAGCCAAGGAATTTTTATTCTAAGAATTGAAGATACTGATAAAAAACGGGAAGTAGCGGGCACGGCCGATCTCTTTGCCAGTGCCATCCACCAATATGGCATCCACTATGATGAAGGACCGGATGAAAAGGGGCAAGAAAAAGGAAATTACGGTCCCTATAAACAAAGCGCAAGAGCTGATATCTATAAAACCTATATCAAAGAGCTAATCCGCCAAGGCAAGGCCTATCCTTGCTTTGCTAGCCCCGAAGAGTTAGAAGAACTGCGCGCTCGTCAAGAAGCCATGGGTGAACGTAGCGGCTATTGGGGGCACTTTGCCACTTGGCGCGATAAAAATCTGACTGAAATATTTACCGCCTTAGATCAAGGCTTAAAACCAGTCATTCGCTTCAAATCTCCCGGTAATTTTCAAAATAAAATCATTATCAACGACCTTTTACTTGGCCACCGGGAAATGCCGGAAAATGACCAAGATATTGTTATTATGAAAAGTGACGGTCTACCCACCTATCACTTTGCCCACGCCGTTGATGACCACCTCATGGGCACCACCCACGTTATTCGTGGCAACGAATGGTTCCCCTCCCTACCCCTCCATCAACAACTGTTTACCACTCTTGACTGGACGGCTCCGGCCTATGCCCACCTTGCCCCTATCCAAAAGTTGGATGAAGGCAAGAAGCGAAAGCTGAGTAAACGTAAAGATCAGGAAGCTAATCTAGAATACTACCAAGAAGCTGGTTATCCCGAAGAAGCGGTAATTGAATACCTTTTAAATCTAGCTAATTCCAACTTCGAAGACTGGCGGAAGGCCAACCCAGACCTAGACAACCAACAATTCCCGTTTAGCTTAAAAAAATTAGCTAATTCCAACGGGCCTTTATTTGATTTAAATAAGTTAAATGACATTAGTAAAGAAATAGTAGCCCGTTTTAGTCCTGATGAGCTCTATCGCCGCGCCTCTGCTTGGGCTGATAAATATGACCCAGAAACAAAAGAACTGTTAAATACTGATCCGGAATACCTGAAAAAAATCTTTGCGATTGAAAGAGTTGGCGTCCTTAAACCCCGGAAAGATTTGGGGCGCTGGTCAGAAATAAAAACAGAAATTGCCTATTTCTTTGACCACAACTTCTCTGTCCCCACCGATTTAATGACCACCACTTTAGCTGAATTAAACGGAGCGAAGGCGGGCGATATTATCTCTGACTTTCTGGCTAGCTACAACCCTGAAGACAATCAGGAACAATGGTTTGAAAAACTCAAAGAAGTGGGAGAGAAACACGGTTTTGCTAGCAATAATCAAGACTATAAAGCCAGCCCGGAAAAATATAAAGGCCAAGTGGGAACGGTCGCCAAATTATTACGTGTCCTCCTGACCGGACGCACCCAAACCCCCAATCTCTGCCTCATTATGCAAGTAATGGGGTTGGAGAGAATTAATAAGAGATTAAAGGCTCTCTAAGACATAAACAAAATACCAAAAAACCGGCCCCTAGGGCCGGTTTTTGTATAAAAAATCCGCTCCCTTAAAAAAGAAAGGGAGCGGACAACATTGAAGATACGAACCGGCTCAAAAAGGTTTGATTGCAAACTGAACCTCATTGGTTTTACCCAATTTGTCAATTTTTAACCATTCTTCCTGGCCATAACACGCAACCCCGTCACTCCGGCAGGCACCGACATATACATAAACTTGTTTACCCCATTGCTGACGAGCTAAGGTGGTATCCAAATTCCATATAAAATCGGCCACCGGGTAAGGAACCAGGTCATACAGGTTTGTCGTTAGGGCCTGTTTATTCTGGTCCTGAAGACCGAAGTTAGTAACTCCAACCACCATTCCCTGCGGGGTGGCGGTAAATTTTACCTTAATTTCCGCCTTATAGACGGTGGGGGTAGGAGGATTAGGCGGATCCGAGGGATCCTTTTCACAAGCAACAAAAATAAACATTGTCGCTAAAAACAGTGCAAAAATCAGCTTTTTCATGACATCTATTGTTTGGGTTAAAAATTAATTTTAAGTAACTATGTTAATCATTCTAATATAATAACAGTAAAATGTCAATATCCAGGTTCTGAACTAAATAAATACTAATAATTAGCGAAGAATCCCCAATTATCAGAGGCTCTAATACCAATCTTAAGTATACCACTACCTCCTTGATAAAAATGATAAAGTTTATGAGGATTATTGGCGTCCGGACGATGATCTTCATTAACCAGACTTTGAATTGAATTATCACCCCAATCGATAATCAAATCTCGCAGAGGTTGCTGCTCAATATCAATGGCGGTGTTGAAAGTCAAGGTATAAATACCGGGCTGAGAGACGTCAAACATACCGGTGCCAGAAGAGAGTCCATTCAACTTAACATTAGTTATTTTCGGTCGAACCGCACACCAATAAGTCAAATAACTAGAATCATTTGAAGAAAAATGGGCGCCATCCGAACCACATTGACCTAAATAAGTAGAAGTAGCATAAGAACCACCAGTAGCCTGAGTATAAGTAGACAGGGTATCAGAAATATAAGCGCTAGTACTAGAACTATATTTATAGCCAGCAAATGATTTTAAGAAAGTGTTCCTTAAAATATCTTCTGGATAGAAATTATTGACCAATTTACTAGCATTCCACAAGGAAATACAGGTGCCGTTAGCGCCACCACAAGATTTTTGAGCAACTAAAGATGTGGTAGAACTAGTAGTGGTATCGAGAAGACAAATTACCTGGGGGTTCAAACTACAATAACCAATATTGGCACAACCCGTGCCCTTGCAGCCATAAGGACGGCCGGCAAAGGCTTTCTGATCTAATTTACTTGAGTACTGGCTACGGAACATAATCGGATCAGCATCAAAGATGTTAAAATTATCTGGGAAAGTAGCCGCCCCAAAAGGGACTAAATCACGGAGACGGCCATATTTAGTAAAGTTAAAGGCAGTAGGATCTTGTAAAGAACCGGGAGTACCGCAAGGGACAATTTGATCAGGAGCATATTCATAACAATCGCCAGGCACGTCACAGGGCGCTGAACAATATTCATTGCCCAAATCACATTCGCAATGAACATTGCACTCACAAGTTTCAATACAATCACCAGGCAAATAACAAGCCGAGCCATAATAATTAGCTTCATCTCGGAAAAAAGTCGGGGTCTCATAAGGATAAATACTAAACTTACTGGTACGGCCAGCCCAGGCTTTATTATTACCGGCTGAGTCAACTACTTGAACAAAACGATTACACGTTGGGTAATAGACCTCATTTTCATCGGAAGAAGATACTAGTTTCAAATCGTCTTCATCAACCGAGGGATAATTATAATCATAAACTCTAACATTTGGATCAGCATTCAAGGTCTCGTTTAAATTAGAACAGTCGCCTGACTCACAGTTAATGTCACAATTACCACCACAGCCAGGAATATATTGCCCCGATTGAACGAAGCGAAAACCATTATAAACTCCCCAGCCTTCATATAAAATTTTGTTTCTACAGGCATCATTACCACCAACGGTTCGCTGGCTACTAATAAATAAGAGATGACTTGGACTCGGAACACAATAAACCCTTCTCCAAGCGGAAACATCACCGTGATTAGTTTCAATAATGGTATCATAGTTAGGGTCTAAGGTGTTACCACAACGACCGGCAAGAGTTTCGCAATTATCATCACCCCACTCATTTTCAGCAGTACTATGAGCGGCATCAAGTTTGATGGTAACTCTCTTTTCTACTAGAGTAAAATAACCATTAGCCTCCGTGCAATAGTTAAGGGGGAAGGCGCCCTGATAACCCAAGTTAGAACGGGCAGACTTAGAAGCAGCACTAATCTGATCAACCGGATACCACAACAAACAGACATTCTTATTGGCTAAGTCGTGCTGTAAACAATAGCCGACTAAACCATCACTAACAACCTGGCTATTTTTACTCGTACAAGAAGTGGCGTCTTGGGTAGGATAGAGGCGGCACTCTTTAGCAATATAACTATTAACGCCATTATCACCGGCCACCTGGAGCACGGGCTCAATATTGATGTCATCAAAATAGACGTAACGCTCATCTTTGCTAATACTAGTGGTGCCGAAGTAAACTCTAATGGAACCAATACCAACTAAACTTGTTCCTGAAATCTTTAATACTCGCCTTTCCCAGCCATTAATAGAGCTGTAAGTTGCCGAAGTAATTAAATTATTATTAGCAGCATTATAAACCCAGACTTTGGCATCAACACCGGATCCCTTAGTATTAACCAAAAAATTTAAATAATAATCTTGACCCGCCTGAATAGAAATAGGGGCATTATAAGAGTGCGGGGAAATCATATTACCGGCCATTACGCGTAAATAAGCTTTACCTTCGGCGGGATAGTCGGTCGGGGCATTAGTCGGACTTTTAATAACACTATCTGTAAAAACGTCGTTATCAAAAACACAAGGAGAGGAGGTCGATGTTACTAAACGACAATACAAAGTCTGGCTAGAATCTTCAAAATCATAATGAGCCTCAGTGTTAAGGCCAACTTCTCTCATTCCTGAAAGATCTAATTTATTTAAGACCGAATAACCATCACGTTTAGTAATATCAGAACTAGAAGAAGCTAAAATTTGATTGGAAGATCTAACAAAATTAGCACACTCATTATTATCATTTAAACTGTTGCACTCCCCTAAAGCATAACAGGTGCGCTGATTAGTTTCTGGATCAACCTCATAAGTTAAACAATCCAGCCAAGAGGCACACACGCGATTAGGTCTAACTTTCACTAATCTATTAGCGCTACAACTCCCGGCGCTACAACTAACAGGAGATTGTCCGTCAATGCTAGCGGCCGCATTCCAGCCACCGCTTAAAGAGAGTAGGCCGGCACCGCCATTAACTGAGCGCTCATTGAACAAGACGCAACCGTTATCAAAATTTACAATACCATTACAAGTTGTCTTATCAACATTCTGACGGAATTGATAATCAATAATCGCCTCCTTTAAAACAACTTCTTGCCCAGGCCAAGCGCCGGTAATAGTTGCCTCAGTATTACCACGAGAGTGGAAGACAAAACGCTTGCTAGGATTATTGCTTGGAATTCTTAAACTTGTACTCGCTACAGTGCTAAAATTATTATCTTCTTGCAAAAGCGAGACCCCGAACGGAAAATTAATAATTAAATCATTCTGGATAGTAGTACTGGCAGCACTAATCCCGGAAGAAAAGATATAAAGTTTATTCGGTTCAATTATTAAATCTTGACTCCAAGAAACACCCGACATTTCCCAGCCTAAATACTGACCATTAGCACTCATTTCCACAAGAGGATTATAGACTACATTAGAAGAGAAGGTGCTAACCGGATCAATATATTCCGTACAACCGGAGCTGGCTGATTCACACAAACCGGCCGCTAAGGAAGGCACGGGCACTTGATTGCCACCGCCGCCAAAACCGACGGTCTTAAAGTAGGAGACAGAACAATCATAGTCATTATTATCCACTAAACAAGGACTGATATTAGCGCAATCATTGGCAGTTTTACAAATATCCAAGTTTTTTTCCGTACCATCAATACTGCCATTATTATTCAAATCGCAACGAGTAACCGGCACTTTATACCAAGCCTTACCCGGCTTATCGGGATTAGTACTAGTCCGATAAACACAGGCATTATTGCCAGGATTCTTGAAATAAGTAAGTCCGCTACCATCAGTATATTGCCAAGCTTCGCAACCGGCATCAGCGGCGGCACATAATGACTGGCTGTAGTTATTGGGGTTATTGCGCTTAAAGACATCGCTCCATTCTAAAGCTGAACCAGAAGAAGATGACTCTCCTAAACGAGAGCAACCTAAATCAGCTTTATTGCAACGGCGGCTTTCATCATAAATTGCATAGAAGAAACGGTCACCGTCCACAGCAACACACTCGACCTCGTTGGAGTCGCAAACACCGTTATTATTTTCATCATGCCAGACCGCGGGCTTATAGTCATCATAATTAGCGGTATCCACCATTAACTCGCAGCCAACCGCTGACTCCTGGCAAAGACGACTGAATTGACGTAAATAATGATTATTACCAGCTCGATCATTATACAAAGAGCAACCAAGATTATAGTCAGCCCCCTGATAATTATCCAGCATATCGTAGTAACAAACATCCGGCACCTCGCTGGTATTTTTGATTAAATAATAACGATCGCGAATTTCTGTTAAAACAATATTATCCAGGAAGAAGTCCCGATCAGAAACAATGATTAAAGCTTCGTCACCATCAACTTCGTGATTAAGTTCAGGTAGACTCAATTCGTATGTTCGCCATTCGCTATTTCCAGAAATAGTAATATTGCCAGTAATGTCACTCTCGCTGGCATTAAAGTAAACGATTTCATCCTGGCTACTTAGGAAAGCAAAACTAACATTAGCATCCAAAGGAGCACTGGCCGTAAACTTCAGACTATAAGAATTACCTTGAGAGACGTTACGACCAACGACTTGTTTGATATAGGAAGCCGGGGCAGCGTTAGCGCTACCAAAGAATTTATCTAAGAAACCCACCTGATTATTCTGGATGCACTCTGTTTGAATGTTGACATTATTATAATTGGAACCACGGTCATATAGCAGTGACTTACCATTATTAACATTGGCAACGGCAGAGCTGCGGGCATCATCACCGCATTGCCCTTTCCAGCCATCAGTTCCCTGTTCAAAGCTGTAAGCTTCAACCATCTTAACATTGTTACCCAGACTACCGTTATACTCTCGGCAGCCATTTTCGGCGGCCGAACATTTAATACCTTCATTAGGAATTGCTTGATAAATACAAGCGTTATATTCAGAATTCCAGACACCACCATTTTTACAGACAAAACAAGCGGAAGAGGCGGCACTCCAGAAACGATCAGTCCCGCTACACTGGGCTTGAGTAACAGAGGTATCAACGTTATTTTCAGAAAGACGATAATTATGACAATTATCAGAACAAGTAATAGTGGCAGCCTTTAAGTGATAAGAAATTGCTCCGGCCTTATTATAAAATTGCTTACAATCAGGATTAAAGCCCGGGTCACTCGGTGGCAAGTTGAAAATTGCCTCACTACAAAGCTGGGAATCATCAGCGGTAACCGCCGGATCACCGGCGTCATCCTTTTTCAAAACTAAAGATTTAAGCTGATAACCACTCTCTTCCGTCCCCTCCCAAGTATAAAAGTCAGCACAACTGGGGCCAGGCTGAATACACTGCTTCAACTGAGTATAGTATTCTCTCTTTTCGCCACCGGCGGCCACTTCATCCAAATTAGTAAATTCGCTACAACCAACCGCCGCCGCGCTACAAGAACGACTATTGTTCGGAATAATTTTTTCGGCAAAAGGAGAATAGAAATAATTGGCACGAGAAACATACAAATCATAACCGTTACAAGAGGCATCACAATAATCAGAGGAAACTGCTTGAGCGGCTACGGTGAACCCGGTGCTATTTTCGGCATAACTTTCACAACCAGCTTCATCGCGGTTACACTGACGAGCAAAACTATTACAAACAGCCGGAGCATCTGCACGCAGACGGTAGTCAGGATCACCGGGGATGTTACTCATATAACAAGCCTCGGCTAAATAAGGAGGAATGATTTTTTCATAAACTTTATAAGCCCCATAAACCGAGAAGCCAGAATCCCAAGAAGTCATCTCTAATTTAAGATTACGCACAGCAAAGCGCACTTGGGGACCAGTACTATAACCAACCACTGAGAAAGACATTTCCGATAAAGGCTTCTCTTTTAAACTCCGAGTAATAGACACATGGCGCCAGGCATTTTTATCAACGGTCTGAGCGGCGGCCAAATAATCACTGCCTAAGACTACATGAACTTTATCGCCTTCAATTAGATAAACATCGGCACTGAGAGTATAAGTTTCTCCCGAAAGAATATTAAGATTATCGGGAATTAAAGAAACCGCATTATCAGAATAAAGGCCAATTGTAGTACTAGCGACATTACCAGTAGATTCTAATAAAATTGCCTTACCCACCGAACCGCCGCCGAGAGTCGAAGAGTCAATGATACTTGCCGCTCGGTTACCGGTCGCCCACACTGGCCAATAATTATTAATTAAACTATTAGACAAGGCGTCTCCGACCTTATCATTAGCAAAGTCAGCCCCCATGATTAAATTTGAACCCCAACCTGGTTTCACCCGTAAAACTTCTTTACAGCCTTCATCACCAGCCGAACAAGCACCTAATTTATTATTAAAATAAGCATTAGCGGTGGGATTAGAAGACCACGAAACTTGGCCGGTGGAAGTAGCATAAGAGCCGGTTAAAGAATAACGTTTGCAACCAACCGTGTCGGCATTACAATTGGCATAATCTAAAGTATTTTCCAAATAAGCTACTTTCTGGTTAGAGCTGACATTAATCAAAGAGCTACAAGTATTATTAATCGGTTGGCAAGATTTAGAGTCAAAATTCCAAGTACGCCGCTCAGACTGGCAGTAGCCATAAGCTTCGCAACTACCATCGGCCTTCTCTTTAATACAAGTTTTATCATCGGCGCAATAATCTTCAGCACGCGTAATTTGAATAGTGTCGGCAGCATTACCATTACCATCAACCGTCGGAATAACGGAAGTATTAAGAATCTGGGAGCTATAGCCCTGTTTAGCGCAATAATTTAAAGGTGCTTTTAAGACCCAATTAGGATCAACTAAACCGCGGCACCAGGCTTGATTTCTAATATCAAAATTAGAAGTATATTCATTATAAGAATCAGAGTTACTAAAACAGGACATTAAATCCACTAAAGTGGCGGTTTTATTGGCGCTAGCCGCCACTTCCCAGCCCAAAGGAACGATGCGGTACTTACGCATGATTTGCAAATTTCTCAGACTATAAGAACCTTCACGAAAATCACTAGTAAAGAGCCACTCCTTATGAAGATATCCTTCTTTTGCTGCCTCCGCTACCGTTTTTTTCTCTACAATTCCCTGCATCAACTTATCGTCAATTACGCACTCAGCTGGCCCAGGGTTATTGCGATCTCGGCACATACTGAGAGAAGATAAAATATCGTAGTCAGCCCGAACAGTAAAGTCAGGCTCAATTATCTGGGCAGCACTCTCTCTAACAGCTACTTCACTATAACCGATTTTTGGATCAGAAGTCGGATTGTTAATACTAACCGCATCGGGAGTCTTTTCTCCCAATTTACTCATGTAACGATTAAAGGCAGTTAAAGCTAACTGATTTAAAAAGACGTTAGCGGCATCAATTAAAGCGTCGCCAGAAAAGGTTGCCATGTTATTAACATAACCCTGCTTAGACATCTCGGCCTGAGTAGCCGCATCACCAGGCATACCTTTGGGATTGCCGGCAATATCCCGGATATCGAGCCAACCCTTATCCGCATTTAATTTTAATTTGGAGCTGTCAACGGAAGTAGCTATCTTCTGAGTCATGTCTGTCCGTAAAGCCATGTAAATACCGAGGTCGTTAGAAACAGGATTAAAAATACCGGCAAACTTATCCAAAAAATCCTCTTCTTTAAAAGCGGTCATGCGGTCAATATAACTATCCCAATTTTCTACTAAAGCGGAAGCAGTACAATTAGGTGCTTTAGGGCGGTTATAATCAACTAGACCCATTGCAATCGTTAACTTAGCAGAAATAGAAGAAGGCTGACAAACAGCAACATTTCTACTGCTTTTAGGTGCAGTCACGCCATCAGAACCCGTAACTACGCCCCCGCACCGCAAGAGCGCTGACTGACATTTTTTTTCACACTCAGCTGCCTCTTGAGAATTTTGAATAATATCACAGCCACCTTCCCATTCTCGAGTAACCGTATTAAAAGTACCACGAGCGCAAGTTTCATAAGAAGCTGTACATTCTTCATTTTTCGCGCTCCCCTTGCCCTCGCTGTCCCAATCGGAGTCGTTCCAATTATTAACCGCGTCTTCAATAAAAGAACCAGCCGCTTCATCGCCAATTTGAGTAAGATATTCGCCCCAGTCTTTAGTAACAAATAAAGGCTGCTGGCCTTCGCCGCCAGAACCAAGAGCGGTCGCAGTATCGTAAGCAATTTTATTTAAAGCCGTTCTAACGACTTTCTGAAAAGCAGAAGCGCCGCCTTTTTCATAAGCTTTCTTTAAAAAATCCCAAACTTTTTGCATGAAAGTCTGAGAAATCGTTTGCGTATCGGCCGTCACCAACTGCGCCTGCGCTGATTGCGGTGAGATTAAAAATGAAGAGCTGATGATGATGGCTAAAATTGCCACTGCTCCTAATTTTTGCCGATTGGCTAAAAAGTTAAATCGCTTATTCATAATTTTCACAGACATTATCTACAAAATAATAAATATTTTACTGAGCCGAATCTCCTTGCTCGGCTAACATCTCTTGATAGGTCTTAATTAGCTCTTCATCGCTCAACTGATTAATCATATCTGCATTAGCACCACTATCTAAAAGCATGGCGCGGAGTTGGGCGGCACTGGCCTGACCAGCCATCATCGCCTGAAGATCTGTTTCATCGCCACTATCGGCGCCAGTTTCAGGCTCTACATCAATGGTTGTGGAACTGGCAATAATTGGCGTTATCGCTGGTGCAGTAGCGGTGCCGCAATTTTGACCGGTGGCGCAATTAGGGTCACTGCCTCCCTCTACTTCCGCGCGGTCATTAATACCGTCACTATCGGAATCTTCTAAATAAGGCGAGGAGGCATACAAACTCCGTTCTTCTATATCAGTTAAACCATCGCCATCGGAATCTAAACTAATTAAAGCCGCCTCGAAATCGCCGGTATCAACGGCCACTTCTTTTTCACCAGTATCGGGCACGCGAAAAGGCCGGGAAAGACGAGCATTAAACTGCCAGAGCCATAAAACAAGAACGCCCAAACTCAGGGCCGATAAAAATAAAAAAGCGGCTCGCTGCGGTTTGGGCAAACTTTTAAAAAATGAGGAATGAGTCTCATTTTTTGATTGATCTTCAAGGTGATCAGACATAAGTAATCTGGCCAGTTTTAAAAACTTTGGACAAAACAAGATTACTCAAATTATAACACAAAATTGCCGAGAGCCGCAACTAAAAGTTGCCACTGCTCTAAGCTTAAACTCTCGGCTCTCGCTTTAGCGTCAATACCCGCTGTTTGGAAAGCTTTTTCTAGATCTTCAGACTTAATCTTAAAGCCTGCCAACAGATTATTCTTCAACATTTTGCGCTTAGCGCTGAAAGCCACCCGCGCAATACGGAAAAAGTTTTTATCCGCCACTAAAGAAGCCGGGGTGGGGCGAGGGCGATCATAAGTAAAGCGCAAAATCGCACTATCCACCGCTGGCGCTGGCCAGAAATCGGAAGAAGGGACGATGCGAATAATTTCTGGAGTGCCATAATAACGGACAGATAGCGATAACAAAGACATGTCTGGTGCTGTCGCCACAATTCTTTCCGCCACTTCTTTCTGCAACATTAAGACTAAAGAACGGGGTGGACGCGCTGACGACAGGAAGGTGCGTAAAAAAATAGAAGTAATATTATAAGGCAAATTAGCCACCACGCGATATTCGGTAACGGGGTCTAAATATTCTTCAGGATTGAAACGCAAAATATCCTGATTAATAATTTCCACATTTTCTACCGCCTGAGCATCAATTGCCACCTGTAATATCGAAGCTAACTTATCATCCAGCTCCACCGCAATCACCCGCTCCACTTTTTTGGAAAGCTCTGCCGTTAAAAAACCTAAGCCAGGCCCTA
Organism: uncultured Gammaproteobacteria bacterium; assembly: GCA_964616855.1. GTDB lineage: Bacteria > Patescibacteriota > Patescibacteriia > Patescibacteriales > UBA12465. The sequence continues at coordinate 76,934 of CAZTUJ010000001.1, read as the reverse complement.
CTTCTAAGACTGTATCGGAAGGGTGTAAATCAGCCGCATTAATAATAGCCTTATAAATACCATCATTAATTAAAAAATTCTGACCCTTGCTACGAGCCGGCTTAATTTCATAAATCTGACACAACTCTTTAGTTCTAGCGGCAATATTTTCCATAAATTAGATGACAAAATTAATCAGTTTACCGGGAACAAAAATTCTTTTTTTAATCTCTTGTCCCTCCAACCACTTAGTAATAGTCGCTTCAGCGTGAACGGCGGCCAAGACCTCCCCTTCAGTTGCAACTGCCGGCAAAACGACCTGTCCACGCAAACGACCGTTAACTTGGACAATGTAAGAAACAACCTCATCTTTAATTAAATCAGGATTAAAGCTTGGCCAAGAAGAAAGGAAAATACTCCCAGAAAAGGAAAGACGTGACCATAATTCCTCGCTTAAATGCGGAACAAAAGGGGCGATTATCTGCAAAAAAGAAGCAAAATCTTCGCGAGAAAAGGGCCAGGCCTGATGAGCTTGCTGATAGGCGGTGAGCTCATTGGCTAAAATCATAAAAGCGGAGACAACGGTGTTAAAATGAAAGTTTTCAATATCTTCTCCGGTCTTCTTGATGGTTTTATGCAGTAAAGATAATAATTTTTTATCGGCCAACACCTTCCCTTCAGGGTTAAGAGCAACTAATTGTTCCACTTTATCTAAAAACTTACGAGCCCCAGAGAGGCCATTGGTATTCCAGGCGGCAGCCTGATCAAAAGGACCCATAAACATTTCATAAACTCTCAAGGCGTCCGCCCCAAAACGATCAGCCATCTCGTCCGGGTTAATGACATTACCCCAACGCTTGCTCATCTTACGTCCGTCTTCGCCCATAATCAAACCAACGTGTTGCAGACGGGTAAAAGGTTCATCATGAGAAACTAAACCTAAATCAAATAAAAATTTATGCCAAAAACGGGCGTAAATTAAATGCCGGGTAGCGTGTTCCGCTCCGCCAACATATAAATCAACGGGAGACCAATATTTTTCTTGTTCTGGAGAAACTAGCGCAGAATTATTTTTCGGATCCAAATAGCGCAAATAATACCAACAAGAACCACCCCATTGCGGCATGGTGTTAGTCTCTCGCTTAGCTGGTCCACCACATTGTGGGCAAGATACATTAACCCAATCAGTAATCGCGGCCAAAGGCGATTCACCGGTCCCCGTGGGTGCATAGCTATCTACTGCCGGTAATTTCACTGGTAGTTGCTCTTCAGGAACAGCCACTACCCCGCAATGTTCACAATGAATCAAAGGAATTGGTTCGCCCCAATAGCGCTGACGAGAATAAACCCAATCTTTAATCTTATAATTCACTTGCTTGTGACCATGGCCGCTTTTTTCCAACCAAGCAAACATGGCGGCTCGAGCTTCAGCAGAGGCTAAGCCGGAAAATTCACCCGAAGCATCTAATAAACCATCGGCCGTATAGGCACGAGAAGCGTCCTCAGCGTCTCCAGCCAAAGGTTGTACGACCGGCCGAATTGGAAGCGCATATTTCTGAGCGAATTCCCAATCTCTCTCGTCGTGCGCCGGTACCGCCATCACCGCCCCAGTCCCATAGGCATGAAGAACATAGTCAGCCACACACACAGGCACTGCTTCTTTATTAAAAGGATTAATCGCTTTAATCCCGCTTAAAACTACACCACTTTTTTCTTTGTTTAAATCTGTTCTTTGTAATTCTGTCTTATTCTTAGTCGCCTCTAAATAGGCTTCGACTTCCGGCCAATTCTCAATTTTATTTTGCCAAAGCAAGACCGCGGGATGCTCCGGCGCTAAAACTAAATAAGTACAGCCAAAAATAGTATCGACCCGGGTAGTAAAAACAGCGATTTCCTCCTCTGTCCCGTCAATTTTAAAATTTACTTCCGCTCCTTCACTCCGACCAATCCAATTGCGCTGCATTTCTTTAATCGGCTCTTCCCACTGCGTTAACTTATCTAAATCTTGAAGCAAGCGTTCGGCATAAGCAGTGATTTTTAAAACCCATTGACGAATCGGCTTTTGCTCCACCAAGCTATTACAGCGCTCGCAACGACCGTCCTCTAAATCTTCATTGGCTAAGCCGGTCTGGCAAGAAGGACACCAATTAATAGGAGCGTGCGACTCATAGGCTAAACCTTGGCGCCACATCTGTAGGAAAATCCACTGTGTCCAGCGGTAATATTCTGGATCGGTTGTATTTACCTCTCGATTCCAATCATAAGAAAAACCCAGCAGTTCTAACTGTCGTTTGAAGTTAGCAATGTTTTTCTGAGTAGCAATTCGAGGATGAACCTTATTTTTCAAAGCATAGTTTTCCGCTGGCAAACCAAAGGCATCCCAGCCCATGGGATGAAGAACACTATAGCCTTGCAACAGACGCATGCGCGCCACAATATCGGTGGCGATATAGCCCTTAGGATGCCCAACATGTAAACCCTCGCCCGAAGGATAAGGAAACATGTCTAAGACATAATATTTCGGCCGAGAATGATCCTCACGCGTCTGGTAAAGATCGCTTGTTCTCCATTGCTCTTGCCATTTTTTTTCAATTGCCCGATGGTCGTACATATAAAATAAATTACAGGCTTAAAATACTTTTAAATCTCAATGCCAACGGGAGCATGATCGGAGCCAAGCACTTGGTCGAGAATAAAAGCTTTTTTTATCTTTTTTCTAAGTTTAGCGGAAATCACAAAATAGTCAATCCGCCAGCCCACGTTCCGAGTTCTGGCGCCAGCCCGAAAACTCCACCAAGAATACTGCACTTTTTCCGGATTAAAAAGACGAAAAGTATCAATATAACCGCCAGCCAACAAAGACTCAAACCAGGTCCGCTCTTCGGCGGTAAAGCCAGCCGAACCCACATTTTCCTTGGGTCGAGCTAAATCAATTTCTTGATGAGCAACATTAAAGTCGCCAGTAATAATCACGGGCTTATCTTGCTCTAATTTCTGAATAAACCCTAGTAATTCCTGATTGAAAGCAGATTTATAGGCTAATCTTCCCAATTCAGGGTTGGCGTTAGGAAAATAAATGTTCAGCAAATAAAAATCTTTAGTCTTAATTACTTGCAACCGACCCTCATCATCATATTCCACCTTGCCTAAACCATTAGTAATCTCAACCCCCAACAAACCTTCTTTGAGTAAGGTCGCCGTACCGCTGTACCCTGGACGCCGAGCGCTGTTCCAAAAAATCTGATAACCAGGAAAGTTAATCTCAATCTTAGCTAAGGCCTCGGTGCCAATTTTTATCTCCTGAAAACAAAGAATATCAGGTTTTTCCTGTTCAACAAATTTCAATAGACCCTTATTAAGGGCGGCACGAATACCGTTAATATTCCAAGAAATTATTTTCATAAAGATAGGTTTTAAAGCACTTAGTCAAATAGCCACAAAATAGCACTTGTGATATAATAAAATCAAAATAAATACTTATTAAGTATAAAGAAAAACTTAGGTTTTTTCAATTAAACGTATGAGTCTTAATGATCGCATTCAATATTTAGAAATGAAAGAAAGACATAAAGTTAAGCTCCGCCCTTGGTATAAAAAATGGTGGGGCGTAATGCTTATAATTTTTATCTTTCTAATAATCGCCGGCGCTGTTACTGCGGCCAGCTATATAGTTAATCAAGTTAAAAATATTAGGGAAAGCGGAAATATCGCCGCCCAAGAAGAAGAAATAAAAAAGATTACCGCTGCCATTGATGGACGAGGGGAAAATTACAGTCTTGGTCCGCAAGACGCCAAGGTAAAAATTGTAATCTTCTCTGACTATGCCTGTCCTTACTGCCAACAAGCCGCTCCAGTGGTAAGGAATTTAGCTAAAAAATATGGCGACCAAATACGCATTACTTTCCGCGATTACCCCTTACATGATAACTCCGTAGACCTCGCGCTTGCCGGCAACTGTGCTGGAGAGCAGGGTAAATTCTGGGAAATGCATGACCTACTATTTGAAAGACAAACGGAAATCAGCGCTCTCCAAAGTGCCGCTTTAAACGCTAAGTTAAAAGAAGTGGCCACCGAAATAAAATTAGAAAGCGAAAAATTCAATAATTGCTTAGATAATAAGACCTATCTATATCGCTTAAATGATGACTTTGCCGATGCCGAACTTTTAGGTCTCTCGGGAACGCCTAGCTGGTTCGTTAACCGCTATAAAATTACCGGCTTTTATCCCGAAGAAAATTTTACCAGCATGATTGACGGACTCTTAGCGCAATAACCATACCGAACATATGCTTCAGATTAGAATCCACGGCCGCGGTGGCCAAGGGGTGGTAACGGCAGCCGAATTAATTGCTCTGGCCGCTTTTAAAGATGGCTTATATGCTCAAGCCTTCCCTTCTTTTGGTGTAGAAAGAAGCGGCGCCCCGATTCAAGCCTTTGCCCGCATCTCTAAAGAGCCAATCATTACTCGCGAACAAATTTATCAACCAGATGTTTTAATTATTCAAGACGAAAGTCTCTTAGAGAATAAAGAAATTCTAAATGGGATTAGCCCTCAAACCTATTTAATCATCAACAGCCATAAAAGCCCCAAGGAATTACAGCACTTAAGTGGTAATAGAATAAAAACTGAAAGAATTGCCAGCAGCCCTGCCACTGAAATCGCCTTACGTTTACTCGGCAGAAATATTGTTAATACTGTTATCTTAGGCACCTTTGTTCAGATTACAAAATTTGTAACCCTAAAATCGCTACTAAACGCTGTTGCTGATAAATTTCATGACAAGGGCGCGGACATAATTAATAAAAATCAAACAGCTGTTAAAGAAGCTTATCAATATGGACAAAAAAAATAACAAAACATTATCACCGGCAACCAGCGCTGGCGCCGCCGTGGCCAATAAAACTGGAACTTGGCGAACACAAAAACCAAACATCGACGCCAACACCTGTGTAGGCTGTTCCCGCTGTGCTAAACTCTGCCCCGATGCCTGTATTCTCATGAAAATGGACAAAAACGGTAAAATGAAGGCCGAAGTTGACTATGACTACTGCAAAGGCTGCGGTATTTGTGCCGCTGAATGTCCGGTGAAAGCTATTGTTATGACTAAAGATTACTAAAATGAAAAAAGTCGCCGCTAAAACTAGCTTTCTAGAGGGCTCAAGAGCCATCTCTTTAACTGTGGCCAACATCCAGCCAGAAGTTGTCTCTGCCTATCCCATTACTCCTCAAACTCATATTGTCGAAGATTTAGCCGCCTTTAAAGCTTCCGGAAAAGCTAATTATGAATATCTTAGAGCGGAAAGCGAGTTTGCGGCCGCTTCTATTGTAGTAGGCGCGAGCGCGGCTGGTAGCCGTGTATATAGCGCCACCAGCTCACAAGGCTTATTGTTAATGGTGGAAGTTTTATATAACGCCTCTGGTTTACGCCTACCTTTAGTAATCACGGTTGCTAATCGCGCCGTGGGGGCTCCTATTAATATCTGGAATGATCATAGCGATGCTATGGCCATGCGTGATGCCGGCTGGATGATGCTCTTTGCCGAGAATCATCAAGAAGCAGTCGATCTTCACGTCATCGCCTACAAACTGGCGGAAAGTTTAAACATCCCCGTAGCCATTAATGTCGACGGCTTTATTCTCACTCATTCTCATGAAAACGTCATTATTCCCAGTAAGAGTCAGATAAAAAAATACCTACCAAACTATAAACCGAAGAACGGGGCTTACCTCAATCCTAAACATCCAATTACCATTGGCGGTTTTTTTGGCCCGGAATACTATTGGCAAGAAAAAGCGCGCTTAGACCAAGATCTAAAAGCGGCGATGGCTAAAATTACTAGCACTTATTTCAACTGGAAAAAAATATTACCATCTCCACTAGCAGTGAAGCCGCTCTTTGATAATGGCTTAGTAGAATATTGCGGACCCAAAAAAGCGGAAATACTCTTAATCGCCATGGGTTCAGTTAGCGGCACCATTAAAGAAGCTTTAAAAAAACAAAATAAGGTGGCCTTGCTAAAAATTCGCAGTTACCGCCCCTTCCCCGCAGAAGATGTTAAAAGAATTGTCAGTCTTAGCCACCAAATCGCCATTATTGAAAAGGCAATTTCCAGCGGGGCTACTGGGCCTTTATACGCCGATGTAGTGGCTGCTTGCCCGGCAGTTAAAGGTATTTTCAGTAATCATATCGTGGGCTTAGGTGGCCGCGACATCAGTGTTGACACAATTAATAGTATAATTAAATCCTCTCAGCAGGAGGGTCTTAAATTTTGGTAACTATATGTCTAAGCGGCAAAAAAAAATTAAACTAATCCTATTTTTCGCCATTACCGGTCTGCTTTTTTTAAGCATCTTTCCGGTAATTGCTGCTGTTGAAGATCCTTTAACCTTTAGACCCCAAGTGGGCTTGCCGGGATTTGAAAGTAATATTGTCATGGAAAAAGATGATACTAGTTATATTGCTAAGATGGTTCAGGCTTTTTATAACTATGGCCTCAGTATCGGCGGCATCTTAGCGGCCATCGTTTTAATGGTTGGTGGAGTTATCTGGCTCACCTCGGCTGGTAGCAGCGACAAAGTAAGCCAGGCCAAAGGTTTAATTATGGGAAGTATTAGTGGGCTGATTCTGCTTTTTGGTGCATGGATAGTTTTAAATACGATAAACCCCGATCTTCTTAATTTTAAAATTAGAAATATAAAAGGAATTGTTCCCACATTCATCATGGACGGGAATGACGGAATTATAGATGATGAAAGGAGTTTACCTGAAGACGCTAGAATAAAATTCCTATGTCTAGGAGCGTATCAAACGTGTTCCGATACCTTACCGCCTTCAATTAATTTAGATATTTCTATATGTAAGGGGAGATTACCTGATATTACGTGCAGCGGCAATACTCCACAGAAATGGTGCTGTGCACAGAGCGATGAAGTTGAAGACGAAATTAATAAGCAATGTTTGTCCAAACCAGAAGGAACAACTTGCAAACCAACGCCAACAAGTCCAGAAAACAGCGGATATTGCCACGATAATAAATGTGATGGAGAAAAAATATGCTGTCTTTGTGGCCAAGGCTGTGTTGCAGGCCTCTGCGTCTACGCTAGCTGCAGAAACGATGTAACCGTGTCAGAATGCCAAGAATGGTGCACTAATGGATGGGTGGGATATTCTCATTATTATTACCCTGGGGGCAGTAAAAATTACACTTGTGCCGGTGGCGCCTACAGTTATTGCAATGAAAAATAAAATCATGAAAAATTATCAAGATAAAAAACTCACTCCCGGCCATAATGCCTGTGCCGGTTGTGGTCAATTGAGTGCAGTACAAGCAGTAATGCGGGCTTTAAGTGCGGATACAATTTTAGTAAATGCCACCGGCTGTTTAGAGGTTACTACTACCGCCCACCCCCAAAGCGCCTGGCAATTACCTTGGATTCATTCCTTATTCGAAAATTCAGCGGCTATCGCTAGCGGCGTGAAAGCTTCTTTACGTAAAAAAAAGAAAAATACTAAAGTAGTAATTCAGGCGGGAGACGGGGGCACTTATGATATTGGCATCGGCTTAATCAGCGGTCTCTGGGAAAGAGGCGAAGAAATATTATACATCTGCTACGACACGGAGTCTTATTCCAATACCGGCGTCCAGGCCTCTGGTTCCACTCCCTGGGGAGCTAATACTGTCACTACCCCCATCGGCAAAGAAAGTATTGGTGCCCAACAAGTAAAAAAAGATATGATTGGTATCGCTCTTGCCCACGGCCTAAATTACATTGCCCAAAGCACTGCCGCCTTCCCTGATGATATTACAAATAAAGTAAAAAAAGCTTTAGCAACGCCAGGACCAACCTATTTACAAATTCTCGCCCCTTGCGTGCCCGGCTGGAAAATTAAAACCGATGAAGCTATTGCCGTCGCCCGCTTAGCCGTCCAAACCGAACTATATCCTTTATTGGAATATAATAACGGCAAACTGAGTAATTCCAGCATCAATCAAAATTTTCAGGCAAAACCAGTTGATGATTATCTAAAAATGCAGGGGCGTTTCCGTCACTTAAAAACAGAAGATATTAAGCATATTCAAAAAATTGCCGATAATAACCGGCAAATATATAAAATATGAAAAAAATCTATTTATCACTGGCTTTAATAATTATTATCCAAGCGATATTATTGCCAGTAACAGCGGTGGAGGCAGTAGGAGAAAGCTGTACTTCTTTTCAAAATTGCGACGCTAACAACATGTGTGTTAGCCTTAGTACTTTCGGGGAAAAAAAATGCTATCCTAAAATAGGCGGTGGCTGTAATGCCAATACCGACTGCGGACAAATAGAGCCGCAATTGCAAATCTCCGGAGCTTTCTGTGACAGCACTAAACCGGTTTCAGGTTATTCCGGAAGCTGTCAAACAAATAAAAAACAATATGAATGTACTTGGAAGATTGAGTCCACTATCTCGGACCCCGAACTAGGAACTTCTCAAACTATTGGCGGTTGTTTATCTTCAGCTGAAAAATCATCCGACCGGGCTAAGTGTAATCCTGAAATAACACCGGACACATCTGCTAGTGAAAGGTCTTTATGCTGCTGTCCTAAAGTAGTAGAGAACGCCGGGGTAACTAAAGCTAAATTCCAAATTCCCATCATGTCTGTTCCCATTAATACGGTTGAGCTCACTGACGCCTACTGTACTAACCAAGAAGACCACTCTGGCACTTGTGAAATTCCTTGGATTGCTCAATATATTCAAGGAGTCTATAAATATGGTTTAGGGGTCGGCGGCATCCTAGCAGCTATTGTCTTAATGGCTGGAGGACTACTCTGGCTAGTCTCTGCCGGTGACGCCTCGAAGATCAGTCAAGCTAAAGATTTAATTTTAGGCAGCGTGACCGGACTCATCATCCTCATGGGCACCTATCTTATCCTTGACCAAATTAATCCAGGTCTAAATAATCTAAAATCAATCTCTCTAAAAATGCTGGAGACAACCAACTTCTCTGATGCCGAAGTGTCGACCCCAGACGACCAAGCAGAAAATCCCTACCAAGAAGGCTGCACCGCTGCCAGAAATGGAGATTTATCCATTTGCCGTGGCTATGGCGAACAGGAACCAGGAAAAATGACCAATATCGCCGGCACCAATCTTAAAGCAAAAAGTGAGGTAGTTGAAAAATATAATACCGCCATGGCCTGTGTCCGGGAAAAAAATGGCGGAAAAAATGTATTTGGAGTAAGCGCGGCTTGGCGATCCCCTGCACGACAAATATCGATCAAAGCGGAAAAAGGCACCCAGGCGGCCACCCCTTGCTGCTCCAATCATGGTAAAGGAGTAGCCCTAGATCTTTACCGTCTAGATGGAAAGAAAATGACCTGGGATCATAATAATTCTTCGGGCTTAACAACCTGCATGAATGCCCAGGGACTAAACGCCAATCTTAACTCCAGCCCCAATGAACCTTGGCACTGGTCACCAAGTGGTCGCTAAAAATAAATAAGTAAAAACAAAAAACTATCTTCACAAAGATAGTTTTTTGATTGTAAATAAATTTATACTCCTCGATCCATCGCTTCATTCGCCAAGCGGTCCGCTTCTTTATTCTGCTCTCGCGGGATATGCACGAAGCGAATAGCCTTAAATTTAGTAGTCAGATTATATACTTTCAAAAATAGAGGGGCGAGCTCTTTGTTCTTCACTTTATACTCCCGATTAATCTGTTTAACCGCTAATTCACTATCTAAAAAACAATCAAGCGTATCCGCCCCCAAAAGAAGAGCTTTCTCTAAACCAGCCAACAAAGCTTGATACTCCGCTTGATTATTAGTAGCGTGGCCAATAAATTGAGAAATTTCCGCAACAACTTCCCCATCTTCGCTGTTAATAATCGCCCCGATGCCAGCCGGGCCGGGATTACCGCGAGCGCCACCGTCAGAATGGATAATCAATTTCATAAAATAATATTAAAGCTAATTAACTCTCTTCATGGAGCCGCCAATCAATAATTTTTAACTGCGCTTCCCGGCGGCCGTTAAATTCATTAATATCAAGATAGTAGGCCAAATCCAGTAAATCACCAATTTGCACGCCTTGATAAGCAGTTGCTGTGCTAAAGGCTAGAGCCCAAAAAGAGGCGGCGGCTGCTTCCTTAGCAGCCGACAAACGTAACTTAATATGCTGACGATCGCTACCCATTAAAACAAGATCATCAACCCGTAAAGCAAGGCTAGCAAACCGTGGTTGAGGATTATTCTGACCAAAAGGAGCTAAATCATTAATTTCTTCGGCTAGAGAAAGGCTTATCTGAGAAAAAGGTAAAATAGCGTCAAGGTGTAATTTGGGGGCTAAAACTTCAGGAGTAAGACGCTCAGTCGCCAAAGCTAGAAGTCGTTCCCTAAAGCTGGCTAATTTCTCTTCATCCACGATAGAAAAACCGCAAGCCATTGGATGGCCACCATATTTATCTAAAAACTCAGAACATTCTTCCACGGCGGCAATCAGATTAAAGCCCTCAATGGAACGACCAGAGCCTTTAAAGCTCAGCTTAGTCGCCTGCATCTTGCCGGACTCTAAATCTGCGCCTGCCTCTTCAACAATACGAGCAATGACCAGCGTGGGCCGGTGATATTTCTCACAAATTTTTCCAGAAACTAAACCAACAACCCCTTCGTTCCAAAATTGATCTTCACCGGCAACACCAACAATCAAAGCGGGAAGATTTTCCGGATCAATTTGGGCTTCCACTTGTTTAATAATTTCCTCGGTAATCTGCTGACGATTTAAATTACGCTGATTGAGTTCCTGTGCTAAATCACGGGCATCATCTTCCGATTCCGCACTGATTAAAGCAAAGGCGCTATTAGCATGACCAACCCGACTAGCGGCATTAAGGCGCGGCCCTAATTGCCAGCCAACATTCCAAGCCTCTAAAGGACGGTCTAAGGCAATTTTGGCCGTTTTAAATAAAGCATTTAAACCGGGACGACGCGCTTGATTTAAAATCACCAAACCTCTTTTTACCAACCAACGATTTTCTCCCAACAAACTCACCATGTCGGCAATTGTGCCTACCGCCACTAAATCTAAAGCTCTCTCCGCAATTAAACGTTTCTGAGATAATTCTAATTTAGACTGGTGCAAAAGAGCACAAACTAATTTAAAGGCTACGCCCACTCCCGCTAAAAATGGCCAGGGGTAATGATCGCTAGCATCCGCCGGGTCAATTACCGGACAAGCCGGAAGATTTTCTTTGCCTTCAGGTAAAACGTGGTGGTCAGTAATAATAACATCTAAACCTAAGCTACGAGCATAGTCAACTTCCTCTTTATTACGAATACCATTATCAACCGTAATTACCAAGGAAAAGCCCTGTTCTTTAATTTGTTCTAAAGCGGGCTTATTTAAACCGTAGCCCTCGCTGACCCGATCGGGCAGATAAACCTCCACTTGAGCGTGCAGAGTTTTGAGGGCTTGCGCTAAAACAGCCGAAGAAGTAACACCATCGGCATCATAGTCTCCATACACCACAATTTTATTACCCGCTTTCAAATGACTGATAATTAAATCAACGGCTGCCTGCATGTCTCGAAATAGGAAGGGATTATAGAAACGTAAAGCGTCATCGCCAGTAAAATCTAAAACTAAAGCCGAATCAATCTCATCACTTAAAAAAGCCCGAGCAGACTCCGCATTATGAAGCCCCCGGTTCCAAAGAATTCCCGCCAAAATCGGATTAATCTCGGCTAAAGAGGAAAAAAAATCAGAGGGCGGAGTCTCAGCTATTTGCCACTGTTTTTTCATAAAAACTTAGAAAAACATCGCCCCAAAAGTCCAAGCAAGCATAGAAATCATAATAATGATTGACATTATGGTCCACGCAATTTTCACAATTTTACGACGTTTCATATTAATATAGGGAGATTTAAAAAATTAAACCTTTTAATTATTATCTCTTTAAAATCTTCACAAAAGTATCGGAAGGAATTTCCACGCTGCCTTTACCGGCAGCCATCATTTTCTTTTTTCCTTTTTTCTGTTTTTCCAAAAGCTTCCGCTTGCGACTAACATCACCACCATAAAGTTTAGCAGTTACGTCTTTGCGCATAGCTGACAATCTTTCCGCCGCTACTACTTTACCGCCAATCGCCGCCTGAATTTTCAAGACGAACATCTGACGAGGTAAAGTATCTTTAAGAATTTCTACAATTTCTTTGCCCTCACGAAAAGCATCGTCACGATAAACAATCGTGGCTAAAGCTTCCACCGGCTCTTCCGCCACCATAATATCAAGTTTTACCACATCAGCCGGGCGATAATCTAAATAATCATAATTAATAGAAGCATAACCAGCAGAGACGCTCTTAATCTTATCATAAAAATCAGTCAAAATAGCGGATAGAGGCATGTCGTAATGTAAAATAGCTCGAGCCTCATCGCTACCAGCCGAAATATATTCAGTATTCTTATAAATTCCCCGCTTATCCTGGGATAAGCTCATAATATTACCAATGTACGTCTGCGGAGTGATAATATCCAAAGTCACCCAAGGCTCTTCTACAGAGTCAATCTCACTGGGATCAGGTAAACGTTGCGGCGTCCGGACGATTACTTCTTCTCCACTTTTCTTTTTCACCCGATAAGCAACGCTGGGAACGGTGACAATTAAATCTAAATTATATTCGCGGCGCAATCTTTCCTGAAATATTTCTAAGTGCAATAGACCTAAAAAACCGCAGCGAAAACCGAAGCCAAGAGCATCCGATCTTTCCGGCTCATATGATAAAGCGGCATCATTTAACTTTAATTTTTCCATCGCTTCCCGTAAATCTTCTAAATCATTGCCCTCCCGGGGAAAAATGCCGGCAAAAACCATGGGCTTTACTTCCTTATAACCCTCCAAAGCAGCAGCCGAATCACGACCCACCCCGGCCACAAGAGTATCGCCAACGCGACAATCACCAACCTGTTTAAAGCCAGTAACAATATAACCAATACCACCGGCTTTAAGGGAGTCAGTAGAATGATATTCCGGTTTAAAGACACCAATATCTAAAGTCTCGCTCCGAGCCTTGGTTGCCAGGAGATTAATCGGGTCACCCTTCTTAATTTCCCCATCAAAAACGCGGATGAAAGCAACCACCCCTTTATACTCATCGTATTTAGAGTCAAAAATTAAAGCGCGAGCACTATCGCCAGCCGATGGTCGAGGCGGCAAACCGTATTCAATTACTGCCTGTAAAATTTCTTTCACCCCTTCCCCCGTTTTACCCGAGGCGCAGAGAATTTCGTCTTCTCTACAACCAAGTAAGCGAGAAATTTCCGCCTTTGTCTTCGGAACATTGGCGGCCGGTAAATCAATTTTATTAACAACCGGGATAATGGTTAAATCTTGCTCTAGGGCTAAATAAAGGTTGGCCAAAGTTTGAGCCTGAATGCCTTGGGTAGCGTCAACTAGTAATACCGCCGTTTCCACCGCCGCCAAGGAACGAGAAACTTCGTAAGAAAAATCCACGTGACCAGGGGTATCGATAAGATTAAGCTGATAACCTTGATATTCCATGGTCACGGGCTGAAGTTTAATGGTAATACCTCGCTCTCTTTCAATATCCATGCCGTCTAAAATCTGATTTTTCATCCGCCGCTTATCCACGGTATCGGTAATTTCCAGCATGCGGTCAGCCAAAGTCGACTTGCCGTGGTCAATATGGGCAAGAATAGCGAAATTTCTAATTTTACTAATAATTTCGGTCATGATTGCTAATAATTAAGAATTTTTTGGTAAGATTATAAAAATAAAGGCTTGCCAAGACACAATAACATTAATCTTAGAGGCGGGCAAGAGAAGTTTTTAGAGACCTCTTGCCTCACCTTGATCGGCCAATTTTGCCTTCTTCCAAGGAAGTTTCTGCTTGAAAATAGCCAGAGCAGCTAAAAGCTCTTCGCTCTTAAATAAGTAACAGAAAAAGGCGTAGGCGGCCAAGCCGCCACCGGCGGCCACTATTAACTGAACAAAAACGCCGGCAAAAGTACTCATATCAATAAAGGGCCAAATGGCTACTTTCAAAACCTGAACTACTGCTCCGGCACCAATCGCGGCAGCCGAAAAACGCAACACCGATAAAAAGATTTTATCCAAATCCAGGGAGCCAACTTGAAAATAGAGAAAAATCCAGAGAGAGAAAAAATTAACAATACTAGCAATAGAAAAAGCCAGAGCTAAACCAGCGACCCCTAGTTGAGGACGCAAATAAGTAGCCAACACGATATTTAAAGCCACGGAAAAAAGTCCGAGATAAAAAGGCGTCCAGGAATCTCGGCGGGCATAAAAGACTCGTACTAATAAAGGAATAGACGCTTGGGCAAATAAGCTAAGAGCAAAAAATCCTAGAGCATCCATAGTTAAAATCGTATCCCGCCAATTAAAAGCCCCGCTTCCTAAAACTACCCGAATAATCTGTGCCCTCAGAGTAATTAAAAGGACGGAAGCAGGAATCACAAAGAAAAAAATCTGACGGATGGTAGAAGAAAAACGCGCTTTTAATTCTTCCGGGTGATAGGCGTGTTCGGATAAAAAAGGAAAAGCGGCGACGGCAAAAGAAATACCAAAAACACCCAAAGGAAAAGATTGTAAATTATTAGCCAGATTAAATATGGCCAAAGAACCACTATCTAAAGATGAAGCTAAGGCTGTCATTGCTACTAAATTAACCTGAGATATTGCCAGCGATAAAGTCCTTGGCCCCATCATTCCGGCAATCTGACGTAAGCCACGGTCGCGTAGATTCAAATAGAAGCGGTAACGAAAACCTAAGCGCCAAACCGAGGGTAATTGCACGGCAAAATGAAGAGCGGCTCCCACCACTACCCCCCAAGCTAAAGCCTCTAAACCGAAAAATCGAAAAAGCACAACCGCTCCAAAAATAATACCAAGATTATAAAAAATAGGCGATAAGGAATAAACAAAAAAACGCTTATAGCTCTGTAAAATACCACCCAGTACCCCTGACATTCCTAAAAACAAAGGCGATAAAAACATAATTCTCGTCAGAGCGGCGGTCCGCGCTTGATCGGCAACACTAAAACCAGGGGCCACCCAAGCAGTTAAAGGCCCAGCAAAAATTATCCCTAAAACTGACAAGAAACACAGCAATAACAATAAAGCATTGAAAACATTACTGGCGAGACGAATAAGTTTTTCTTTCTCACTCGGTAAAATTTGGGTCTTTTTAATCATTTCCGAAAAAACCGGAATAAAACCAGCGGAAAGAGCTCCTAAAACCACGAGATTATAAATAAAATCAGGCACGCGAAAAGCAGCAAAGTAAATATCCAAATCAGCACCAGCACCAAAACGTCCCGCCAAAATATGATCTCGAACCACCCCTAAGAAACGAGAGGCCACAGAAAACAAGGCTACCAAAGCGGCGGCGGCAGTAATACTGGTAGTGGGTCCATTGATTAATTTTTTTAGAGAAAACATAGATTATAAATAATTGCTATTGTGCCTTTAAATTCTGATTTAAAAATTCTAACATCCGCGCCGCCTCTTGATGGCGAGGATTAACTTTAAGGGTTTCCCGCCATAAAGCACCCGCCTCCTGATAAAGGCCACGCTCGTAATAAACCCGGCCGAGATTAAAAAAGGCGAGGTCATAAAAAGGATTGATTTCTAATTCTTTTTTTAATTCACTTTCGGCACGCCAAAAATCTTTCCGATCAATATAAATTGCCGCTAAATTATTATGGGCCATCGGCTCCTGGGGATTAAGGGCGAGAGCGCGACGAAACAAAACTTCGGCTTGATTTAAATCACCCTCTAAATAATACATCGCCCCTAGATTCCGATGCGCCAAAGGAGCGTGCGGCGAGCTGGCGACCGCCTGTTTCCAAAAGTGAAAACGATCTTGAAAATTCCAAGTATGACGCCAATTTAATATTATTAGCAGAGAAAAGATAAAAATCAAAGCCCGGCGGCGCCATAAAGGCGACAAACGCTGCCAAGAATTTTCGGTCTCCCTCAAAATAATCAAAATTCCCAAAAAAGGAACGTACAAACGATGTTCTAAAAAGTTACGAAATAACTCACTATCTGAACGAAGGGAGCCTAATACCAAGAATGACCAAAACCAAATAAAGCCAAAAAGGACTCGGGGCCAAGAAAAAGGTCGCGAATAAATTAATAGAGCAATCAGGGCTAGTAAAACCACCACCCCATAAAGCCAGGGAGTATCCGCGGGTACGGGATAAACAGATAAGTTAAAAGGTAAAAACACCTTACCCAAGAAAATCAGAGGTGATAAAAGATTATTAAGTAACGATTCCCATAAAAATCCCCCAGTAGCCCCCAAGGCAGCTGTCCGGGCTAAATACCAAATAAATCCAGCAACCGTCGCCCCGACCGCCGCTAAACCCAATTTAAACCAAGAAAAAAAAGTTCTTTCAAAAACTAAAATCCAGCCCAAAGCGAGTAAAGGTAATAAAGCTGCGGTTTCCTTAGTGAATAAAGCTAATAAAAATAAAAGCCATAAACAGATTAAATCAAATAATCTTTCCCGCCGAAACCAGTGCGAGAGAAAAATTAAAACACCAAAAATAAAAATCGCCGCTAAAGAGTCGTTGCGACCAGGAATCCAAGCGACTGCCTGAGCTAAAACTGGATGCACGGTAAAAAATAGACTAAGAAAGAAAGCTAGCCGCTCTTTCGTATTAATTAAACGTAAAAGATAAAATAGTAAACAAGCGGCAATAATATGCAGGAGTAAATTACTAAAATGAAAAGCAAAAACCGTACCCTGGCCCCAATACCAATCCCAAGAGAGAGAAAGAATGAGCAAGGGGCGATAATAAACTTTAGTATTGCTAAAAAAAACATCATTAAAAAATATTTCCCCCGGATTAGCCCGCTCTAAAATATCAGCCTGTTCTAAAATCAAGTGTTGATCATCAAAATAACTATAATCGAAAAAGAGTGTTTGTCCATAAACAACAACGGCCGCTAAGGCTAATAAAAGATAGGCGTGCCAAGAACGCCACTGATAAGCTGATTTAATTTTTTGCCAAGAAAAAGAAAGCATAAACTAGGACCGACGGCCAAAAAGATAAGCTAAGGCTATTAAAAGAGTGCTAACACCATAGCGCAAGCTCCGGCGCCAATTAATCGAAGAAGCTTCTTGAAAATAACGCACTGGCACGGGAATCTCGCCAATCCGCCACTTACGCGCTACCGCCTGAAAAAGAATTTGTGAATCAAAAACAAAGTCATCGCTAGTCTTATCAAAATCTAAACTCAATAAAACCTGACGAGAATAAGCACGCATACCGGTATGCCATTCCGACAAATTCTGGCCGGTGACAAGATTTTCCACTAAAGTCAGAAAACGATTGGCGTAATATTTATAAACCGGCATGCCCCCATCCAGGGTTTCTCGGCGACTACGAATCCGAGAACCTAAAACTAAGTCAAAATAATCATCAGCAATAAAAGCGGCAAAATAAGACACCAAACGGGGGTCGTATTGATAGTCAGGGTGCACCATCACCACAATATCAGCTCCTCTTTCTAAGGCTAAACGATAGCAAGATTTTTGATTGCCGCCATAACCGCGATTTTGCTCATGCTTAAAGACAAATAAACCTAATTCTTCTGCAATCCTGACGGTATCATCTTGGCTACCATCGTCAACTAAAATAATTTCGTCGACAATCGCCGGTAAATCAGCTACTGTTTTGGCTAAAGTAGCGGCCGCATTATAAGCGGGCAAAACAACAATAATTTTTTTATCGGCGTACATAGAATAATAGAAATAATAAAGTTAGTAGCCAAACTAAAGCTAAAGCGGCAATGTTAAAATACAAAGTAAAAAATCCAGGCAATATAAATTCCAAGCCAAAGCCAACAAGCAGCAAAGAAGTAATAAAATAAAAAAATTCTTCTGTAATCAGAAATAAATTTTTTCTTAAAAATAAAATATTTAATTTAGGTTTAAACATATTAGTAAAATCACTTCTACTTAGGGTAACCAATCTCTTACTTTTTCTCTCAAACTCTTGCCATAAAAATGAACCTTAATTTCCTTAATCTCTAGCAAACCACCAGCACCGCCGTCTAGTTTTAAACCTGGGACTGAAAGAATCAAACTATACTGCTGGTCTTCTCGATAGAAAGCACCGGTTTCAAAATCCAAGCGTGAACGCAGCCAGCCATCTTCTTCCGCTTGCGCCGATTGATAATCTGCGAGCACAAAATCAATTTCTTCACTTAAGGTAGAAAAACGAGCCAATCTCTGATAATCAGGATTAAGCAAAGAGTCGGCAGTGGCGGCAAAAACGCCGTTGTTTTCTAAAATCAAGCCGCCGCGCTCTAAATTAATAGCTTGTAATCCGCCTTGGCGGCTCTTAAATTCGTACTGATGATAAATCTCCGATAAAGACAGACTTTCCTGGCCAAAACTAAAATTCTGAAGAGCCCCGGGGTCCAAAGATTTTACCTGCAGATAGGGAGCATCGGTCAGTAGAGAAATTTTTTCCTGATCAAAAGGCCAAATCTTGTTAATAGCGGAAAGATAAGAAGAATTGAGACGGAGCGAATCAAGAACTAAGTCATCATTGGCCTTAAATTCCAAACGATAAAGACCCGGGGGCAAATCAGAACGAGAAATACTGAAAGCTTGAACCGGGCTACGGTCAGCACTCTCCTCAGCTTGCGGACGCTGATCTGCTAAATCAATACTAGCCACCTGCCGTTGGCCGGAAAAGATTAAAAATTGGGCCTCATCCTTATCTTTATTATCATTTAAATCAAAAAAAGAACCATTTAATTCTAGACCCGCTTGGGGGAGATAAAAATAGAACTGATGGGCGCCACGCAAAGCATAAGGAAATGCAAAGAAACTAGAAGTTTGGTTTAAAGTCTTAAAATCTAAAGCCGGAGGAAAATCATTAAGAGCAAGATTATAAACGGCCAGACAATTTTTATTAGTGCACAAATCACTTCCTTGCTGACGCCAAGCACTTAAAAATTCAGAAACGGAAGCAAAACGCTTTTCTTTCTGGAAAAGACGCATATTACCTTCCCGCAGAGAAGACCAAGAAGAAAAACCCTGCTCCAGCCAGAGATTATATACCGGCTTTAATTGATAGCGCCACAATTTAGCATCTGCCAAAAAACCCGCCTCGAAAACAGGCGTGGAAGAACTAAGATGAGGTCGATAAACAATTTCCACTTCAGCATGACTAAAAGGGCGAGGGCTAAAAATAGAAAAATAGATAGGATCTGCCAAAACTAAAAGCGGACCATCAGTGGTGTGCACCACTCGCTCTGCTGGAGAAGCCGGACTAATACAATTAGAGGCTGATAAAGATAAAAAATCTGGCCAAATATTAAACCCACTAAAGTTCTGATGACAACGCCAAGAACCGCCCGGAGAGATAAAACGGAAAGCAAAAAATATTATTATTAAAAATAATAATATTAGCCAAAATATTCTAATCTTAAAACGAAGTGACGACATAAAAAAGGAAAAACTCCTAATTATTTAGGCTCTTTTAGCCTAACCTTATTATACTAGATTCTCATAAAATTAACAGCTATAAAAACAAAAATCCCTCTTTATCCAAGAGGGATTTTATCTAATTCTGAAATTAATATTCTATTTTCCGGTAGTGGCTTGGGGCTGGATGCGTTCATACTCATCACGTACTTTTTTGCCTTTGTAGCCAGTACCAGCCGGAATGAGACAACCAATAATAACATTCTCTTTCAAACCTTCCAAATAATCAATCTTGCCATTAACAGCGGCTTCAATTAAGACTCTGGGGGTCTCCTGGAAGGAGGCGGCCGACAAGAAGCTATCGGTAGTTAAAGAAGCTTTAGTAATACCCATTAATAAGCGATCGGCTTTAGCATGGACTTTAACCTCTTGATTGGCATGCTCAAAGACTTCCGCTTCTACCGTTTCACCCGGCAACATCGCGGTGTCACCCGGATCTTTAATAAGATAGCGGGAGAACATTTGCCGAGCAATAATCTCTACATGCTTATCATTCAAAGGCTGGCCCTGGGAAGAATACACATACTGAATTTCCCGAATAATATATTTCTGCGTTTCCAATTCACCCTTCAACTTATAAAGTTCACGCAAATCTAAACTACCTTCGGTTAATTGTGTGCCCTTCTCTACAACATCACCATCTTTAACCATCAACATCGTACCTTTAAGAATAGAAAATTCTTTAATCTTATCAACTTCCTTAGAAATACCAATAAATTTATCATTAACCGCAGCAACGCCGGCACTCTTAGCCTTGACGCTCTCACCGCCGACGCGAAATAGTTCTACCCCCTTAGCAAGTTTATCGCCATCAGCCACCATTACCTCCAAAACCAACTTCTTCTTATCCTTAGCGGTCAAACCAGAAGCTAATTTCATCTCATTAATTTTTTCTGAAAAATAATATTTTTCCTGTTCTTTGCCGCGATAGACAATGCTCAAAATCTTGGCCTGCATATTGGGGACGACAATATCCTTACCATCTTGATCTTTAATCGTCTTCTGGGCAAATTCAATCTTAACTTTACCGGCGACATCGGAAATTAAAGCCTTCTTCTTCGGACTGCGGGCCTCAAAAATTTCTTCTACTCTCGGCAAACCTTGAGTAATATCGTCTTGTCCGGCCACACCACCCGTATGGAAGGTTCTCATCGTTAACTGTGTACCCGGTTCACCAATAGCCTGAGCGGCAATAATACCGACGGCGGAACCAAGCTTAACTTCTTTATTATAGGCTAAATCCCAGCCATAACATTTAGCGCAAACGCCCTTATGCAAATGGCAACTGAGAACGGAACGCAGGTAAAGCTCATTAACAGCCTTGGTTTTCAAGTCTTTAGAAACATCTTCATTAATTAAAGATCCCGCCTTATACATCAATTTACCCTTAGCATCAACTAAGTCCTGAGCCAAGTAACGGCCGATGATTTTCTTATAGAAATCTTCACCGGTCTTATCGGTTTCTTCATGGGTATAACGCACGCCTTTCTTATCACCACAATCTTCTTCGGTGACAATCACGTCCTGAGAAACATCAATTAAACGACGGGTTAAATAACCGGCATTAGCCGTTCTTAAAGCGGTATCAGACAAACCTTTACGCACACCATGAGTGGAGATGAAGTATTCCAGAACGCCAAAACCTTCTTTGAAATTTCCCTTCACCGGCAACTCGATAATAGCGCCGGAAGGCGAGGTCACCAAACCCTTCATACCTAAAATCTGAACCGGCTGTGCCCAAGAACCGCGAGCTCCAGAATCGATCATGGAATACACGGGTAAAATATTGGACAAGCCTTTCTTACAAATATCAGCAATCTTATCTTTAGTATTAGTCCATTCTTCAATCACCTTGGCGTAGCGTTCGCTCTCAGTCAATAAGCCTTCTTCATATTGCTCCTGAATTAAATCAACCTGCTTGTTAGCAATATCAATTAAGCGATCCTTCTCCGGTAAACTCGGTAAATCACCAAAGCCCCAAGAAAGACCGGACTTAGTGATGAAAGCAAAACTCTTATTCTTCAAGTTATCAATAAATTTAACGGTTTCATCTTCAGTGTAAAGACGCAGACACTCGCGAATTAAATCTTTCAATTTGCTTTTACCCACGACTTCATTAATATAACGTAATTTTTCCGGCAAAATTAAATTGAAAATCATGCGGCCAACCGTGGTCCGCACGCGTTCACCCTTAATCTTAATAACCACAGACTCATTTAAAGCGACAAAACCATTTTCATAAGCTAAAATCGCGTCGCCATCGTCGTAAAAATGCTTCAATTCTTTATCTGATTTATCTTTAAAGGCCTGATCTTCAAGGGTAATATAGTAAGTACCCCAAACAATATCCTGAGCCGGCGCCACAATCGGGTCGCCAGTTGCTGGTTTCAGTAAGTTATGAGAAGACAACATGATGTTGGCCGCCTCATTCTTTGCCTCCTTAGTTAAAGGCACATGCACGGCCATCTGGTCGCCGTCAAAGTCGGCGTTAAAAGCGGTACAAACCAAAGGATGAATTTGGATGGCTTTACCTTCAATTAAAATCGGCTTAAAGGCCTGAATACCTAAACGATGTAAAGTCGGGGCGCGGTTTAAAAGCACGAAAGCCTCTTTAACCGTTTCTTCTAGAATATCCCAAACTTCATCATGGCCGGCTTCAATATAACGGGAGGCACTACGCACATTATGCACAATTTCCCGCTTAATCAATTGACTAATAATAAATGGTTTAAAAAGTTCCAATGCCATAATCTTCGGCAAACCGCACTGGTCAAGATTTAATTTCGGATTAACCACAATAACGCTCCGACCGGAATAGTCAACGCGCTTACCTAATAGATTCTGACGGAAACGACCCTGCTTGCCCTTTAAGCCATCGGCTAAAGATTTAAGCTGGCGCTTCTGACCGGTAGAGGCGGTTACGGTCTTAGTGTGACGGGCAGAGTTATCAATTAAAGCATCAACCGCTTCCTGCAACATGCGCTTTTCATTGCGACAAATAACTTCCGGTGCATTCAAATCAATTAATTGTCTTAAGCGATTATTACGGTTAATAACGCGACGATAGAGATCGTTTAAATCAGAAGCGGCAAAGCGGCCACCGTCTAAAGCCACCATCGGGCGTAAATCAGGCGGAACCACCGGTAAAACATTGAGAATCATCCATTCTGGCCGCAAATTATTATTACGGAAACTCTTTAAAAGCTTCAAGCGCTTAATGAGTTTATCTCGCTTAGAATCAACCGCATCTTTAAGTTTTTCTTCTACTTTATTAACGCTCTTTTCTAAATCAATTCGCTCTAAAAGACGACGGATTGCTTCGGCCCCGATACCAGCTTCAAATAAGTGACCAAATTTCAAGCTCAAATTCTGATATTGATGCTCGGATAAAATCAAAAGTGGCTTGAGCTCTTTCAGCTCTTTAATAACCTGAGTAAAGTCTTCTTCCAATCTTTCAATCTTTTCATCGCGTTCCCGGGTTGCCACTTTAACTGACTCGTTAATTCCATCATCAATATCTTCCTTTTTCTTTCCTTCTTTCAAGAGCTGAGCCCGGCTATCTTGAGCTTTTTTCACCTGCTGATTAAATTCATTATCAATGCTCTTGCGTTTGGATTTATGCTCACTCTTGATTTGTTCGGAGGCGGCTTCTTTTAAACCTTCGTCAACATCGGTAACGATAAAACTAGCAAAATAAATAACCTTTTCTAAAGACTGAATACCGAGATTCAACAGCAAACCAATCTTTGAAGAGATGCCACGCAAAAACCAAATATGGGTACAAGGAATCTGCATGGTAATATGACCCATGCGTTCTCGACGAACAACACTGCGGGTAACTTCAACGCCGCACTTGTCGCAGACGATGCCTTTGTAGCGAATTTTCTTATACTTACCACAAGCGCATTCCCAGTCCTTAGTCGGACCAAAAATCTTTTCGCAGAATAAGCCGTCTTTTTCCGGCTTCTGCGTGCGATAGTTAATTGTTTCCGGCCGAGTGACCTCCCCGTGAGACCAAGAAAGAATCTCTTCGGGCGAAGCGAGCTTCAGGCGGATAGCGTCGAAATCGCTAGTTTTAATTGGGTTCAACATATATATTATGGAATGAATTGATTAAAGCGGTTACAAAATTATTCCTGAACCGGCTCTGGCGTGCCAACGAGGTCGTCGGCAGCAATAATTTCCGGTTTGTCATAATCGTAGCGCGGGTCTCTCTTTTCTTGGAGATCCAGCTCGGTTTCCACTTCGGAAGCAGGCTGGCCGCCGCTACCGCCTAGTAATTCCACGCTTAAACCTAAACCTTTAAGTTCACGGATTAAAACATTGAAAGATTCAGGAACATTAAGCTTCTCAATTTCTTCGCCTTTAATAATGGCCTCATAGGCTTTACTGCGACCAGGAACGTCGTCGGATTTAATCGTTAACATTTCTTGTAAAGTATGAGCAGCGCCATATCCTTCTAAAGCCCAAACTTCCATTTCACCAAAACGCTGACCACCAAATTGAGCTTTACCACCTAAAGGCTGCTGAGTGATTAAAGAATAAGGACCAATAGAGCGCTGGTGAATCTTATCTTCGACCATGTGGTTTAATTTCAAAACATATTTATAACCAACAGTAATTTTGTGATCGAAAGCTTCGCCAGTTTTGCCATCGTAGAGGACGACTTTACCGTCTTCAGGCAAGCCCGCTTTCTTTAATTCGCCACGAATCTGATCTTCAGTGATACCATTTAAAGCCGGAGTGGCAACGCGATAACCTAATTTCTTCACCGCAAAGCCTAAGTGCGTCTCTAAGAGCTGACCCAAGTTCATACGGGAAATAATACCTAAAGGAGAAAGAATAATATCAATCGGGGTACCATCCGCCATATAAGGCATATCTTCTGACGGAACAACCCGGGAAATAACACCCTTGTTACCATGGCGCCCAGACATCTTATCACCGACTTGAATCTTACGAAGATTGGCCACTGATACCTGAATTGATTTCAAAACACCGGCAGCTAATTTATCGCCCTCTTCGCGAGAGAAAATCTTCACATCAACCACTTTGCCGTGTTCACCGTGCTCTAAATATAAGGAAGAGTCGCGCACATCCTTAGCTTTTTCACCAAAGATAGCCCGCAATAGTTTTTCTTCTGCCGATAATGTCGTTTCACCTTTAGGGGTAATTTTACCAACTAAAATATCACCGGAAGAAACTTCAGCACCAATATGAATAATGCCGTCTTCATCCAAATTCTTTAATTTCTCTTCACTGATATTAGGAATATCGTTGGTAATTACCTCCGGACCTAATTTAGTATCGCGAACGTCAATGGTGTAATTCTCAATATGAATAGAAGAATAGATATCTTCTTTTACTAAGCGTTCGGAAATAATAACAGCGTCTTCGTAGTTATAGCCGTCCCAAGTCATGAAGGCCACTAAAACATTGCGACCTAAAGACAATTCACCATTATCAATAGAGGGGCCGTCTGATAAAATCTGACCAGCCTTAACCTTGTCCCCCACCATCACTAAAGGATGCTGGTTGATACAGGTAGAGGAATTGGAACGTAAAAATTTATTTAAAGGATATTTAGTAACGATTCCCTTTTTGTTTTCCACTTCAATCGTAGCAGCGTCCGAGCGAACAACGATACCATCTTCTTTAGAAATGACAACGTGACCACTATCGCGAGCCGCCCGCGCCTCTACACCCGTGCCGACGACCGGCGCTTCCGCCTTCACTAAAGGCACAGCCTGACGTTGCATGTTCGTACCCATTAAAGAGCGCTGACCATCGTTATGTTCCATGAAAGGGATGAGAGAGGTGGCAATAGAAATAATCTGATTAGCAGCGACACCGACAAAATCAATCTTATTAACTTCTTCCATGCCTGGTTGGCCATATTTTCTGACCTCATAACGACCAATAGCAAAACGACCATCCGGACCAACAGGAATAGTGGAGTCGACGGTAATATATTTTTCTTCTTCAAAAGCGTCGATATAAACAATTTCATCCGTGACGTGACTACCAGTCTTGTCATGTTTAACGCGGCGATAAGGAGTTTCTAAAAAGCCATAGCTATTCAAACGAGCATAGCTAGCTAAGTGTCCAACTAAACCAATATTCGGACCTTCCGGAGTAGCAATCGGACAAATACGACCATAGTGAGTAGCGTGCACATCGCGGACATCAAAGCCGGCTCTTTCTCTCGTTAAACCACCCGGACCCATCGCCGAGAGACGGCGCTTATGTTCCAATTCCGCCAGAGGATTGGTCTGATCCATGAATTGAGAAAGCTGGGAAGACATGAAAAATTCCTTCACCACGCCAATAACCGGACGAGAATTAACTAATTTATTCGGAGTTAAAGTGGCAATATCAGTCGTAGACATACGGTCCTTGATGATGCGCTCCATACGAGCTAAACCAACGCGGAAACGATTCTGAATCAAGCCACCAATGGCCCGGATGCGACGATTGCCCAAATGATCAATATCATCTTCGGCTTCCTTAGTAATATTTAAACGGATAACTTCCTTCACGATTAATAATAAATCTTCTTTGCGTAAAACTCGATTTTCTTTTTTATTCGGTAAATCTAAACTAAAGCGACGATTTAACTTATAACGGCCAACGCGACCAAAGTCATAGCGGTCAAAACGGAAGAACATCGAATGGATGAGCTGACGAGCGTTTTCCACAGAGGCAAGATCACCCGGACGGATGCGGCGATAGACTTCCTGTAAACCTTCCGCTTCATTTTTAGCCGTGTCTTTCTCAATCGTGGCTTCAATAAAAGTAGCCTCATCATTATTTTTCACTAAATCAACATCACTAAAAAGCTTCTTTAATTCTTCATCAGTTTCATAACCAAAAGCGCGCAAAAGCGAGGTTACCGCTACTTTGCGCTTACGATCGATACGCACCCAGATAACTTTGTTAGAATCGGTTTCGATTTCTAACCAAGCACCACGATTAGGAATAATCTTGGCGCCGTAACATTTCTTACCTTTAATAAATTCAGCGGTGAACATAACACCGGCAGAACGAATAAGCTGAGAGACGACGACGCGCTCGATGCCGTTGATGATAAAGGTGCCTTTATCAGTCATGATTGGGAAATCACCGAGATAAACCTCTTGATTAGAGGCTTGACTAGTCTTCTTGTTGAGTAAACGGGTCTTAACGCGCAAGGGAGCCTCATAAGTAATGTTCTTTTCACGGCTCTCCGTTTCGGAAAACTTAGGTTCATCTAAGTAATAATCTTCAAAATATAACTCTAAATCCCGACCGATAAAATCGGTAACCGGATTAATCTCATCAAACAGTTCCGCTAGGCCTTCTTCTAAAAACCAGCGATAGGAATCCTTCTGGATTTCAATCAAGTCTGGCAAGGGCATCACCTCTTTAAAGTCGGTGAAAAATTTGCGTTCGGAAATTTTTTTGTCCACGACGGTCGCATTAGACATAGAACTTTATGGGCAACAAACCAAGCGCCATCTGATAAACAGAAAAGCGATAGTCCGGCCTGAATTTTATTGACTTGATGAGAGGGGTGCTTTCAACAAAAAAATCTCAAACTTAAAAAGGTTTGAGTTCCCTATCTCTTATTTAATTGCACCTAGAGTTTATAATCACTTTAGAATAAAGCTTATTTATAAAGTGAATTTTGGCGAAAAATACAAAAAAAACGGATTGGTGAGCAGAGAAGAAATTTACACCTTACCGACCGTTTTTAATGGGATTTTTACCTAATAGCTGATTGTATTTTCTATAATATTACAATAGTCAACTTTTGTCAATACACAGTTTCTCCACAGCCCGGCAATAACTCCTAGCTCACAAACTAAAGCCAGCCTTCTTTAATTCTTCCCGAGCAACTATGCGGTCATCCCAAGGAAGTTTGCTTTCCTGAGGGCCACAAATATATTGCTCCGCCCCTTTGCCGGTGATTAAAACTAAATCATCGGCCTGAGCCAAACTGAAGGCTAAAGCAAAAGCTTCACGCCGAGAAAGTACCTTATATAAGTTTTTATTAAGGACTTTACCCACGTGCTCCGCCCCTATCGCCACCTGGTCAATTATTAATTGAGGATCATCATCATAGGGGTCCTCGTCAGTAACAATCACAACATCAGCTTTTTCTCCTGCCATTTTGCCTAAAACTGGACGCCGAGATTCATCCCGGCCGCCACCAGCGGAACCTAAAATATGGAATAAACGCTGATGAGGAATAAATTCTAGGCTCTGATATAGAGCGGCCATCGCCTTAGGTTCAAAAGCATAATCTACCAGAACGGTAAAAGGCTGTCCCGCCTCTATCTTTTCCATCTTTCCCGCTAAAACTTTAATTTCTTCTAAAGCGGCGGCGAGTGGCTTTAACTCTACTCCCAAAGCCATAACGCCGACTAAAGCGGCGACGGCGTTAAAAACAT
Source organism: uncultured Gammaproteobacteria bacterium (assembly GCA_964616855.1). Taxonomy (GTDB): domain Bacteria; phylum Patescibacteriota; class Patescibacteriia; order Patescibacteriales; family UBA12465. The sequence goes on along the minus strand of CAZTUJ010000001.1, from coordinate 48,983 downwards.
GATAAGAGCCTAATATTGGCAAATGAAAGCGCTGTCCGGCTAATTGAAAATCAGAACCATTAATCTCAGAAAACAAGGGCTCATAGACAAAAAATTCCGGGCGGGGCAAAACTTCAGCTCCATCTGTAGCGGCCAAACGATGGGCATTTAAACTAGGATCAAGCGTATAGACGCATTTTCTTTCAGCGGGGAAAGATAAAAAATAAGGAGCATACTCATCATCACCGTTAACAATAATTGTTTTTTTCACCTTAGTAAGCTCGGTCTTCTGTAAACCGCTAGATTTCAAGACAACCTTATTATCTGCCCCTAAATACTTCGAACGGCAACGGCGCAAATGAGCAAAGAGCTTGCCCTTAGCTTGTTTGTAATTTTCAAAACCGCCATGGGCTTCAATATGTTCCGGATAAAGGTTGGTAAATAAAAGCAAATCATAGTTAAGAAAACGGTGACGAAACTGTTCTATTCCCTGAGAAGTTGTCTCCACCACCACTGCCCGACAACCATTTTTAATCATCCGCCGTAAATTCTTTTGTAGGAAAAAACGACCAGGCATGGTCATTTTCTTGTCATTAAGCCATTCTCGCCGACCATTATTAAACTGGGCGGTTGAAGTATATCCGGCCTTATAACCACTAGCGGAAAGTAGACGTGACAAAAAATAGACGGTCGAAGTCTTGCCCGTAGTCCCTGTGACCCCAATCACTAATAGCTGTCGGCTAGGAAAACGATAATACAAAGCCGCCAGATAACCCATCAGAAAATGATAGGCAGGCTGTAGAGTGCGAAATATCTTTAAGGGGATTAATTTTTTGATTTGAGAAAGCATGCTTCTACAGTATAACAAGAAAGAGAGAAAAGAAAAAACTATACAAAAAAATTCAGCCTAAAAACTGAAAATCTTATAGAACTATATCCCATCTTTATTATTTTTTTGATTTATTAGGTAAAATAAAAGTACAAACACTTGCGCAATCAAGATTCGACCCACAATAAGAAAAAGAACAAATAATTGACCGAGTACAATATTTATCAGGCTCCTCTAAAGAGTTGATGCGCCGACAGTGATTCATTAAAGTATTAAAGTTACTTTCAGACACTTCTGGATAAGGATTTTTAACTATTAGCCTTAATTCTTTGACAAAAAATGGATCGCGAAGGCCACGAGGCTCTTCAGGAGAGAAAGTAAAATCACTTTGAATATAATTATACTTAGTAATCGGTGCTAATAGTGAAAAAATAAATAATAAAAAAGTACAAATAGCACAAAAAAGCGTAAATAATCTGAAGCGCTTTAGCGGCTTTTTATCACCATCCTGATAACCGGAAAAAACATATTTATAATTACGTAATAATGAAAATAAAACCAACAAAAATAACAAAGAATAAAATAAAACAAAAACTGAGTTATTAATAAATATATTTTCATTAAAATATAAATAAAAAAGTTGAAATTTTAATACAAGTAAATAAATAATAACCCCTAAAATCAAAAAGTTGGAAAAAAATATTTTTTTCATAAACATTCTATCTAACGACTAAAAAACATGCCATCATCCTCCTCATCAAAAACTCGCGGTTTCGTTTCTTTTTTAGTCACAGTAGCTGCTGGCGCTGGCTTAATTTCTTCAAGAATCTCGTTCTCGTTCTGGATATCATCATCAGGCCCATCTTTATCTAATAAGAAGGCAGGAATATCTTCATCTTTATCAGCATCAGGTTCATCATCAGCTATCGGCGCCTCTTCTTCATCAATCTCCGCTTCCTCTGGAGTTTCTCCAGAAACAAAAGCTAAAGAGCCGTCATCACCTTCGTCGCTGTCGAGATAACTGGAAGGGGCGGCAGCTTCAGCGCGACGATGAACAGGCATAGCGCTAACACCTTGATTTTGCATTTCCTCAAACTGTTCCCGACTGATTAAAATCTCCCGGGGCTTAGAACCATTAGAAGGACTAATGACACCAGCGTCTTCCAACATATCCAAAATCTTCGCGGCCCGGCCATAGCCAATAGAAAGACGACGCTGCAACAAAGAGGTAGAGGCTTTACCAGCTTTAATAATAATTTCCTGGGCTTCGGACATTAATTCATCCTCATCGCCATGGGTACCATCAAGGCCAACACCGGCCACACCGCCGACTTTCTGGCGATCGGTCACGCCATCAAGATAATCGACTTCACCACTCTTCTCTTTGATATAACTGATAACATCATTAATTTCTTGGTCACTAACATAAGCTCCCTGGATGCGCTTCGGTTTTGCTAATTCAGCAGTAGTTAATAACATGTCTCCTTGTCCTAATAATTTCTCGGCACCACTCATGTCTAAAATAGTTTTAGAGTCAACCAAAGAAGCCACCGAGAAAGCAATGCGAGCAGGCACGTTCGCTTTAATTAAACCAGTAATAACGTCCACGCTTGGTCGCTGGGTTGCTAAAATTAAATGGATGCCAACAGCTCGAGACATCTGTGCTAAACGGATAATAGCCGCTTCCATTTCCTTGCCTGAGGTCATCATAAAATCTGCCAACTCATCGATAATAAAAATAATGTAAGGTAATTTCTCTGCCGGCTTATCATTATTATAACTCTGAATATTTTTCTTGCCGGCTTTATTCAAAATATCATAACGACGATCCATTTCATTTAAGCACCACTTCAAGGCATTAATGGTTTTAGAAACTTCAGTAATAACCGGAGTTAATAAATGAGGAATGCCATTATAAGCAGGAAGCTCCACTCGCTTGGGATCAACCATAATAAAGCGCAAATCTCCAGGATTATTCTGATAAAGCAAAGAAATAATAATAGTATTTAAACAGACAGACTTACCAGAGTTAGTAGCGCCAGCCACTAGCAAGTGAGGCATGCGCGTTAAATCATAAATCCAAGAAGTGCCAGAGACGTCCTTACCTAAAGCAATCATCATGTTATGCTTCCTCGTCTTAAAAACGTTATCTTCTAAAATTTCCCTCAGGCCGACAATCGCCTTAGCTTTATTAGGTACCTCTACGCCCACTAAAGACTGCCCGGGAATTGGTGCTTCAATTCTAATCGGGTGAGCAGCTAAGGCTAAAGATAAATCATTATTCAAAGTGATAATACGGGAAACTTTCACTCCCTCCGCCGGTTTAAAGGTGTATTGAGTAACGGTCGGACCGACTTTAGTCTCAGCCATCTCCACCATGATGCCAAAGTTTTCCAAAGTGCGCTTAATCTTCGCCGCCCCGGCTTGGGTGTCGCCACTAACCGCTTGGCCCGCCTTACCATTAAGCAATTCCAGAGGGACATCAATCTTAATTTGCTTTTTTGGAAAAACAATTTTCTCTTGAGTTTTTTCTTTTGATGAATGTGCCAATTTTTCCTGGACAGCCGCCACCTCCGCTGCCAAAGCCTCCTCTTCTGCGGTCACTTCTTCCGCGCTCACGGCTCGGCTTTGCCAAGTACTTAAAACTTCTTCCCGCGCTTGGGTTAGCAAATCTGCACCCAGAGTCTCTTTTTCAGAAGCTAACGGCGAAGCCGCAAACAAACCCTTAAAGGCTTGGCGAATGGCATTGTAAATGGAAGCGAGAAAGCTTTCCCGGCCGATGATTTTAGCTAAGGAGGTATTAAAGACAATTACCAAGGAAACTAAAAAGAGGCCAAGCAAAATAATCACCCCGCCCCAAAAACCAAAAATATAAAAAGTGGCCCGACTGAAATAATAACCAGCATAACCGCCGCCAATTCCCTCCTTAATACTAGAAAGCCACTGCTCCTGATTTAAGAAAAAATGAAATAAAGTTTGATAAGAAACAAACAGCAGAACCAAACCCAAATAATCACTAAATTTCACTTCCACTGTTTTATTGCGCACTAATAAAACGCCCCAAAAAAGAAAGACTAGAGGCACCAGCCATTTGCCAAAACCAAAAATCAAAGTTAACCATTTAGATAAAAACAGACCCACTTGTCCAGAAAGATCAAAGAGACCGAGTAAGGAAATAAGGCCAAAGCTAAAAACTAAGACAATACCGATACTGCGCTTCGCTCGAGTATCCAATTCAAAATTCGGCAAATTAATTGCCTCCAAGGGATTATTCGCATTTTTCTTTTTTCTACCCATAAAAGTAAAGCCCCGGAAAATGGCGGCGCAATTAATAATTACGCTTCCATTATACAAAAAGGGGGCGAAAAGCTCAAATCGCCAAATTGGCGCTTTAATTTATCTCAATATCAATAAAAACAATTTGGGGAAAGCGCTCCTGGATACGTTTTTCAATTTCATCAATCTTCCGGCCAACTAAACGTGGTACCCGATCCATATAGTCAACACAGAATTTCATAAATTCTTCGTAATCACCCTGAATTTCCTTATACTCATGGGAAAGAAAATGGTGTTTCTCTAAATATTGAATCATGGCGGCGGCATTAAACTCCACGTCACATTTAATCAGATATTTATCCACGTCTAAAATGGCTGATTTAAAATCAAGCACTTTTTCAATACTGGGATCAGCCATTAAGATCTTCTTCACCTGATCTTCCATTTCTTTGGGGATAGAGGTGGTCACCAGATAATGCCGATTCTTATTAATCAAAATTACCGCCGCCACTCCCAAAAGAACGCCGATGAAGATGGAGCCGGCAGCATCCCAATAATGATTGCCCGTATATTCCGTTAATAAATAAGCAAGCAAAGCAATTAAAACGCCAAACACAGCCAAGCCATCCTCATAAACGATGGCGAGGGTGGTGGGATCAGCGTTTTTAAATATTTTTGACCAGCGCTCGGTAGGATGACTACGGCGTAATTCTCGAAAAGCCAACCACAAAGTAAAGCTCTCAATAATAAAAGAAGCAATTAAAATCAAAACCGGCCAGAAGCTAAAACGAAAAGATGAGGGGTGCCATAAAGAACTGATGCCGTGATAAACGGTGACACCGGCACCGACAAAAAAAATACCACAAGCCGAAATCAGCGCCCAGATATAACGCTCTCGACCATGTCCGTAAGGATATTCTAGAGAAGCGGCTAGTCGTGAACGTTTTAAACCAACGAGCAATAGAGACTGGTTGGCGGTGTCAGCAAGACTGTGAATGGCTTCGGAAAACATAGCACTAGAACCAGAAACCAAAAAGCCAGCAAATTTACCAACACAAACCGTGCCGTTGCCAACAAAAGCGGCTAAGACCGGCCAGAATCCTGAAGAATGAGAAGCAGACATAAAAAAATATTTAAAAAAAATTCTAAACTAAATTTTCAATTTCTCTTAAAAAATCATGGGTACGACGAGAAACGCGTTTATGAAAAGTATCCAAATGATGACGATACTCTTTCCCAGCTTTAACTACAGCCCGCGCCCTCTTTAATAAAAGCCCCTTCTTCAAATCTGGTAATTCCACCACTAATTCCGGACAACCGAGAAAACGAGCAAAATTACGATTGCGTAGATCATAGGCCACATTTATCTCTGGTGTCAGTGCCCCCGCAGCCATTACGCAAGAATGTAACATCATACCAATCACTAAATCAAGTTGGCCGTAGGCCCCTTTCTGTCGAGAGGGCGACTCATCTAAAAGTATCAAATTCTTAATCTTAAGCTCCGGGTAAATTGCCTCTTCACCTGGATGATGTTTAAGATAATAGACAGAAGCCTGAAAATTCTTTTGAAAATATTCAGCTGTTTCTCGATAAGAGCTAAGAATATCGTCTCGCCACTTGCCAAAACCCAACCAGCCAGAATAATTTAAATTTAAACCAAGCTTAAAACCTGGGCGGAGCTTCAAGTGGGGCGGCAGTTCAGATAAAAGTAGAGCCGGGTCACCAATCACTTTAATTTTATCAACTGCTAATCCATACTTCACTAAAAAACGCTTAGTATAGTTTTCCCTAACACCAAGCAAAGCAGCTTTCTGAGCTAAGGCAATAATACTATCACGCTCGGCCTTTTTCAAAGCCGGAGCTCCCACTTCTCGAATATAGCCAACGCCAAAAATAATAAAAGGTTTTTTTAAACCAGCAATCATCTCTTGAGAAAAAGGTAAAAAATAACGATAAAACAAACCACCGCCGCCCATCACAATTAAATCCGCAGAATTTAATTTCTTTAAGGCAGAGACGTCCTTCTTTTTTAGAATTTCAACTGGATAGTCAACAATTACTGCCTGGGGAAAAGACGAGCGCAATAACTCTTGCACCGCCAAGACGATGGCAAAATCACCCTTATTAGTCTGATCCCAAACGTGGATATGAGCAATCTTAATTTTTTTATTAATCATTTTAAAAAATTAATTATACAGAGTCGTAAAGACGCCGATAAGCGGGCGCGGAGGCTCGCCACGACCAATCTTGCTGACGGCCTTGAGCTTGCAGGCTTTGATATTTTTTATAATCGCGATAATAAAGGCGCAAAGCTTTTTCTAAAATTGCTACCAAGGCTGCCGGGGAATAGTCTTTAAAAACTAGACCGTTACCGTTATCTACCACCGTATCTTTCAAACCACCAGTAGCCCTGACGATCGGAACGGCACCATAGCGCATCGCAATCATTTGGGTTAAACCGCAGGGTTCAAATTGAGAGGGTACAAGAAAATAATCGGCAGCGGCATATAGATTGCGTGCCAAGACCTCATCAAAGGCAATGAGAGTGCGCACCGTTGTCGGCAAGCTCTGCTCTAAATGCAAAACCAAGCTTTCATATTTTTCTTCCCCACTCCCTAGTAACACTAAGTGAAAAGGATACTTCTCAGCTAAAGCCCGCAAAGACTCAACCGTAAATAAATCAAGACCTTTCTGCCAAGAGAAGCGAGCAATAAAAACTAAAAGAGGTATAGAATTATTTTCTAAATGCAGGTAGGAGCAAATGGCCTCCTTATGCAGAGTTTTGCTCGCCGCTAAATTTTTATCACCATAGTTAACTGCTAAATTGATGTCCTTTGTCGGATTATAATCATCAATATTGATGCCATTTAAAATACCAATTAAATCACGCCGACGGGAAAATAAAAGTGATTCTAGCCCCTGACCATAAGCGGGGGTTAAGATTTCCCGCGCATAATTGGGACTAACTGTCGTTATTTTATCAGCACAAGCAATGCCCGCCGCCAACAAATTAAACCAAGAATTGTCTTCCTTGCTTTTTGCCAGTAAGGGGAAATCTTCAAGATTAAAGCCAAAAGTAGTAATTTGAGAAGCTTCAATCCAGCCTTGATGCTGAAGATTATGAATCGTCAACACGAGTCCCGGGCGTTGTAGACGTGGTCGCCGGCTCAACTCAGTTAAAATAGGGGCGGCGTGAAAATCGTGGGCATGAATAATATCTGGAGAAAAAGACAAATAAGCTAAAGAGCTTAAAGCTGCTCGACAAAAAAATAAATATTTAGGACCACTATGACCACTATAAACTTCACCACTAAAGTAATTCTTATTCTGTAATAAATAATAAGTAGTTCCTTGCACCCGTGCCTGATATAAACCGACACTTTCTTTTTTAACACCGACCCTGACAATAAATGATGCTAATTTTTTTGCACCAAGTGCGCGTAAAGAAATAAGGCTATGAGCCGGCATTAAAATGCGGGCGTCAATTTCTTGCCCGCGTAAAGCAGCCGGCAAAGAACCAACTACATCGGCCAAGCCCCCAACCTTAGCCAGAGGAACCGCCTCAGCAGCGCAGAATAAAATTTTTTTCTTCATTAATTTACGATTAATCTTGAGCATGGCGGTTAGTGTTGAGATTATTTTTAACCATAGCAATTGCAGCGGCGGCCTTATCCGGCTCGCACTCGTGTTTCAAAAGCCAAAAAGTCGCGGTCCGAATAGCCGTCCAATTATAATAGAGATCAATACGTGCCTGTAACGAAGCACCAAGCTTCTCTGATGACTCCGCTAAATATGATTTAAGAAAAAGATGCTTCATCGCTGAGGCAAAAAGAGGATCATCAAGATTACGGACAATCTTATACTCCAACTGCTGCAGAAAGGCTCCTAAATCTCGAGCATAATCGGCTGGGCAAAAATCCGTAAAATCAATAACGCCAATCTTGTGACCGCCAACCGCAATGATATTTTCTGGGTGAGCATCACCATGGATAAGCCAGCGCTGATTTTGATTATTAAAAAACGATTCTTCCTCGATAATAAAATTTTCATAGAAGGAGGCAATATCATCAACGAACTCACCATGAAAACGCTCTTTAATTTCCCGTACAATTAAATCGCGCCCAGGAACGACGTGACGGAGGGAGCGATTATCATCACTAAAAATACTAAGATCCGCCGGCAAAGGCAAGGCGTGTAAACGCGCTAAAAGGCGAGCCGCCTGAGGAATCATTCTTTCTGTCTTAGCCCGATCATTTTCCTTGATAAAGTTTAGTAAATTCTTACCCGCAATCGCTCGATAAAAAGAACCATTAAATTCCGGGGAATAAAAAAGAGGGCGAGGCAGAACAATTTCATCATCAGCTAAACCACTAGACCAAAGAAAAGATAGGACTTTAAAAACTACTTCCCGCGGTTCGTTGCTATGAGCAGAGCAAACAATTTCTAGCTTCTGCTCACCGCCAGTCTTCTTAGAAAAAAGCACGCGATAAGCAATCACGACATGATAGGTTGTCTCCCAAATCAGTTTTTTATAAGGCTTAATCTGCAAACTAATAATATCCTTAAATTCCGGATACAAGGGCAACACTTCTTTTTCTAATAATTTTTTGGCAGCAGTTTCATCAAACAGAGTTAAAATCTTGTTCATAAATTTTTCCCAAACAAAAAAATGATAATTATTTCCTAAAAATACTTCTGCCAATGCTGACGCCAAAGGCGTCCGCGAATACGATTAACTAATTTTTCCGCTAAGAGTTTCTCCCGTCTGCTCGCCAGATTTTGCAAAGCACGAACAGCCCGAATTAAATCATTAATGCCATTTTCCACTTCATCCGGGTTCCAAGCTTTCGGCCCAAAATTCTTAAAGAAATCGCGACCGCTGGCCCACCAAAAAACACAACTCGCCAAACCCCGATCCAGATGCCAACGATACCAAAAATAATTAGGGTCTTGCGGATATTTATCGCCAGCTACTAAAGCCAAGTTAACCAAGCGCCAAAGGTCACGATGCAGACGATTGTGACGATCATTCCAGACTAAGAAAACTTGACTATCATCATCCGGGCGCTGTGTCTCCCAAGAAGCGGAGCGAAAAGTAATAGAAACTGGTTTAGCCTTACTCAGGAAAAAAGAAATTGTTTCTGTATGTAGATTGGGCAATTTTACCATTTTCTCTAATTCCGCAGTTGGATCTTCGTGCCGCAAACCATAGAGCTCGGCATCAGTCGCGGTCACTAATAAAGCTTGAGGATTATCTTCGGCTAAAAGGGCTTGAATTAAATCAGGGGCGTAAGAATTAGAAAGTTCACGTTGACGGACTAAAACTTGCAGGCCACTATTATTATCTAAATAAGCAGCGCCCGCCTCAGTCACGGCGCCAGCCGGTAAAGAGGCTTCGTCTAAAATCAACCAGCGATAGCCTTGTGCTTTTACTAACTGGGCCAAAGCGGGAGTATAGGCCATTTCCGGCAGGAAAAAACCACCACCTTTAACTACCGCCCCTAAAATCTCTTCTGTTAACTCTTCATGGCGCTGAATTTGATAAATAATTTCCTTCTCTGGCAATAACGGCAAAAAAGCATGATAAGCGGCAGAGCCAACTAACTCCAATCTTCCTGAAGCCACTAAAGAACGCCAACGCGCTAAGAGGTCAGTAAAGCCTTCATCCCGCAAACGTTCTAAAAGGCAGCCGCTGATATTAGCGCTAAAATATAAATCAGGATGCTCTTCTAAAAGACGGGTCAAACGCAGATAACTCTTCTCCACCGCTTCTTTGATGTGGACAGAGGGGCTATTAGCAGGCTGATAAAGATGAATAAAATTTAACCACAACATATTATAAACGTTTTGCCCGGCGATAAAGCTGGACATATTTTTTAGCCGGTATTTCCCAACTGTTAGACTGCTTCATGGCTTGCTTCACCAAGGCCTCCCAAGACAAACGGTGACTGTAATTTTCTAAACCACGAACGATTGCACCAAAAAAATCTAAAGCATCTTCTTGCTGGAAACTAAAACCATTACCCCGACCAGTGGCCGGATTATAATCTTCGACGGTATCATATAAGCCACCAATTTCCCTGACCACCGGAATACAGCCGTAACGCATCGCAATTAATTGATTAATACCACAGGGCTCATGATTAGAAGGAAGGAGAAAAAGATCAGAGGCGGCGTAAAGAGCGGTTTCTAATTTGTCATCAAAGGGCAGCCAAACTAATTTTCGACCAAATTTCTTCTGTAATTTTTTTAGAGGTTGGATATATTCCTGATTACCATCGCCCATAAACACTAACTGAATATCTAAGCGCAAAAGTGAAGGAATAATATCAAGGATAAGATTAAAGCCTTTTTGAAAAGTAACTCGAGAAGTCGTGCACAACATTGGCGTCAGGGCTTCTTGAGGTAAACCCACCCGGGCCTGAAGCGCTAATTTATTGGCTTTCTTTGCCGATAAGCGCTTGCCCAGAGATTGAGCGCTATAACGCTGTACTAAGCCCGGATCTTTTTCAGGATTATAGGCATTATAATCAATGCCGTTGATAATCCCAAAAAGACGATCAGAACGGTTACGCAAAATCCGGTGTAAGTCCTGACCAAAACGCTTAGTCATTATTTCCGAACGATACTGTTCACTCACGGTATTAATAATGTCCGCAGATAAGATTCCCCGCTTAGCAAAATTAATATTTTCCAATTGAGGATTATCAAGATGTGGCAGCTGGCCCCGTCCATAATCCTTATGTTCATTCGGCACCTCCCACCAATTGTGACCAAATTGAAAAATTAAATTATGAATAGTAAAAACAGTTTTCGCATTTTTCAAAGTTTTAGAATAACGAAAATCATGTTTGAGATAGTAAGGAATTAAACCGGTCTGCCAGTCATGACAGTGAATAATATCAACCTCAAATTTTAATAAGGATAGAAGTTTTAAAGCAGCCACATCAAAAACTAAAAAACGAGCATTCTCATGGCTAGAGCCATACAAACGCTTATGCTTGGAAAAATATTTCGGGCACTCAATAAAATACACGGGCAAGTCTTCCATTAATTGCCCCTGCCAATAATTTACCACAATACTTTCGGTGGAATTAAGCATCAGCTTTACATTCATAAACAAAGGCTTAAGTTTATGTTCCGTCTTGCTGATAACTTTAGTATATAAAGGCGTAATCAAACGAACATCGTGACCTAGACGCTTAAGCGATTTGGGCAAACTCCGAGCGACATCAGCAAGCCCGCCCGTTTTGGAAAAAGGCGAAACTTCGGAGGCAATATGGACGATTCTTAGAGTCTTACTCATAATTTTCACTAATAACGATGATGATTAGCGCCGCAGATGGCAACCGCTAAAGCGTCGGCCGCATCATCGGGCTGAGGTAATTCTTTTAAATTTAAAATCAATTTTACCATTTTCTGTACTTGAAGCTTAGAGGCTTGGCCATAAGCAGAAACGGCCAGTTTCACCTGGGCGGGGGTAAAGTCGGAAAGAGGTATTCCCGCTTGGCTAATAGCAAGTAAGGCTACTCCGCGCGCCTGACCGACAATTAAAGCAGTCCGGACATTCTTGTTAAAAAATAACTGCTCCACGGCCGCCACCTGCGGACGATGTTTTTTTAATAGACGCTTCAGCTCGCTATATAAAAGTTCTAATCTCTCGGGCAAAGCGGAGCCGGCCGGAGTTTTAATGGAGCCATATTCTAAACATTCTAAACGACTACCACTAACGCGGATAAAACCGTAACCGGTGTCAGCAATGCCGGGATCAATACCTAAGACAATTTTTTCCATACATAGCGGCTCGGAATCAGCCAAAATCTTCTTCCGAGCCTTAATAAATAATAATCACTATTATCCAAATTAATCCGCGAGATTAGTATAGTAATCGCTGACGTCTTCATTATCTTCCAGTTCTTCTAAAAACTTATCACACTTTTCTTGATCGGTCGCGACCAAAGTGGCTTTTTCTTTAGCAACATATTCTATTTCTGCCGACTCCGGCTTTAAACCTTTAGTTTTGAGAAAATCCTGAATTTTTTGAAAATCACTTAAGACCGTATAAATAGTCAGGCCTTCATCTGCTTGAATAATATCATTAGCACCGTTATCAATTAATTCCAATTCAAAATCTTCAAAACTAATTTTCTTGGCCGCCAGTTCCGCCTGGCTGAGCAATATAACCCCGGCTTGCTCAAAATTCCACATCACTGCTCCGAAAGAACCACCGTTTTTAGAAAAGGCGTGGCGAACGGTGGAGGCACTGCGATTACGATTATCGGTGACACATTTAACAATAACCTGAACACCGGCCGGACCAATACCCTCATAATATAATTCTTCTACCTGATTGCCGCCCAATTCACCCGTACCCTTTTTAATTGCTCTCTCGATATTATCTTTAGGCATACTCGCTTCCCGCGCTCGGTCAACGGCCGCCCGCAAAGTCGGGTTAGAGTCAGGATCACCGCCCTTTTTGGCGGCAATAGAAATAATGTTGGCTAATTTGGTAAAAATGGCGCCACGCTTAGCATCAACCAATTCCTTTTGGCGATGGGTAGTCGCCCACTTAGAGTGTCCGGACATACTTTTTTGAAATTAATTATTTACGCCCCAATCTTATCCTAAATTGAAATAAAAATCAATATCCGTTATAATGGAAACGTCAATAAAATTAGGCAAATTATTAAAAATATGAAGACTATGGAACTAGATTCCCTCAACCTCAGCGTCTTAAAGGCGCTAGATTTTTTTCAAAAAAACCGTCCGCCCCGCTTAAACCTAAAAAAATACCCCTTTCCCCTTGTCGTTGGTAGCGGTAACGCCTATAACACTGGACAGGCCATCTTCGACGGACAAAAAGCTTTCTTCGCTAATGAAAGTAATTTTTCGGAGATGCTTAAACGCTATCGCGACTTAATTAAAAACAAAACTATTAGCCATGCTGTCATTATTTCAGCTTCCGGCGAAAAAGATTCAATTTGGGAAACAAAAATGGCAAAAAAAGCAGGTTTAAAGACCGTCCTCCTCACTTGTTCACCTACTTCCAGTGCTGCCAAACTAGCGGATGAAGTTTATGCTTTTCGCAAATTACCGGAACCATATACCTATAATACCTCGACCTACCTCGGGATGATGTTAGCGGCTAGCGGAGAAAAAGCCGAAGATATTGCCAGATTTATCCTTAAATTAAAACTCCCCAAAAATTTTAAAAAATACTCTGCCTATGCCTTCGTCTTGCCGGATGAATGGGCAGCGATTGCACCCATGCTGGAAATCAAGAAGAGCGAACTCTTTGGTCCAAATCTATCGATCCGTGCCTTTTCCTACGGCGAAGCCAGACATGCCAAATTCGTAATCAGAGAGAAAAAAGAGCTGGTTATCAGCTTGGGAGAAAATAAATATTTTGGCGATCCCCAAAACCGCCTGCAAATCAAAGCTCCGAAAGGAGCGGGTAAAGCTTGGACGATGGCGCTGTCATACTTTCTCATCGGCCTAATTCAAGATTCCCACACTGACTACTTCCGGCCCAATATCAGTAAATTCTGCAAGGATTATGGCTACAAAGCCTATCCCGGCGCCAAACCTTTTGATATTATTGTGTCAGGAAATTAAATTAGAATAAAACAAAATAAATACATAAAAATCTCCATACTGGAGATTTTTTATTATGACCATTTAATAAAAGTTTCTGTGGTTGGCTAAAAATGAGATTTGCTATAATATTAATGTATAAATAACGAGCAAAATTCTTAAAGCAAAAAATAATTTAAAAATATGAAGACAAACAAGCCAATAATTCTAATAATCCGTGATGGCTGGGGTTATAATCCTAAAAAGAAAGACAACCCTATCGCCCTAGCTAAAACTCCTAATGAAGATTTATATCTTAAAAACTACCCCCACGGGCTCTTAGCGGCTAGCGGCGAAGCTGTTGGCTTAGAAAAGGGCTACCAAGGCAACTCTGAAGTCGGACATTTAACTATTGGCTCTGGCCGGCAAATCTTCCAATCAATGGCGCGGATCAATAAAGATATAAAAAACGGAGCCTTCTTTAAGAATGAGGCGCTTTTAGAAGCCATCCGTAAATGTAAAAAAAATAAAACCAAATTACACCTTATCGGCCTGCTTCAAGACCAAGGAGTACACGCGCATATTAAGCATCTCTTTGCCCTACTAGATTTGTGTGTAAAAAATAATTTTAAAGATGTCTATATCCACGTAATTACTGATGGGCGCGATGCTCCGGTAACAGAAAGTTTAAAGCACCTATCCGCCTTGCAAAGAAAAATAAAATCTATCGGCTTCGGCCAAATAGCAAGTATGACGGGAAGATATTATGCCATGGACCGAGATAATAGATGGACGCGAACTAAGCTCGCCTATGAGGCAATTGTCCAAGGAAGAGGAGAAAAATTTACTAACGCTTTAGAAAAAATAAAAGAGTGCCATCAACAAGGAGAAACCGATGAATTTATCAAACCAAAAGTCTTAAATAATTATTTAGGCTTTAATAAAAAAGATAGCGTCATCTTTTTTAACTTCCGCACCGATCGTCCGCGACAACTAACAAAAGCAATTATAGAAAAAAAATTCATCGGCTTTAAAAGACAAATTATTCCCGTCAGTTTCACCGCTATGACGCAATACTACCAACCAATGAGCGCCCTGGTCGCCTTCCCCAATATATCTTTAAACAACTTGCTAGGAGAATGTCTCAGCCGTTCTGACCTAAAACAACTTCGTATCAGTGAAACTGAAAAATACGCTCATGTTACTTTTTTCTTTAACGGACAAAAAGAAAAAGCGAACAAAGGCGAGGATAGAATTCTAATTAATTCACCAAAAGTTGCCACCTACGATTTACAGCCGGAAATGAGCGCCCCGAAAATTGCCTCTCGCCTAGTAAAGGAAATAAAGAGTAAAAAATATGACTTCATTGTTGTAAATTTAGTCAACGGCGACATGGTTGGTCATACCGGAAAAATACAAATTATCACAAAAGCTATAGAGGCCGTTGATAAAGCCCAAGGTGAGATCGTTAAGATGGCCTTAACTTCAGGCTATAGCTGTCTCATCTTGGCTGATCATGGCAACGCCGAAGATAAAAGTGCTGGTGTAGCGACAAGCCATACTATCAATCCCGTACCAGTATTATTAATTTCGGAAGATGCAAAATTAAAAAAAGCTAAGATTGAGAAAGGTGCCGGCCTAAAAGATGTCGCTCCCAGCATCTTGAAAATTATGGGCCTAAAACAGCCAAAAGAGATGGATGGAAAATGTTTCTTAAAATACTAATAAGCTCAAATTATCGCTAACTTTTAACAATTTTGTATTATAAAAATTGACTCCGCCCGAACTTAGATGGTAGTATGGAAGAACTTAAGATAATCATTTTATTCCTAAGAAAAACTTAAAACTGAAGAAAATAGCCATTGAATCTCTACTCCTAGGCCTGAAAATACTCATGGGCTTAAAAGAGCTAATTGCAACGGCCGTCCCGGCTCTAATCAAGCCTTTGTTTTTGCTAGGCAAATTTCTCCTTTATCGACCCTTTACCCACCTCTACTACCTTATTTTTAGAGTAAAAAAGTATGATTTAGGCCGACAATCAAAAAGAGAGCTCATCAAGAAAAAATCCTTTCATGTGGCCGCTCTTATTCTCATCTCCTCAGCCATCATCCTAAATATCGGCGACAAAAAACAAGCTAGTGCCGCTGTCGGCAAAAGCCGAAAGAGCGTTATGGCAGAAATTGTCAAAAATGAATTCAGCGATATCGGCCAAGATAACGACGAGCTAATTCAGGAGACCGCCGTTGCCATGAACCTGCAAGTTTTAGGGGCCGAAAAATATCTTGGTAAAAAAAGTGCTGTGAGTGCACCCCGCAGTGTTACTCCAGAAACAGAAGAAAGCAACGAAACAGTTATTGCTAAAAATGGGAGTGGCTTAAGTAAGCCTAGGCAAATCGGGACTGTGTCTGAGGGAGAAGATGCCACCGCTGAAACTCCAACTGAACGTAAAACTATTACCACTTATACTGTCCAAGCGGGCGATACGATCAGCACGATTGCCCGGCGCTTCCGCCTTAACGTTAATACCGTCCTCTGGGCTAACAATCTCGGTGCCTTCAGTATTATCCGCGCGGGCGATGATCTCACGATTCTACCCAGTGACGGCTTTCTCTATACCGTTAAACGTGGCGATACGATCGGCAAACTCGCTCAAGATTATGATTTAGATGTTGATAAGATTATTGCCAGTAATAATTTAAGTGGGGCCGGCTCAATCTCTATCGGCCAGCAATTAATCATCCCCGGTGTTAAACGCAGTGTTAGTAGTAATATCGCTAAAAATACTTCCCAAAGCAGCTATTCTGGCATCGCGGTTATTAAAGATATTGTTTCCTCGGATAAACCAATTGTTAGTAGCAATAAGATGACCTGGCCCACAGCCGGTAATCGCATCACTCAATATTTCTCTTGGAAACATAACGGTGTTGATATTGCTAATAAAGTCGGAACGCCGATCTATGCCGCCGATTCTGGCACGGTGGAAATTTCCCAGGGCGGCTATAATGGTGGCTATGGTAATACGATTGTAATTAATCATGGTGGTGGTAAAAAAACTCGCTATGGCCACGCCTCTAAATTATTAGTGAAGAAAGGTGAAGACGTGGAAAAGGGTCAACTGATTGCTTTAATGGGTTCAACCGGCCGCTCCACTGGCTCCCACCTTCACTTTGAAGTCATTATCAACGGAACTAGATATAACCCCTTAAATTATATTAAATAAAAAAAATATGATTATCCTTGGCATCATTATTATTGCCGTCGGCGCCGTCTTAATCCTAAAGACGGAATGGTTTCTAGAGAACTTTGGCCGTATTACTTGGTTTGAAGATAAACTTGGCACCGAAGGCGGTTCCCGCCTAGGCTACAAGATTTTAGGCATCATTGCCATCTTCCTGGGCATCGTCTTTATGAGCGGCAACGGTAGCAGTTTCTTCACTTGGTTACTAAGCCCACTGATTCCTAAACAATAAATATTGACTAGTCCTAATAATCTCGGTAAACTAAGCTTTATCGAGTAAGAGGGCCCTTAGCTCATCTGGTAGAGCACCTGCTTTGCAAGCAGGGGGTGGCAGGTTCGAGTCCTGTAGGGTCCACAAATACTTTTAAAAAAACAAGCTCAGACTTGTTTTTTTTATAAAAAAAGGCCCGGGTGTGTCGGGTCTTTTTTCAATGAACGATTTATTGCCTATTTAAAGGTTGGGTCCTGCCATAAAATGACAGCGGGCGTAAATTTGTTGCCCTCCCACTTTTCAGCGGTGGCAATTTTTGTAACATGGTTATCTAAGATGGTAACCCTAACATCTTCAGGGTTTGCAGTGTAAATAGCATTGTACGTTTTCTGTGCTATCAGCACGTCGATATCCTGATCGGAACCTCCTTTAGTGGGGCTAAAGGCAACCGTATGGACCGGGATTTCGCGGGAAGCGCTGTCGGTTTTGAGTTTAAGTCCGATGGTAAAATTGAGTTCATATCCTTCTCCCCCGTCAAATTTGGGGAATGGGGTAAACTTCGTTTCCATCTTACTCACCCCGATTTTTTCCGGGATCACAATTTTGGGTGTGGCGACTTCAGCGGGCGCGGTAACGGCGGCAGAGCTGTCTGTGAGCCAGGAAGTATCCGGCTTGGTTTCGTTGTTGTTGCTACATGCGCTCAGAAGAGCAATCGCCATTACGGCTAATAAAAACAGGTTTTTCATGATTAATTGGTTTTGGGTTAGAAATTAAGATTTGAAACATTGGATTAATTACTAAACTCGTCTTGGCAGGCGCTCTTAGTAATTAATCCAATCTAATCCTGTTTGTTAAAGAAGCTCAACTTAATAAAGACATTATAACATATAAAATACTATTTGTCAAGAATTAAGCATAATCACCTAAATTATGGCAATAAAATAGAAAAGACTAATTTAAAAAAATAATACTAATATTAGATAATAAATAAGAATTTAATAATAATAATTTTGTATTTAGACCCTAAATAAGCTATGATATAATTATAAAAATTAAACAAAAAACATGTTTTTGCCTAAAAATATACTATTTACCAGCATAGTTGCCATCATAGCTATAGCGGGAATGCACATAAATATAGCTCAGGCCGCCAATTGCGGCGGGGCTATGCCCTGTGCCTGTGGCGACACTGTAATCGAAAATACCACCCTAACAGCTGATATTACTTGTGGTGGGGCTTTTACCGGCTCCGCCCTAACTATTGGTGCCTCTGATATTACTCTCAATGGCGGCGGCTATAAAGATGAGCCCGAAAGACTGCGTCGTGATTGAAGACGGTATCAACGGTATGCTGGCCGCCCAGGCGGCAGGAATGAAATGTATCGCCTTAGTCACTGATACCAAAACTAAATATCCCTGCAATAACTTAGTAAAGAGTCTGGACTTAATCAATCAGCAATATCTTCAATTCCTAAAATAGTTAAATAAAAAAGACTTCACTAAAAGCGAGGTCTTTTTTGAAACTAAAAATTTTAAAGCAATTCAAACACAACGAAAGCGAGATAAAATGATAACAGCACCAAACCTTCCCAGCGCTGAAAACGGCGCCGCGTCACATAGAAGAAGGAAACCGCAGAAAGGATAAAAGCAATAAATAAAATTAAAACATAATAGCGCCAAGAAACTAACATATCGACCGGTGCAATAAAAGTTAAGAGCGATAAGACTAAAACATTACTAACCGCCGAACCAACCAGATGACCGAAAGATAAATAGCCATTATTTGTCTTTAAGGCTCTCACGGCCACGGTTATTTCTGGCAAATTTGTCCCTAAGGAAAATACTAATAAACCGACTAAAAATGGAGGTAAAGGAAAAATACCTAAAGCAATATCAGCCAACTCCAGGATGGCATAAGAAGAAACGGAAACTAAAAATAAACCAATTAGAGCCCAACGCGTTTCTCGGCTTAGCTCCCGGTGCCAAGATAGAAATTTTTCCTTAAAACGATTCCAACCACGCGCTGGTGATTCTTCTGTTAAAACAGCTTGCTCCGCCGAGTCGTCAGCTTGATAATTACCACCAGCCAAATAATCTAAGTAAACTAATAATAAATAACAAGCAGTAAGTAAAAGACCGTCGTAATAACGAAGACTTCCTTTTAAACCTAAGAAAAGAGAGAAAGTAATTAAGATAAAACTAGGCAGGATTATTCTTAGCCTCCCATCCGTTTTAATTTCCCGTTGCAAAATAATTGACAGCCCGAGAATTAAACCAAAGATAACAATAATTCCGCCCCAAATATTACCAAGGGAAATAGCAATCATGTCCCGTCTCACCGCATTCAAGCCGACCATAAACTCCGGGATAGTCGTAAGAAAACCTAAAATCGTCCCTAAGAGAACCGGGTGAATTTTTGTTTTATCCGCCAAGGCCCGTAGATTGCCCACCAATAAATCCGCCCCACGGCTTAAAATAATAAAAAAGACAGCGGCTAAAAATAATAGAGCAATAGTCGTTGTCATAAAGAAGAAACAACTGCTTTAAGCAGCTAAATCAATTAATTTATTAATCAAATCAGAATAGCTCATTCCCATCTTCATCATTAACTGTGGATACATCGAAATATCAGTAAACCCAGGCAGAGTATTAATTTCATTTAAATATAATTTCTTTCCGGATAAAAAGAAATCGACCCGGGAAAAACCACGGCAATCAGCTAAACGATAGGCCTGGGCCGCTAATTCTTGGATATGTTTTTCTTGTTTTTTCTCTAGGGGCGCGGGAATTAAAACTTCAGTTCGTCCTTTTTGATATTTTTCTTCAAAATCATAAAAATCTTGGGGCAAACGTAATTCTCCTGGTCGAGAAACAATTAATTTATCATTCCCTAAAACCGCTACCTCAATTTCTCTTGGTTTCACCAAACCTTGCTCCAAAATAATCTTATAATCATGACGACGAGCCTCTTTCAGGGCGGCCGCTAATTGTTGCCAAGAATCAAGCTTACTAATACCAACGGAAGAACCAGAATTAGCTGGCTTCACATAAACGGGTAAACGTAACTTTTTCTGAGCACTAGCGATAATGGCTGACAATTCTTTCTGGCTATGGCGAGAATAGTCTAAAAGGAAAAATGGAACTTGGGGAATCTTCTGTCCAGACATTAACAATTTAAAAACCGCCTTGTCCATGCATAGGGCCGAACTTAAAACCCCACAACCACTATAAGGTATTTTCTGACTCTCTAAAATTCCCTGCAGGACACCGTCTTCACCATAACGACCATGAGTCATTAAAAGTGCGGAGTCAAAATATTTTTTAAAATCAGAAACTGCTAAACGCTGCTTCACTGGTGGCTTTTTCACTGCAGCCATCTTTTCTAATTTATAAAAATAACCATCGCGATGCCAATACACCAAAACCAAACGCTGGCGCTTCTGATCAAAATTAGCCGCTACATTAGTCGCGGAAACTACAGAAACTGAAGCTTCGTTACCTAAACCGCCAAAAAATAAAGCAACTTTGCGCATAAATTTAAAATTAATAATGATATTTCTATTTTATCAGAAAGCGGACGGATGGTAAAACTAAATAAGCCTAAAAAAAGAAAAACCCCATTAACAGGCAGGGTCTTGACTTTTTTATTGATTATATTAAGATACTGATACCAAATTAAGAAACATGGAACTAATCATCACTGTTTACACTGGTAGCTGCTTATTATGCTTATGTGCCCTAATGGCCATCATGCCGCAGCCGATTGCTGTTCCTCCTCCATGTCTCTTGAGCTTAAAGAGTAAAATCTGCGCCCCAATTTGGCGCACAAAAACGCATTCAGCATACTTACGCAAGAATGCGTACCCAGATTTACCCCCGTAGCTCAAGAAGCATTTGCTCTTTGCAAAAAGGCACCCTAATCTCCCGGGGGGTGCCTTTTTTCTATACCTAAAAGGGCTTTGCCTATTCGCTTCTAGCCGTGCTAAAATAAAGACATGCAAAAAACAACACCTAAATTCATAATTATTGACGGCAACGCCTTAATTCATCGTAGTTTTCATGCTTTACCGCCAACAATGACCACCAAAGACGGGCGTCTAGTTAATGCCGTCTACGGCTTCACTTCTTTTATTTTAAGAGCTTTTTTAGAGTTACGCCCAGAATTTGTGGTCCTTACCCTCGACCGCCCCGCCCCCACCTTCCGCCACGAACAATATACGGAGTATAAAGCTACTCGCACCAAGGCTCCCGATGAACTTTATGAACAGATTCCCTTAGTAAAAGAAGTGGCCAAAGTTTTAGATATTCCTATTTTTGAACTAGACGGTTACGAAGCCGATGACCTGATTGGTACTCTTGCCCAAAAAGCGGCCGCCGAGACTGACTGGCACAGCATCATTATTACGGGCGACATGGACACCTTACAACTAATTAATACCCGCACTAGTGTTTACACCATGAGCCGAGGCTTGAACGAAAGCGTACTCTATGGCGCCAAAGAAGTACAAGAACGCTATGGTCTCCGTCCCGACCAAATTGTGGACTATAAAGCCCTGCGCGGTGATGCTAGTGATAACATTCCCGGGGTAAAAGGCATTGGTGAAAAAGGAGCAACGGAACTCCTACAAAAATTTGACACTCTCGACGGCGTCTATGCCGCTGCCGAATCTAATAATGAAAAAATAAAACCTCGTCTCCGAGAATTATTATTAGCCGAAAAAGACCAGGCCTATCTCAGCCAAAATTTAGCTACCATCAACCGCGAGGCGCCAATCCAAATAAAATGGGAAGAATTCCGTCTTGATTCTTTTGAAGAAAATCAAGCTATCACCCTTTTCCAAGAACTAGAGTTTCGGTCTCTACTAGGAAAATTAAAACAGGTAAAAAACTTGCACCAAAGTGACGCCGTCACCACCCAAACTGAAAACTATCAAGATAAATTCGCTCGTAATCAAGCCGAAAAAAAATATCAACTAATCAGTGACGAAACCAACTTTAGTAAATTTTTAAAAGAGCTAAAAAAACAAACGGCCTTTGCCCTAGATACAGAAACGGAAGGACTCGATCCTTTAACCGCTCAACTGCTAGGACTGTCTTTTTCCTGGCAAGCAGGGACTGCCTATTATCTCCATTTAGGAGCACAAACGGCGGAAAATATTAATCTTTTCAGCTACCAACAAGAAAAGAAATCTACCCATGCCTGGCTGGAACAGCTACGACCGATCTTAGAAGACGAAGTAATCAAGAAATACGGACACAATCTTAAATTCGATAGCCGGGTTTTAAAAAACCACGGTATCAAACTCCAAGGAATCAGCTTCGATAGCCTCTTGGCCTCCTATCTCCTTAATCCCGAAAATCGTCAGCATAATTTAGATAGTGTTTCTTTTCGTTCTCTCGGCTGGGAAAAAATAAGTACCGAAGAATTAATTGGTAAAGGCAAAGAGACTGTGGCCTTTTCTCAGGTGCCCGCTGAAAAAATGGCACAATACGCTGGTGAAGACGCCGATTGCGTCTGGCAATTGCAAAAAATTCTTAGCCAAGAATTAAAAGCCATCGATTTAAACAAACTTTTCTATGAATTAGAGATGCCCTTGCTAAGCGTCTTGGCAGAAATGGAAGACAGGGGAATTAAGCTCGACCCTAAACCCCTCCAACTTTTAGCAAAAAAATTGGAAAAACGCTTAGATGAATTAACCAAAGAAGCCTATCGCCTGGCCGGCGAAGAGTTTAATCTCAATTCCCCCAAACAGCTCCAGCATATTCTCTTTGAAACTTTAGGTTTAGATAATAGGGGTCTGAAAAAAACTAAAACTGGTATCTCCACCGCCGATGATGAATTAGAAAAAATGCTTGATCAACACGAAATTATTGCTCTCATCCAAGAATATCGGGAATTAAGTAAACTCCAAAATACCTACGTCCTCGCTTTACCCGCCCTGATTAATGACCGTGATGGCCGTATTCATACTAGCTATAATCAGAGTGTCGCCGCTACCGGACGTCTGTCTTCCACTGATCCAAACCTGCAAAATATTCCCACGCGCACCGAAGAAGGCCGAGAAATCCGAGCGGCTTTTGTCTCAGAAAAAGATTATGTCCTGCTCGGCCTTGATTATTCTCAAATTGAGCTACGTCTAGCCGCCCATCTCTCCCAAGATAAAAAAATGATGTCGGCCTTTCAAAAAAATGAAGACATCCATGCTGCTACTGCTGCCGCTATTAACGGTGTGTCTTTAGAAGCGGTAACAAAAGAAATGCGCCGAGCCGCTAAAGCAATTAATTTCGGCATTCTCTACGGCCAAGGACCACACGGACTCAGCCAAGGCGCCGGCATCAGCTATGCTGAAGCTAAAGATTTTATCGACCGCTATTTAGAAGTTTACCCCGGCATTAAAAAAATGATGGACCACTTTATCGACGATGCCCGTACTAAAGGCTACGCTGAGACCCTCTTCAAACGCCGTCGCCCTCTACCCGATTTACTCTCCGACATGCCCCAAATCCGCCGGGCCGCCGAACGTATGGCCATTAACATGCCCATTCAGGGAACCGCCGCCGATATGATCAAACAAGCAATGCTGGATATTAATAAGTATCTAAGCGGACAAGAAAAAGAAATTCGTCTCCTCCTTCAAGTCCATGACGAATTGATTTTTGAAGTTAAAGCGGATAAGCTGGAAAAATACACAGAAGACTTAAAAAAACTAATGGCCGACGCCCTGCCCTTATCCGTGCCGGTAATTGTCGAAGCAGCCAGCGGCCATAACTGGGGAGAATTAAAATAATATGTTTCTCAATTCCCAAAATATTGCTCTACTCGGTCTAGGTAAAGAAAATCAAGCTTTCTTAGCCTGGCTCTTTAAGCATGGCTACCGCTATACCGTTACTATCTGCGACCAAAGGACGGAGGAGCAGTTAAAAGCCATTGCCCGAGCCAACCCCATCTTAAAAAAGCATCTCCCTCAGCTAGCTTGGCGGGTAGAAGCTAAATTCAACCAAGACCTAGAAGACTTTGAAGTTTTATTCCGTTCTCCCGGCTGGCCCTTACTTTGTCCAGGTGTACAGAAAGCTCTAACTAAAGGAGTGCTCGTAACTAGTGCTATGGAATATTTTTTTGCCGCCTGTCCCAGTAATAAAACTATCGGCGTAACCGGGAGCAAAGGAAAAGGCACCACCGCCTCCTTGATGCTAGCAATTTTAAAAAAAGCGGGTCAGCGTGTGTGGCTGGGCGGTAATATTGGCGTTGCTCCTTTCAGTTTTTTTAACCAAATCCGCCAAAGCGACTGGGTAGTAATGGAGCTTTCCAGTTTCCAATTAGAAGACTTAAACTTCGGTCCGCGTTACGCAATTATCACTAATCTTTTTAAAGAGCACCTGGCGCCTGCTGACCCCTTAAATCCTAACTACCACCGTTCCTACCGTGCCTATTGGCAAGCTAAACTTAAAGTTGCTCAGCATCAAAATAATAAAATTTTAGTTGCTAATAAAAAACTACAGACGAAGCTGGAAAAAGAAACAATGCCCGGAAAAATTATCTACTTCCAGGCTTCAAATTTAAGTTCCCGCCTCCAAGGAATCTATAATCAAGAAAATATCGGAGCGGCCGTAGCTTTAAGCCGGGCAATAAAAATTCCGACAGCAGTCTATACCGCCGCTATTAAGAATTTTAAAAATTTAGAACATCGCTTAGAATTTGCCGGTGAAAAAAACGGCATCAAATACTTTGATAACAGCTTCTCAACCACCCCCGAAAGCACCGCTCTTGATTTAATTTCCTTTTCCGCGCCCATCATCCAAATTGCCGGCGGCGCTGATAAAGGGGCAGACTTCAAGCCTCTAGCACAAGTGATTGCTAAAAAAGTAAAAGCTTTAGTGCTCTTGAAAGGAGGGGCAACCCCCCGACTATTACTAGCCGTTAAAGCGGCTGGCCTTGATCCTAAAAAAATCTACCAAGCCGACAGCATGGCCAAAGCGGTTAAACAGGCACGACAAGCCGCTCAAGTTGGTGATGTCATTCTCTTATCTACCGCCTGTGCCAGTTTTGGTATTTTCAAAAACTATAAAGAACGCGGCGATCAATTTAAATACTATGCCCAGCAATAAAAAAAATAATACCATCGGCGTTTTCGATTCCGGCTTAGGCGGTCTCACTGTCCTCAAGCATTTCTTAAAAAAACTGCCGCAATATGACTATCTCTATTTAGGCGACACCGCCCGCGTTCCCTATGGCGGTCATTCCCAAGAAGTAATCTACCGCTACACCAAAGAAGCGGTTGATTTTCTCTTTGCCGAAGGCTGCCGCCTCGTTATTCTTGCCTGCAATACCGCCTCGTCCCAAGCACTCCGACGCTTACAACAAGAATATCTACCCGCAAAATATCCGGACCGTCGTATCCTAGGAGTAATTCTTCCCCTCGCCGAATATGCCGCTAAAAGTAAAAAAATCGGCGTCATCGGTACCCGAGCCACTATTAGCTCCGGCGCCTATGAACATGAAATCAAAAAAATAAACAAAGAGGCACAGATAATCAGCAATAGCGCCCCTCTGCTGGCACCCTTAATTGAAGAAGGTTTTGCTGGTAAAGACGTGAGCAATAAAATCCTTAAAAAATACTTACACCCTTTAAAAAATAAAAAAGTGGAGACTTTGATTTTAGGCTGTACTCACTACCCCTTCCTCCTGAAAGATGCTCGCCGAATAATGGGAAAGAATTGCCGCGTACCTGATCCAGGCGAAATTGTCGCGCTCAGCCTGGGCGAGTATTTAGAACGTCACCCTGATTTTAAAAGTACGGGCAAGCTTGAAGGCAAACGGCGCTTTTGTCTGACTGATAAGCCGGAGAGCTTCCTAAAATTAGGAGAGGGCTTCTTAGGTAAAAAAATTGATGATTGGCAAATAATTTCTCTATGATTTTTCTGCTTCACGGCGCCGACTCTTTCCGAAGACGGCAAAAACTTAAAGAACTAAAAGAACGCTTCATGGCCGCCGTTGACGCCCTGGGGCAAAGTTTAGTAGTGCTCGACGGCAAGCAAACCAGCCGCCAAGAACTTCAGGAAAAAATCAGTGGGGCCTCTTTATTTACCAAGAAAAGAATGGTGATTATTGAAAACATTTTTCTTAATAAAGACGAAGAAGTTTTCAGTATGCTTCTGGAGTTGTGTTCTAAAAACGCCGGCGCCGAAGATAATGCCATCGTCTTTAGCGAAGAAGAGACTGCTCCCACGAAATTAAAAGCCGAAGCGAAAAAATTATACGCCTGGCTCTTAAAACAACCCTTTGTCCAAGAGTTTAAGCTCTTAAATAACACTCAAACTCTAGATTTTGCTCAAAAGACTATTACCGCCCACAAAGGACAAATCACTCCCAGCGCCCTCTCCCTGCTCATTGCCCGTACTAGCAACGATCTCTGGCGCCTTGATAATGAAATAAAAAAGTTGTTGGCCGCCAGTAATGGGAAAATGATTGATAACACTCTCGTCCAAGAAATGGTAAAGGGGGAAATTGAAGATAATATTTTTGCTCTCACCGATGCTTTAGGGGCTAAAAACGGTAAAGCCGCTCTCCAACTGTTAGCCGAACAATTTGCCGCCGGCTTGAGCGCTGAATACTTACTCGCTATGTTCCAGCGCCAATTCAAAATCATGCTCCAAATTAAAGTAATGCAGTCCCAAGAGCGCCTGAGCGAAAGCCAGTTAGCCGGTAAATTAAAACTCCACCCTTTCGTAGTTAAAAAGGGCTTAAGCCAAAGTGCTAAGTTCTCTTTAAACGAACTTCAAAGCAGTCTCGACAAACTTCTTCTGCTTGATTTTAAAAACAAGCAAGGTCAGGCCGATATTAAAAGTGAACTCTTCTTACTAACTGCAGATTTAAGTTAAAAATCAGCCCAAAAAAACGCTTGCTTTTTTATTTCTATTCTGTTATATTTTATCAAGAAGTTGCCAGAAACTTATTTTTTATTGTTACTTTCCTAAAATTAAGGGCAATTAGCTCAGTTGGTTAGAGCGCAACACTGATAATGTTGAGGTCGGAGGTTCGAATCCTCCATTGCCCACTTTGCCGTTCAAAAATTAAAAAATAGCGGGATAGAGCAGTTGGCAGCTCGCCAGGCCCATAACCTGGAGGTCGCTGGTTCGAATCCAGCTCCCGCAACTAATCTGTTTTCAGTCAGGCCTCGGTAGCTCAGTGGTAGAGCAAAGGACTGAAAATCCTTGTGTCGTCAGTTCAATTCTGACCCGGGGCACAAAATGGTAAAAAGTTATAAAGTTATAAAGTAATGACTTCAAGCATCTGCTTAAGCAAATAATTTTATAACTCTATAACTTTTTTGCTTTAGAAAAAATCGGGGTATGGCCTAATTGGCTAGGGCGCCTGCTTTGGGAGCAGGAGATTCTGGGTTCAAGTCCCAGTACCCCGACATTTAACTGCTTAGGCAGTCAGCGCGATTAATTATTTTCTATGTTAATAATCGCCACCATCTCTAAAAATTCTTACACCCCTGCCAAAATTGAAGAAATCATTATGGCCGGGGCGACGATTTTGCGTTTCAACTGCTCTCACGGCTCCCCCGTAGAGATGGAGGAACATATTAAAATCGCCAGAGAAGTAATTACCCACTTAAAACGACCCGATGTTAAAATATTGGCTGACTTGCCAGGAGCAAAATTACGCTTAGGTCGCTTTGAACCGAATGAATTCCCAGTAAAATCAGGCCAAGAAGTAATTTTTAAAAGCGCCGCTGACAGCATTTTTCCTCAGGAATTCATTCCCGTCAACGCTCCCAACATCAGCCTACTTGTCCAAGAAAATCAAGAAATTAGCTTAGGCGAAGGTGATCCCAGTTTGTTAGTTCAAAAAATAATTAGCCCTGACAGTTTTCAAGCAATATCTCTCAACGACGGCTTTATCCAAAGCATGAAAGGCTTTAACGTGGGCATCGGCGTTGACGAACTAAATCATATTACCCCTGACACCCTGGCTCACATTAAAATCCTACCCAATATCAATCCCGACCTAATTGCCATATCTTTTACTAACAGCGCTAAACATCTAGAAGAAGTGCGGGCATTAATAAAAGCCAGTTTAAACTCCGAGCAAATTCCGCCCTTAGTCGCCAAGGTTGAAACTTTCCAAGGTATCGAAAAAATTGAAGAAATTGCCAACAGCGCCGATTGGCTAATGGTAGCGAGAGGAGATTTAGCGCTCGCCGCTCCGTATGAACTATTAGGCATCTATCAAAAAAGGATAATTGCGGCCGCCAAAAAGGCGGGCAAACCAGTAATAGTGGCCACGCAAATCTTAGAAAGTCTGCTTGATAAGCGCCGGCCCACCCGTTCGGAAATCCTGGATTTAAGCAATATTATCTTAGACGGCGCTGACGCCATCATGTTTGCCAAAGAAACCGGCTTAAGTTTAACACCCGGTTTTTCCATTAAAATCGCCCGCGAGATAATAGATGCCGTAGAAAAAAATATAAATCTATGATTATCAGGAAAAAATGCTGGTCCCTATATTTTCAAGAAATTGTTGAAGGTAAAAAAAACTACGAACTCCGTTTAAATGATTTTATTATTAGTGCCGGTGATATTTTAATCCTAGAAGAATACGACCCGGAAACTAAAGAATACACTGGGCGAACATTAGAGAAAAAAGTCTTAGGGGTAAATAAATTTAAGTTGGAAAAACTCTTCTGGACAGAAGCAGAAATTAAAGAAAAGGGTTTTCAAATCATTTCCTTGGGATAAAAGCTTATTTTTACAATAATATCACCACAAAACTGGTTCTATTTAGGTCTTGATTTTTGTTTAGTTTTGTGCTAACATAAGAATACTTTTAATAATTTACCTAATTTATCAAAAATTTCGTATGCCTAATAAGAAATCGGCGAAGAAAGAATTACGCAAGAGCGTAAAGAGAGAGGTTGCCAACCTCAAAGTCAAAAACGTCATGAAAACTGCTGTCAAAAAGAGCCTAAAAAAGGTGCAGGCAGCCGATAAGAGTGTTAAAGAGGATTTAGCCTTAGTAATGAAAGCGATTGATAAAGCCACTAAAAAGGGAGTTATCAAAAAAGGCAATGCGGCTCGAAAGAAATCCCGTTTAGCTAAAAAAATCAACACGCTGAAATAAGCGTTTTATAAATAACCACTTCTTCTGGGAGACGGGTGCAAGTCCCCTTTCTCGGAAAAAGCGACTAAAACTATGTTGGATAAAAAAAACAAGGAGAAAATCATTAAAAAATTCCGTGTTCACGATACTGACACCGGTTCTCCGCAAGTTCAAATTGCAATTTTAACCGAAGAAATCAAACAACTGACCGAACACTTAAAACAACACAAACACGACTACTCCTCTCGCCGTGGCTTACTGAAAAAAGTGGGCGAACGTCGCAAACTCTTAAAATATTTACAAAAAGAAAATTTTGAGCAATTTAAAGAATTAGCAGAAAAATTAAAGTTAAAGATTGCGCAAAAATTACAGGCTGAAGAAGAAGAAGAAAAGTTAAAAGAAAAAAAATATAGTGTCGCCAGTGAAGATGAAGAAGAAGCGGCGGAAATCATTCCGGAAATAACGGAAGACAATGAATAATTAATTATGATAAAACACAAAGAACAGCGCGTCGGCGTCTTGATAGATGTCGCCAACATGTACCATTCCGCTAAAAACCTTTACGGCAGGCGCGTTAACTTTAAAGAAATACTTAGCCAAGCAGTGGCCGACCGGAAACTTATCCGGGCCACTGCTTATGTTATCCGGGCAGAAAATGAAGAAGAAACCGCCTTCTTTGAAGCTTTAAGCCAGCAAGGCTTTGAAGTGAGAATGAAGGACCTACAAATTTTCGCGGGTGGCGCTAAAAAAGCTGATTGGGATGTTGGTATTGCGATTGATGCGATTAAACTCGCCGATAAATTAGACGTGATTGTCTTAGTCTCTGGAGACGGCGACTACCTACCCCTGGTATCATACCTGCAGAACAATAAAGGTTGCTTGGTGGAAGTAATGGCTTTCCGTAAGACCTGCTCTTCCCGCTTAATCGAAGAAGTCGATGACTTCATCGACCTCAGCAGCGACCGTAAATTCTTGATCGGCCGCTAGGCCGATCTTTTAGTAAACAAAAATTTTTATTAATGTCCTGACCCTTAAATAGATAGTACTGTAGATGATTCGCGCGCGCCTAATTCTAATTATCCGAGCGGAAGGCTATACAGTCCTGTAATTTAAAGGCCAGGCTCAAAAACAATATGGAAAAAATCGTTAGCACTGACTGGCTTGGCCGCCAGCTCACGATTAAGACTGGCAAAATGGCCCTCCAGGCCGATGCGGCTGTCTTAGTCCAATACGGCGAAACCGTGGTCATGGCCACCGTCGTGCAAAATAAATTTTCTCGGGAAGGAATTGACTTCTTCCCTTTAATGGTGGAATTCCAAGAAAAACTCTATGCCGCTGGCATTATCAAAGGCTCCCGCTGGATTAAACGTGAAGGTCGCCCTAGCGATGACTCGGTCTTGACTGGACGTATGATCGACCGCTCGATTCGCCCGCTTTTCAACCAAGATGACCGTCGTGATGTCCAGGTGATTATTACCGTACTAGCGGTTGATCAAGAAAACGATCATGACATTGTTTCTCTCGTTGCTTCTTCCGCCGCTCTAGCTATCTCTGGTATAGAATGGCGGGGCCCTATAGGTGGCGTCCGCATTGGCCGCGTTGAAAATGAATTTATTTTCAACCCCACTTATGCTGAGCAACTTTTGAGTAGCTTGGATTTAGTAGTTGCCGGCACTAAAGGCAAAACTATCATGATTGAAGCCGGCGGAAATGAAGTCCCAGAAGAATTAATGTTGGAGGCAATCCTTGCCGGCCAAGAAAAAATGCAGCCGGCCATCGATTTGATTGTAGAATTACAAAAACAAGTCACGCCGAAAACGGCGAGTG
This sequence comes from uncultured Gammaproteobacteria bacterium, assembly GCA_964616855.1. GTDB lineage: Bacteria > Patescibacteriota > Patescibacteriia > Patescibacteriales > UBA12465. Next base: position 17,944 of record CAZTUJ010000001.1, on the reverse strand, counting down.
TTAAAAAATCTTTAAAGAGCGAGGATGAGCTCAAACAAGAAGAAGACAAAAAAGCACTCCTAGCTCTGGGTGAAGCTTGGTTAAAAGAAAATGTAAAAAATATTTTATTCGATAAAGTATATTATACTAAAGGCGAGCGCAAAGCGGCTATTGCTGCAATTAAAGAACAATTCGACGCCTATCTTTTCTCCCAAAATATCAGTGCCGATAAACGCGGCTATGCTATTAAATCGCTAGTAGAAAAGGTAGTTGATGAAGAAGTAACTCGCGCTATCTTAGAAGAAGGCAAACGCGTTGATGGTCGGGCTCTTGATGAAATTCGTGCTTTAAATGCAGAAGTCGCCTTGCTTCCCCGTGATCATGGCACCTCTTTATTCTCTCGTGGTGAAACTCAGGTTTTATCAATTGTCACTTTAGGCGCTCCCGGTTTAGAACAGTCGTTAGAAGGCATGGAGGGACAAAGCAAGAAACGCTATATGCATCACTATAATTTTCCGCCTTTCAGTGTCGGCGAAGCCGCCCCGATGCGCGGTACTGGTCGTCGAGAAATCGGCCACGGTGCTTTAGCCGAAAAAGCTTTGCTACCAATGATTCCTAATAAGGAAGATTTTCCCTACACGGTCCGCGTTGTCAGTGAAACCCTGGGCTCTAACGGCTCCTCTTCCATGGCCTCTACTTGCGCCTCTACTCTCGCTTTAATGGATGCAGGCGTCCCTATTAAAAAACCGGTAGTCGGTATCGCCATGGGCTTAGCCTCTTATAAAGATTTAAGCAAATGGCAGGTATTAACTGATATCCAGGATTTAGAAGACGGAGATGGTGGTATGGACTTTAAAATTACGGGCACAGCGGCTGGTCTAACTGGCATCCAATTAGATACCAAGACCGAAGGTATAACTCCGGAAATCATGAAGCAAACCTTCAAACAAGGACGCGAAGCTTTAAATAAAATCCTAAAAGTCATCACTGACGCCATCCCCACTCCGCGCGCCGAACTTTCACCTTATGCCCCAAGAATTATCAGCTTCCATGTTGATCCTGAAAAAATTGGTGCCATCATCGGTCCGGGCGGCAAAGTTATTAACAAAATTATTGATGAAACTGGTGTCAGCATCGACATTGATGACGATGGCCTCGTGATGGTCTGTGGCACCGACAGCGTTAAAGTTAATGAAGCCGTTGAACAAGTTAAAGCTATCGTTCACGTTTTCGAAGTCGGCGAAACTATTACCGGCAAAGTGGTGCGCATGATGGACTTCGGTGCCTTCGTCCAATTAAACAACAGCCAGGACGGCTTAGTAAGAGCCGGCGAACTCGCTCCTTACTTCGTTAACACCCCCGGTGATTTACTTAATATCGGCGATATCGTTACCGTAAAAATCATTGAAATCGACGACCAAGGACGTATTAATCTAACCATGAAAGGCTTAAGCGAGAATGAAGCCTATTGGAAAGATGATAAAGGCAAGGGTAACCCGGAAAATCGGATGGGTGGCTTCCGCCGCCCCGCTCCTGGCGGCGATCGTGGCCGCTTTCCGAGACGCGATGATGCCCCCAGAAGGCCTCGCTTCTAACTTGACTTTTTCTGGGCATTAAGCTAATATTTGTCAATAAAGAAAAATACAACAGCGTTATTCGTCTGGATTTACCGCTCGGATGCGCCTCTACAAACACCTATGTTAATGATTAAATTGTCTAAAATCGGCAAAACCAACAAAAAAGTTTTCCGCCTGATTATTTCCGAAAAGGGTCGCGATCCTTATGGTAACTCTTTAGAAATCTTGGGTTCCTATAACCCCTATTCCAAAGATTTACAGGTAAAGGGTGACCGAGTTAAATACTGGCTGGAAAAAGGTGCCGGCATGACCGCTACCATTAATAACCTCTTGATTGGCAAGGGTATTATTGAAGGTAAAAAGGTGACCGCTTCAAAAGCCGGTAAAGTCAACGAAAAAAGGGTTTCTCAGTTAAAAGCTAAGGCTGATAAACGCGCTTCTGCTGAAAAAGCAGCTGCCCCAATAGCAGAAGAAGCTCCGGTTGTCACTGAAGAAGTGCCCGCTGAAACTCCGGCTCCGGTCGTAGAAGAAGCTCCTGTTGACCAAGCCTAAATTGACAAAGGCTGGCAATAATTATAATATTAGTATAAATCTTGCGTGAGCAAGATAATATAATTTAAGTCTAGGATCTTTCAAGTTTGACGAGCTTTAGCCCGACTGATTTGAAAGCCCAGCAACAACAAATATGGAAGCAGACAAACAGTTTCTCGAAATGATCGTAAAGAGCATCGTCAGCAATCCTAATGATGTCTCCGTTGATCGGACCGTGGATGAGATGGGGGTACTTTTAACCCTGAAAATCAATCCTGCCGATATGGGTTATGTCATCGGCCGCAAGGGTCAAACCGCGCAAGCGATTCGCACCTTGCTAAAGATTGTCGGCGCTAAAAATAACTCTCGCGTCAATTTGAAAATTTATGACCCGGAGGGAGGTAATCGCCGCAGCAGCCGCCCGTCTAACGAGCACTCTGCCGACCTTGGCGATGTTGATACTTCCGCCTTGGACGATCTGAAGATTTAATCTCTAGATAAAAAATAAAAAAAGCCAGATTTCCCAATCTGGCTTTTTTGTTATAAAATACTATATATGAAATTCAAACTTTTAAGCATCTTCCCCGACATCCTCGACTCCTATCTCCAAGATAGTATTATTAAAAGGGCATTGGATAAAAAAATAATTAAGCTAGAAAAATATAATCTCCGTGATTGGACTAGCGACCGCCATCGCACCGTTGATGACGCCCCCTACGGCGGCGGCGCCGGCATGCTCATGAAAATTGAGCCCCTTTATGCTGCTCTCAGTGACTTAAAAAAGAAGAGCAAGGCCAAAGAAACGAAAAAGAAAATTATTCTCCTATCTGCCAGTGGCAAGACTTGGAACCAAAAACTAGCGAAACAATACTCTAAACTGGAAGAAATAACTTTTGTTTGTGGACGCTATGAAGGCGTTGATGCCCGCATCAAGAAATTTGTTGATATAGAAATTTCTATTGGTGACTACGTCTTAACCGGTGGCGAGCTCCCCGCTTTAATTATCATAGACTCCATCACTCGCCTTCTGCCCGATGTTTTAGGTAATGCCGAAAGCATTAACGAAGAATCACACTCAGAAACAAATATTTTAGAATATCCTCAATATACCCGTCCCGCTGTCTTTAGCGCCGCTGGTAAGAAATATAAAGTGCCAAGTGTGCTCCTGGAAGGCAATCATGCCAAAATCAAAGCTTGGAGACAACAACAGCAGAAAACTAAAAAATAAATAAATTGATAAAGAAAAAAGGGCCCAGAGGGTCCTTTTTTTAAACCAAATTGTCTTAAATTTAAATACCGCTTTTCTTTTTTTCGCCAAATTTCCATTCGGCTATTTGGCCGTGACTTCCTTGACGGCGGTAAATGTTAAATTTAAAACTAAATTGCCTTTTGCCCGCATAGAGCATAGAAACCAGCTGATAGCTGGGCAATTGATAAACCGAGTGTTTGGCACCGTCACCGACATCTAAATTAATAGCCTCAGAGACGTCAGCACTTTTTGCCAGTTCCCTGGCAATGGATTCATTAGTTGCCGGATTCAGTGGCTCCGCATACCAATAGGTTTGCACCTTTTTTTTCTTTTTCTTTGGAGTTTCTGGAGTTGTCATCATTACAGGTATTAAGGGTTAATTTATTGAAAGAACTTTCTAATTGTTTAATATATTAATTAACTACAAGCCAATCTTTTTCTCTTTGCACTAAGCGTCCGGGCAGAGCAAAGCCAGAAGCACGCTCATGGCCGCCGCCGCCCAAAGCACGCGCCAGTTTATCAACCAAAAAACCATCAGGGGTGCTACGCAAACTGCCTTTAACTAAGCCCCGCTGATCTTCGTACAGCAACATAATCGCTTTTGCCCCTGCCAAATTACTAAGGAAACCGGCCAAACCACTGAAAAAATCGCTTTCGGCGGCACTATCAAAATTATCGCCACCAAAAATCTGCAAAACATCATCACGAGTAATCACTGAGGTGGCAATTTGATAGCGCGGATTTAAATGTAAGCGCTCCAAAGCTAAGCCCCACATCTTAATCATGGCCACGTCTTTATTGCGCAGAGTATAATTAACAATCTTAGTATAATGAGCTCCGGCTTCTAAAGAAGCTGAAGCGGCCTGCATGGTGGCATCAGAGGCAGAAGGATAGAGAAAGTTACCGGTATCGGTTAAAATTCCTGTTAAAATGCAATCCGCTAAATCGCGACTAAATGTAATTTTATTAGCCACAATAAAATTATAGACTAATTCTGCCGTGGAAGACAATTCGGGGTAACGGATTTCTAAATCTGCATAATCATCGATACGAGGGTGGTGATCAAATTCAATAATTTTTCCTCCGTGTTGTTTAAAGGCTTTAATTTCTTCGACTAAAGCAGTGCGAGCCAAAGAACCACAATCAGCCACCACAATCAAATCAAAATATTGATACCAATTTTCAGTCTGACCAAGGGCTTGCTGTAAACTTTCTAGATTTCCATGAATATTGGAAAAACCAGGCAAATAGTCAAAAAGTTCGGGGTTCTTATCCTTACAGAAAATAACACTTTCCTTTCCTATTTCCATGGCAATCAAACGCAAAGCTAAAACCGCAGACAAGGCGTCGCCATCTGGGCGCAAGTGCGCAACAAATAAAATACGCTGAGCTGAGCGCATCATTGCATAAGCTTTAACTAAACGTTCTTTCATAGGCATAACCCTATATTCTAAGGGAGAAAAACAAAAAAGTCAAAGCTAAAAAAATCCGCCCCCCTCAGGGGGCGGAAAGAGTAAATCATTAAGATTAAACAATAGAAATCGGTGGCGCCTCATCGTCATCTTCTTCAATTTTAAGAAAAAATTCTTCTAAAACTGCCGCCTTTCTCTCGGTGGGATCAAATTCCCAAAGCAAGCGCGGCACTTTACGCAAACGCGTATTCTTAGTAATAGCCGAGGCCAGACGGCCAGAGGAAGACTTTAGCTTCTTTAAAGCCGTGCCCGCTAAACGGTCAGGTAAAACCGAAACACCCACTTTGGCAAATTGCAAATCAGGATTACAAGAAACATAAACCACGGTAATAAAAGCTTCCGGAAATTCTAACTCCCGATTGATGGCGATGGAAAGTTCGCGGTGTATTAGTTCATTCAACTGCTCGACTTTGGCCATATTATAAAGTAGCGATACTGCTGTCGTCGCGATAAAATTCTAAAATATCCGCTTCCTGAATTAAAGGTTGGCCTTCAAATTTCAAACCACATTCTTCCCCTTCTTCCACAAATTTCACCTCCTGCTTAGCTGACTGCAGACTGGTAATCTTGCCGGTAGTAATAAATTCTTCACCGCGCCAAACATTAATCATCACATTATTTTCTGGACTACCAGAAATAACTTTACCACCAACAATCTGATGCTGCTTTTCGGTACGGAAAATTGCCAAGACCTTTAGTTTACCCAAATGAACGCGAGTAACTTCGACCGGCACTAATTTTTGCATCTCGGCCTTCACGTGCTTAATGAGATCGTAAATAATTGAAAAAGAGTGCACAGGGATATTTTTAGTTCGTGCTAAATTTTCTACATTAGGCGGCATCTTCGTATTGAAACAGATAATTTGAGCGCTGGAGTCACCAGCACGGTTAACGTCACCTTCGGTAACATTGCCCAAACCTTTAGCCACAATTTTTACCTTTACTCTTTCGGTGTTAATCTTCATCAAAGACTCTTCAATCGCCTCAGCAGAACCTAAGAAATCGCTCTTTACTAAGACATTAACCTTAGGAATATTGTCGTCGCCATTTTCTTGCTGGGCAATGGACATAATCTTTTCTTTTTTGATGTCAGTACTCTTAATCTTGCGCATCTTCACTTTCTTGCCGTCGCCAACGTAAAGAATATCGCCAACAGAAGGAGAAATTTTCAGGCCTAAAATCTTGACCGGCACCGAAGGTCCGGCTTCTTCAATATTTTCACCTTTATGATTCTTCAGAGATTTAACCTTGCCATAAACAATATCTTCAAAACAAAGTTGATCACCGACGTGCAGAGTACCATTTTGGATTAAAATAGTCGCCACCGGACCAGCCGCCTTATCAACATTAGATTCAACCACCGTCCCAGCTGCTTCTGCATCTGGATTAGCCTGCAGGGAATCCCCTAATTCGGCATCCGCAGTTAAAATTAACATATCTAGAAGTTCTTCGATGCCAGTACCTTCCTTAGCAGAAATAGGAACACAGACAGTCTTACCACCCCAATCTTCGGGTGTAATATTTAACTGATTGGCTAAATCCTGTTTTGTCCGCATCACATCAGACTCCGGCTTATCAATTTTATTAATTGCTACTAAAAATGGCAGCTTAGCCGCCTCAATAATCCGAAAAGCTTCAACCGTCTGTGGTTTTACTCCGTCATCAGCCGCCACCACTAAAATCGCAATATCAGCGACCTTGGCACCGCGACTACGCATTGCCGTGAAAGCTTCATGGCCGGGAGTGTCAATAAAGGTCAGGCGCTTGTCCTTACGACTAACTTGATAAGCACCAATATGCTGAGTAATACCGCCAGCTTCACCGGCAATCACATTACTTAAGCGGATAGAATCTAAAAGTTTGGTCTTCCCGTGATCAACGTGACCCATCACTACCACCACCGGGGGGCGGCTCTGCATATCTTCGGGTTTTTCTAAATCTAAAATATCCTGCAATTTCTTTTCTTCCGCTTCGCCACCATCCTCATCTTCAGCTAATAATTGCACATCTAAATTCAAATCACTACCAATGATGGAAGCGGCGTCAAAATCAATCTTCTCATTAATAGAGGCAAAAACACCGTTCTTGATCAATTCTGTTAAAAGCCGGTTAACCGGAATCTGAGAAACTTCCGCCAAAGCCCGAACAGTAATAACACTAGGGATATAAATTGTTTTCTTCTCTTTGGGTAAAATCGCTTCATCTTGCTTCCGCGCCCGTTCGACAGCCTTGCGCTGCTCCCATTGACGTCTAAAAATTGGCCAATTTTTAATAATTTTCTTAGCTGTATTGTTATCAACCTTAATTGCTTTCTGACCAATAGCAAAGCCGAGCTCCGGCAGGAGATCGCGCAATTCTTGGGGAGAAATTCGGAGAATACGAGCTAATTCAGTAATATTCATAAAAAATTTGGCAAACGCCTATTTTAGACGATTTTATATTAATTATTTCTAAATATTACTTTATTTTTTAAATTTAGTCAATAAAAAACAGGCTAAAAATCACTTTACAAAGCCAAAAATACTTGCTAAGATAATTACTAATATTACTTAGCAATTTATTAATTAACCGTAATTCAAGATAAGCGCGGTTTTTGGCAGCTCCTGCCGCCCGTAGATAACCGCTTACCCCTTTCTCGCTTTTCATCTTATATTTAAAATTTGCCTTACCGATGTTTCACTCCATCTGTCCCCAGCTTTATTTATACTCCCAAAAAACCTTAATCTAAGGAAAATTTTAATTTTGTTATTGCGCCACCCGCTTTCTTGTCTTCGGTCTTTACTTTTATGGAATATGTAATTGCCGCTATTGTTGCCGTGGGTGGTTTTTTTATTGGCACCTGGTTCCACCAAAAAAAATCCAGCCAAAAAGTGGAAAATTCGCAAAATAAGGCAGAAAAAATCCTTAATGATGCGAGGATTAAAGAAAAAGAGCTCTTACTTAAAGCTCAAGACAAAGCTTTAAAGATAATTGACGAAGCTAAAAATGAAGAAGCCCAACGCCGTAAAGAAATAAATGGCCTCCAAAGCCGTTTAGAGCAGAGGGAAAACTCTTTCTCCCAGAAACTGTTGGACCTTCAAGAAAAACAACAAAAACTTTACGACAAAGTAAATGAAGTCCAGGAGATTAAGGAAAGAATTAAAGCCATTAAAGAGGAACAGCTAAATAAATTAGAGGAAGTTGCCCGCTTAAGCCAAGATGAGGCTAAAGACCTACTTTTAAAGAATGTTGAAGAAAAGTCCGCTGAAGACTTAATGGTAAGGATTAAAAAATTAGAAGATGATTCTAACGATAAGCTCGAGGAGAAGGCTAAAGACATTATGGCTCTAGCCATGCAAAGAATGGTTTCCTCCTATACCGTCGAATTAACCACCACCACCATCGATCTGCCTAATGACGAAATGAAGGGTCGCATCATCGGCCGCGAGGGTCGCAACATCAAAGCAATTGAACAAATGACTGGTGTGGAAATCATTGTTGATGACACCCCTAACGCTATTACCGTATCTGGATTCTCTTTAATCCGCCGCCACATCGCCAAAAAGACTTTAGATTATTTAATTAAAGACGGACGTATTCATCCTACCAAAATTGAAGACGCGGTCGAAATGGCTAAAAAAGAATTAGCCGTTGATATTAAAAAAGCTGGTGAAGAAGCAATGTATGAAGTCGGTGTTACCGGCTTTGATCCTAAACTAGTGCAAATTCTCGGTCGCTTAAAATACCGCACCAGCTATGGTCAAAATACTTTGAGTCATTCCATTGAAGTGGCTCATCTAGCAGCCATGCTCGCCGAAGAACTAGGCGCTGACGTTACCTTGGCTAAAAAAGGCGGTTTACTCCACGATATCGGCAAAGCGGTTGACCACGAAGTCCAAGGAAATCATACCGAGATTGGGCGCGATATTGCTAAAAAATTCAATTTACCCCCAGAAATTATTGCTCCGATTGCCACTCACCATGACGACCAGCCTGACGGCTTAATTTCCGTCATCGTCAAAGTCGCCGATGCCATTTCCTCCGCCCGTCCCGGCGCTCGTAGTGATAGCCACGAAAACTACATCCAACGCTTAGAAGAGCTAGAAAAAATTGCTACCACCTTTGACGGGATTGAAAAAGCTTATGCTATCCAGGCTGGCCGCGAAGTGAGAGTCTTTGTTAAGCCGGAAGCAGTCGATGACCTCAAAGCTCATAACTTAGCCCGGGATATTGCCAAAAAGATTGAAAGTGAGCTAAAATATCCAGGAGAGATTAAAATTAACGTTATCCGGGAAACCAGGGTAATTGAATACGCCCGATAAATTATAATTAACGCCTCCGGCTCCACTTTGGGGTCTGGCGCCAAATATATGAATAAAGCGCAACTCATCGACAAGCTCTATCGTGAAGTGGAGGGCTTGAACAAAAAGCAAGCAGAAAAGATGCTTGATGTTCTTACCGACACCATCATCGAGGAATTAAAAAATGACCGCGAGGTGACCATCACCGGTTTCGGCACCTTCCTTTCTCGTGTTCGCTATTCTCGAGGCGGAGTTAATCCTCAAAATCCGAAAGAAAGAATTACCATTCCGGCAGTCAAAGTGGCTAAGTTTAAAACTGGCTACAATCTGAAACAGGCGCTCAAGGGCAAGCGATAAATTTAATAGATTATTTCCCATCAGGCTTGCCCGGTGTTTCCGGGCAAGCCTTGTGCCTATCAAACCCTTTTTTAAAAGGCTGCGAGGAAATAATATCAATGCTCCGGTAGCTCAATTGGATAGAGTGTGTGGCTTCGGACCACAAGGTTAGAGGTTCGAGTCCTCTCCGGAGCACAATCTAGAGTCCTTAGGTCTTGACTCTTGGGCAAGGGATAAATATAATAGACCTGTGCGTGGTCGGGCTGAGTAGCTCTTCCGTCTCTGTCAGCGGGCAGATAACGGAATAAATCCGACAAAATATGGCTGGGTAGCTCAGCTGGTTAGAGCGTAGCACTCATAACGCTAAGGTCGAGGGTTCGAGCCCCTCCCCAGCCACATTAACACCTAAACAAGCGCCTATAGCTCAGTTGGTAGAGCAGCTCCCTCTTAAGGAGACGGTCGTGGGTTCGAATCCCTCTGGGCGCACTTTGATTAGCGGTTCATTATTCAAATATCTATGCGTAATTTTATTATATTCGGACCGCCAGGGGCAGGCAAAGGGACTCAAGCCCAAAAAATCGCGTCTACGCTTAATTTAGAACACCTCTCTACTGGAGCGCTATTGCGGGAAGAAGTTTCCCGCCAAACACCAATCGGACAAAGAGTGCAAGACATAATGGCGCGAGGAGAACTAGTCGACGATGAAATCGTGGACGGAATTATCAAAAATAAGATAGAAGAAAACGGACTTGCGGCCGGTTTTATTTTTGATGGCTATCCTCGCACCCTCCGCCAAGCACAAAGCTTGGATGTACTCCTTGCCGCAAAGGCTCTCCCGTTGATATTAAATTTGGAGGTAAGTGAAGACAACCTAATCACTAGACTCATCGCACGTGGCCGCGAAACTGGCCGCGCTGATGATAACGAGACGACTATAAAAAATCGTTTCCGTGTCTATACGGCTCAAACCCAACCCTTACTTGATTTCTATGCTGCAAGCGGACGCTTGATCAGCGTTGATGGCGAAGGCACAATCGAGGAAGTTTACCAGCGTCTGACACAAAGAATCTAATGATAAAATAACCATAACAAAAAAGAACGCCTAAAAGCGTTCTTTTTTGTTTAAAAGCAAAATATTTTAAGGATGAATTAAAGTCCCCTGAAAATTACCACCATCTAAAAACTTCTGGACGTTTGCTAGCTTGTGACCATTCAAGACGGCAACCCGCAGTTTTTTTTCTTGAGCTAGACGGGAGGCAATCGGATCAAAAGGAGCATTGAGTCCGGGGTGCCATTGGTCACCGACAATTAAGCGAAAATCTTCCCAAGTAATATCTTTAATAACTTTAGCCTGCGGAAATTTACGGGGATCTTGCGCATAGACATAATCAATATTGGAAAGATTAATCACCGTTTTCGCCTTATATTTTTCCGCCAAAAGAACGGCAACATAGTCAGTTGACCAACCGGGACGATAGCCTCCCGCCACTAGTACCCGCGACCGGGTGGGCAAAGGCTTAGTGGGATTAGTAATAATTTCTGGATGGGCTAAATCGCGTAATAAGGTGCGGACCAAATGAGCATTGAGGCGAGTGGCGTGAATTCCCAGCCAGTCTTGATCCTCTTCCGGTACTTTCTCAACGGCGGAAGCCGCTTGGACATACTGTCGCGCAGTGGTGCCGCCCCCAGCCACAATAATTAAACGGTCGCCAGCGTCATAACGATTAAGGACAAAACGGCGAAAAGCTTTAAGAAAAACGGTATCGATACCACCAGCAGGAGCGATTAAAGAACCGCCAACTGAGAGAATATAAGTCATAGTACAAATAACAGGCGCCGAGGAAGGCGCCTGTTAGCTTTTAAATAATTTTATTTCTTACCACCAGCCGCTTCAATTTCCTTACTTTTTACTTCGGCTAAGATAGCTTTGCGAATTTCCGCTTGCAATTTCTTGTCTTCCTTGATGGTCTTTTTGGCATTCTCTCGGCCAACACCGACTTTAATATCACCGAAGGAAAAAGAGTTGCCGTTCTTTTTAATAACGCCATACTCGACACCCGTATCAACGAGATCACCAGCCACAGAAATACCTTCATTATACATGATATCAAATTCACAAGTACGGAAAGGAGCGGCTACTTTATTTTTCACAATTTTTACCTTAACGCGATTACCAATAATCGCTTCACCCTGTTTAATCTGAGCGGCCTTGCGTACTTCCACGCGCACGGAGCAATAGAATTTCAAAGCATTACCGCCAGTAGTGGTTTCTGGGTTGCCGAAGAACACGCCAATTTTATTACGAATCTGATTAATGAAAATAACACTGGTTTTAGTCTTAGCAATCGCGCCGGTTAATTTACGTAGAGCCTGGCTCATTAGGCGAGCCTGTAAACCCATATGCTGATCACCCATCTCGCCTTCAATTTCTTTCTGCGGTACTAAAGCAGCCACGCTATCAACCACAATCACATCAACCGCATTGGAGCGGACCAAGGTTTCCACAATCTCTAAAGCCTGTTCTCCAGAATCAGGTTGAGAGATTAATAATTCTTTAACATCAACTCCGATTTTAGCTGCATAGTCAGGATCTAAAGCGTGCTCTGCGTCAACGAAAGCGGCGATACCGCCAAGTTTCTGCACTTCAGCCACAATATGTTGAGCAAGTGTAGTTTTTCCAGAAGATTCCGGGCCAAAAATTTCAATTACCCGTCCGCGCGGAACACCGCCGATGCCAAAAGCTAAATCAAGCGATAAACAACCAGTAGGGATAGCGTCGACATTAGTTTTCCGGATGTCACCAAATTTCATAATAGCGCCATCACCAAATTTAGTTTTAATCTGCTCCATGGCGTTAGCCGCTGCTTCCGCTTTCTTATCATGAGCCGCAGCGCTGACGGCCTCATCCTTTTCTTCTGCGCTTTTTTTATCTTTAGGCATACAAATAGCACCGGAACGGGAAAATATTATTCACCGCTCAAAGGCGCGCGTTACTTATTAATAAATTAAGAGTATCAGACCGCTGTTAACCCTGACTTAAACTATTAGTAAAAACTTAATAGCGGCGCACTTAATTATACTATAAAAAATCTTTTTTTAACAGGAATAAAAACCTATTCCGGCTTCAATTCTTGATATTTCAGCCAGTAAAGAGAGCCAAAATTACGCCAGCCGTTGCTGTAAATCTTAGTATCAAGATATCTTTCCGGGGCTTTTTTGAAAATATTAGCTAAAAATTCACGAAAACTACCATCAACAACTCCGCTCCCGTCCTCAGAATAGCTAGTGTCAAAATTTTCGGCTAAAGCCATCGCGTCACCAGCCATCACTAACATTTCACTATCATCAATACTGGCTCCGGAATCTTCATTTTCGATAGCATTCTCAGCTTGATAACTTTCAGGGGAAAGATTAGAAATACCATCAATAATCTGCCAAGTCTTTTTACCGGCTTGAACGAGCCATAATAAAGAATGGGCTCTTTCTACTTCCCGCTCTTCATCACCGCCCGTATCTTCAAACCAAACCGCGGCAAAGACCGTAAGGAACAAGAAGAGAATAAGAATGACAATTTGCGATAGAATGCGTCGCATAATTTTAAAATAAAGTAACCGGTTGTAATTCGTCTTCAGAAAAAACTCGGACCTGACCATACTGGCCATCAAAACCGGGTTTAATAAATAACTCACCACAGCGAACGCGACTCAAGCCAAGGGCTACTCGTGGATTAACTGCCTTCAACTTATCTAAATCTAAATCTAATAAAATAGAAAGTTCCGAACCAAATTGATCTAATAATTCGTTATAGACCGCAACGACTTTACGTGCTTGCCGATTTTTTATATTTAAAGACTCGGCGATAATTTTATCCAACTCCACCAGCCGCTGAAAAGGCGTTGCTGTTACCGGACGAAAACCGAGAGGACGGTCCGCTAAATCTTCTACTCGGCTGGAAACACCAATGACGAGTGAGCGGCCGCAACGGGGACACAAACCCTTCAAGTGGTGGCTCTCCGTCGGCGCACAACTAAAATTGCAATCGCGATGACCATCCCAATGATACATTCCTTCTTCTGGGTAGAATTCAATCGTTGCCATCATCCCCTCTGTTTTTAAATCTAAACTGCGACGATGTTCTTTAATAATCTGGAAAATATGCTCATAGCGGTCTTCCGCTAGCGACATGATGCTAGCCTCGCGACCAATATTTTCTAAACTATGGGCATCAGAATTAGACAGACAGGTTAAATTATCAAGAGCACTGAGACGCCAATTCATTTCCGGGTCGCTTGATAAACCGGTTTCATAAGCATAGATAAATTCTGTTTGTTCGTGAAAACATTCTTCTAGAGAATTAAAGCCCGACTTCGAGCCAAAAACAGCATACCAAGGAGTCCAAATGTGGGCCGGATATATTAAAAACTGCGGACTAATTTGTAAACAAACGCGAACAAAATCAGGAGCACTCATCCCTAAAATCGGCCGACCATCCGAACGGATATTATATTTAGCGTCTAAATATTTATTCAAAGAAGCAACGGCCGCTAAATTAGGAGCATGCACTACTAAATGAATGCGCCGAGCTTTGCCTCCATCTTTATAGACTAAAGAAACTTCGGTGCTGAGTAAAAATAAAGTTTTAAAATTTCCCTCTTTAAGTTGGTAGAGACCGCTATCTCCTTTTTCCTCCAACTCGGAAGAAATCGCCCGAAACCAAGCAGGGTAAGTAAAATCACCAGTAGCCACAATATCAACACCCTTTCTTTGTGCGGTCGCGGCGATGTTAGCTAAAGATAAGCGCGGCGAACAGGCGCGGGAATAACGAGAATGGATGTGTAAATCCAAGATGCGGCGCATATTTAAGAGACTAAGCCCTCAGCAATGGCTAATTCTTCCTTGCTATTAATACCCATGGCTTCGCGAGGCTCGACATTAATTGTTTTTACCTCATGTCCTTGCTGAAAAGCAATTTTTACCATGTCAGTTAAGTAAAATTCGTGCGCATTATTATTATCTTTCAGGCTATCGATATTAGAAAAAAGCCAATTTTTCTTAAAACACATAAAACCGAGATTGATCTCGCGAATTTCTTTTTCTTGATCACTAGCATCTTTAAATTCGACAATGCCGCAAACCTTGCCTTGATCGTTGCGAGCAATACGACCAAGATGAAAAAAATTGTGATGCCAATTTTCAAAGTCAGGCAACAAAGTAGAGACTACGGTTAGCGGTTGAGGTTCGGAGTCAGCGAAAGATTTAATTGAACTAGCTTGTAAAAAGGGCTGGTCGCCATATAAAACTAAAATATTATCATACTCATCACCCACAAAAGAACGAGCGCAGGCCACGGCGTGACCAGTACCTAGTTGCTGATCTTGAATAGCATAGTCTAAGTCGTAAGAATTCAGAGATTCGCTAATAACATCTTTATTCCAAGGAGCAACCACTACTACTGGACGACTATCAACCGCTGACGCCATCACCGCCTCCATTAAATAATGGATCATCGGCTTACCTTGAACTGGAACTAAAACTTTGGGCAACTCCGAGCCCATGCGCGTTCCCTTACCCGCTGCGAGAATAATGATTTTTGTCTTCATAAATACTGATTATCCTTATTTTATTTTCTTCATTTTACCATCTCCCCCTGAAAATTACCACCCATATTTAAATAATAATATTGACAAAAATACTTTAATATTATTAAAAAATTGTTTTTAAGAGCTAAGCGGGATAAATTAAGCCGAACTTGGCAACAATCAAATCTAAAGAGTAGTAATGATTTGTTTTAACTCATAAACACGCAGCTGGGCTTGCGCTAAAGAAGCCGCTTCTGCGTAAATACGAATGATAGGCTCGGTATTAGAAGCACGAAGATGCACCCAGGAATCCGCCCAGTCAATTTTAACGCCATCAATATCAATAATAGTTTCACCCGTATAAGCAGATTTAACCTTAGCGAGGAGGGCCTTCAAGTCAGTCCCCGGCTTTAAATCAATCCGATCTTTCACCATATAATATTCAGGAAATTGGGCACGGTAGGCGGAGGCCGAAAGCTCTGCTTGAGCTAAAGCACTTAGAAATAAAGCGCTACCAACTAAAGCGTCACGTCCGTAATGCAATTCTGGATAAATAATGCCGCCGTTACCTTCGCCCCCGATAACTGCTCCCACTTCTTTCATTTTTGTCACCACGTTGACCTCGCCCACAGCCGCGGTATAATAGGAGCCGCCCTTTTTCTCGGTAACATCTTTAAGGGCGCGAGAAGAGGAAAGGTTGGAGACGCTAATTTTCTGATAGAAACAAGGACAATAACCGCGCAAAACATAGTCCGCTACCGCTACTAAAGTATATTCTTCGCCAAACATCACGCCATGTTCATCAATAAAGGCCAGACGGTCAACGTCAGGGTCAACGACAATCCCTAAATCAGCCCCGCTCGCTTTAACGCGCTCTTTAATAGCACCTAAATGTTCATCTAAGGGCTCAGGATTATGATTAAATTCACCGTTAACTTCAGCATTAATTATCTCCACTTGTTCCAAGCCCAGAGACTTAAGGAGGGCGGGGATGGCAAAGGCACCAACCGAATTAATACCATCCACCACAATTTTAAAATTACGCTTAACAATCGCTGCTCTATCTACTAATTTTAAGGCCAGGATAGCCTCTATATGCCGATCTAAGGCCTGCGGCAGGGCTTTCACGACTCCTAAGTCATCCAGCTCTGGATAGAGCGGCTCCGGGGCTTGGCTAAGGGTAATTAATTCTTGACCTTCGGCGGCACTCAAAAATTCGCCCTGGTCATTAAGAAGCTTAAGAGCGTTCCATTGCCGTGGATTATGGGAAGCACTCAAAATCAAACCACCCTGGGCTTTCTCTTGAATGACAGCCATTTCGACGGTCGGCGTGGTGGCTAAACCAGCATCTAAAACATTCAGACCGTTAAGGCAGAGGACGGAACGAGCAAAATCATGTAAAAGGGGGCCGCTAATCCGACCATCACGTCCTAAAACTACCGCCGGCTTCTTTATCTCCGGAAATTTTTGCCGTAACTGCCTGGCAAAAGCGGATAAAAATGCTAGTAAATCGTTAGGAGTGAGATTTTCTCCGGGTCGGCCGCCAATGGTTCCGCGGATACCGGAGATGGATTTAATTAAAGACATAAATTCTAGATTATTATTTCTTTATTATAGCCTTTTTCAACTAATAAAAAAACCGTCTCTCCAGGGAGGACGGATAAAAAAAATCACCGGCAATTGCCGATGACTTTTTAAATAGCTTCTGAAATTAGAAATAAATTTCCAATAAAAAAACACCATTGTTCTGGCGGCGACCTACTTTCCCAGGGCTCAGGCCCAAGTATCATCGGCGCTGGAGGGCTTAACTTCTGAGTTCGGGAAGGGATCAGGTGTGACCCCTCCGCTTTGACCACCAGAACAATGGCGTCTTTTTGTGCCATTTCAACAAAAGCTGAAATGAGCGGGTGCGAAGTATTTTCACTGCCACCGCGTAAACGCCTATTTGCGCCTACGCGGGGCTTGAAAAACAAAAGTGTGGGAAAATCTGACGACTTATTAGTACTGCTTTGCTCAATCCATTACTGGACTTACACATACAGCCTATCAAGGTCATAATCTTTAACCAGTCTGTGAAACCTAATCTTAGAGACAGCTTCGCGCTTAGATGCTTTCAGCGCTTATCTTAACCGAAGGTAGCTACCCTGCGATGCCCTTGGTAGAACAGCAGGTACACTAGAGCTTCGTCCTTCCCGGTCCTCTCGTACTAAGGAAGGGCCTCTTCAAGTTTCCACGACCACAGTGGATAGGAGACCGACCTGTCTTACGACGGTCTGAACCCAGCTCGCGTGCCGCTTTAATGGGCGAACAGCCCAACCCTTGGGAGCTTCTCCACCCCCAGGATGCGACGAGCCGACATCGAGGTGCCGAACCAGGTCGTCGATGTGGACTCTTGGACCTGACTAGCCTGTTATCCCCGGAGTAGCTTTTATCCGATGAGCTTCCACCATCCTATATTGAATGGTCGGATCACTAAGTTCCGCTTTCGCGACTGCTTGACCGGTAAGTCTCGCAGTAAAGCTGGCTTGTGCCTTTACACTATCTCCCGGGTTTCCATTCCGGGATAGCCAACCTTTGTAAACGCCTCCGTTACATTTTGGGAGGCATCCGCCCCAGACAAACTACCCGCCAGACACTGTCCCGCGTAACACGCGGTTAGAATTAAAAATAAACAAGGGTGGTATCTCACTGGTGCCCGAAGGCTCCCACCTATTCTGAACATGTGTATCCCTAATTCAATATCAAGTTGTAGTAAAGCTTCACGGGGTCTTTTCGTCCGACTGTGGTTAACGAGCATCTTTACTCGTCTTGCAATTTCACCGAGTCCTTCGCTGAGACAGTGCTCAAGTGGTTAAGCCATTCGTGCAGGTCGGAACTTACCCGACAAGGAATTTCGCTACCTTAGGACGATTATAGTTATCGCCGGCGTTCATCCGCGCTT